>CAVRQC010000036.1:0-57266 GCA_963723205.1 uncultured Ignavibacteriales bacterium
ATGTTGATATACTTCAAATCTTTTATTTAATAATGCAAAATAATATCTATCATATCTTTCGGCTCTATAATGAAAATAATCATATGTAGCTTTTAAAAGAAAGCCTAGAATAGTGCCTAATAAACCAGCGATAACACTTGTGAAGTTAAATTCCATTTTAAAACCTTAAATATTTATAATTGTTATAATAATTATTTTATACAAAGGTTGAATTGAAATTCATTTAATTTGACACATTATATTTTTTATCTTTATATAAACCTAACGAACCGCAATTAAGTTGCAGCCCATAACAAGAAAATTACTTTTATTACTAATGCCGAAGATTAGGCAAACTGTGCTTAATTTTCCGTTTACGATAAGCACAGTTTGCAAGACTATTAATTAATTTGACTACGTTGAATTTACCTGCCAAAATTGGCAGGCAAGATACTTTATGCGGATCAACTACTTCAAAAATCTCTAAAAAGCCGAATGCGTAAAATGCTGTCAACTTAAATTGCATTGATATTTCCAATAAGTAAAAAGTTAAATTTAGCATTACCAATCAACTTTAACTTAGGAGGTATCAAATGTATTACACTGGAATAGATCTTCATAAATTTACTTCTTTCTTAACAACCGTGGAACCTGACGGTAATATCCTTAAAAAAGAAAACTTTAAAAACTCTCCTCAGAACTTCATCCAGTATTTCAACTCAATTCCCGGACAACACTTAGCCACTGTTGAATCTACCATGTCCTGGTATTGGTTAAATGATCTTCTTGATTCTATTAACATCCCTCTAGTACTTGCTCACGCTAAATATGTTAAAGCTATTGCTTATGCCAAAGTTAAAACCGATAAAGTTGATTCTCATACACTTGCTCAACTACTTAGAATGAACTATATACCTGTCGCTCATAAAATCTCTAACCAGTACCGTTTCCTTCGTGATGCCCTAAGAGCTAGACTTAAAATTGTACAGCGGCATACTTCTGTTATCAATTCTATGCATCTGATTCTTGCTAAATTTAACTTTCAGTCTCCTACTGAACTGAATGGTATTCCCAAATTTCAATATGATCAATTATATGAACTTCAAACTCTTCTCAACGAACAAATCATTGATATTGAAAAGCAGCTCCGTCCTTTCCTTATTCCTAACCAGGATATTCAGCGGCTCCTTTGGATTCCCGGCATCGGTATTATGAATGCTTTCACTATTCTTTTAGAAGTTGATGATATTAACCGCTTCCCTGAGCTTAAGAATTTCTTCTCTTACTCTAGACTTACTCCTTCTGCACGTAATTCTGCCGGGAAATCTAAGCAGCGTGCTTCTAAAGATGGAAATAAATATCTTAAAGTTGCTTTCTCTGATGCTGCTATTCGGGCTATCCAGTATTATCCTGTTATTCGTAAATATCATAGCTCCTTGCTTAGAAGAAAAAATAAATTCGTTGCTAAAACTATTATTGCTAAAGAAATTGCTCAGATCGTCTTTTATCTCCTAAAATATAAATCTGACTTTAACAACAAATTCAAAGGGCAAGAACTTATTCATAGAAAGTCTTTACAATGGCCGCGCATTACAAGCCCCGGCGCCTAACTGATTCGCTCTTACCAGCGTAAATCGCTTGCATTGATTGGGTAGTAATGCGCCTGCCTATTATATATCTGGAATTGTATTGTTTTTTCAATACACCTTCAAGTTATTTTGAAGAAAGTCCCGAAAGATGTTTGGTTGCCTTAGGCAGTCTCATCGATATTTTGGCAGTCTTGTTGTTTAAGCTCTAAAATAGATTATCTATTTCTCTACTGGTTGCGTGTTTTTTTGCAAATTATTTTTGTTCGGATTGCTATTGCCTATTGACTTTTTACTTATTAAAGATGTTATGTGCCCCTTTATTTTGATATATTTTTTAAGATTTCTTCTTTCTTTAAAAGTTGGTGACCTTCAAAGACAGTTAATATTTCAATCGATGTTTCCTTTCGATAATATACTATCCTGTAACCTTTATATAATATTTCTCTGATTTGTTCTATGGCGAGTTCTGGTACTATTCTACCCTTGTCTGGATTATTAGGAATTGTTTCTGCAATTGATATTAATTTATCCGTAAATTCTATTGCAATTTCCGGATTATCTCTTGAAATAAAATCTTCAATTTCTTGAAGTCGAACTGAAGATTCTTTCGTCCAATACAGTTTCATCAACTTTTATTTTCCCGGGCTTTTTTCAATTCTTTTTTAAGTTGAGATGTTGTGTACTTTTCACCTTTCTCTGAATCTGATAATCCACGTGAAATTGAATCTATAAATAATTTTGTTTGACGTAATTCATCGAATTCCGATGGAGATATTAATACACCAGCAGGTTTTCCGTTTTGAGTAATAATTAAGGAGTTTTTCTTTTCTTGAATTTCTTTGAGGTACTTAGCTAAACTCGATTTAAATTGACCAACTGGAATAATATCACTTGATACAATTATATTTCTCATCTTATTTTACCTTTATTTGTCATAATAATGGCCTTAATTTAATCCATTATTATGTCTTAATCAATTACTTTCTTTAGGCACATAACGAACCGCAATTAAGTTGCAGCCCATAACAAGAAACTTATATTTATTTACTCAGCCGATGATTAAGCAAACTGTGCTTAAATTTCCGTTTAACGACAAGCACAGTTTGCAAGACTATTAATTAATTTGACTACGTTGAATTTACCTGCCAAAATTGGCAGGCAAGATACTTTATGCGGTTTACCAACCGAAGCTTTAGCGTAGGTTGGATCATCTAATTCATAAATCTCAAAAAAGCCGAATGGGTAAAATGCTGTCAACTTGAATTGCTCGTTAGCTCAACAAGCATGATACTGTGAAGTTATTTTAAATTTATTAAATAACTACTTCTTAGTAAATATTACTTCTAAAATTAATTCATAATCCTCTTCAGGATTATGATTTTCCATCCTTAATATTATTTTGTTTTTATTAATCTTTTTGAACGTTTGTATTAATAAAGTATCATGCCAGTTCATAAACAATGTCTTATCATTAATAAAATTACATGTTGCTGTTGAAAAATTTCCCAAACTTTCAAACCACCAATATCTATATATCTTCAATTTCTCATCCCAAGCAAATACTCCATGTGCTTTGCCCTTTTTATTATCTATCAGCGTTGAATAATCAAAAAATACATATTTATCATCCAGCCCTCTTTTAAATTCTCCATAACCATTTCCTGTAGTTGCTTCACTAAATGAACTTTTAGGAATATTATACTCCATATCCCATTTGCCTAATAAAAATTCAAATTTTTCCATAATATTTTTACCTTTAGTAATTATTATTTTTATTCATAATAAAATAATTTTACTAAAAACTCATCGTACCATTTTTCTACTTCCTAGTTTAAACTTTCTCTATTCTGATTAATTTTGTTGGGCGTCGTGGTAGGAATGCATGTCACCAAACATCCCCCACACAGATCCCGGCGTGCAGTTTTTCCGCACCAGAAGCTTTAATTACATAATGTTAAATATTAAACAAACTGTTAAATACAGCTTCGCCACTTTAACTCCCATAAACACAAAATATGATGCAAATCTTAATCTAATTTTTACTTATAAAATCCAATGAGGATAAACAGAATGGCTGGGATGAAGAGAAATTGCCCTAATTTTCCCCATACCTCTATATACGATCAAATCTAATGTAAATTGATTAAGGGAGAAAGGCAATTAAAATCGTTAAATCTTAGAAAAGCTCTTTCCCCTAAATTATGGTTATGAAATCTTTTTCCTCAACCAAAGTATAACTAAACCGATTAGTAAAATATCCCAAGGTCTTCTCACACACCTCAACCAACTCCCAAAAATCTCCCGGGGCCTTAAACACCTGGCACCCCGCAGAAAACTTATTTATATAATTCACTATCCCCCACTTCGAAGCCCTATGAATATTTATCCCGAACAAACCGCATTCAGCTGAGGATTCCAAATAATCATATTTATTATCCCTGTTTGCATCTCTATAAATTTTCACCTTCCCGGTCTGGACCAAAGCTTTATACTTTCCTTTATGCATTCCTAACCTCCAGCAGCCGAGATATTGACCCGGTGCAAGAATGGCTGTCCCCTTATTATATAATGGAAATCTTAGATAATAAAGTCCCGGATCTGTTGTTGCCGGCCAGCAGTGAAACTTCTGTTCCCCCGATTCATCTTTGTAGAAGCAGTAAATCCAGTCGTTGAATTTATTGGGATTCATATCGCTGGTCCTAATACCACCTAAGTTAAGATTGTAGGGGATTCCGTTGTCGAAGATTTTATAATTTTTCTTCTTGAGTACTTTTATGATATCTTTTAATTCAGGCTGTTTCATAAACTGATTCAAAAATGATTAAAATAATTTTTCAATTGTGTTTTACGTTACAGTTTAATTAATACAGATAAACTTTTTCTGAACAAGTATTGACTCTGAATTTCCTAGTGTTAAATTTGCTCTCAAGAAGTTGATAATTAATTTTATCAGTTTCCAGATTGGATGGTCGACTAATTAAGGTAACACTTAGTTTAAACCATCCAATCGCTATTTTAAAGCATCCTTCGCTTTTTCTTTCCTAAACGACCTCAAAAGAAATGCGTTAAAAAATTTTATGTAATGAAGCGTTAAACAGAAAAATCTGTTCGAGTCCCGCTCATATCTAAATAAGCATAGGCGGGACGAGTTCTTTTTCTGTAGCGGAATGAAGTAAAATTTTAGTTTACCTGCCATGCAGGCAGGCATTTCTTTTGCAGTCTTGAACTTTTGTTTCTTTTCTTTCAAGAGAAAAGAAAAAAGAAATATTCTCGAAATTGTTCCCTCATTGAAAATAGAATGTTCTTTTCTTCTGGTCTGCTGTACCCTTTTTAAGGTGGTTAAGACGAAAAGAGCAACAATTTATTTTTTCCTTTTCTTAAACCCTTTCCCCACAAAATAAACAACCAGGTTTATCAGCAGCGTTCCTGCAATCCAAATTCCCTTCTCCCAATCCTCTTCGCCTCTTATAATTATCGGATCGGCATCAATCTTAATTGTATCCCATTTAATTATTGTATCAGGAATAATTTTATAAGTAAACTCATTTTTATCAGGGAAAAATTTAATGACTGCAGAAGTATCTTTGCCATTTTGCTTTAGCTTCACTCCCTGGTAATATTCCTCGAACCTGGTTAATTCATCAGTCTTAATAATCTGTAATTCTTTTACTGCTTTAATTGTATCTTTTATCTCTGCAGGTTTAACAACAGTCCTGTGAACAATTAAAGCCGGTGTGCTGCACCCGGTTAAAATCTGGATGCAGCACATGACTAATGGTAGAAGCAGGAGATTAAAGAATAATTTTCTTTCCATTAGATCCTTTCCCGGTGAAGTAGGAAATAATTGCTACAGCTGCAGCACCGACCCAGATATACCACTTTGAACCTTCGGGTACATTGCCAAGAGCTGTCTGAATTACAGTTCCTATTCCTACAATGATTGCAACTATATTGGTTACAATATTTTTAATGTCTATCATAGCACTCCTTTAATTATTTATTGATCATTACCCGCCGGCTGGCGGAATATTTAAACCTTGTAATCATTTTTTTATTTATTGTATTTCTTGTGCCTAAAAAGAATAGCGTTAAAAAATTTTATGAAGTGGAGCGAAAAGCGGAAAATTCTGTCTGAGCCCCGCCTCACTGGCTATATAATAAGGGCGGGGCGAGTTATTTTTCTTTAGTGAAGTGAAGCATAATTTTAGTTTACCTGCCCAACAGGCAGGGAAATTATTTGCAGCCTTGAACTTTTGGTTCTTTTCTTTCAAGAGAAAAGAACAGTGGAACATTTTAACCAATTTATTGGCTCTGATATCCGTCTCTGGCGGAAATTAATATTTGTTAACTATTCCTGAAAGGAAATCTTATGAAAACCGAACAGCCGATTTTAATCACTTCTATTACTGCAGTCGGGGACTTATCCGATAAGAAAAATCTTTTCATCGGTTTTGATGGAAATGTTTGCGGTAACGGAGCGAAAGCTCTGGGTGTCTTGAATGCGAATACAAACACCGGGAATCAGGCTCCGGTTATGTCTTTAGGAATTGCCCTGGTTCGTACCGGCGGTGCAGTGAATCAAGAAGCTAAAGTGCAAAGCGATGCTTCGGGCAAAGCAATTACGTTTGCTGCAGGTGAATGCAATGGAAGAGCAATGGATTCAGCTGCAGGTGCGGACGAATTTATCAGGGTTCTTTTAGCTAACTAACTTGTTAAAGTTTTTTTAAGGGACATATCATGAGACGACATTTTCTATCGGAAAGAAATAAATTAAATAAACCTTCCAGGACATTCACAGTTGGCCCGGATAACTGCGATTACACCTCTTTAGTTGATGCACTTGCTAACGGTGCTGAAGGTGATATGTTCATTGTATTCGGCGGTATCCATGACGGTAAACTTAATCTCCGGAAAGACCAGTCAATTCATTGCATCGGTAAGGTTACATTAAATCAATCTGCTAATGATTATCTTTTTTATTTTAGACAGCCTTCGGACTATGAAGCAGGGAATCCTGGTCTGTATGAAGTACATTGGTCAGGTTCGCTTCCATCCGTTCAGTTTTATTCTAATTCCAAATGGATATCTCTTGAGAATAATTTTTTAGCTACTATTGATATGTCCGGCTTTTACCTTCAGCATTTCATTCGGATCCAGCAGCAGAACACAGACTCACCTACAATATTATCAGTTGTTTCAAACCTTATTGTTGATAATACTTGGTTTCTTCCAACTTATGTTGATGTCGGAGCTTATGATATAACAGTATTCAGTAATATTGGACTTACTCCTCCGGTTAATAAGCAGTATTGCAATCTTATCGGTTCATATCAAAATAGAATTCTGTCATCGGAACGCAGCATCGAAGCATACAACATAGATATCAATGTGGTTGATTTAAGCGGAAACAATGTTGACGGCTGTGCAGGTTTTATAGAGTGCAGGATTCCGTTTTATTTTGAGAGTGTGTAGGTTATCTTTGCTATAAATATTTTCTCAAAACTTTCGATTATAATAATAATCTTATAATCACCTTCCTTTTGCGGGGCATTGGCGCAAATAGTCAATGCCATTTTTATTGAGTCATCGTCTAAAATTTTAACTTGTTAACAAGAAAACAGCCTCACTATTTAATCAGCAGCATTTTCCTAACCTGGTTAAATGAACCGGCCTGAATTCTGTAGAAGTAGACTCCGCTTGAAAGATTAAACTCAGCAGCATTGAAATTAATTTCATAACTTCCTGGTGCTTTTTCATCATTAACAAGTGTAACGACTTCTTTCCCCAACACATCATAAACCTGAATCAATACAAATTGTCTTTTTTTAATTGAATATCTAATTTTTGTACTTGGATTAAAAGGATTAGGAAAATTCTGCAATAATTTAAAATCACTAATAACGTATTTCGGTTTATCTTTTATATCGGTAATAGTTCTGTTTACTTTTAAAATTTGTCCGTAAGAACCTACGCCAATAATATTTTTTTGCGTTAATTCTATTTCATTCAGCGCAGTAAATTCTTTAATAGGAAGTAATTTTTTCCCTCCATCCGTAGTCTTCAAAACTACTATCCCCTTATTTTCCCAAATAGAACTGCCTATGAAATACCCTTCATTTTCATCAACAAAAAACATTTGATTAATACCATATTGCGTATAATTATTAACTGTATCCCAATTAAAACCTCCATCTGTTGTTTTATAAATAGAATACCAGTCAGTATACCATCCAACTTGACTATTTATAAAAAACATTGAATGTATACTGTTAGTGTTAATTTCTTCTCTCCAGGTCAAACCTCCATCGGTCGTTCTTCGTAGATTTCCATACCCTTCTACGGTATTATTCTTTTTCCAAATAATAGCTGGTTCATAATATACCCATCCGTTTAACGAATCAGCGAAAAAGAAATCATTAGCATAAGCGTATATTGTATCCCAAACATTTCCGCCATCGAATGTCTTCATTAAAGGTCCCCATTCACTAAACCAATATCCGATATTTTTATCAAAAAATTTTATCTTATGTAGATTACCTGCATCCAAACTTATATTTTTTACACCCCGGTTTTCCCTCCGTCAAATGAACTTACGAATTCACCATTAAAACCCGCTATAAATATTGCATTATCTTCTGTTGTGGAAATACTCTGAAATTCAATATCAAATAATTTTTTTTGATTCCAGCTATTTCCGCCGTCTGTAGTATATAATAATTCTCCGTTTGAACCTGCAGCCCATCCTGTAGTTTCATTGGAAAAATCTATGCTTAATAGATTATTTTGAGTAATATTTTTTACTTGGGATTGCCAGCTATAAAAACTTAGATTCGATTTTAACATTTTAGGATCATTATGGTTCCCTCCGACAATCCATGCATTATTATTAATTACAGATATTCCATAATTATTATCCGAACTATTCGTTACAGATGATAACCACATATTACCACCATCGGTCGTGTATCTCATTTGACCATTTTCACCAATAACCAGAACATTCAACGAATCGATTATTTCCATATCGTAATAACCACTGCCTCCAATTGAATCCTGCAATACCCAGTTATTTCCGCCATCGGTTGTCTTTCTAATTGTACCATATTGCTCATACATGCCACCTCCTATAACCCAGCCTACTTTATCATTTATAAACTTTATTCTTCTGGTGAAAGTCCAATGAAACTCTTTTATTAAATTCCATGTTTTTGCACCGTCAGTAGTCCTCAATACTTTTTGTACACCTGCAGCCCATCCGTTTAAAGTGTCAAGAAAAAATACCGAAGTTGCCCACCCTGTTCCGCCTGTATTTACCCAATTGTCACCGCCGTTTGTTGTTTTAAATATACCTTCAAATCCTGCTATATACCCGACTTGTTTATTAACCATTGATATATCAAGAAAGGCGTAAGCCTGCTGTGGGTTTGGTTGGTAATTTTTCCAGCTCTTCCCTCCGTCAGTAGTTTTTAATATAGCCCCGTCTAATGCTCCCAAAGGATCACCACCCAAAATCCACCCATTGTTTTCATCCGCAAAATATACCCTTTGAAGTTGGGCTTGTATTGGGATGTCTACTTGTTCCCAGCTTAAGCCCCCATCAGTTGTTTTTATAGCTGTACTGGATTCCCCTACACTCCATCCCTCAGTACTGTTTAAGAAATATATTGATGTTCCCCCTATAGTGTACCAATAATTAAGCTAGTATATTAATAAAGTAATAATGGGAGGAATATTATGGAACTAGGAAAAAGCAGAAGGCGCTATACTTCTGAGTTCAAGCGAGATGCGGTGAAATTGGTACTAGAAAGAGGCAGAAGCGCCATAGAAGTAGCCAAAGGGCTGGGGATAAATGAAAACATATTATACCGTTGGATAAAACAATACAGAGAAGACCCGGAGCATTCCTTTCCAGGAAATGGCCGACTAAAGCCTGAAGATGAAGAATTAAGACGCTTACGTCGAGAACTAGAGGATGTAAAAGAGGAGCGCAACATATTAAAAAAAGCTGTAGGCATCTTCTCAAAAATCCGGCAATGAAATATAAATTCATAATGGAAAATAGGAAAGAATATCGACTTGGGAAGATGTGTAAAATGCTGGAAGTATCAAGAAGCGGATATCATAATTATGTACGGCGAAAAATGAGCCAAAGGCAACTGGAGAATCAATTTTTATTGGAGACAATACGAAGGATTCACCACTTGTCCAGAGGCTTATATGGAAGTCCAAAGATATACCAGGAGCTGAGAAAATTGGGATTAAGGTACAACAGGAAGCGAATAGTAAGAATAATGCGAATAAATGGAATAAGTGCTAAAACAAAGCGTAAATACAAGAGAACCACAGATTCTAATCATGTTTATCCTGTAGCAGAAAATATACTTGGCCAGGATTTCAGTTCAACGGTACTGAACAAGATATGGGTATCAGATATAACCTACATATGGACCAAAGAAGGATGGTTATACTTGTGCTGTATTCTTGACTTATGTTCCCGAATGATAGTTGGATGGCATATTGATATAACACTGAGCAGTTCTTTGGTTATAACATCTCTAAATCAGGCGATAACAAACCGAGGTAAAAATTCAGGTATAATATTTCATTCAGATAGAGGCAGTCAGTATACATCAGAAAAAGTAAGGAAATATCTTCAGGGACATAAAATGATTCAAAGCATGAGCCATAAAGGAAATTGTTATGATAATGCAGTAATGGAAAGTTTTTTTCATACGTTAAAGACAGAGTTAGTTAGTTTTGAGAATTTTCAGACAAGAGATGAAGCAAAGATGAAAATTTTTGATTACATAGAAATATTTTATAACAGGCAGAGATCTCATTCTTCAATTGGTTATTTAACACCAGAAGAATTTGAGAGGAATTTAAAATTAAAATTAGTTGCTTAATTAATCGTGCTTTTTATAGGGTAAATATCAATGCTGGCTGTCGAAAAAAGGATTAAGGTAACAATATTGAGAGGTGCAGGTTTGGCTTTTGAGCCGGTTTTACCCGAAGCAGACCCTTTTAATTATCTTCCCAGAGTAAATATTCCGGTACTCATGCTAAACGGCCGGTATGATTTTTTTCTCCCTTTGGAAACCTCACAAAAACCTTTTTTTGAATGGCTTGGAACACCGGCTGATCAAAAAGCTATACGTCGTTATGATTCAGGACATGGAGTGCCAAGAACTGAACGAATCAAAGAAACACTTACATGGTTAGACCATTATTTAGGTTCTGTTAAGCAAGTAAATAATGATTAGAGATCGCCGGACACGTCTTCCATCTTACATGCATACAGAATTAAGGCAGCTTAATCTTCTCATTCTTCTTTAATGAAGCTTCCTCCATTTTTTTCTTATAAGCTATCATCTTTTTTTGAATTGTAGGATCGGCAACGCCTAAAATTTGTACAGCCAATAGAGCAGCATTTTTAGCAGCGTTGATTGCTACAGTTGCTACCGGAACTCCGCTCGGCATTTGAACCATAGAAAGCAAGGAATCGAGTCCGTCCAAAGCTTTTGATTTAACGGGAACGCCGATAATAGGCAAAGGTGAATAAGCAGCAACAACACCGGGCAAATGAGCAGCTCCGCCGGCACCGGCAATAATAGTTTTCAATCCCCTTTCATGAGCGGTTGAACTGTATTCTCCGGTAAACCTCGGTGTACGATGTGCCGAAGCTATTTTTATTTCATACCCTATATCAAATTCATCCAGAACATCTGCAGCTTCTTTCATTATCAGCAGATCTGAGTCACTCCCCATAATTATTCCAACTTCAATTTTATCTTTCGGCATAATTTTCCTTTATTTTTTTAATTATAAATTGTCTTTCATTTCATTTAAGATTTCATTTAGATTTAAATTTTTAACAGCATCAATTGCCGCTTCCCATGCTCCTTCTGCACATAAACCAGCAATTGAAGCATCTTCATATTTTTCAACAGCAGTTTTAATAAAAATATTACGCAGATCTTCAGCCACCTTTTCTAATATTTTTAATTCCATTTTTTGTTTTATTAATTTCTTCTAAAAATGATTTGAAAGATAAAAAATAAAATCCGGAATTGGTAATTGATTGTTTAACAGTTTTATTTACACTCTTTCAGTTGCAAATCTTTTTTTTCATAAATTATTTAAAATATCCACCGATTATAGTAGCATTTTCTACTGCAATAATAATTATTTTTCTTTTTACTGTTTAACATCGAAAATTTTTGAATTATTTTACCTCCTGATAATCAGAAATAATTCATACTTTACGAAAGTGAACAATGTTAAATTATATTTTATACAAATAACCTAATTTCAATCTCTTTGGACTTTTGCGAAAAGAAAATATCCATTATCTTTGTACCAATAATATTTAACAGGAGATTTTTATGGGTATTCATGCTGAACATAATAAGGATAATTCGGTAATTTTTATAGACGAAAATAAATTAATTGGTACTGAAGCCGAAACATTTCATAACCTCGTTCAGGAATCTGTTGATAAAGGGAGTAAGAATATTTCAGTTGATTTGTCTAAAGTAGAATTCATGTCAAGCTGGGGAATTGGTCTTCTGGTCCATGCTTATACAACCTGTTCGAAAAAAAATATTAAGTTCAATTTACAGGGTGTTAACGACCAGATTGTGAATTTATTAAACCAAATAAAACTGACCGAGCTTTTTGATATAATCTAATAGCATTTTAATACGAAAAATAATTACAGCACATTATCCACTACTATTAATGTAAACTAAGTAAGCAGGTGTTAAAAGAATAAGCCTTTTTAAAAAAAATAACTAATAAGCAAATAATATTTCTTATTATAAACAAACGATTTATTTTTATAAAAAAAATGTCGTCCTGAGATGCTTATATCTTTATTTACTTTTAATTTGTTTTACAAACTTTTTTTTACATTTCTCAGTTATTATGTACTCAGTTTTGATTGTGTCCTGTAATACATTTTATCATTTTTATATTCAAAATAAAAATATTTCTTGACTCTAACTTCTTTTTTATCAATGTTTTAACCACAATTCATTATTACTAATACTTTACTTTATATTTTTTAAATATTTGGAGGTCTTATGAAAAGATTTTCTATTATAGTTTCTATCATGCTACTTTGCGGATTAATGATTGATAATATATCTGCTCAGGATATGGACGAATCAGCCGGCACTTCTCCGTCGCTCATTGCTAAATTAGTAGCAAATGATTTGCACGGATCATTTAAAAAAATTATTGCACTTGCGGATGCAATGCCGTCTGAAGATTATAGCTGGCGGCCGGAAGAAGGGGTAAGATCCGTTGGTGAGGTTTATGTCCATATAGCAATGAGTAACTACTTCTTTCTCTCATTCCTGGGCGCAAAAATGCCGCAGGATTTTGATAAAGATGCAGAGAAAAACATGACTGATAAAAAGGATATTATAAACTTTTTAAAACAATCTTCTGATGCTGCGCAGAAATTTCTTTCCGGCTACGGCGATACTGATTACGATACAATTGTTGAGCTTCCATTTGGTAAGTTTAGTAAGAAACAACTATTGATGCTGGCTGCTACTCACGCGCATGAACACCTGGGACAATCGATTGCTTATGCAAGAACAAACCATATTGTACCCCCCTGGTCAAAATAAATATCTGAGTTTGTTTTATTATTTTTGCATTAAACCTCAGATTTTTTCTGGGGTTTTTTATTTAGTTGTTTATCTATGATGAATTAAACTGTATGGATAGGATTCTAGTCCAATCCATTTTAATGCCTCTTCGATCGTATTAAATAATTTAGTTTTATAGGGAAGCTTTTTAGCACACAATTCGTAATATTTAAATATTGCATCATAAAATTTATTGTTTGATACTATAGCCAGTTTCCTTTTATTATCTTTAGTTTTCTTTTCCTGTTCTTCCTCAAGATCGATTATCAAATTAATATCATCTTTCTCTAAGATTAATTTGTTGATCTTCAGATAATCGTTAATTTGGTTCATTCCATATGTCCATTTAGGATCCGAGAAGATGTTTTTCTTTAAGCTCAATACTTCCTTCCCGTCGGCTGCCCCTGATATTTTAACATAACATAAATTATATTTGGATGATATTGAATAAGTGTACCCCATAATTTACCTCCCACTATGTTTTCAAAAGGACTTAGAAGAAATTTTGAACAATTAAAACAGGACAGTAATTGATTATAATCATTACTTATAAATTTATATGTATCCTAGAATAAGTGTTTTAACACTTAATTTATGAAATCGTAAAATTGATAAATAACATGTTTTTTTTAAAGAAAAGTGGTTGTATACAACCTGGAGAGTTTTGATTATATCTCAATCACCTTTTGATTTTTCTTCTGTGATAAATATTTAACAACATTAACAATGATTTCCTGTTTTAAAGTTTCAAGCATTCTTGTCTTTACAAAATGTCGGTACGTAACAAGACTGATTTCACGAACAGGTACTGGGGGTCTGAATTCCCTGATATTATTTTTTTGTATTGCACTTAAATGCCTGACAGCTAATTCGGGCAGAATTGTTATTCCTTCATATTGCTCCACCATTTTGATTAACGAATCAATACTGCCGGCCTCATATTCAAGATTGCTGTTAGCCTCTTTCTTTTTCAGTTCACAAAGGTTAACAATTTGAGAACGGAGACAATGCCCTTCCTCCAAAAGCCACAAGTGATTAATGTTAATATCTTCTGCCAGCAGATATTTTTTGTTCAATACAGTTTCATTTTTTGAAGCGTAAACAAAAAATTCTTCTTTGTACAACGGCTGTTCCAATATTGAAGAATTATTAAGAGGTGTTGCAAGAATTCCAACGTCAAGGATATTTTTCTCAAGTTTTTCAATTATGTACTCGGTGGTAAACTCCCAGATTTTTACTTTTACTTCCTGGTATTTCTTCAGAAATTGTTTTAAAAATATCGGTAAAAGGAATGGAGCTACAGTAGGAATAATTCCGATTCTCAGTTCTCCCTTTAATTCTCCTTTTAATGAACGAGCTATTTCTTTTAAAACGCCTGCTTCTTTTAAAATTATTTTTGCTTGCTGAATAATTTCTTTACCTGCTTCAGTTGGAATTACCGGCTGCTTACTCCTGTCGAATATTTTTATTCCTAATTCGACTTCAAGTTTTTGGATCATCATACTTAAGGTGGGCTGTGATACGCAGCACGCTTCTGCCGCTTTTACGAAATGACGGTGGGAATCAGCTGCTATTAAGTATTCTAACTGCTGTAAATTCATATTATAGATTTTATTTATATGATTATAGAAAACATCAATTTGATTGATTATAAAATAAATAATACATTTATATAAACAAAAATTTAAATGATCTTAAATAACAAAAAGGGTATTAAAAATGGGAAAAGATAAAAATTCTGAGAAAAAAGTATATAGTGTTAATAAGGAAAGTAAATGCCCGGTTGTAGGACACGCCGGTGGTGGAACATCCAACCGTGATTGGTGGCCAAATAAATTGAATTTGAACATCCTTCGCCAGCATACTTCAAAGTCTAATCCGATGGATCAGGATTTCAACTACGCTGAAGAATTTAAAAAGCTTGATTTAAATGCAGTGAAAAAAGATCTCTACGACCTGATGACTGATTCTAAGGATTGGTGGCCGGCGGACTTCGGGCACTATGGTCCGTTCTTTATTCGTATGGCATGGCACAGTGCAGGTACATACCGAATTACAGACGGCCGCGGCGGCGGCGGTACTGGTGCTCAGCGTTTTGAACCGCTCAACAGCTGGCCTGACAATGTGAACCTTGATAAAGCACGAAGATTAATTTGGCCAGTCAAACAAAAATACGGCAAAAAGATTTCATGGGCTGACCTGATAATTTTAGCTGGTAATTGCGCTCTCGAGTCAATGGGTTTTAAAACTTTCGGCTTCGGCGGTGGACGCGAAGATATTTGGGAGCCTCTGGAAGACATCTACTGGGGTTCCGAAGGTGAATGGCTTGCAGACAAACGCTATACCGGAGACCGGGAGCTTGAGAATCCTCTGGCAGCAGTCCAGATGGGTTTAATATATGTTAATCCTGAAGGACCCAATGGAAATCCTGATCCGGTGGCAGCGGCAAAAGATATTCGTGAAACTTTTAGACGTATGGCTATGAATGACTACGAAACTGTCGCACTTATTGCAGGCGGACACACATTCGGCAAAACCCATGGTGCTGCTGATCCAAATAAGTATGTTGGTCCTGAACCTGCTGCAGCAGGCATTGAGGAACAGGGTCTGGGCTGGAAAAGCAGTTTTGGATCAGGCAGCGGCGGTGACACAATTGGCGGTGGACCTGAGGTTACCTGGACATCAACTCCAACAAAATGGAGCAACAATTTCTTTGAGATTCTGTTCGGCTATGAATGGGAGTTAACCAAAAGCCCAGCAGGTGCTTATCAGTGGGTAGCCAAAGATGGTGCAGGTGTGGGTACAATTCCGGATGCACATGATCAATCAAAAAGCCATGCACCAACTATGCTCACTACAGACCTTTCTTTGAGGTTCGATCCGGCTTATGAGAAAATCTCAAGACACTTTTATGAAAATCCGGATGAATTCGCGGATGCGTTCGCCAGAGCCTGGTTTAAACTAACGCATCGTGATATGGGACCTCGTGCCCGTTATCTTGGTCCTGAAGTTCCTGAAGAAGACCTTATATGGCAGGATCCTATTCCCGCAGTTACACATACACTAATTGACAATAAGGATATTGCTACACTTAAGAGCAAAATACTATCTTCAGGGCTGTCTGTATCTCAGCTTGTTTCAACCGCATGGGCATCAGCTTCAACGTTCCGTGGTTCGGATAAACGAGGTGGTGCAAATGGTGCACGTATTCGTCTTGCACCACAAAAGGATTGGAAAGTAAATAATCCGTCTCAGCTATCTAAAGTACTGAATACTTTTGAGAGTATACAAAAAGAGTTCAATAATTCTCAGTCCGATGGCAAGAAGGTTTCACTCGCTGATTTGATCGTACTTGGAGGATGTACAGGCATTGAGAAGGCAGCTAAGAATGCCAATTATGATGTAAAAATACCCTTTATACCGGGACGCGCTGATACATCTCAAGAGCAAACCGATGTTGAATCATTTGCCGTTCTCGAACCGAATGCAGATGGATTTCGCAACTACCTGAAGACAAAATACACTATTTCGGCAGAAGAAATGCTGGTTGATCGGGCACAACTTTTGACTCTCACTCCACCTGAGATGACGGTTCTTCTTGGCGGTATGCGTGTTCTTAACACAAACTTTGATCAATCTCAACACGGCGTCTTAACCAACAATCCCGAGACACTTACAAACGATTTTTTTGTCAATTTGCTCGATTTGGGTACGGAATGGAAGGCAACTGAGGAATCTGAAGAATTGTTTGAAGGTCGTGATCGTAAAACCGGTGAACTCAAGTGGACAGGCACCCGTGTCGATCTAATCTTTGGTTCGAACTCAGAGCTTCGAGCTTTGGCAGAAGTTTATGCATGCGAGGACTCTAAAGAGAAGTTTATTGAGGATTTCGTCGCGGCCTGGAATAAGATAATGAATCTTGATCGATTCGACCTGTCTTAATTTCAAAGTCATATGCTGCTAAAAAATCAGCGCAACATTTATTACTAATACCGAGGATTAAGCAAACTGTGCTTAATCCTGTCCTGATGAATATCAGGATCTCTTATAAGCACAGTTTGTAAGATAATTAATATTTTTGACTTCATTGAATTTACCTGCCAAAATTGGCAGGCAAGAAACTTTTTGCGTATTAGCTAATTTAAATATCTATAAAATACCAAGTGCTTACAACGCTGTAAGCTTAAAAGCACATATTAGCTGGCCTCTTTTAATAGCTCTATAATCCATTTATTTATACTCTTCCCCTTCCTTCTTGCATTAAGGTATATTTTATGATGTAAATCCGATGGTATTCTTAATACGAATTTTCCTGAGAATGGTTTATCCGGTTCCTCTCCTCTTTCTTTGCAAAACTCAAGATAATCATCTATTGATTCTCTGAATGATTTTTCAATTTCAGTAACACTTTTACCCTGAAAAGTAATTACATCTTTCGTGTCTAATACTTCACCGTGAAATATCTTTGCTTCATCATCATATTCAACATCGCCACTATAACCTTTATATTTTAACATTTTTTACTCCTGCTTCTATTAAAAATCTTCTCATTGATTTTAGAGCACCTTTATCTGTTTGTTTTCTTGGATGTGGTCTGTGAAATACTGCTCTTACTCCATTCAAATATATTCTAATTCTCGAACCGTTTCCTTGGCTAATCTCTGCACCTAATGCAACTAAAACTTTTTCAATGTCTTTCCAAAGGACATCTGATTTAATCGGTTCCTTAAAAATATCATCTAAAATCTTCTTTTGTTTTGAATTTAATTTATTCACAGTACTAATTTATGATACTAGCAACTAAATTTCAAATATAAGTTTTTGTTTACCGGCTAACGACCACATTGAAGCGGCAGCACAGAACAAGAAACTTATTTTTATTTTTACTGCCGAAGATTAAGCAAACTGTGCTTAATCCTGTCCTGATGAATATCAGTATCTCCTGCAAGCACAGTTTATAAGAAATTTATTAGAGCACTTTAGTTGAACAAGATACTTCAAGCGGAGTACCTAATTTTAAAATCTCAAAAAAGCTAAGTGCGTAAAGTGCTGTCAACTTTAATTGCTTTGTTATATGCTTTTTATTATTTATGTTTTTTGTTAAGGATTTTGATATGAATTTAAGTTAGATTTTTAAGATCAATAATGTCTTTATCTCTTCCAGAAGCTCTTTTGTTTTTGATAAGTTCTTCGAATCCTATAAAGTTTATCGGCATTCCATCAATTACTTTTTCTACTCTTTTGGAATAACTTTCTTCAAAATTTACTCCATCTATAGACATGATTATATCAATTCTAAGTGGTGGGTAACCTAATTGTATTACATTAATTGAATTTAAAAAATCTTCTCTTTTTAATTCATATTCCCCAAATCCAAATTCATCGAGAACCGAAACCATTTTGTCTGCAATTTCATTTGATATTTTTATCCAGATATCTATATCTCCCGTATATCTTGGATATCCATGAATTCCAACTGCGTATCCACCTACCACGAGATATTCAATTTTGTTTTTGTTTAGTAACTCGATAAATTCTTTGAAGTCTTGGTTGAACATCTTTGATTGATCTATTACTTTGTAATTGAATGTATTGGTTTCTTAGAATTTCTATTGCATCAATTCTTTCTTGTATTGAACAACTTATCCAATATTCTAAATCAGTACTTGTATCTTTTATTGACCTTATTTGTAAGTGCTTTTCCATTATCTCTTTGTTTTTATTAGAAAATATATATCTTTATTTATAAAATACCAACTATCTATTTAGCATATAACGATTTCTATCTTACGTGTAGTGAAGCCCAGTTTACTAACCGAAGCTTTAGCGTAGGTTGGATCATCTACCTTAAAAATCTCTAAAAAGCCGAGTGCGTAAAATGCTGTCAACTTAAATTGCATTGATATTTCCAATAAGTAAAAAGTTAAATTTATTGTAAAGCTTCAGTTGGAAATGGAATTTCATAGTAATAATTTAAGTTACATTTACAAGGAGAAATTCCATGAGCCAAAGAAAACATTTAAGTGCGGAACAGAAAGCTGTTATTTTAAGGGAACTTCTTGACAATAAGATTCCTATCAGTGAGTTGGCAGAAAAATACAATGTACATGTAAATCTAATCCACCGTTGGAAGAAGCAGCTCTTTGAAGGAGCTGCCAGTTTACTTGTCAACAAAGCTGGTAAGAAAAAGACATCTCCATCTTCAGCCGAGCTAAAGAAAATTGCTCTGCTTGAGGATAAGTTAAAAAAGCGTAATGAAGCTATCTCAATCTTGCTGCAAGAAAATATTGAAATAAAAAAAAATCTCAATGGAGAAGATTGAATGCTAAGTGGACCGAGCCTGATATCAGAGATAATATTATTGAGTTTGTAACTATGATTCATCCTTTAACAGATATTCCCGTTAATAAACTAATCCGGATGGTTGGGATTACTCAGAGCAAATATTACCAGTGGAATGACCGGATTGGTCAGCCTAATCATCATAATGCTGCTATTCCTAGAAATAGCTGGATTCTTGACTGGGAAAAGGAAGCTATTGTCAATTATGCTAAATCTCATATCGGAGAAGGTTACCGCAGGCTTACCTATATGATGCTTGATGAAAATATTGTGGCTGTCTCTCCCAGCACTGTCTACAGGGTTCTTAAAAGTAATGGCATGCTCAATCGCTGGAGCAAAGTAAAATCTAAATCTAAACACTATGGTTTTGAGCAGCCTGAAAAACCACATCAGCATTGGCATATTGATATTAAGTATGTTAATTTCAAAGGAACATTTTTATTTCTAATTGATATTATTGATGGTTATTCTCGGTTTATAGTTAATCATGAACTTCGACTGAACATGCAGGAATATGATGTTCAGTTTACTTTACAGAAAGCTTTAGAAAAATTTCCCGGTGGTAAGCCCAGAATAATTTCTGACAATGGAACCCAATTTATCTCTAAGGACTTTTCTGAATATTTAAGATTTGCAGGCCTTACTCATGTTAAGACTTCTATTTGCTATCCTCAGAGTAATGGCAAGATTGAGAAGTTTCATGGCACTATTAACCAGGAATGTTTAACCAGATCTTCCTTTATTGATCTGGATGATGCTAAAAAACAGATTCGGAACTTTATTGATTTCTATAATACTAAACGACTTCATAGTTCTTTATTTTATTTAACCCCTGAAGATTTTCTTCTTAACAGAGTTGATGAACGCTTACAAGAAAGAAAAATTAAGCTTAAACAAGCTAAGAACGACAGAATTGAGGTGAGAAATGCTTCCTGATTTTTCACCTTATTTAAATAACACAAAATTCCATTTTACGCTGAACCAATACATTTTATAGAATACATTCATATTCGTAACAACTTATAGTAAATGGGGATACATTTTTCTCCCCTTTTAAACCATCAGAATCGCCTTGCTTTCTAACTTATAATCGATTAATTATCATTAAAGTTTATATTGAAGGCCAATTTTATTGAATATCTAAAGTTTGGCAATTGAAATATAGGCGGATGAAAAAGTTATCATTATACTGAAATAATATCTTATAATAGGTAGTCGTATTTACGATAGAATAAGTTAAAAATAAAATTGCCACTTAGTATAAACAAGAACATCAGTTCATTTTACCCGCCAAATTAATTATCTCTAAAATTGACTATTGTTAATTTGGCGGGCTTTACATTGTCAGCCAGATTTACGTAAGGGAAATTATAGTACATAATAATCAAGCTGTGGATATCTATAGAAATGTTAATAATCATTATGGGGGATGCACCGATGGCTACTACGCTTAATCTTGATTTCTGTTACAATATTTATACAAATGTTTGTTTCAAATTTTAATTCTTCAGGTAAAATTGTCTTACACATATCTTTTAATCGCTTTCTAAAAGCAAGCTGCGCAAATGTATTAAGTCTTCTTTTTTAGGTAAAATTCTACATCGCAATTCTTTTTTTATAAGCCAGTCAGCCAAGACAAACCAACCAAAAGCAACAATCCACAACCACCATGGTTTGTTGTTATAGGTGGAGGCAAGTTGTATTAAGGTTACGCAAACCAGAGGGAAAATGCACCATATTATAAAATTTTTATGTCGTTTACTATGATATTCAATGCTCCTTATTGCCTGTTCCAGGTCGCCTAATAATGAGAGATTCGATTGACCTTCAGATTTAATTCTATCCAAACGGCTTTTATAAAAATAGCCTCCGGCTAAAAAAAAGATGAAAGCATCAAGAAAATGAAATAATTTATGATCCAGAATTCCATAAATAAGTGCAAATAAACCTATTCCGATCACCGTAAACAGGAAAGTCCACTCAAATCTATTTATCATACGTTTTACTTTTATTTTATTTTTAATAACCCGTCGGTGCAATTCAGATTCATTTATTGCGTAAATGTTTTCGTTGTTCTGTTCATCCCATATTTTTTTCATATCTTCAAACTCCATTTTTAAAATCCTCCTGTGACTTTTGTATTAGATCTTTTTTAATACGGTTAATTTTTACACCTACATTACTTTCGGAAATCCCAAGTATACTTGCCATCTCTTTATAACTAAAGCCATCCAGCAAAAGGAGGGTAAGTGACCTGTCTATTTCATTTAATTTTCCTATTTGTTTGTAAAGCCAATCTACACGATTGTCTTTAAAGGCCGGAATTTCTGTCAGCATATGGCTGATACCGTCGAGCGGCTGCTTGCCCGTTGTATGTTTCTTCTCCTTTTTTGACCAGGAAATGGCACAATATAACGAAACACGATAAACCCAGGTTGAAGCCGCAGAGTCTCCACGAAAATTAGGTATTGAATTCCATATCTGTATTGTTATTTCCTGGAATAAATCTTCCTGATCATGTAAGTTAAAAGCATAAGCACGAATAACTTTAAATAGCAGTCCTTTATATTTTTTAAGCCATTCGTAAAATATTTGTTTTCGTTCGCTTTCAGGCATATCTTTTAACAATTTTGATCTAATTTAATATAATAGTATTAAAAACTGCCCGATTTCTTACAAGATTTGAAAAAAAATATTTCCGGATAGCAATTTTATTTTGGGGATATTCTGATTCCCGGAATGTATATTAAAGGAATAATATGAGCTCTAAGATTAATGATAGGCTATAAACCTGCAGAATTTAATGATAATCCCACTTAACAAAAACAAGAACATCAGTTCATTTTACCCGCCAAATTATCTAACCTTAAAAATCAATTATTGTTTAATTTGGCGGGCTTGACATTGTCAGCCAGATTTACATGAGGAAAATTATAGTACATGATGAATAGAGTTGTGTATTTAAATGTTAATAATCATTATGAGGGGTGCGCGCCGATGACGATTGAGAAGATCAACAAACTGTACTGATCATTTTTAATATTTTCATCTTACTAAATACAAAAAAAATGCCCGCATTTGGTGCGGGCAAATCCCCTTTCTCACAATATATCTTAACCTTAACAACATATCAATTAGCTTAACACCGTATCAATTATCGTAACAGCGTATCAATGTTCTAAGCTTGCGAGATTAGAAAATTCAAAACCAAACATTGTAATTATAATTATTAATAAGATTAAAATATTTATGAAAATAAAACATCAATCAAAAGTATGAAAAATGGATTAATCCCCTTAGTTGGGTACGAAACTTTTGTTCTTCAAAATTCCTTTGATTGGGAAAGACAAACCCACTTACATAAACAAGAACATCAGTTCATTTTACCCGCCAAATTAATTATCTCTAAAATTGACTATTGTTAATTTGGCGGGCTTTACATTGTCAGTTCATCATCGCTCCATTCCGGCGGCTCATTCTTCGCTCGCCGGAATTTATCCTGAGGAAAAGAAGGATTCCGCTTATATTGTGTAGCTTAAAACTCTACGTTTAAGACATCAGTTAAGCATTTCATGTTCATTCTTTCATTGACTTGTCAATTTATCATCGCACCACTTGGGGCGTCCTTTCAGGAACAATCCCAAATGGTGCTTGTATTGTGTTACCACATAAATAATATTTTACAAAAAATCCACTATTTCATTTTATAATATTTTCTGATCAGTGCTGTCCAAAATAAATCGTAAATAGTAAAAATGTTTTTATGATACCGAGTATTGGACAGATTTATTACTATTTGATTATCAATCCTTTCCTAAAAATAAATCCATCTGTCTATTTCTCATCGAAAAATCATCTGGTGGCTTGAAAGGATTATTCAGCCATTCGGTCAATAATATCTTTACAAACAAGTTCATCCTTAAAAAAGCTATTAAATTTGATAAACTCCAGCCATATTTGGCTATCTCCTTCAAATATCTTAATAACATTAAACTTATAAATGCTGTCCAAATCTATATCCACATTGCATTCTGGGTAGTACCTATAAATGATTTGATTTTTAAGTGCTGTTTCAGCTCTTTGAAGAAAATCTCTATCATCCATCTTTGTTTGTATAGCTCTGCTATTGTAGATGCTGTCCAAGAAAAATTATTGGTTATTACTTCTATTATCCGGTCTTTTTCTGCATCATAGATTACAACTCGTCTCAGATTTTCCGGGTATTCTTCTTTTGTGCCTTCTTCAGTAAGTCTTATTATTTCATCTTTTAATACATGTTCATCTTTTCCTTCCGGTAAAGGCAATTCTTTTACTTGCTCATATTTTATCGATTTCTTTAACATCATCACAAATATGATTTCTTCTTCCATCCATTCATTCAGCATATTGAAATCCAGATATCCTCTATCGCACACTATTACTGATTTACGGGGCATAAGCATATATTGGGCATGTTTTACATCAGATTGTTTACCTTCACTCATATAGATATACTTAGGTAAACATCCATCATAATCAAGCATTGTATGAAGTTTTATCGCTCCTTTTTCATGCCTGTATTTTGCCCAATCGAATACCTTCAGACATACACTTATTGTTGTACTATCTAGTAAATATATTTTCCTGGTTATCTTCTTAAACTTTTTTCTCTTAAAATGCCCTTGATTCTGTAATCCCTCATATAACTTAAAATAATATTCCCGAAACATCTGCCAATCTCTATTGGCATTTATATATGACAAAGAGGATTTCTTTGGGGTTCTCCCTTGTATCCCTAAATGATTTAGATTTCCTGTTATAGACATCAAACCGTTTGTTATCTCTCTTATTGATTGCGACTTTGATAGATGACAAAATATCATTGCTACTAAATGTGTCCAGCTATTTATTCCTTTACTATGTTTATCACTCTGATATTTATTTACTGCTTTTGCAAATTGATTCCTATCTAAATAATTTAATATCTGACTAAAAAGAGTTACATTTAACATGAGTCCCTCGATATAGTTTGGTTAATTTATTTTTTTGTCAATACAAATTTACCTCCTTTATTTGAGGGATTCTTTTTGTTTATTTTGGACAGATATGTTTCTGATATTTATTGTTTATCTCCCCCCAATTTGATATTATTATATTGATTATTTTTGGGGGTTCTATCCTTTTCTAACTCAATTAGGTTATTTTTTTTATGTCCGAAAAGAAGATTTTAATTGCTGAAGACGAAGCTATTGTTTCCCTTGATCTCAAAATGTTGCTTAAGAACAAAGGCTTCATTATTTCCTCAAATGTTTCTAGCGGTGAAGATTTAATAAATCAATACCGGTTGAAAAAACCTGATCTAATTATTGCTGATTTGCTCTTAAAGGGTAAAGTTTCAGGATTGGATGCTATTACTGAAATTCGAAAATTGGACAATACACCAATTATTATTATCTCCGGTTCATTAAAATCAAAATTAAGGAAAATTACAGGTACAATCTCAAATTGTGAAATTTTAACCAAACCATTCGAGCAGTCTGATCTTCTCTATCTAGCTAATAAATTCTTTAAGTCCTAATAAAAAATCATAAATGCCTGCTCGAAGTGGGCATTTATTCTTACTTATATCCATCATCGTATATCTCAATCTAATTTATAAATTGACTATAAACTTTCCCTCCTCAATTATTTATGTGGAATTATCTATATCACAGATATAATTAAAATGTTATTTGGGTTTGAAATTTTATCTGAATTATTTGGATATCACAATACTGATATTCTTCACAGCAAGGGAAAAACAAAATTTTTATAATAATATTATCGAAAATAAATTGGTTTTATTATATGTCATTTTTTGAATATTATATTTTTTTTGGAATATCAGGTTTAGCTATTTTAACATCATTCTCGCTCCAAACTATTTTTGAAAAGGAGCATGAAAAACTTGGTCTAGTTATTCTATACCTGGTTTTAATTTCATCTCTAATATTTAATATTAATAAATGGAATTTGCTATGGTTATCTCCGTTATCATTTATATTAGCATACTATTTTATCAAAATAAAAACTTTAATTATATCTAGAAGTTTAAGATTAACTTTTAGATATATATTTAGTATATTTTTCTAATAATTCGTTACAGATAAACTATATGAAATGGTATAATATATCACTTTCCAGAGATGAAGTAAGACATGGAGAATTGCATAAGATATTAAAATTGTTTTGTGATATTCTTGAATCAGTTAATAAGACAAATTATTTAAAGAATATAGTCATGATGGAGTCTATTGCAGGTAATGAACATTTAATTTATTTCTCCCCTTCTTCATCTAAGATCTCCGCAATCGTTGACCTGATTAATATCTATTCAGGTTCAATATGTAAATCTCCCCGCAAATCTAATATTACTTATTTGGCCGGAGATATTGAATATGCACAATATTTTTTATAAATAACTTATCTGAATTAAATCTTTAACAGTAATAATTAAATCCACTAATATAATTTTATGAATTTTTCAGATTTTACGCTGAAATATTATAAAAATATAGCTATTATCAGGATTAATCTCTCCAGAGCTACACTTAAACAAGCTGGTTCATTTAATAAGCTTCTATTTGATATGGTAAAAAATGATATAAAAAAATTTATAATTGAAATGGATGAAGTAGAATTTATAGATTCTACATTTCTTGGTGCTTTGGTAATAAACTTAAAAAAAATAAAACAGCTTAATGGAAAGCTGAGACTTATCAATTTAACCACACCGGTTTCTACTATTATAAAACATACAGGCTTAAATAAAATTGTTGAGATTTTTAATTCTAGAGAAGAAGCATTAAATAATATTTAGTTAAACAATCTGCTCTTATTCATTTAGCTAATATATTCTTTAAACCTAAATAAAAATGCCCGCCTTCTGAGCGGGCACTTACGTTATCATCGTAATCAAATCATGCTCACAATAGTCTATCTTGTCATTAATGCAATGATAAAATTATATCAAAAAATTTACAAACAATTGTATCTTTTATTTCTTTATTTGTGATACAAATTAATTATTTGTTTTTATTCATATATTGTACCAGCTTCATTGGGAATGGTTATGAAATATTTTTTATTAGTTCTAATTAGCATTCTGTTTCTTTCCAGCAGCAAAAACGAAATAACAATCCAAAGCAACAAATTGCCCGAAGGCCTAATCGGCATGACCAAAACCTAAACCGGTTTTAATAAATACTCAAACAAAGGTGAACTCATCTTAGAATATACAAAACAGAACTGTGACAGTCTGTCTTTGAAAACTCTTGATGATATTTATTTTACATCCAAAGAATTTTATAACGAAAAATTTCCGGAGGGTAAACCCAAAATCAAAGCGAGAAAAATTAAACTTGAGGGGTATTGTGCCGAAGGATTAGCTGTTCGTCTCGTGGGAAGATTTAGCATTATCTACTATGCTGGAAGTACAAGCGTTAATTAAAATTTGGAGAGAAAAGGATTGGTAACTCAGGATGAGATTTTAGAGGAAGTGGAAGTGGTAAAAAAAGAGATGGAGGAGAAGATTAGGAAGATGGGGAGGGAGAATTGGGGGAGGTTATTTTCGTTCAGTTATGCGTTGATCGATAAGAACTGTTTTATTTAAATGTTTAAGAGTCGTATTTAAGATAGAGTATAAAAAGGTCACAATAAATGGGTATAATACAAAATCTATAATAATCTCAGTACCAAGCTAATCTATTCTTTTACCTGCAGTAGGACCTGGTTTAAGAGATTGTATTTCTAAAATATTAATTACTCCAACTGCAAAAGGCTTAGGTCTTCCCAATTTAGCAGAGTTTACGGCTGCTGCATCATATAGATCTCCGCTTTCCATTAATGCCGCTTCTCCTATAAATCTATATCCATCTACGATTTCACGATTGACGACCGCGACAGCTACCTTTGAACCTCTTTTAATATTTGAATATGTGGCTCCACCGGTTCCCTCAGTGTAAATAAGTGATTCATCAGATAATACCCTGGTAGAGCGTTTGGGTGCAACATTGGGTGTACCGTCAGCATTGACGGTAGCAATAAAACATTGCTGTGTTGCTACCATTTCTTTCATCTCTTGGGTTAACTTTGCCATTTTATTCTCCTTCCCCAGTAAAAGATTATTTACGAATATCAATGTAAAATTATAAAAACAAACTTTTAATTAAAATTTTTTCCTATTGAAGAAATTGAAAATCGATTATTAAAAATCAGAAAAGAAAAATTAATTTTTATTTTTTAACAACAATACTTAACTTTAAAATCATTCAAATTAAATCAAATATAATAGGAGAGCTGATGGCACAAGGTAAATATCAAATCTACAAAGACAAATCAGGTAAATTCAGATTTCGTCTATTAGCAGGAAACTTACAGCCGATACTTTCAAGTGAAGGTTACAACACAAAAGCTGCTTGCAAAAATGGGATAACTTCGGTAAAAAAGAACGCATCTAATAAAGACCATTTTATTGTTAACAAAGCTAAGAATGGTAAAGTTTATTTCAATCTTGTATCTGGAAATAAGACAGTAATAGGTAGTAGTCAGATGTATAAAACCAGAGATACGTTAAGAAAAGGGCGAGATTCTGTTATGAGAAATGCTAAATCTTCTATCGAAGAAGTATAAATTTAGGGAGCTCCTGCTCCCTCCTATTCTCAAACAAACATGTCCTATTTATTATGGGGGGGGGGTGAAATGAAAGATATTATTTATCTATCTTAAATTTTTTTACTATTCATTGGCTGTAAATCCGATCCTAAAATAAAGAACACCAAGCTTCCAGAAGGTCATATAGACATAACCGAAACCGAAACCGGTTACAACATTTGCTCCAACACAGGAGAGCTCATTTTAGAATACACATAGCAAAACTGCGATAGTCTGTCATTGAAAACTCTCGATAATATCTATTTTACTGCAAAAGAATTCTATAATAAAAAACCTTCGGAAGATAAACCGGGAATTAAAGCGAGAAAAATCAAACTAGGGAGATTGTATGTGGAAAGATAAACCGTTGGTTATAAAAGAAGAAATTCTATTTTCAAATATGCTGGAGGTACAGGCCTTAATAAAGATCTTTGAAAGAAAAGGGTTAATAACTCAAGAGGAGATTTTAAAAGAAGTAGAAGTGCTGAAGAAAGAAATGGAGGAGAAGATTAGGAAGATGGGGAGGGAGAATTGGGGGTGAAGTTTTTTATTGCTTATGAGTCTGTAAAATAATTTGTGTAAATGATTTTTTCATTAGAGGAAAGGCTCCAGTCTTTCCTCAAAAATAATAGAAACCTACCTTTGGTAGGCAAGTTAGAAAGAACAATTGCCCAATTTCTTATCGGCATGGTCCATTTTTTTGATAAATCTCTGTAAGCTAAATAAAGCATTTTCTTCAAAGCGTCGTCATTCGGAAAAAGTGAGCGTGCTTTAGTAACTTTTCTAAATTGACGATGAACTGATTCTACTGCATTGGTTGTATAAATAACGGTTCTTATCTCCTGGGGATATTTGAAAAAAGTAGCAAGATTATCCCAGTTTTGTCTCCATGATTTTAAAGCCAGTGAATATTTATTTGACCATCTGTCTTCAAGCTGGGTAAGGTTTTCTAAAGCAGCTTCTTCAGTAGCAGCAGTATAAACCGGCTTAAGCTGTTTCATAAATTCTTTTTGATCCTTCGAGGCAATGTATCTAAGAGTATTACGGATTTGATGTATTACACAAAGCTGTATCTCGGTTTTAGGAAAAACTGTGTTAATTGCTTCAGGAAAACCCTTTAGACCATCAATGGCAGCAATAAGTATATCCTTTACTCCTCGATTTCTCAGTTCAGTCAATACACTCAGCCAGAAATTAGCTCCTTCTGCTTCTCCTACCCAGAGGCCAAGCAGATCTTTTCTGCCGCTGAGTTCAACTCCAAGGCAGGTATAGGCTGCTTTTGAAGTGACTTTCTTGCTGTCATCTCTAACCTTGTAATGGATGGCATCAAAGAAAACTATAGGATAAATTCCTTCAAGTGGTCTATTCTGCCATTCTGTTGCAATATGGACTATTTTATCCGTAATGTTCGATACCAGTGTAGCTGAGACATCTAAGCCATAAAGTTCTTGTATATGTGATTGTATATCCCTGGTAGTCATCCCTTTTGCATACATGGAGATTATTTTATCCTCAATAGGACCAATGGTTCTTTCATATTTCTTGACAATGACAGGGTCAAAATCTCCATTACGATCCCGCGGGACAGTTATTTCTATTTGACCATTATCATTTTTCAGAGTTTTATGGGTTTTACCATTCCGGGTATTTCCACTGTTTCTACCGGCAGGTGAATACTTCTCGTACCCAAGATGTTCGGTTAGTTCGCTTTCAAGCATTTGTTCCAGGGTTTTGGCCATGAGCTTTTTAATAGCTCCATCCTTACCCATTAAATCATCATAGTTTTTGGCTTTGGCAAGATCGGCTTTTAATTGCTCGATCATTTCATCGGTTAGTTCCATATGTGTAAACTCCTTTTGGATATAGGTTAAACATATTATTTATTTTCCCAAAAGCAATACCGCTATTGGGTAAATCGCTTTCGGGCGCAGAGGATAAGTGCTGCTCCGCAACGCTCCGCAGCACTTATCCTCAAAGTTATTGTTTAACCATTTACACAAAATTATTTACACTCCTTTGCCTATTGACTTTTTACTTATTAAAGATGTTATATTGTTTATTTAAATCTTTTGCTATTTGTTGGCAGTTACCCTTTTTAGTTCTATTTTATTATTTATCGAATAATCTGTACACATTAATTCTTTTTATAGTGAAATCGCTCACCATATGCTATACCGCCCTCTGGATATTTCACTGGTATGCCTTTTGGCTGTAAGATTTTAACACATTTCTTGGGTTCTTCGTTCACAAGTTCATCACTCATTAAATATATGGCTTTCGGTGATAATTTATCTATTAGGTAAAGATAAGGTTCATAATCAAGACTAATATGCCGACCGTTTATTGGAAGTATTACAATATCAATTGGTCCGTATGGTTTAAGATAATCAATTCCTTTTTGGTATCTGACCATTTTTGAAGAATCATTTTTACATGCATGACGTCCAGCATAAAATATCTTCAGGCCATCTGTTTCGACAATATACCCCAGACCTTTGCCGCCACCCATTGGGTTAGCTGTCATCGCCTCAATGGCATACACGAATATACCATCGCGTGTTAAATATTGTTTGCGGCTAAATAGTTAGATGAAATATCAACATTGTTTTCATTAATAGACAGATGTTTAATATTATGAATAAAATCGGCGTTAGGCATTGCTTTTAGCAGTTCACTTGCAATAAAATCAGGAAGGTCACTGATTAAAACAGTCGTGTTTTGCCCTCTCAATTCCTCCGGATTAATATAACCATTCGCAAGACTTGCCTCTGAATCAGCGTAAATCTCCAGGGGACTAAAAACAAGTAAGTGGTTTTTTGTTTTTACAGCGTATCCATCATTCTCCAAACTCCATAGATAAGCTTCTCCATTCTTAAGTTTTTCGTCTAGCTGTGTAGGTTTACCATAGTTTTCTTCAACAATGTTGTTTTTATCTGCTCCTGCGGCAATCAGAGCCTCAACTGTTTTACGATGACCATGCATGGATGCATAGTAAAGCGGAGTGTGGTTATATTCATTTAATATATCCACATCAATATCATACCTAACCAACAGTGGCACTATTTCAGCACAACCTTTTATAGCTGCCAGGTGGAGCTCTGTGTTACCAAAGCTGAACTCCTGTAGTTTTGCACCACTTTCAATGAGCAATTTTGCTATTTTAAAATTCTTACCAATTATAGCCATTTGCAGAGGTGTACCTAATATATTCTTGACGTTCATATTTGCCCCATTCTCAATCAAGAGTTTAATAACTCTTACATTACCTTCATTAACAGCCAAATGCAACACGGTCCAATCCCCAATTAGTAAATGTAATTTCGCATTTACATTGGCGCCCATTTTGATGAGATACTGTACTAGGCTAACGGATTCATTCTTCCTTTTCCGTATTGCCATCAAAGGTGTAATACCCAGTTCTCCTCCTTTTGCATTCACATCGGCTCCTTTAGCTATAAGGTATTCAACGATATCTAATTTCATTGTTTGACATGCTTTAATAAGCGGAGTGTAGCCACCTTTATCCTTTGATTCCAGTAATGACGGTTCTGCTTCAAGGAGAGTTTGAACTTGATTAAGGTCCCCGGTTTTCACAGCCTGAAATAATTCTGAATTGTTTATTTCAGTATTAGTTTGGGCATATAAATTAATTCCTATTAGTCCAATAACAATTGTAAGAATAATACTAAGAATTAATGAATTGTTTCTCATGATTAAATTATTTGTGTCTGAATTTTTATTAAAAGTTTCTATTTGTGTTTAAATACCATTGAAATCATTTTGTTTATTTCGAAATACTGTTTTGGATCGCTGCCAACAACATAACGATCTGCAATTAAGCCGCAGCTACACTTCACGAAACGTTCCGTGTATTGAAACCCAGTTTACCAACCGAAGCATTAGCGTAGTTGGATCATCTAGCTCAAAAATCTCTAAAAAGCCGAATGCGTAAAATAGTTTATCCTGAGCTTGCCGAAGGACTGTCAACTTAAATTGCTTGCTAGGTGCCTTTTTAATTCTACACTATTGGTAAGCTATCGCACTATTAGTTTTCTGAATATGAATAATCGCGTCAAAGAATAATAATAAATTTGCGTTATAATAATAAGAATTATAAAAATCTATGCTATATACTGACCCAATTGACATAAACAGTCTATAACTGTTTAACCAATTATATAGTGGAGTTGTATTTGGTACATTGGAAAATAATAAGATAAAATCTTTTGGATTAGCAGCTTGAAAAATATAATTGGTAGATTCCCTTAAAGGTAATCGTTCTATATCATGTATTATAAGTCCTGTATATTGATTTGTTTTTTGATCATAATTAATTGCTTGAAATTCTCCCTGGTCAAATGAAAATCCTATAACTTTGTAATTTATACCTAATATTAGTGAAATTACATAACCGAGAGAACCAGTTGAAAAATTTAGATCTCTAGCTACATGTAAGTTATGTGCCCATAAAATAACTTTTGTTTCGCCACCTAAAAGATTTGTTAACCGAATAGCATTTTTTGCCATATAATAATCTCTATAATTATATAATGTTTCTGTGATTACATCTAAAAATTGCTTGCTTTCTTCTAATAATCTTACAATAATATCATATTCAAACTCTCCAGATTTTGAGATTAAACTATTTTTATTATTTTCAAAATACGTATATACTGAATCGCAATTATTTTTAAGTTTTAATTTCTCAGTGGTATTAATTGCTTCCCCATCTTGATAAGTTAAACTACTAATTTTTTCTAATATTGAATCAATATAGTTCGGATAACTATTTTCATAGTTTTTTAGGTAATCTTCAATTAATCCTTTATTATAATTAGTATACTGACAATCTATTCCCAACAAATGAATCTGATTTTGAGGAGACTTTCCAACATTATAATTTTTCATCCAAAGTATCAAATCTTTAACCTCCATTGTTTTCCAAGTCCAAAAGTGCATTTTATTCATTGCCTCATCAATTGTTCCGATTCCCTTGGTTATAAATCTATCGATATAAATACATTCGCCCATATCTGCTTCGAATCCAAAAATCTTAAAGCCATAGTTTTCGGCAAAGTATTTAAAAATCCTATGTTTCATTTCGAAAAATTCTTTTGTACCATGAGTAGCTTCCCCCAAACCTATTATCTTTGCATCAGAAAACTTATCAAAGACAGATAAATCGGAGTTATCAAGAGAAGGAGAAGTGCCATTTAATGGAGTAATATAATTGTCTAATTCATTAACAATTTCTTTTTCACTTTCATCTAATTCAATTTGAGGAGTTTCTGGTTCAGTAATCGTTGATTTGTTTTTACACGAAGTGAGAAATATTAGTATGATGAATAAAAACAGGTAGTTAGTTAATTTATTCATAATAATTCCCTCTTTGTTTTTATCGCACATAACGAACCGCAATTAAGTTGCAGATACATTTCACGAAACATTCCGTGTAGTGAAGCCAATTTACCAACCGAAGTTTGAAAAACAAAGGTTTGAACAAGAAACTTATATTTATTACTTCTGCTAAAGATTAAGCAAACTGCGCTTAAACCTGTCCGCTGAAATCCTATGTAGGCGGATTTCCGTTTACGCAAAGCACAGTTTGCAAGAAACTTATTAGAGCACTTCAGCTGAACAAGATACTTTATGCGGTTTACCAACCGAAGCTTTAGCGTAGGTTGGATTATCTAATTCTAAATTCTCTAAAAAGCCGAATGCGTAAGAAGCAGCCAACTTTAACCTAAGGTTATGTGGTATTAACTAATACTTTTATTTTTTAAATAATCTTTAGCCAAATTAAAAACATATTGTTCACCAAACTTTCCAGAATTTAATATAGGCAGTATACCTTCTTTTGAGAGAAAATGATTTTGAAAGGGATAAAGATGGCTATGATTTGAAGCGAAAAATGTCCAAAATAATCCATTAAATATAGCGCGAAAAACTCTGTTCTACTCTACATGCCTTTCTGATAATTCAGGAGAAACGATCAAATCTTTCATATCCTTTGAAGATCGAGGGAATAAGTAAATAGCCAGTTGTTCATTTTTTGAAACGCCTTTACATCCTTATAATTAGAGGAGCTGATATTTTTATTTCTTTATGAAAACCATTCCGTTTTTATTTTAAGAAAAGTAGTGCTGCACTACTTTTGGGAACAGTCAAGTGAAATTGATTGTTTTTTACATTGTATTTTTCTTCAGTGCCAGGTACCCACGATAGATCAGTTCCAACTACAGCATTTGCCAATGAAACATTCTCGGTTGCATCGATTTTTGGTCCTTCAAGTCGCCAAACATTCACCCTTTTGCTGGGTACTGGCGATTCAACAGTTAAGTCCAAATCTTTTGATAAGTCCTTATTGAAGATGGCTATACGCCATTGGTTTTTCACTTTACCAGCGTAGGCAGTGACATTGATGTTGCTGACAGCTAGAGAGACGTCTTTCATCTCAGTACCGGCAAACTGATTGGCCAGCAACATGCCATAAAAAAGTGGGCGAGCTTTGAATCCATACTCGACTTCACCGGCAATCGGAGTGTAATAACCACCTTTGTTATCACTGTTTTTATTTGCGACCAATTCACCAGGCAGGTGATTGCCTAAAGCCGCCCTCAGAATGTTTCGGCTTCCGCCATGGAGGTTCACACCAGCGCATCCGGCTGCTGCCAGGGTGAGCATATAATCACCTCCCCAAAGTGCAGATGCCAATGTATCACTCATACCCGGTTTTCCTCCCCGATAACACGAATTGCCTTCTGTCATACGATAATATATGTTGTTGCTAAAGGCCAAATCTGAAATTTCTTTTGCCTTTTGACTAATTTCCGGATTAGTTTTCAGCAGATTTTCTATGGTAACCTTGGGATTATCTGGAGGGCCAGACGCATAATAATGCCCGGTCACAGCCACCAATCGGTCTCCCAAGTTCTTGGAAGCAGCCGGGATAAACTGTGTAATCCAGTCTGAACTAGCTCCTACGTCAGGACCCCCGAACTTAGCGTTGGGTACAAGACTGGAAATCGCATCGGCACATTTGGTCCATTCCTTAATATAGTCTTTAAAGCCCCAACCGGTTGGGCGCGTCCGATTGTTAGATGCAGAATAGAAATCAGGTTCATTACCAATCTGGAAAAAGAACAAATGGTCATGTACACGTTCTGCGATGAATTGAGCTTCTTTGGAAAGCCTTTCAGGAGAACTGTGGCCAAGGTTAAGACCATAAATAAGTTGCCACCCGGTGGCATCCATGAATTCAGCAAGCGAATTTATAGATTCCGGTGGGATCATAAATAATTCCTTTGGCATCCAGTGTTCCGAAGCATCCATCTCAGGTATGGTAAGTTTGGGTACAGTGGTAGTGGGATCGACTTTTAACCAACAGGATTCGCTGCTGTTTCCACCCAATCTTAAGACGCCTTTTGGACTCAGAATTTTGAAAAGATTGACCAGTTCTATATTAGATGCAGAGAAGAATTTTGGATCCATCAATTGGGCCAATTCATAGCTTAATCCATTAAAATTGTAAGGTACATGTTTAGCAAGCGATTTGCTTAGGATTTTTAGATTGCCAGGAACCGCTCCTAAGGTATTGGACGCATTTCTGAAAGAAAAAAATGATGGTAGGCTCAATGACCCGACCAATAGAACAGAAATGTCACTCAAAAATTTTCTACGTGTAATCATAATAGGGTATTCAATTATAGTTTTTAGAAAATTATAGTAGATAAGAACTTTATTAACTTATGTAAAGCATAAATAAATTGGCTACAACGGTTTCGATATATGAGACGTTTTGCTGGAGCGTACTCGCGGAAGCAAAATGTCCCTGAAGGGCGAAACGACCGACAGGGAGTGGAGGCATATATCGTGTTGGATGCCGTTGCCATTTCATTTTTTAGTTTGTATAAGCTCGATAGGAGCTCCATTTTCTTCAATAAATGCGACTATATTTCCTTCAGAAGGACTATTTGGTTCAATTAATATTTTTCTATCTTTTATTGCTTCATATACATTATCAACCTCGAAAGCAACATGGGGAATAGTTTTTACAATATCAGGTAATGGACAATCATCTTCATATCTCATCCATTCTATTCCAAATTCACTTTTCTCATATCCAAAATGGTATACTTTGTAATCTTTCAAGTAAATTTCACCTTTAATGGGTATTTTAGTTGGGATTCCTAAATGATGATATTTTAATTTTGATAAGTCCATCTTTCCTCCATAATAAAAAATTAGCTGAAATGGCAATGGCATCTAACGGTTGTATATAATCATTGTTTTTATACAACTAAATTGGACGGGTAAAAACAATTGTTTATATGCTTATTATACAAACTACCCATTTTACTCAAAAAAATCATCCATTGATTCCTATTTTTATCAATAGTTTTTTTTGATACTTAGATATAAACCGATCTCTATATTATTAAAATTTTATTCATAAGACATAACTTGATTTTTACAAAGCTGTAATGCTTCAAGGGAAAAGTTACATTTGATAAAAAAATAAAGTGTTAAAATATTGTTCATGTTATTCCCGCTCCTATTACTTCGCTACGACATTTTTATGGATGTCTTCGCTTCGTAATTTCCGCTAGGATTTTTATTTATGTTATTTAAGCTGCTTGATTTATCGATTGCCAATATTCTGCTCTTTTTTCTTCTGCTTTTTCTAACTTTTCCTCCCGGTCGGCTATCCTTTCTGTTTTTCTTCCTAATAAGTAGTCTTCCGGTGTAAGATAATTAAGTGATGCATGAAGCCTTTGAGTATTGTAAAAGTTTATATAATCTTCAACATAAACCTTAAAATCATCAAAACTAATCGGGGATTTTATCCTTAAGCATTCTTCACTTATTGTTCTATGATATCTCTCTATTTTCCCATTTGCCTTGGGGTTCCTGATTGATGTCTTTACATGGTTAAATTCAGCTGATTTTATGAATTACTTGAATTCTTTTGATATAAATTGCGAACCATTATCGGTTATAATCCTTGGTTTAGCTAAAGGGAATTTTTCTTTTGCTTTTTGGATTGTTAACTGGACATCATATTCATTCATTGTATGCCTTACTTCATGATGAAGTACATAACGGGAGTAACCATCAAGTACTGAAATCAAAAATAAGAAGGTGCCTCTGAAGTTCAAGTATTTTATATCTACATGCCAATGCTTATGTGGACAATCCGGCTGCTTAAATCCTGTCCCTTTTATGTTTCTTTTGCTTGTATTCCATTTATTTAACAGCCCGGCTTTCTTCAGTATTCGATAAACAGAAGATGGATGAACTGCTACTATATTTAGGTCAAGCATTTTATATGTTATTCTTCTGTATCCGTCTTTCAGAAAATAATCACTTTCTGCATAATGCTCTCTGGCATACTCTTCAATTGCTTTTACTTCTTCCGGAGTTAACCAGTGGGTCTTTGGTATTTTTCCATTGTGAGAGTTCGGCTTACCAGCTCTTTTAACCCATTTATAATATTTTACTCTGCATAATCCAATATATGGCAAAAGCTTTTTTACCGGAATACCGCTTCTCAGTGAAAGATAACTAACATGCTGAACTACAGAATCTCTTATTTCCAGTTCTACCCACATTTTTCTCAGTACTCCCCATTCAGATTTTTTTTTTAACCGGAGGTTGTCTTCTACTATTTCACTGATTAAGGAGTCCTTGTCCTTAAGTTTCTCTTCAAGACGAGCGATTTTTCCTTCTTCTGATTTGCTTGCCCTCTTTTTAGTAAATGTTTCCATGGCTCCGTTAAACAACTCTTTTTTCCAGAGATAAAATAGATTTGGATTGATATTATACTGTTCACATATTTTTCCCACCGGAACTTGGTTTTCCAAGTGTTCTCTTAGGACCTTGACTTTGAATTCTGCCGAGTGTTTTCTTTTTTCGTTTTTCATTTTTACTCCTGAAGTTTATCTATAATTTATTACTTCAAAAGTAACTTTCCAACTTAAGCATTATACACTCTCCCCAGGCAAAAGGAAGAGTCGAAAGAGTTAATCGTACACTACAGGATCGACTGATAAAAGCATTAAGACAAGAAGGGATATCAAACATTGCTGATGCAAACAGATATGTTCAGAAAAAGTTCATCAGGGAATATAATTCAAGTTTTGCAGTCAATCCTGAAGTAGCAGATATACACAGACAAGCAGATGGAGCAGATGGATATGATCTAAGAAATATATTTTGTTACAAAACATCCAGGAGAGTTAGAAACGATTATACGATAAATTTAGCTGGAGGATATATCCAATTGCTTAAAGGAGCAGCTCCGCTTCCAAAACCAAAGCAGGATGTAACGATAAGCAAATGGCTTGATGATTCTTTGCATATTTATTTTAATAATCAGGAATTAGGATATGTAGAACTTAAAGACAAACCCAAAAAGAGAGAATATAAATTACTAAAACCGGCTAAGGATCATCCATGGAGAAAAATGAATCAGAGAATATCAGCAGACAAACAGAGGAATTATTTTCGCGCAGCATTAGGGTAACTCCAGTCGGGCTACGCCCTCCTTCCGTTACCCTAATGCAATACTTTAAACTAAAATAAATATATTTATTACTGACATTTTTAAAGAGTTAATACAATTAAATCAAAATATATTCAATTCTATCAAAAAATAATTGCTCGCATAATTCCCTATCCCAATCCTCACAAAAATATTTTTTTCATTTTACCTGCCGAAGGCAGGCTTTCCTGCCAACCGAAGGTTTATCACAAACCGAAGGTTGGTCAGTAAATCAAAAAATGATTATCGTATTCAACAAGCAAAAAAATTTTGCTTAATTTTTAGTCGTTGGATTATTGATTAAGCATGGCTTTTTATAACAAACAGTACAGTATTTTCTTGCCTTTGGGTGTAAAAGGGATTAAGTTGAAATGTTTATAAGTTTTTGGGGAATGAATTTTAGAGGACTTATTAATCCAATTTTAAGATATTAAAAGGATGGTGAAAATGCATATACTTAGACGGGGTGTGTTTATATATATATGTCAAAAATGATTACTTTGCAATTTAATTCTAAGTTATGTTTTAACATATTAATTTTAAAAATGGTCTGAAAAAATGAAAAATAAAAACTTTAACCAATTTGTTGAAAGTATTAACAAAGTAGTATTAATGCTAATTAATATTGTATCGATTTTATTATTAGGTGTAGTTGATTATACTACAGGTATGGAATATTCTTTTTCGATTATTTATTTAATACCTATCTCATTCTCTTCTTGGTATATAGGGAAAAAATCTGGCTTTATTTTAGCAATTTTAAGTGCATTAATATGGTTTATGACGGATATAATTGGAGGACATTTTTATTCCTCAACTATTAATCTAGCATGGAATTCCTTAATACGCTTAATTCTATTTTTGATTATCGCCAATTTTATTTATTATTTTAAAGATGCAATCATTAAAAGCCATCATAAAGAACTAGTCTTGCAAAGAGATAAAATTGTTATTGATACTTTCCAAAAATTAACAATGATGATAGTTAATAATATTACTTTGCAAAATGCAGAAATAATAAAATGGGTAAATGAAATGAAAAAGAAAAAAGAGAATGCCCCTGATGTAGTGGTAAGATCGAGTAGAGTGATAGGGGAAAGTTTACAAATATTATCGGAAGTTAGTTTTGTTAGCCCATATATTGCCGACGCAGGGAAGGACGTAGATCAGTATCTGGAATTACTCGAAAAAAAGTTATCAAAAGCTAATGAAAACATTTCTAATATGATCAATAAAAATATCGAGTAAATTAAAGATTAACAATAACTTTTAGATTAATAAGGTATAGCAAAGTAATTAAGACAGACTACTTTTATAATTTGATATTTTGAATTTTCGCAGTAATAAAACTTTTGTAATGCGAGAATTAGTTGATAATCTTATTATCAATCCTATCAAAAAACAATTGCTCGCTCAAATTTACCTGCCATAGCAATTTTGCGAAGGCAGACGATTCTTATCTCGCTCACAAATATTTTTTTTAATCTTACCAGTTAATCTTTAAACGATTTACCTATTCCACCTGGCAAAAAAACCTTGCTTAATTTTTATGTATGCTGTTGGTTAAACAAGACTTTTTGAAGAAAGGGAGTTGTGGAATTTTTTTGCCTTTGGATTGAAAAGAAATTAAGTTGGATCATCATAAGTTTTTTCGGGGAGGTAGTTGAAAAGATTTTGTTCAATTCTAATTTTAAAAAAATTAAGATATTTATACCTTGATAAATATATTTGTATGCATTTAGACATTTACAATTAAAATGTACATCGGTAAACGTAATTTGTTTATATCTCTATATATAACTACACTATTTCGGAGATTTAATAATAAGTTAAGAAGCATTAAACGTGAACTATATAATTGAGGTGAAAATATGATAGGTAAAGGAACTTTCAACAGATTCGTGATTATTTTCATTGCATTGTACTCTACAGTCTCACTAATCATCACAGGTTGCAGCACATCTACCCGTGAGAGCATATTGGAGCGTAATAAACGTCTCGTTCGTAAAATGAACTCTGAAGTTTGGAATAAAGGTAATCTTGATATAATAGATGAGTTATACACACCTGGTTTTGTTCTTCATTTCCTCCCTGATAGTTCCGAATTGAGTGGAATCGATAGTCTGCGAGAACACGTACGGGAACACCGTGAAGCTTTTCCGGATTGGCAAGAAGATATTAGGCACATTGTTGCAGAGGCAGACTTGGTTATGATTCATTTTGTATCAACTGGAACTAACGAGAGTAGCTGGCTCGGAAAACCTGCTACCGGGAGAAGGATTCATATAAATGAGGTATCGATCTTCCGAATTGAAGAAGGCAAAATTGCCGAACAGTGGCTCATGCCGGATTTATTCAGTATGCAGCAGCAACTCCTCCGATAGGAAAATGAATGAAGATATCGTGTGCGTGCAGTATAACATCTTTAATAATAATAAAATCAAGGCAATAGATGTTCAGACAAAAGACTACAAAGCTAAGGATTCATCATTTAATCATAGCACAATAATCCTATCAAAAAAATAATTGCTCGTCTAAAATACATTCCCGTTCCTCACGCAAATATTTTTTTCATTTTACCTGCCGAAGGCAGGCTGCCTGCCAACCGAAGGTTTATCACAAACCGAAGGTTGGTCATTAAAACAAAAATTATAAATTAACTACTACCGAAAAAGACTTCCTTATTTTTGCAGTTCCTTTAATCTGTTCCGATCAAAAATAAGTAAGACTTTTTTCTGTACCAACATTTTCATAAAACATAACCTTTACAGTCCTACCAAAAATTAATTGTTCGGTCTGTTATGTAAAAAGTCAAGAGTAAAGTAATTTTTCTTAAGAAATATTTTTCTTTATTTACTAAAAGAATCAATCTGTTATTAATAGTCTCCTAATGAAAAGAGCTGCAAATTGTCTTTTAAAAACCATATAATGACGAGGCTGTAATCTGACAGTAACTCATTTACAGCTACTATTTAGATATAATAATCTGTTGGGACTTCGTGAGCCCGTATGAGCAAGATCGAACAGACAGTCCTCGTCTAAAAAATAAAATTCTTTCAGCTTATTTATTACTTACTTAAGCTACTAAAGCAGTTACATATTCTTGCTGGTTTAACCAAACGTGTCTAATTCTTCTTAATAATTTTTTTGCAATACGAATGATGGCTTTTTGTTTAGACATCTGTTTAGCCAGTTCATTAAATCTTAAAGTAAGAGCCGGATCTTTTCTAACAGCAATCCATGCAGCTTCAACAATTAAAGGACGAAGGAACTTGTTGTGACGGAAAGATATTCCTCTGGTAAACTCAGTTTCACCTGATGAGTACACAGAAGGAACAAGACCGACAAAGCTGCAGAGCTCATCAAATCTTTTGAAACGTCTGATGTCAATTATTTCTGTATAGAGGCTCATAGCAGTAATGAAAGCAATACCCGGAACAGAAGTAAGAGAGGAAATGACAGCAGATATATTATCCGGTTTTGATTCTTCCCTTAATTGCTTAAGAACATTCTTAAGATGTTCTCTTACTTGATCGAGCTGCATAAGAAGATTATTGAGAGTAAATTCTCCGGCAGAAGAAGAAAGCTTGACAGATTTGAGCCAATGAATAAAGTAGCCGGACCAACGGGGGTCTGTTGAATGTTCTTTAGGAATAATAATTCCATAATTATAAAGGAGCATTTTAATTCTGTTCTTAATCCTGGTTTGATTCTGCGATAAGCGGAAGCGAAGCCGCATTAAGGAACGAAGCTGTTCGGAATAAAGATCAGGAATATAGATTGATCTTAGAGAACCTTTTTCAAGTTCACGGGCAAGCTTGCGTGAATCAGATGGATCTGTTTTAACGACCTTTTCTTTATTGGATGAAGGTACATCTGCAGGATTAACAACAATACAGTTGATCCCAAGTTCTGTAAATTTTCTTTGAGGCCAGAATCCGCAGAAACCTGCTTCGTAAACTATATGGTAAGTTCCTCCGGGATAATGACTAGCGAGGTATCTGTAAAGTTCATCTGGTGATGGGTTCATTGAAAAGGTTTTTAACGCAATACCGGAATTTTGTATTGTTACTCTCCAGTTTTTCAGGTGAGTATCAACACCAGCAAAAAAGTGCAGGTTAGAAAAAGTTAAGTTGTTCATTTTAAGCCTCCTTATTTATTAAATTTATTGCTGGATGAAATTTAATTATGAGACTTTTTAACATAACATCTGACAGCCTATACGCTTGGTTCATTCCCATGTTGTCAGCCCTTCGCAAATAATTTTTTTATCTAATCATTTAATCATGAAACGATTATCGAAATCACCAGATAAAAAACCTTGCTTAATTCTTATATGTTGGGTTATCGATTATGCAAGGCTTTTTGAAGAAACATAGAAAACATAAGGTTATAGCATGCGGGATTCCGTTTTATTTTGAGAGTGTGTAATAAGAACTTTTCCAAAGCAGGATTAAAAAATTAGTCCCTATTCCATTGGTGAATTCCCCAGATTATAGGAAATTTTACTTAAATCGATTTTTATGAAAAAATTATATTATAAATTTAACTTTGGTAGATGAGGTAAACTCCTCCGAGTACTACTAAACCGCCACAGACTCTTTTTATCCATAAAATTGTTTTAGAGCCTTCGGTCCAGTTCAAATATTTCTGAACCTTCCCGGTTAATGTTCCCGCACCTACAATAACGGAACAATGCCCAATCCCAAATGCAGAAAGATAAATTACAGCAAGTAAATAATTCGTTTGTGCTGTTTGAAAAACTATTCCAAGCACAGGTGCCATATAAGCAAATGTGCATGGCCCTAATGCCAATCCAAATAACAGTCCTAAAATTAACGCAGCTAATAATCCTTTTGTTTTAGTTTGTTTTAATCCGGCTGTATTCCAATCAAACTTTATAATGTCCAGAAGATAAAGACCAACTAAAAAGAAAATACCGGCAACGATATAATTTCCAATACCGCCAATATCTCCCATTAGTCTTCCCAGTGATGCCGTAATTATTCCGATGAGCGTTATTGTTATTAAAATACCAACCGAAAAGATAAGAGAAATGTTGAATGTCCTTCTAATTGATATTTTTCCCTGCGAGCTTATAAATCCAACTATAAGAGGTATACTTGATAAATGGCAGGGAGAGAGTAATATCGATAACACACCCCAACCAAATGATGCAAGCACTGCAATCAAAACTGCTCCGGTCAGTGCTTCATAAAGTGAATTGAAAATTCCCTCAAACATTTTAACTCTTATTATCTTTTGGCTTTAATCCCCTTGTTTTGAGAAGTTTGTGTATCTCCTCTTCGGGATAAAATCCTTCGTGCCGGAAAAACTCTTTTCCATTTTCATCAAGGAATACTTGTGTAGGAATTAACCTGATGCCATACTTGTCTGCAAATGGTCTCTGCTCTTGTGTCCATACATCATAAAATATTACCTTAATTTTATTTCCGTATTTCTTCTCAATGTTTTTCATTACCGGCTGCATCATTTTACATGGAATACAGTTTACTGATCCAAGCTCCACAAAAGTTACTTTGGGTTTTGTTTGTTTTTGATTAACAACTTTATCCTTTTTTGTTTGAGCATTAAAATTTACGATTACCAATAATGAAATGATTATTATTGAAAACATTTTTCTCATTTTTAATTCTCCATTAACCATTTAAGTAATTGTTCTTCTTTAGGTACAATACCAGTACTTTTTAATTTTTCATTTATCACCAGTCCCGGTGTCATCATTATTCCGTAACCCATTATTTCCTGAATATCTACAACTTTAATTACCTCTGCATCTAGGTTATTTTTTGCTACCAAGTCTCTTACCTTTGTCTCAAGCGCTCTGCACTTAGAACAGCCGACGCCAAGTATTTTTACTGAGGTCATTGTTTCTCAATACTTATTTTTTTATAATTTTTTCTCTAATAAAATCAGGTGAAGGCACACCGCCCGGATAAAATCTGCAAGCAAGCTGCAAAACATCAGTAATTTCACAGACACAAAGAGGTTTTATTTTCAGCATCTTTAATATCCGCAACCGATTTTTATCGGAGAGTGCCTTAAATATATTTATTGACTCTTTTTGCTTAGTATTTAATTCTGACATATAATCATTTCGTTGTTAACCGAAACGTAATTACTACCCATATTATTTCCAAATTAATTTTTTATCAAACAAATTATAGCTAATATAACTTATTGTTTTAAAAAAGAAGAATACACCAAACTAAAAAGAAATTGTTAAAGCAGATAAACAGCTGTCCATTCGGTTATATATTCTAGTTATATTATCATCCCTTTTATTTAGATAGTTTTTTATTCAAAAATATCTAAAGCAATATCAATTTCTCATTACTTCTGCCAGAGTATTTGCGGACTTTCCAGTGGTACATTTACTCCCGGGAAATATGGAATTATTCTGGGAGTATAATCCTCGGCAGGGCGTTCTGCGGGAACTGATGCATTATAAACATGTGTATTTATTGCACCTGCTAATTTACCTTTGTATTTCATCTCTTTGCGGATGGAATTAAATCCTTTTACTGCATCAGCAAATAACTCGACTTTCACTTTACTTATATCAAGTTCATCAAGATCTACTTGAACTTCAAAAATATATTGATAATTTTTAGTACTAACTTCTAGATTTGTAAAACGAATTGCATACCATTTACGTTTAATCTCTTTTTTCCATTCTGCAATTGCCATCGACTTTTCAGCTTCTTTTGAGATCCGTAATTGGTATTCCCTCGATGCTGGTAAATAATATTGTTCAGTATATTCACGTACAGCGCGGTTAGCAGAAAATCTTGGAGTTAACCGTGCCATACTTTCGCGTATGCGTTTAATCCATGCTGAAGGAATTCCTTTTTCATCTCTGTTGTAATATTCCGGTACTACTTCATTTTCGAGTATATTGTATAAATCTTCAGCTTCTTCAGCATCAATATTTGGATCGTCACCGTGTTCCAAGCCATCGCCTAAAGCCCAGCCAACTTCGGGGGCATAAGCTTCCTCCCACCAGCCGTCTAATTCGGAAATATTTATACCGCCGTTAACGAGAACTTTCATTCCGCTGGTTCCGCAGGCTTCCCATGGTCTTCGCGGAGTATTTAACCAAACATCAACACCTTGGACTAAATGTTCGGTTAAATGCATATCATAATCACAAAGGAAAATTACATGATTTCTTGCTTCAGTATTACGGATAAAATTTATCCATTGTTGAATGAGAGCTTGACCGGTTTTATCTGCAGGATGCGCTTTACCCGCAACAATCAGCTGTACCGGAAGTTTAGGGTTTGTTAATATTTTTAGCAAACGATCGGGATTACTCAGTAGAAGATTTGGACGTTTATATGTCGCAAATCGACGGGCAAAACCCAGAGTTAAGGCGTTAGGGTTAAAGAAATTTTCAACGGCAGAGTAACTTTCAGTCCTCGACCCAAGTGAGCTTAATTGTCTTAGTAATCTCTCCCGGACAAATTTTATTAGTGATAATCTTGATTCGTTTCGCATTTGCCATAATCGTTCATCAGGTATTTTCCTAATGTTACGTTCATGTAATTCGAATGTGCCGCGCCAACGGTCTTTACCGCATGCTTCGGTCCACAACTTGTCTGCAGCCTCAGAATCCCAGCTTGACATGTGCACACCGTTCGTAATATGTTTAACCGGAATCTCGCTTTCAGGCCAATTGGAAAATAAAGATGAAAAAATTTGTCTGCTTACTTTTCCATGAAGTCGACTTACTCCGTTTACTACACCACTGCCATTGATTGCAAGATAAGCCATATTAAAATTTTCGGAAGAGTCAGCTGGATTTTTTCTTCCAAGAGCAAGTAAATCATTTATTCTAATTCCAAGATTATTGGCATAAGAGCCTAAATATTGTTCAATTAAATAAGATGGAAAAACATCGAAACCTGCAGCAACAGCGGTATGTGTTGTAAAGAGATTCCCAGCACGCGTTGCTGTAAGTGCAACATTAAAAGGCTGACTGGTTTTTTCCATAAAACCGTGTGCCCTTTCAAGAACGGCAAAAGCTGCATGACCTTCATTTAGATGACAAACCTCCGGTTGAATGCCAAGGGCTGTAAGCAATTTCCACCCCCCAATTCCGAGAATTATCTCTTGTTGAAGACGCATTTCCTGTCCCCCGCCGTACAACTCACTGGTAATGCCGCGATGAATAGGAAAATTAGCTACATCATTACTATCGAGCAAATATAAAACTACCCTGCCTACTTTAGCCTGCCATACACGAAGCCTAATTGAGCTTCCTGGCAGATCTACTATAACGCGAAGCCACTCACCGTTAGCTTGTCTTAAAGGAGTAATTGGCAGCTGTCCTGGATGATTAAAAGGGAAAACAGCATGCTGCATACCGTACTTATCAATTACCTGGCGGAAATAACCTTGTTGATATAAAAGTCCAATACCGATTACCGGGACACCCAAATCGCTGGCAGCTTTTAATTGATCACCGGCAACATTACCAAGCCCACCAGCGTATATTGGAAGCGCTTCACTCAACATAAATTCCATACTAAAATATGCAACACTTTTGAGCAGAGATTTAGGATAAGCACGTTGAAACCAGGCAGGCTTTTCAGAAGATAGTCTTTTTTCTTTTAGAAGATTTTCAACCTTTTTATGAAATGTAGAATCTTTCAATAAGCTTTCAATTCTATCTTTGGATACAGTTTGCAAAATTCCCCAGGGATTATGAGTTAGCTTCCAAAGTTCGGTATCAATCTGCTTCCAAATTTCATCTGCCGAATGATTCCATGAAAAATGTAAATCTAATGCGAGTTCGGCTAAAGATTCAAATCCTTCCACATCATATGCTAAAAAACTGTTTATGTTGTGTTTGATTATTTCGGTTTGTTTTTTCATTATGTCTCCTATAAAATTTGCATCTACCACCATTATCAATTTTAAATCTGAGAGACTTTTACTTATATTGTTTAGATACTAAATCCCTATAAGCAAAGGTTTATCAGCATTCGAAATAAGTTTTTCGGTTACACTTCCTATAAAAATATCCTTTAAATTTTTTGAATGTGAACCAAGAACAATCAGATCCGTCTCAAGGAAATAAGATGACTTTAAAACTTTCATAATATCAATTTGTGTATAATCGGTAATAACATTTGATGCTCCGTAGGATATCAGATAATCTTTTGCTCTTTTAATATTGTCTTCGGCCCATTCTGTATTTTTTGATGAAGTAACTAATATGATATTTAAATCTGAAAAATTCGCCAGATGTACAAATCTTTGAAGTGCTCTTGATGCTGATATACTTGCATCATAAGCAACAACAACATTGTGTATTGCCCTATAATAATTTGGTACTGCCAGTATAGACGTTGCGGAACCGGTTAGTATTTTTTTTGGAAAAGCACTTCCGCTGTTTTTTTTGACCAATCCAAAGTCGGATTTTAAACCGGTAACTACAATATCATAATAATTCGAAAGTCGGGTAATTCTTTCGCTAGGTATTCCTATTTCAGATTCAAAAGAAAATTTTACGTCACTTTTTGTACATCTTTCTTTGAAGATATGGGTAAGATATTCTACTGTCGGTTTGGCCAAGGAAATTATTTCGCGCGGCAAATCGTTATGCCATTTTACCGTTCCATCGCTATTAAAGATGCCCAAGGATGAATTCACCTTTTCAATATCTATAAAAATCCCACCTGTTACTATGGCATTTTGCCTGGCAGCAATAAAACATGCATAATTTAGCGCGGCCATAGTGAAGGGTGAATTTTCCAAGGGCAGAAATATTTTTCTTAACATTTTATTTCCCTATCTTTTTTTCTCAAGCTGATTAATTTTCTGCTGTGTGTAACCAAGGGCTTTGAAATCCATAACGCTATTGCTTGAATGGCATGAATTACAATAGAGCCCTTCCCTTTTTATACCATGATTGACAGAAATATATGAAGTATCCGGTACCTGCATTGCCATCCAGTCGCCGCTCCATTTGAGACCCATCTTTTCGTATGGTTTCATACCGGCATTTATTGCCGCCTTCACATCTCCTGTTTTGTTATAAACCTCCCTATTGGGTGCAAGCAGAAGTGGAAACTCTGCCATCCGAGAGTCCTTCTTCAAGAATGCCATTCCGGGTGCTTGCCACATTTTAAGTTTTTTGTCGAAGAGCATGATTTGAGTCAATCCTCTAACCGGAAATATCTTAGCTCCTGGCGTATTAATATTTGTAGTTGCAAATGCCATCCAGCTCTGTGCATCCTTCTGATCTTTGGTATTAGGCACTCTCCAGATATATGAAGGGTGTCCCATTTTTATATCATCCGTCGGAACATACAGTTTGGAATTAGAAGTTTTCTTATCGTACTTCGATAGTTCACTATACCTGCCGTTTACGTTATCCTTAACCGGCTTGCCCCAATTTTCATATACTATGCCGCTGGCTTCTGGAATATGACATGTCTGACAGGCAATCTTATAGATATGCGCATTAAGCGTTTCCCCAATCTTCCCTTGGTGTGGATTGTCTCCATGACAATTCGAGCAGTCAATCGCAACATCAGGCAGATCATTCGCAACCATGTCAGACTCGTACATTCCTTTAGCTATTTTATGATGCTCTGTAGTATGACATGTTATACAATTAAGTCCAGCTTTGGCATGCACATCATTCCCGGGAGTGTAAGGTGTACCCCGCTTGTAATCTTTGGAAAATGAATGTTCATGGCACCTCAGGCAAGCTTCATTAGTAGGAGTTTTTGTTATACTCAATGCAGCTTTCAGTGACATATCCTGGCCCCAGTGTACTCCGGTAGAATCTTTTATCAGAGTAGCTCTTTTACTCCAGTCATATTTTTCAGCGTGGCAAACAAGACAGTCTACCGTATTCTTTTCTTCTTCTGTTACTGTTTTACCGGGCATAGGCGGAGAAGTTAACGCACCAATATGGCAAACACCGCAGCCCGCAGATTGGACACTAAATTTTCCATTCGTAGATGCTGTCCAATTCGATATAGGTGTTGAGCCGGCCAAAGCACATTCCCGGTTTACCATTCCCCACAAAGAACTGTCCGGCAGCCCCTGAACATTTCTAACCGGTGAGGCAATATTCCAATGAACTGAGTTGGTAATTTCATCCAATGCTTCTTGATGACAAAGAGTGCATGTTTGCACTCCATCGTACCCACCGTCTTTTATTGCGTCGTTACCCGGATGCACCCATTTGGTAAGCAAACCCGTATTTTGCTGGGCGTAAATATATCCGCCCGATAATAATAAAATTCCTAAAATAAAATTATAAATCTTCATTTCTTTTCCCTTACTTAATATATTCTTGTGAAAACTATTCCTCCAAACTTCAACATAAAATCGATATTGGAGATCTCCTTACTCTTTGTTTATTAGTAAAATTGTTTAAGCATGTATCACAAATAATTAAGTACGTATAATAACTTTTATACATGCAATGGCCATGTCCGCTCTGAATATTCGATAAAAGGAAGACAAAGACTGATTCAAAGCAGCCATATGAAATTATTATTTAGCAGCACAATCAATACAAACGTGCTTACCGTTTTTTAATCTTCCATAACCTTCAACTGTCATCTCGCCGCACTCTTCACACACGAAACCTGCAAAGCTGTCTTTTTTCTGTTCAAGTTTGTAATCAAATACTTCTGAAACGTCCATGAGTTTTTCTTCAGGTGCATTTAGAACATTGTTGATTAAAGGATCGACTACTTCATGAGGAACGCTGCTTGCCGGAATTCCTTTTTCCCTGTATTGTTTGAAGAAATCCGATTGTTTGTTTTGAAGCATCGCTTCCGCTTTTGGTGTAACACGAACTGCTTTCCCGGAATTTCTGTCAACAAGAGTAAGCGCCCATTTACCTTTGTGTGTTTTTTTAATATTGCCTTTACCAAATGTTGTTCCCATTATTACCTGCAACCCGTCTGCATAGCAAGTAGCACAGTGGTCTTCCCCTAAATCAACGAAAGCAACTATCTGTCCGTCCTTCGCTCTTTCAACGCCTAGTTTATTCATGCCTGCAGCTCCTACTCTTAGACCAAGCGGCATTGCTGGACATTTATGTCCATGAAATTTTTGTCCGAATTCTAACCATTCTTTTGGATTTATATTTGACATTTTATTTGTCTCCTGATTTTTATTTGAAAAAATATTGAATTTGTAAAGTTGTTAATGAATTAGTTTTACTTGATGCAAACTGAAATTTATTGTCTAAAGAAAATTTTATATAGTTCCCTTTTAACAGGTATGAATAGCCGATTAAGTACCAGGGATCATTATTTGTTGAGGGATTTAAATCATTCAATTGCTCAACGGCGAGGGTAACTAAATTTTTCGAATCGAACAGATAATCAGCAAGTGCATAATAACCGTAAGCTTTTCGATCGCCGAGATGAGCTTCAATGTATTCAGATTGCAATTCAAAATCGTCAATATTCAATTTCCCTTCAAAACCAAAGCGGAAATCATTCCCGGTAAATGAAAAATTATTTCCAAATATTTTACTGAACTGTAAATCATGAGCAGCCCTGTACGAAAGGTTATAACCTAACTCTAATTTAGATTCTGAATGGTGGATAAGATACAAACTTGCATGGTTTACGTAAAGAAAATTTCTTTGGTTTGAAACATTGTTAGCGCCGTTCCCATTGAAGAATCCGAGGCTGAGAAAACCAGTTTTGTTATCCTCTAATTTTAATTCAACGCCTATATCTCTTGCCATAGTTTCCGCACCGGGAACCAGTGCATTAACAACGTCAGCTCTTTCATCAAGCGGTATCACATAGTCGGGCTGCTTCCTTTGCAAACTGAAATGAGGTACGAACTGACCCGCAGTAACTTCAAATTTATTTATCTTATAATTTACAAGTACATCTTGAAGTAGAAATTGAAATTTGACCTGTTGATGAAAAATTGCCTGCAATTTATAACTCCAATTTCCAGTGTTTCCTGGTATTGAACCATTGAGCCACAGCTTTGCTCTTCTAATTGAAAAGTTTGTTTGATCTAAATAATTATCCGAAAAACGGTATTGCAAATAACCATTCCAATTTATTTTTTGCTGTGCTACTACTCTGAAATTAATTGTTGTTAAAAAAACAATAGTTACTATGAATATGATTTTAATTTTTAGCTTCTTTTTCTTCATTAGATTACACCTATAATTATCTTAATAGCTATAGCAAACAATACTACGGCAAAAATTTGTTTTACTATGCTCGACTTAGCTTTATTTACCAGGAAATTGCTTCCGAAATAGGCTCCTATAACTACTGCGATTGCCAATATTATAGTTAAGGTCCAATTAAAGTGCCCCTGTGCGGCATGTCCGAGAAAACCAGAGAAAGAAGAAAAAGTTACTGCAAAAGCCGAAGTTGCCGCGGCTTTTTTTGTTTCATATCCCATCCACATCAGAAGAGGCGCCATTATAAAACCGCCGCCGATACCCAGAAGGCCCGCCATAAAACCTGCAAAGCTGCCAATTATAGCTCCTATAATTGCACGTTTTTTAAATGACATAATTTCTTTAGGTTCCGGTTTTCTTGACATAAGCAGCATTCTGCCTGCAGCAACTAAAACTGCAACGGCAAATAGTATAAGCAAAATATTTACCGGCAATTTATCGGAAACAAGCGCTCCGATAGGAGCAAAGAGAAAAGCGGAAATTGTCATTGCCAAACCACCTTTTACATCCACCAATTTATTTTTGAAATAGGCAATTAATGCGATAAGAGTAGTCAGGCCGTTTAATAACAGCGCTAGCGGTATTGCAACTTCCTTAACCGGAAAGCCAGCCCATTTAAGAATCGGTACATAAATTAATGCACCACCTAAACCCAGCATAGAAAACAAGAAGGAAGCTGCAAGAATTATTATTGAAATAATTAAGTATAACATATAATTACTTCCCTTTGATTAAATAAGTAATCGTTTACTTACTTTACTGATTAAATTTTTTTACTTCTTCAATGCATTCAAAATTAAAGAATACATCCTTTTGCAAAAATTATCAACATTAAGTTCGTTTCTGTTCAGAACTAACTCAATATTAAATGTGATTGGGATACCCATGTACAGCATAGCGACATCTTCCGGATTTATATTTTTATCCCATACACCTTCAGCGATCCCATCTTTTACCATTTTTATTATAAATTGCTTCTGTTCTGTTAAAATTTGATTTAGCTTTTCTTTCAGCTCTTTATCTCCCAAATGAGTTGCTTCGGAAAATAATAGAATTGTAATACCTCTATTTTCCTTAAGATATTTAACATTTTTACACAGATAATTGAATAATTTCTCCTCCGTTTTTACCGGAGCAATAACTATACTTCTCAGGGATCCTACTAAGTCATCTGCAACATCGTCCATTATTCCTTTTATTATATCACGTTTGGTTTGAAAGTGACGGAAAATGGCACCCTCGCTAAATCCGATTCTTTTTGCCAGGTTTCTGGTTGAAAGATTATGCAAACCCTCATCAGCAATTATCTCTAATACAGCCTTTTTAATCTGTTCCTGCCTGGTATCGGTACTTTCTCTTGACATTTTGTTTCTCATTGAATAATTAAGTAATCACTTACTCACTAAGATAAATAAATTATGTTATTGTGTCAAGATGTAGATAAAATAATTTGAATATATTTTTTATTTTCTTATCATTACAATAAACGCATTTCGAATTACAATCTTAGAATTATAAAGGGGCTAGAATTATGAAATCAAACTTGCTGCTGTTTTTATTAACACCAATAATTTTATTGGTTGTTCAGCAACTTATAAAGCTGCTAATTATGAGTCAAATGAGTTAATTTACAAGGACTTCAATAATTCTGCTCAAAATAAAAAATTGGAAGTAACCTTGACTAATGACAGTGTTTTGTTTATTCCTGAAGATGCAGAAATAAGAAATGGCAGTATGCTCTTAAAATTTTCTCCGGATTATTACCCTGCAAAGATTAAAAAAAACAGACTGGTACCAATTACTGATGTCAAGCAGGTAAGTTATAAAAATCATTGGAAAGCTATGGTACCCGGATTTGCTATGGGACTCTTAATTGGTGGTTTAATCGGCGCTACTGGTTTGGTTTTTAATTTTAAAGAAGGTGGAAATCATCCTAAAACTGACTATGGCAGCAATATTTGGTTAGGTAGCTTAAATGGAATTATCATAGGTACTGTTGTAGGGTTTATAGTTGGATTTAATGAGATTTATCAATTCAGTCAATGATTTCCGGATAAAATAAGAATAATTTGTTAAATCTATCCACCAGTTTATATATTATTGTACTTTAAAATAAAAAAGAGGCTCTCGGTTAAGCCTCTCAAAAGTCCGGCTTCGTTTATAACTTCGCCGGACACGGTGGGCAGAGACGGAATTGAACCGCCGACACAAGGATTTTCAGTCCTAAAACTTACTTGAAAACAAGCCAAAAACGCAATATTTGGGCTCTAAAACTCCCCCTATTAGCACCCGAATTGACAATTTTGTTGTAAAATTGTTGTAACTCATGTTTTACAGGTTGTAAAGAAAAAAGTGCCCGTCTGCTGGATAGACGAGCACTGAATTTTAGCCGCTTCAGTGTTAACCTATCCCTTTAAAAGAAATATACTAACAGAGCAGCGACTCAATTCAACATAGTAACTAAACCGTTACGTGTCAAGTTATTATTTTGTTGATTTTTAGAAGTACGTCACATATATAGCAGATAATTATTAACCTAACTCATACAAGACTTTGTAATAATCTCTGCCGTCATAGCAGTTGCCGCTATGTAAATAATTTTTAGAGTTATAAACATAAATTGTTCCGGCGTTCCTGTTTGCTGCGGTCGTGTTAGCAAGTAAGATGCCCTCGATTGCGCTTGAAGTTAACACCTTAAAGTCTGTGTTATTAACTACCGACACCCAAAGATTGCCGCCGACAAGATTATTCACACCGCCAAAGGTAAACAAGTTTGTAGGCAAGTGACCTGCCGAATTTGTGAAAGATACATCGTTAATCATAGCGTCATTATCAGCGTCATAACTCTCACTAAAGCCTTCGATATAACCGGCAAACCCTGTACCGTTCATAAACACAACCGAACTCAAATTTACTCCCTGAGTTATTGCACCGACATTATGTTTGTAACCCGTCCAAGTCGGCGTGAACCAGGTTAACACACCCTTACAAGAACCGTCTATTTTACTAATCGTCATTATCATGTTGGCGTTTTGGCTTTTCCAAAAAATCATCTTAGGAATATTAGCCATAACGTTAGTCGTTGCCGAGCTTGTTTGCCACATACAAACTTGACCAGCCCAATTATTGTCCGTCCAACCTTCCCAAAGAACAGACGAGGCTGAAGGCGCAAATAATGTGCTGCCGTCAACCTTAAACCTTATTCTCATCCAAAAGACAATCCAATAACCGGTTGAAGTAGCCTGCGTTGACATTTCGTATATTAAAGCCGATTGCGGAGACTGCGACAAACCTGCGTCATTGTCGTAATAAAAACGTAAATTGTGATTTATGTTTGAAGCGCTCTGCGCCGGTTCGGATTGTATTAAACCGGCTTCGCTTTGTAAAAATGCCGGTGTCGGAGACGAGCTTGTTATAAGTTTAATGTGAGGGTCAAAGGCTTGCATGCCTGTGAAAATTTTCCACATTAACCATTCCTTGCCTATATTTGTTCCGTCTGCAATACCCTCAACAGGGTCAAAGCCGCTAAGGTTGTCTGATAAATTCGATAAGTTGTGTATAATTGCCATAATGTTAATTCGCTAATATTATTAAATTATTACTTTGTAAAACTGAAAAGCCCATTCCTTGAATTGCTAACGCTGTTAAACCTGTCTCGTCCTGTATGACTGCTGATTTTGGTTTCATGTCTGCGATTACATCAACACTGCGAAACCTCACCAAAACTTTATCTGGATAGTCTGGGCTGTTAAGATAAACAGGTATAACTTCCGTAATTCTGAATTTTACTTCTGCGCCCTGCGCATCAAAAAAAGTGCTCGCCATGTTAACCCGCTATTACTATTAAATTATTGCTGCTTAAAACAGAGAAACCTTGAGCTTCGATTCCAAGTGAAATAATTCTCGGAGCTTTCTGATCGGCTTGCGTTGTCTCGCAATCTCTGTGCCTGTATAAAATTCCTTCTTTTCCTAGTTGTTCATAAAGTTCGTTAAACTTTATAAGCGAGTCTGAATATTTGTGAACGTTAATCATAACGTCAAACGCCCAATGCTCGGCAAAATCAACCCACTCTCTGTGCCGGTTTATAATCGACTCGTGCATAATGGTTTTTATGTCCGGCTCGTCTCTAACGATTTCCGAATGGTCTAATAAAATCTCAATCATACGTTAGTCCATAAAGTCTGGTCATTGTATTTATTCATTAAATACTTAGCGATTTTATTTATAGTGTCCGTGCTAATTACTCCCGAAAACAATAATCTCTCAGCAATCGAGCCATACATGTATGAGGCTGACATAGGCGCACTATTATATATAAAACAACCTAACCCGCCGTAACCGGTGTTTGACAACTCAACCGATGCAGACATATCACATAAATTATTTGTGTTTGTAAACGTGTTGCCGTCAACGTGTATTGCTGCCGTTCCGGTTGTGGTATCAAACGTAATAGCGACAATCTCCCACGTATCTGCAAGTGATGTAATCGGAGCGCCAACAGAAGAAATGTTTCCGCTATTATCTCTGAACCATCCTTCAATTTGCAAAGTCCCGCCAATATTCTGAACACTCACCCTCACACAGTGATTGCCGTTTGTCGATAATCTGTACTGTGCTTCAATAGTGTTAGACGCTGCCGTGTTAGCAGAGTCAAGCTTTAATAAACCAATCCAAGTATAACTGCCGGTTGCTCCCACACCAAAAAACAGTTTTTTATTATAACTCCCGCTTGTCATAAAATAATTATTGCCCGTAAACTTAGGGGTTAAATAGCCCGCTAACACATCCAGATTAGGATTGTTATTTGCGGTATAAACATTTCCGGCGTTTGCGCTGTTTTGCCAATCACCCGCATACGAATAACCCGCATCAGTGTTTAAGCTTTCCGGTCTAATCCAGTGCCGTAAATTTGGCAGCCAAGAAGGAAATAAAAAATCTAACGAACCGCCGCCACTGCCGCTCGGTGCGTTAATCCATTGAGTATTAAAATCAGTAGAATCAACCTTTGATAATATTTGTCCGGTTGTTCCGCCTGCGGGTACACCAACACCGTCCGTTCCAACATACTTTTTCCATAGTCCTGCAAAATCAGAAGCCTGCGGGGAAACTATCTGAGTAGCCGAAACCAAAAAAGCAACGTAAGTTTTCGTGTTATCAAAAGTTAAGGTAAAACCGTTCCCGCTCGCATCGTCTGCGTAAGCAATATATAAATACATCTGTACTCCGTTCACAATAATAAATTTAGGTTCTAACTTTCCGAAGATTC
>CAVRQC010000037.1:0-153760 GCA_963723205.1 uncultured Ignavibacteriales bacterium
AAGTTGCAGCCCAAAACTAGAAACTTTTATTTACTACTTCTGCCAAAGATTAAAGCAAACTGTGCTTAACTTTCAGCTTACGATAAGCACAGTTTGCAGGATTATTAATTAATTTGACTACGTTGAACAAGATACTTTAAGCGGATCATCTACCTTAAACATCTCTAAAAAGCCGAATGCGTAAAATGCTGTCAACTTAAATTGCTTTGTTAGGCATTCCCTTATTGAATTAAAACCATTTTTTTTGTTATAATACAATTATCCGATTTCATTTGGTAAAAATATATTCCACTCGAAATTCCTGAAGCATCAAATTCAATTGTATATGCTCCTTTTTGTTTATACTCGTCCAATAATACTCTAATTTCTTGACCGAGTATATCAAAAACTTTAAGTGATACATTTCCTGAGTATGGAATTCGAAAACTAATTTTTGTGGATGGATTAAATGGATTTGGATAGTTCTGATTAAGAGTAAATCTGACTGGGAATTGATTACCAGTTTTATTAACACCTACCAATAAATCTGGGATTGGTTGATAATATACTCCATTACCATAAGTTCCCGCGTAAAGACAATTTCCGCTAGTAACCAAAGCAAAAATGTTTTTCAATCCACAAGGTCTCCAGTTTTTACCATTATCCACCGTAAGGTAAACACCTGTAGCTGTTCCAACTACTAAGATTGAATCATATTTTGCAATCGAGTAAATAGCATTACCAGAAAAACCATAAGGCTGCCAACTATTTGCATTATCTTTTAAAATAAAAAAACCATTTTGAGTACCTGCCAAAAAGTCTGAACCAATTGCTTCGATTGAATGGACATCTTTGTTTACTAATCCTTCACTTCTTTCTACCCAAAAATTTCCGCTATTGGTAGAAAGAAAAGTCCCGTTTGAAGTGCCTGTTAAAATAGTTGAGTCGTTTACAAATATAGAATTAACACTATATGTTGTTAAACCGATTTTCTTGTCATTCCAATTTTGACCTTTATCCGTAGAAAGAAATACTCCACCATAATTGGTCCCGGCGAAAAGATATTTATTATTTACAGCTAAAGATTGAATTGAAATATCTGTTAGATCCGTATTTACTGGTGACCAATTTATGTCATTGTTCTCAGAGATAAAAACTCCCCCAGCAGTACCTGCAAAAAGATTAGTATCGATAACTGCCAATGAAGAAACAGAACAATTTTTTAGACCATAATTAACAGGTATACAAGAGGTATCACCTTTACTGATAAGATAAATACCTCCTGTTGTGCCAATAAAGATATTATTATCATTTATAGATAATGAAGAGACATAGTTTACAGATAAATCATTATTCACACAGTACCAATCTCTTCCTTCATTTGATGTGCGAAAGATTCCTCTTGTCGTACCAACAAAAAGGAGTGAATCAATAGTTGTAAGCGTTTGAGTATTATAAATATCATGACTAACTGAAAACCATGTGATTCCGTTATTTGTTGAACAATAAACACCTTCGTGTTCTACTCCAACAAAAAGGTTAGTATCTTTTATTGTAATTGAATTTGCAAAATAACCTCCAAAATAATCGCCAATAATAAACTCTAAATCAGTCCCCCTATTTGTTGAGCGATAAATTCCTGAACTAGACGCTATATAAAAAGTTGTACTATCTTTAACTGTAATATCATAAATACTATGTATTGACCATCCTGAGTTAATTGATATCCAATTCGCACCATTATTTGTTGACCGAAATATACCATCTCTATATGTTCCAGCATATAGAACTATTCCGTCATTTTCACTTTTTTGGATAGAAAGGACACATACTGAAATCGTTTCAAGACCTTTATTTGCTGGTACCCAACTAGCACCACTATCGGTGGAACAATATACCCCGTTCAGATTTATTCCTGCGAACAGATTTAATCCTCCAGTTTCATTGGGTACAGCAACAATGGTATATACAACTGGATTAGGTAATCCACTATTTTTTGCAAACCAGTTTTTGCCATGATCAGTTGTACTTTTAACACCATCTGAGACACTACTTATGTAGATAGATGTGTCTCCATTTGCATTATTAAATAAAACAACAGAGTTGACATTAAAATTTTTCGGTCCAATTCCATACCAATTATCTCCGTTATTTTTCGATATATAAATACCATCGTTTGTACCCACATATAGTATGCTGTTGTAAGGAACAATTGTATTAATTGCATCTCCATGTGGTCCTTCAATATGTTTCCACTGTGCATTTAATATATATGTAGTTAACATAATAATACATGTAACATATTGAACCCGCATTAAATTTAATTTGTATGTTTTCATTTGTATTTATAACCTCAGATTATTATGCCTAACTTATTATTAAGTCTACTCTTGTATTTAATACTCATGTCTATATTTAGACATTTTATGGATACATGTAGCCATTTTTTGAAAAATGTCTATATATAGCCATTACTTTATGTCTACATATAGACATTCCAATTTTAATTAATTTTTTGAGCTAATCGGCTTTTAACTCCCCAAACTATTTTAGGTTGTATTCAACTTAATTTTATTTTTTGTTAAACGCAAGGAAAATTTCAAAGCCTGTAAGTTACTTCCTAATCCTGCCTGACATCCATTCATTAACAGTCTTATAAGCTATTAATTCCTTAGTCACGTTATTTTTTCTGATGCTCGGCTCAAATCCTTTGACTTGCGCTATTGTAGTACAACGGCATCCAATATCTTCCTCTGCAATTCCTGAGTTGCCTGGCGCTGTCGTCTCTCCGCCGCTTGGGAAATGAAACAAGCCGTTTTTGTCAGCAATGTCACCATCCATTTTAACATGGTCGTCTCGGGTTTTTTTGTCAATCGTAGCAACCCAAACCTTTTCGATTTCAAAACCTAACTTCTTCGCTGACTTGCTGGCTCTGTCAAAAGCATCATGCTTGCCTAACTCACTAACTCTGTGCGTTTCGGTCTGAACGATTCCCAAGCTTTTACGTGCTGCTATGTCGCTACGCTTCCTTAAGTTCCTCGCAATCTTCGAATATCCGTGACCTCTTAACAATCCCTGAGAGATAACAGTGTCCGTTGTTCTGATTAACTCCTGAATGTGCCTTTTCTGCCTGCCGTTCCAGTTAACTTTTAAGAGGGGATTAAGTAAGGCTGCCTTGACTGCGGTCTCCAGCAATATTCCAAAACCAAGCCGGACTAATGTTGAGGTTTCAAGTGCATAACCGGAACGGTAAAACCAATATTGGTACTGGTCTTTTAGAGCACTAGCCGTGGTTTTTGTAACTGTGCCGTTTAATTTATTCAGCCTTTCGGCAATACGTTTCTCAATGTTTGTCAGCCTGTTAAACTTAGCCATATCGGAATACTTAACTTCTTCGCCGTACTTCTCGAACATGTCTGCAATTTCTTTCTGAACTGCTGCCAGTGCTGCATTATAAGCATTAACAATTTCACGGCTGTAGCGGTTAAGAAGGGTCTTTGAACCCTTCTCACCAAGTCTAAGTATCTCGCTTATTTTTTTATTCGTCAGCGCACTCATTACTTATTACTTTCGTCTAAGTTAACATCATCGACCGGCATATCGCTTATTTCATCGTCCATAGCGTCTTTTTCTGCCTGCGCATCATCGATAAAAGATAATTGTTTCAGCCTGGTTAACTCAGACACGTTACCTTTTAATTTTCCTGTAGTATCCGCTTCGTATTCCAGGTCAATTGGTAAGTTTCTCTTGAAAGTAAAACCCATATCCTCGTAATCGAACTTAATATTAAGCTTGCTCCATACCGACTGAATTACCTTAAACATTTCACGTAAGCCTTTGATAAACTTCCGCTCTTTGTTAATAGTATCATTCTCTAATGGAATAAGCTTATAACGTCTGGAAGCTCCCGACTGAGAATTTCCTGCAAATTTATCGTCTGTCATGTCAATTGCTTTTGAGAACCGGAAAATATCTTCGTTTAGCCTGTCTTCATGATTCTCAATAAATTGAGTGACACCATTAAAGTCTTTTGTAATAAACTCGCCTTTTGTGCCGTCCGGGAAGGCTATACAGCCTGTCTGTCTGAATTTTTTTATATCTTCTTCGGTCGGTTCAGCTCCCCAAATCCCAAGATAGGCGATTCTAAATTCTTCAACTTCGTTCTGTACGTCAGAGCGGGCAAAATCATAAGCGTCGATAAGTTCCTCGACCTTCTCAAAGTCACCTTTCTCAGAGTTGTTATTCACGAACTTAATTACAGGTACGTAATCAAAACCGTGCGCAGCAATCCCTTTTTCGTTAGGGTCAAGTATAAACTCGTTGGTCGCAGTTTGGATATAATAAGAGACGTTTGTTTTATCATACCACTCGACTTTCATACGAGTTACTGTTTTGCCGTTCTCAGTAATATCTATGTTATAATAAATCATAGCGTACTGCATTTCTTCCGTAGTGCCGTCATAAATAAAGGCAACTTCATACGGCTTCACATTCATCACCTTTAACTCACCATCGATATTAAAATAAAGCAACCTGCCGCTCATCCCGCATACCGAAGCATACTCACCTGTGGTTGAGTCCAGGTCTTCAATATTGTTCACGGTCTTGAATGATTTTAATTCACTTTCGAGTGCGTTATAATCTGCCTGAGTATACTTTTCAAGGTAAGCATTAATATCAATTGTGTAGCCTATTGGATGTCCTAAGAAATAACCGTTTTTTGTATCCACGATTAAACCAGGATAATCGTGAGCTAACTTCCTGTTAACTTTAGTTGTGTCGTCAAACGTTCTTTCTTGAACGGGTACTTTAGACTGCTCGTAACGCTGATATAAAGCTTTCATTTCATTGTCACGGTTCTCATTCATTTGCAGCTGGTCTTTAATAATACCGCTCATAACTTCGCTTCCACCCTGCTCAATTAGTGCAACTATTTCCTGTGTTGTCATACCATAACTCCGTTTAATTTACTTAATAAAAGTCTCAGCGCAGCCCTGTGTTTTCTCAAGCTCCGGTCATGCTGCTTTAATAAAAATCGGTTGTAATCCGCGGTCTCCACTTTCAATCGCTGCATTACTTCGAACCTGTCTTCCTCAAGCTCGTTCATCATATATTGCACATCGTTTTTTAACTGCTCGTTCATTCGTTACTCCTTTTTATGGTTTCGGTACTGCTTTCAGTTCTTTTTTCTCATAAACTAATTCGGCTAACATGGTAACTGCGTCCGGCGCATCGTCATGCTCGTTTTTTCCAAGCCTTGCATAACTCCAAAGCCAGTTCATAAATTTGTCGTAATCACTACCGGCCTTGTAATCCTTCCTGAAATACATGTATTTTTTTACAATGCCGGACTTCATTAAAATTCTGGTCTCTTTGTTGGTCGAGTTGGCCTGCCATGAGACAGAACAACGGCTCTTGCCAGTGATTAACCTTTTAACGTTTTTTGCGAATGACTTCCCTCCGAAGTTAGACTCGACCTGCATTTTACTCATGTGAGTATCAATGATAAGATTGGCTACGGCTGGCTCTGTTATTTCTATCGGGTCTTGGGTAAACACTACGTTTGTGATATAACAATATTCACCTATAACTTTAGCTGATAAGGCTGCCAGAAAATCAGTTCCTTCGTCTGCTGTATCCGTTACACCAACGGTTGCTGCGCAAATAACATGTCCGAACTTGTCACGTCTCAGCTCCTTCATTTCGAAATAATTTAATTCGTCTGGATTGAATAAAAGAGCTTTTGATTCTATCGGCTTCTGCATGTATTCTGCCTGCCAGATAAAATCATCTGTTATAGATTTCAATTCGAGATATTCTTCGGTCGATTTTATTTCATCACAGAACGACTTGCCTTCTTCAGTTAATGCCGGTACGACTATTTTAACCCAATGATTAGTATAAGAGTGAGGGTCTTTAATAAATTCGCTGAACTCTACAGACGGCTGTTCTTTTTCCAACATTCCAATCGGATCTTTTTTGCTCCACCTTGTAGCAATATGAATTTCCGGACAGCCCTTTTCCATCCTCGACTTATGCGTTGATGTATACCACTGCCAGACTGTTTCCAGCACAACCGGAGACAAAGCCTCTTTGATGTTTTTAATCGGGTCGTCAAGTATCGCAACACGGTTACAGCCTTTACCCGTTATACTTCCTCCGACACCGGCGCAAAAGTAAGTTGACTGTTTTGCCTGAACCACAGCCCAATCGCTCACATCATTGTGGTCTCTCTGAAGCTCGACACCAGGAAAGACTTTTATATATTTCGGGTGTTCAATAAAATTTCTGATATCTCTTGAGAATTTCTTTGCAAGACTATCACCGTATGAATTTCTCATTATCGTGTCCTGCGGATATTTTCCGATTAACCAGGAAACGAACAAAGAAACTATATAGGACTTTCCGGCTCTCGGCGGGAGTGATAACATAAGCTTTATGATGATACCACGCTCGACAAGCTGTAAAGCCAAAGCAATTATTTCAAGATGAGGCTTTGCATCGGAAAAAAACTCCTCGTCCAGATACTGACAGTACGAGTAAAAGTCTTCTCTGGCCGCTTCAATCTGCTTTTGTACCAGAAGTGCATCGTAATACTCAACGTCGTCGTCTGACAGCTGGTAAACAGCTTGTAAAGCTTTGCTCATTTATTCGTATGCTCAGAAATAATTACAGCGTCCTCTGCGTTCATCTTGTCTTGAATCTTATTAATTTGCGCAAGCCGCTTATTGGCTTTCTGCATTTTCTCCTTAAGCTCGATTAACTTCCGCTCCCTTTCTTCCGGTGTCATGTCGTTAACACGCTGCTCAATCGTCCCCTTAATATCAATTTGTTTTCGGTTGCTCCATTCTTTGGGTTTCCTGTTATAAAGCCAGGTCTGAATCGCTCTAATATCACCGGCAACATGTTTTTTAATAAGTTTTGTGGATTTCACTTCCGGCGGAGAACCGTCCGGTGAAGGCGGGTAGTATTCAACTACTCTGTCTGTAGACTCAAAACCAAGACACAACCTTAATAATTCGTTTTCCACTTCAATGTCAACCGGTCTCTTACCTCTTTTAACAGCTTCGCTAAACTCCTCATGTTCTTTCATGTAACGGTAAAACGTATCGTGACTGATTCCAAGATTATGAGCAATCTGCTCGTCGGTTAGTCCCTGCCTTGCGTACCCTTCAGCCAAAAGAGGAAAATCCTCGTTATACTTCGTTTTCGCCATTACCCGATGGTTCGATTTTTTCCAGTATCTCGTACATTTCTAAAATCGGATGCTTACAGCCTGTTAACACCCGGAAAGAAGCAACCGCCGTAATACTGCTCTCCGATAAAACGATTTCCTCCCGGTCAAATGTTTTTATATAAAAAGCTCTCGATTTCATTTCCTCCGGTTTCAATTCATTACCCTTCCATTCCAAACATCTACTTTAATATTGCCGAGCGAGACAGCTTTTTTCCTCATTTTCTCAGCCCTCCGCAATTCCTCGATGCTCTGACTTTGCAGCTTATACAAAGTGTCAAAGAATATATAACAGCCTACCAACAACGCATATCTAAATTTTTTCATTGAAGACCCTCTATGGGTGTGTTCAAAGCTTCTGCCAATGCAAACTCGAAAAACTTTGATTCGTTATTTATGCCGTGATACTTTTTAAGCCGTTCCTTCCATTCTGTCCAGGCTTCGTAAGTCTCATTAGTCACTCTGAACGATACACGTCTGTTAAACTCCGTTTCATCTATCGGCTTGCCGTAATACTCGTTAACCACTTCGCACATTTTCTGAACGATACCGGATACATTTCTAACATCTTCTTCCTTAGCAATTTTTTGAGCGGATTTCTTAAAATCTTCAAAGTGTTTAAGCTCGGAAACGTAAGTTCCCATGTTGTCCTCAAGAGTCTTTAACACATTGTCAAAGGTTTTCTTTTGAGCGGGGAAGAATAAAAGGTAAATCACCTGATAATCCAGATTCACCTGTGCCTCGTCAAGCATCACGTTAGCATCAAACTGTAAATCCTCGTTTGTAATGCCGGACTCCAGCTTCGCTTCCAAATCATCGATTGAATCATACAGCTCTTTTAATAGCTGCGCATCGTCCTTGCCTGACAAAGCATTATGCGCAAGCTGCTTAGCAACGATTTCATTTCGTGATAGACTTTCTTCGATAACCATGACGTGAAATTCCAGGACATTGGCAACCCGGCAGGCTCTAATCCTGTGGTGTCCTGAAATAATCTGCAAAGCTTCATGGCTTCCGTCCGTAAATGAGCACAAAGGCAGGCTTTCAAGGCGCTTGTCTTTTTTAATATTCTGTGTCAACCTGTCAAACTTCTTCGTTGACATAACACGTGCGTTTTTGTCCTGCTCCCTTACTTCGTCAATATGAACTTTGTAAATAGCGATTCCCTGACCAAGCTCTAAAACTTTTTCCATATTATTCTTTTCCTGTTAATTCTGATAAATAAATTTTTACGCAGTCCTGATAAGTCCTGTCAAACCATTCCTTGACATATAAAATTTTATATAAATCGTTTGGCATCTTCTCACGCTTTTTTACCTTCAGTATTCCATTATTTAATTTCACTTTCCGGTACTTGGATAAGCATGTTGTTTTCAGTCCACGTAAATCATAAATAGCATTTTTGTTTCCAAGTATCCTTGAGTTTTCCAGCCACTCGCCGAACTCTTTCGATGTAATCGCCATCATCATTAACCTGTTAACACGGGGATATTTTTTGAGAGGAGCGTTAAACCCGAACACTTCGAAAATATAATTGCTGGTAAGCCTGCGAAGCTCTGCTGCATGAAGACCTATCGTTCCAAACACTTTCCCGTCAATAAGCATAAACAAATAAATCTCAGCCATCGTATTACCTAACCGGTGCGCAAATAAGTCCCGATAATACAGACCGACTTCTTTTTTAACCTGCTTAAAACTGATTTTGGAATCTTCTGTGATTTCATCAGCGTCAACCATAACCGGAGCTTTTAAGCCTTTCAGCTCGTTAACTTTTTTGTAAATAATTTTAACATTATCCTGGTAGCCTTCCAGGTAAGAAGTTTTGTTAACAACCCAAGACTCGTAAAGACCGCCCCCCTTTTCAACTGCGCAGACAATATCTTTTTTGTCAACGCCTTTGCTGTCATGGCTCATTAAAATTATCGGAGTGCTTATATCCCTGCTGGCTGCGTATAAACTTTCAAACTCTAACTTGTGGTCGAACTGTTTAATGCCGTTATCAAAACCTATAAACTCCTCTGCCTTATTATATAATTTTTCATAACCGCCTTTGTAAACCGGCGGATTCAGCACGATAACACCGGCATCGTCCTTTAGCTCTTTCCATAAATCTTTTATTTCGTAATTAATTCCTTCGTAAGGTTTTTTAAGCTCGTTAAGCTGCGCTGCCATTTTTTTAACATAAGACCCGAAGTTTCCGGCAATATCATCGTAAATAACTTCTTGATAATATTTATTAGTATCCAACTGATTTAATTTGATTAAGAGTATTAAGTCTGCGGCTTTCTCCGCTTCGGTCTCATACTGCCTGTTAAGCGTGTCTGTTATATCCTGTTTAATTGGCAGTGTGTCGAGTTTCTTGCCGCTGTAGAAATAACCTAAGACAGAGGAAAACAGCGAAATATCGGAAGTGTAAATTTGCTTAGGCTTAAACCCTGCGACTATAGCGGCTTTCGCAAGACCGAACACACCAACCGCCGGAATGGTAACTTTTTTATAACCTTGCTTTTTGAAATATTTTAAAACATCTGCTAAATATTTTCTGTGTTCTGATGCGGCGCTCCCTAAAAATATTTTATTTAATTGTACTATCATGCTCTGCCCGTTTGTTTGTAAACTAAAAAGCGGCTTGCGCTGCTAACACAAAGCCGCTATGCTCATTAAATAATTTGCTGCGGGGGTAGGGTTCGAACCGTTTGAAACATTTCCTGGCTGAGAAACCAAGCGTCCTGCCAATTAGACGACCCCGCAGGGTTAAATTTTATCTTAAAACCATGTTAACAGCTTCAAATTTCATTCGTTGTAAAATTAAAAATATTTCTTGGTCTTGTAATCCTATAAATGAATAGGAGTTCAAAAAAAATCCCCAAGCAGCATAACTACTTAGGGACTTTATTATGGGGATGGGTTCAGAGAGAGAAAATTATAAAAAAGAGAGGCCGGAAATCAGAGGAGTTTTGGCAGTAATTCAATCCCAGAAATCCAATAGGATTGAAAGCCACCCGACCTCTCAAATATAATAATAGGCAAAAGAAGATTGATTAACTTTGAATACTTGCCCCTGAAAACCCTCTTTGCAATGTATATTAATTATATATTTTTTGCAAGAGTATCTATGAAATTTTTTTTCTGATTTTTACTTTCTCAACTTTTCACTCCAAAATTTATCCAGCCATATTTTAACGCCATATCGAAATAGCCTTTTGCAAAATCTGTCACAAGCCTGTTAACATGTTTAAACTCGTAATCACCGCAAGATGGAACAAAGCCTTCGTACGGCGCGAAGAACATTTCAGTTTCTTCTGTGCTGAATCCATCGTACCTGCCGTTTGGAAATATAAAGCTGTAACCGGTTCTATCGTCGTTACGGTCTATACCCATCGGCTGCCTTTCATACACTTCATAACAAACTCCAATAGTACCGCCAGGATTTCCGAGACAAGGTGTAACTAACATTTTTTGAGTTCCTATTTTAATCATCTTCGCCCTCCCTTCTCCGCAACAGCTCGTATGTTATCATGTTTAACATTCTTAAATCGTTTTTACCGAAACATTGGTACTCGTCGATGTTCTCGACCAAGACCTCACGCTCGTTTAACAGTTCTTCTGTCGACCAGGTTCTCAAATCATCAAGACTCATTCCTCACCGTCCTCTCCGAACATGTCTAACTGCTCAGGCGTCGGATCTGGTTCTGGTTCAAAGCCGTATTCGTGAACTTTTATACCTGTGTTCTTTTCAATCCATTCTGCGACTGCTGTTCTGTGACAATAGTCTCCAGGCTTTTCGAAACATAATAAAGCAACGTCTTTGCCTTCTGAAATTTTTTCAAGGTTCTCAATGAATTGATACACGTTAACCTTGCTTAAAATTTCCTGATACATCGGGTCAAATTTTTCTCTCGGCATCCTTAACATGTTGCCGTAAGGCGCAAGTCTTTTATCTGAAATAACTCCTTTAACGTATCTGGGGGGATACCGTGAAATACCCACCGGAAATATGTCGTTCTCTCTAAGTTTCTTAAGATTTCCCCAATAACTCGTATAAATTTTAATTTTTAATTCTTTCATGCTGATACCTCTCTCTCCATGTCTTTGAGTGATTCAATACTGTTTTTAACCTGAACAAGCGCTGTATTGGTAAGAAGATATGTGAAGGGACTCTCGTCCCTTTTCACACCGTTCATTCGGAAGTATTTAGATAAGTATTTAAGCTCATCGACTGCTGCTTCGTATAATTCTTTGTAATTCATGTTAACTCCCCTCGTTCATTCTGATAAACTCTTTGACTGCGTCCAGGTTCTCAAGTATCGCTCTCGCCTTAGAGACACCGAACGAAAACGGAAACGAACCATCTTCGGTCATTGGTAAATAAAGAATTGGATTGCCTTTGTAGCTGTCTACGGTCGGCTCTTTTACGACTGGATAACCTTTGGGATTTTTTTCAGTGATGCCCTGGATAAGTGACATTTTTTGCTCCTTTGTTTTTTTATTTAGTTTGTTTGTTTGTTGAATGTAAATATAATATTACCTTGACAAGTTGTCAAGGATAAAACATTTTATTCGTTATTTTTTTTAGGAATTGCCTGCGCTATTTTTATACCGCAGGCTTTTATTTTATAGGAGACATATATAGGAGGTATATAGTAGAAAAACCTTTACTGCTGAGTATCTAAAAAAGGACTTGTCTTAAAATTTCCTATCTTATAAGTAATCCGCTGTATATTCTTAACAGTCATAAAATATTTCTCAGCGAGCATTTCATGTGCCTGCAGCTTCGGTAAACCTTCTTGTTCAGTCAATCTCTGGTATTCTCTGCGTATTCGGTAATCCCTGATAACATAATCGTCAACCAATCCATGCTCGGCTAAGAAAGTCAAAAAGTCTTCACTAAATTTGTCTGCTGTTAATCGCTCGTTTGCTTCGCTCAACTTCTCTCCTGATGTTATCATACTATCTGTAACTTAAGCTACAAATTGCGGAAGCTTAATTCCACCTATAAAATGTTAGGACTAAAAGATTCTACATAAAATCGAACTCAAAGCTTCCTGTATAAACATCGGCTTCCTCAAACAGCGTTTTAGTGTCCTGATGATTAGCGCGCAGTTTTATATTTTCGGTCTTATTATTTTTTCTTGCTTCAACCTGGTTTCTGATTTTATTAAATACCTGTTTGCTCGCTTCGCTCCCGTGATTTTTACCTGTTAACTTGTGAACCTTTGGAATATATAAATACTTCGGTCTGGTCTCCTGTCCTATTGCGTTATCCGTATAATCATAAAACGGATGAAACAGTTCATCAGGCACTTTTCTGTCTGGGTCGTCCATCAGCTTCCTGCCCGTTGTATTTGTTATAACTCGTCTGTCCATTTTTTAACTCCTGTAATATTTTTGTTAATTCTTCGTACCACTCCTGCAGCGTTTTCTTCTGCTCCGGCGGATTGTATTTTAATTTTAATAATTTATTCCAGCGCTCCATACCTACCCTGCTTAAAATCATTCTGTGATATTTAAGTGATGTCGGCGGGTCGCTTGCATGTACTCCGTGCAAGTGCTCTGAAAAGGCGGTGAGACAAATACCATTCTCAAGATTAAATCTTAACCAGTAATTTCTTTTTCCTGCAATATGGTGAGACTGCAAACCAACCGGCTTACCGGTCTTCGATGAAATTTGAGCCGGTGTGCCGGACAGCTCGGACTTATAACCGGCTTTGATTTTTATTATCTCAGACCAAACAGCCTCAACCTGTTTCGCTGTTAACTTTTTAACCTTCGTTTTGTTATTTTTTTTCGACTTAATTTTCTGCTCCAAAGATTTCTCTCTGCGTTTTTTCAGACTCTCAAGGTATTTTTCTTCCCTCATAATGTCACACTTTCTCGGAATGTGCGGAAATAAGTTTTTCTTAGGTATCTTCACCATTAAATCACGTCCTCTGTTTGTGCATATTCTCTATCAATTTCGTAAGGATTAACATCATAGTGCGCAAGGTTCTCGAAGCGAGTATATTCTTTCATGTATGCCAGCTGGACTTCTCCCGTGCCGCCGTTCCGATGTTTTCCGATAATTACCTCTGCAACACCTTCCAGGTTATTCCCTTCTGCATCGTATGTAATTCCGTAAAACTCGGGCCGGTGTAAAAACAAGACAACGTCACTATCCTGTTCCAGAGAACCCGACTCTCTTAAGTCTGATAACTGCGGTTTTTTATCGTTTCTCATTTCAACTGCTCTGTTAAGCTGTGCTAAGGCGATAATCGGAATGTTAAGCTCTTTTGCCAAAGCCTTTAAAGAACTGGATATATGAGAAACTTCACGCTCCCTGTTTTCTCCTCTATGTGCGCTTCTCATTAGCTGTATGTAGTCAATGATAATCATCCCGATATTATGCTCTGTCTTTAACCTGCGGGCTTTTGCCCGAATTTCCAGGACTGTTTGAGCCGGTGTGTCGTCCACAAAAATTTCAGCCTGTGATATTTTAGCTGCTCCGTGCATCAAACGTGAACCGTCTTCCTTTGGAAGCTTGCCGGTTCTTACAAGCTGCGCTGAAACTCTCGCCTCTGCGCAAATCATTCTCATAGTTAACTGAAGGGTTGACATTTCAAGGCTGAACACTCCGACCGGAATATTAAAATCTATTGCTGCATTTCGAGCTAGCGTCAAGGCGAAAGCAGTCTTACCGATACTCGGCCTTGCTGCCAATATGATAAAATCAGTTTTTTGAAGGCCGCCTAAAATATTATCCAGTTCATAAAAACCTGTCGGCACTGCAAACTTTTTGTCTTTTTTAGAGTGAATGGTCTCGATATAATCCAGTGCGTCCTTAACAGCTTTGTCCATTCCGGTAAAAGATTTCTTAAGATGAGTTTCTGTTATATCAAATATTTTTTGCTCTGCCGTATCCAGGATATCAAAAGCGTCCTGCTTTCCTTCGTAAGCGCTCTCTGCTATCTCAATGGAGTTGTCTATCAACTGCCTTAAGATTTCTTTCTCAAGCAGTATCTTTGCATGATACTCGATGTTAGCAGCGCTCGAAATGTTTTGAGATAATTGACTTAAGTATAAAGCTCCGCCTATGTCCTCTAACTGTTCTCTCTTTTTAATTTCATCATACATTGTCACGGTGTCAACCGGCTCACCTTCGTTAAAAAGGCGAACCATAGATCTGAAAATAATCTGATGCTTATTATCAGAGAAACTTCCTGCAGTAAGTAACTCAATAGCTTTCGGGACGGCTTCACTGTCAATCATCATAGCGCCGAGAACCGATGCCTCGATTTCCGGCGCTTCCGGTTTCCGTCTCTGCTTCATTTTTAATATTCCTTCCCGTGTTTGTGCTGACGCATAGCATTGTATTTCATTTTTAGGTTGATATAAACACCAAGCGGTATATTTTGTAAGCCTGAAATACTGAAAATATCGCCGAATGCCCTCGTGAAGTTTTGCTGCAGTTCGATAAATAAATTGGACTGATGTATTTTGGCAACGTCTTTTGTCAGGATAAATAAGCGCTCGGATACCTTTAACTCCCTGTAAAGGCTTCTGTTAGCCTGAAACTTTCTGCCTGTTAAAATGTATATTTTTTTGTATGCTGCTAAATCAGCAAGCCGGATAAAAATATCAGCAAGCTCGTCCTCGTAAGAGTTTTTGATATATGATTCAAATATCCCCGGAAACCTTTTATCCATTAATTGCATTTCCATATCTCTGAATGTTTGCAGCATAGCATGATTATTACACCTGTCGGCTTCCATAGCTTCTCCGATTTCAGAAATAATAAGCATTAGTTTTTCCATCATGGAGAACCGGCCTTCATAAAATCCTTTTTCGACTGCGTTCCTGTGACACCGTAATATCAGCTCATTAAAAGTATTAGCTCTATTCTCGCCGAAAATTTCCTGCGGTGACTTATCTTCATAGGCTGCGGTAAGCTCTTTTCCTTCAAGCCCAGTCTTATGTTCTGCCGTGTTTAATGTTATTTTATTGCTCATTGTTCGTTTGACTCCTTTATGATTTTAAGTATTTCTTCGTCTTTCTTTTTTGCAAGCTCGGTCTTGATAACTTCCCAAGCGTTTAGCATGATTTTAATAGCAGTGGGCGTTTTATCGGGGAACGCTTTTTCAAGCGCTCCCTGAATAGCTCCCACTTTAGTTTTTATAACCCGCCGCATAGTAACCATTCTTCAACATAGTTCTTAATATCTTCCCACTTTTCAGCGTCAGCGTTTTCGATAGCAGGGTGTTTATTAATTATCCTGTAAGCTTTTAACAGCAGGTCTCCTGTCTCATCTTCATGAACCGAATCCCTGATTTTCTGCTCTTTCCAGGTCTTAAGGAATCTCAGTTCCGTCAAGGTTCTGTTCAATGAATGTAAAGCCCTTTGTCTCCATTCGTGGTAAGAGTACGGCCTTAACCTCCTGCCGAGTTTATCGGTTCGGTTCTTACACGATAAGTCTAAAGTGATTGTATCGTAAATCTGTATCAAGCCTTCTATTCTTTTATCAGCTTCATCGAGTGATTCGGGGGTCTTGAATGTAAGCATTAAGTCAACTCCTTTTAAAATGGTAAGTCTTCGTCCTCGTCCACGCTTTCATCATAGACACTGTCCTGGTTGCCTTCTGATGCTTCTTTCTTGGTGATTAGTCTAATCCTGGAAGCGTTCACGACCATGCGGGATTTTTTATTTCCATCCTTGTCGTCCCATTCTTCGGTTTCCAGGCTGCCTTCTACTATAACGTGAGAACCTTTATTCATGTTATCCTGCAGGTGATCGGACGGATTCCATTTTTTTACGTTTACCCAAGCTGTTTTATCCATCCAGTTATCGTTAGATTTATAAGAGCGGTTAACGGCTACCGTAAAGTTTGCTACTGAATTTCCGTTGTCGCCTATATTTCTTATCTGCGGGTCTCTTGCAAGATTCCCCTCGATAACTACAACATTGATGTTAGTTGCCATAATGTTTTACTCCTGTGTTTGTTTGTTTGATTCCGGCATATATTTATTTAAGATTTCAGCCGGTATTAAATTTGCGAAATACTCTAAGTATTTAATCTGAATATGAAGCTCCTGAGAGGTTTTACACTCTGTCAAAATTCCCTGCTCTGTTAATTCGAAATTAAGCGCATGTCTTTGGCTGTTGTCCAATTTCATAATCGCTGTTTTTTTAATTGCTATCTCACGGCGCTTTTTTGCTTTAAAATTATCTTCTGTTTCCTGGATAGCTTCTGCTCTCTGCCTGCTAAATTCGAACTCGATTGCTTTAGAGGCCGCAAGCCTGCAGGCAGTTTTTTCTTCCTCAGTTAAGATGTAGCCCTTTTCCATTAATTCTAACAGCCTTTGACCCTGCTGAATCTGCTTGTTATTCCTGTCTCTGAACATCCTTTCAAGTTCTGCCCTGGTATAAACGGTTTCAGTTTTTAACCAGTCGCTCCAGTCTATCCGGTTGTAAACCTCTGCTTTTTTGATAGCCTCAACTCTTTTTAAGAACTCTGTTTTCGTCCAGCCCTGCCTTAACATTTCCAAATACCACGCTTCGGTTGTCTGTACGGATATGTCAATCATTTTATAAGCTGCAATGGTTTTTATTGCGGCTAAAACGAACGCATATTCCAGGTCTGTTTGTGCATAATGCCCGGCAAGTTCACCCTTGACAAAAGACGGTTTACTCTCCTTCTTCGGCTTTATAGATTTGCCTGAGATAGTCTGCAAGCTCGTATGGGTCTGTCTCTCCCTTAGCAAGTTTTTTGTAACTTCCGTTACTGCAATTTCCATATTTAACATGTTTGTTTGACTCCATTTTTAATTTTAACTGGTCGTACTTGTCCCGGAACTTTTTAGTTGAGAGAATATTATTCTGCCAAAACGAATCAGTCTGCGAAAACTCCAGCACTTTCACGGCTTCTTTTAAGTCCCGCTCGTCAACTCTTAAAAGCAGGTCTATATGTTTAGCCCAAGACTGGAAGTTAGGTTCTTTATGTTTAGGATTGCGTTTAGTAATTAAGCTGTATAAATACTTTGACATTCTTAATTCAACGCTGTCCTCGATAAATATATTCTTCCCGGCTTCGTTGCCATCTGAAGGATGCAACGTATCTTTGTTATCATTGTTTACATTGTTATCATTGTTGTTTGTGCTCATCTGATGCTCATCGGGTGCTCGTTTGATGCTCATCTGATGCTCATTTGATGCCCGGACATCCTGGTAAGTATTGTAATTTGAAACAGTTAAGATGCTCGTTTTGTTGTTCGTTTCCAGTTCGACCATTGAATCAGATTCGAGCAGCTTGAAGAAACGCTGGACTGCTCCCCTGCTCCATCCCCAGCGTTTCGCCCAGGTAAGCTGACTTTTAAAGGACTGACCCCGTTTGCATACAAACAACTCATTGCCTATGTTCACTTTTTTATCTTCGTGATTGCAGTCCAGTAAAATATCTATCCACGCATCAAGCTTAGAGAAAGGTTTCGATTCCTTCCATAACCAGTGTTCCCGCAATTTTCTATGTAAAGTAATCCAGCCCTGTTCCACTACACCGGCTCCTCAACTAAAGTGTATACGGCATAATCACCTTTATGCTCTGTGGAATGAATGTTAACACCACGTTTCCTTAGATTATAAATAATTCCGCTTAGTCTGGTAGCTCTGTAAAGCTTTATCGCTTCCCAAGACGTGATTTTTTTATGTTTTTCAAGATGCTCTTTAATTAAATCCGTTTTGCTCATTTGTTCTTTCTTATTTTTATATCGATAATTCCACACCCTTGATATTCGGCCTATGGCTTTTAATGCCTAACTCCTGCAGCTTCTTACAATAAAAGTCTGCATAAACCTGCTTGTCCGTATAATTTTTAATATCATCGATAAGCTTTTCTATTGACTTCCAGTCACCCCGCTCAAACATTTTTATATCGAGCGCTTTTATCGTATCTGTCAAAGCATCGAACTGCTCTTTTTTAACTTCGTCAACGATATCTTCGAAGTCCGCTTCCTGGATATCATCAGTGTTATTTTCAGCCGTTTTTTTGGCTCTGTTTTTCTCGATGCTTTCTCTGGTCTTTGTAAACTCGTTTTTAAGTTTTTCATACTGCTTCAAATTAGTTTTGGCAACCCGGTTGTATAAAATCCTTAAGTCATTCAAACCGTTATCAGTTTTAGCCAGTTTTTTTAGCTCGTCCTTAATTTCTTTATCGGTCATTTTCTTTTGAGCGGTCATATTATTTTGGTCTGAGTCTTTCGTATTTTGCGTCTGCGGGCTTTTCTTATTATTAGAGGTAGTTTGATTAGAACTGCCTGGTTTATTCGGTGAATCGGGGACAATACCTTTTTCATTCCAGTACGGCTGACTGTCGATTCGTCGCCATTGCACTGCAGTTTCTTCTTTATCGCTCCCTCTTTTTTTAACCTTTACAAAAACCTTAACGCCGTATTTTTGAACCCATTCCCTCACAAAATTAGGCTGCCAAAGTTCTTTGAAGATTCCTAAATCCTTGCAGTTCCTTCCCAGGCAATCGGACTTAGCGCCTTCATAAGCGCTTCCCCAGCTTTGCAAAGGATTGTTCTCATGATATTCCTGTTCGCCAATGGCACGGGAAACAAAACAGCTCCGAATAAATAAAGAACCGTCAAAGTATAATTTGTTTTTTGCCGTGTCCTTTGTAACTGCGTGCTGAATCAAAGCCCACTGCCCGCGTCCAAAAGCTTTATTTAGCTTGTCTCTCCAATAAACCTGAGGGGGATATATCAGACCGTCCGGCCTGATTTCAATATCCATTTCGTTAATAGGTTCGTCTAAAATTTTAGCTTCTTCCTCCGTAATTTTCAGCATTGAGGCATTGTGATAATACTGCACAGCACTGTTGTTTTCGTCAACAACGGCTAAGGCGCTCACCCTTCCGTTGGACGGTTTTGTTAAAGCCTGCTCGTTCATTTTTGCTCCTTTGTTTGTTTTTTGATTTCACTGAGTCCGAGAAAACTTACGTTGTATTTCCATTCTTCCCCGACTCCTTCGGTGTTAACATTTATTTTACTCTCGTCAACAACGATTTTTTGAAGCTCTGAATATTTATTCAGAAATTTATAAATATCGCTTTTATGGTCTTTGAAAATTTCCTGCAGCTTATCAAATGGAATAGTAATCGTTAGGATTGCGTTCTTATATTCGTCGGGCACTTTCTCTGCATCGTAAATTAAGACCTTCTTCGAAATATCTTTTATCTTAACAACCTCACCGGCTAAAACTTTCGAAGCATAATTTTTACCTTTAGGGTTGTTATGAGTACCGTATTGTCTGACTGGCGCTGCTAACCATTTTTTTAATCCGTCAAGTTCCTGCTGTTCTGATTTAATCTGCCTGGTTACATTATCACGGATTCTTTTTAATCCATTGATTTTTGATTCCTGCAGGACTACATGAAAACCAACATTATCGATTTTCTGCAAGACTAACGTCTCAGCTTCTCTTAATTGAATAGAAAGTTCCGGTGTGATTTCCCCTTCGTTGTCCCTGATAGCTTGGAGCACGTTTTCGAACTCGAAGCTAAGTTGCATTAAATTTGCCATTTTTTTATATTCCTTTCGCTCGTTTGTTCGTTTGTTTGTTTAACGAATAAATGTGAGGACGTGGGTTGCTCGCCTGCGTCCTCGTTTTATATGCCTCATGTTCGTTCAACAGCTTGTCAAACCTAAAACCGTTATCTATACGCTCTCTTATTATCTGGTTTCTGAGAGCTTTGATTTTCATACGGCTGTTAAGGTAATCTGCTGCAATGCCGAACACGATTCCTATTAAAAAACCGCCTGCGACTAAGCACAGTTTCGAAATTATATCCATTTATATCTCCTCTGTTATTTTTAGTTGAGAATTTCTTATGCGCTCCTTCTTCTGACCAACCGCTCTCCCATGCTGACCGGTTCGTATATCCTATTATCCTGATATTCTTTTATATGTGCGGGTGTGAACTTGTAAATTTCTTTTCCGTCCTCGTCAAAATCGACTAAGGCTTGAATCTCTCCGGCTTTTACCAGACTTTTAATTGTTTCGGCTCTCTTATGTAATAGCCTCGATGTTTTATGAAGCGATAATTCTTCTAAGTTATTTACCTGTTGAGTGGCTAAAATTATCTTAATTTCTCTCAATTCTTCCAATATTCTATCATTATTCACTTGATTTTCTCTCTAAACTTCTTAAATTTAATACGGTAATTGGGACAAATAGTTCTCGATATTCTCATATTTAATTGTAAAAATAATGAGAGGTTTAGAGAATGTCAATAATAGCACTAAAAAAAGCAAATTATTTTTTATATAAATAAAGAGGAGTTGAGAATTTAGAGATTCTCAAAAAAGTATATGGAGACATGGAGGGAACTAATCACCGCACTAATGCGTGATTTTCGAAAATCTTCACTCGACCTGGAAAATGAGACAGGCATACCAAATTCTATAATTTCAAATTTGAAAACCGGAAAGACAAAACATCCGCAGCAAAAAACTATTCAAAAGCTTGAAGATGCTCTTGGCATTGTGATTGAGGATAACGGCCGAAACCAATTACGGTATTACAGAAAATCCGATAAAAATGACGTAAAGGGTTCGGTTAAGCTGGAAGCCTACCCCGTATCAACCAAACTAATATCAGGAGAAGAAATAATGCGCATTGATAATGCGGAAGTGGCTTATTTTGAATACTCAAAGCCGAAAGAGTCATGCTATGTCTACATATCACAAGTCAACGTATTGCACGGATTGATAAATGAAGGGGATAAACTTTTAATAGACACAACGGCTGTTCTTAGAAATGGAAATGTAGCAGCCTGCGTTCTCAAAAATGAAACATTTAAGATAGGTCGTTATACTGAACTTGAAGACAGTATCGTACTTATTTCAGAGGAAACACCAGAGGTAATAAAACGCAGTGATATATTTTTTATATATAAGGTCTCTGCGATACACAAACCACTATAACAAACAAACGAGGGCATATAATGGAGCATATCAAATACAGAACCGTTGACCAGAATAAAATAAATAATTTACTGGCTCACCTGCTCGAAGCCAGAAACGAAACAAACGAGACCTTTGCCACACCTAAAAAAGACCTGCCGGACTTAAACAAAAAATTCCGGCTTGACGGCCTGGACAGGGTTGAAGATTATTATATTTTGCAAATGGCACTTGCTAAGGGTGTAATGAAATTCTCGGACAATTAATATGAGTTCGGTATCAATAAGACCAATCAAAGGAATGTTATACCTGGTATTCCGTGAAAACGGACACCAGCGTACTCGTGCAACCGGGTTAAAAGATAACCGGGAAGGCCGCAAAGAAGCCAAAGAATTGGTTAAAGAAAAAAAGGCAGGATTATTAAAGGATAAGCTCGACAAGCTGAAGGGTAATAAATTAAACGCTAAAATAAAATTAGACGAAGGGGTAAAATTATATACTGCCTACCGGCTGCTAAATAAAAAACCGTTGTCAGAAGGTGCAATAAAAGAATTAGAGAACACAGTAAAATACTTTAAAGAGGTCAACGGCGATTTATACGTTAACATGATAGAAGAAACGCATATCGCAAAATTTTACGCTAACCGTATGCGCCGTGGAAATAAAGAGGCAACACTGGCGAAACATTCAAGAAACTTTCATACTTTATTTAAGTTTTTTGCTGCTAAAAAATTTGTTGAGCAGAATTTCATTCAGCGCAAAGAAGCGCCGAAAGGCAAACCGGTTGTTATACCGTATAATGATGTTAAAATTATTTTAGATTATTTTAAGTCACGTACTAAAGCAAGCAACCAGGATGTCGTTCATCAGTACCATTTCGTTTATGCGACTATGTTGACCGGATTCCGGCCGTCGACATTAACAATTCAACGGTGGGAAGATACTCATTTCGAGTTCGGTTATATCTTAGCCGACAACGTAAAAGGTAAAAGACATTTTAAGTTTCCGATTCATATTGAGCTTGAAAAACTTTTAATCGAAATGGGAGCAAAGCCGCATGGTCTCTGGTTTCCGATGTATACCCGGAATACTACCCCTTCATTCTGGACACGGCATATCAAAGATTTATATGATAAAAAATTAATATCTAAACGGTATCCATTAACAGCCTTCAGAAAATCTTTTGCTACACTGTTGGCTAAAGAAAAGAAAGTCCCCGCAAAAATCATTCAAACACTGCTAAGTCATGAAGACGACATTACAACTAAAGAATGGTATATAACACGTGATGTTTTAGAGATGAATAACCTTAACGATTTAAGAGACATATTAGATACAATCGACTGGAAGGTTGAAACAGAAAAACATGACTGATTTTTGCAATTAATCTGCAATTTTGTTGTAAAACTTGTTGTAACTCCTTTAAAACAACAAAGCCTCTCAGTTGTGTGAGAGGCTTCTAACCCTTTGTTTCGTAATCACTTAGTGTTGGTGGGCAGAGACGGAATTGAACCGCCGACACAAGGATTTTCAGTCCTTTGCTCTACCGACTGAGCTATCTGCCCGTATTCCATATAAAAAATGGAAACCAAAAATAAATATTTTTAGGATAATCTCAAAAGTCTTCAACCTTAAAAAACCATAAAATATTCTCATTCTCAAGTCATTAGTCAAAAATCAAAGGTCAAAGCTTTATAATTTGGGTCCAATTACTAAAAAAAATTTTAATTACTAATTTTTCATTTTTAATTTCACCGGAAATTGACTTGATAAAATAGAATTAATAACTTTTATTTGATTACCAAAAAATTATAAGGGAGAATTCTATAATCTTTTTACTGCGATTAATTTAGACGGGATTACAATGAGATTTGCAGTCATCAGTTTTTTCTTTCTTACAACTATTACTTTTTCCCAGACAAAATTTATCATTTCAGGAACCGTAAGAGACAGCACTACAAATGCTCCTCTGGCTAACACTAATATTCTTATTATTTCAGAGAATATTGGCTCAGCTGCAGACTCAGCCGGTAATTTTAATCTTCAGCTTGAACCGGGAGTTTACAAAATAAAGTTCAGTTATGTTGGGTTTGAAAGCAAAATAATTTCTGTAACTCTGTCTAAAAACAAATATGATTTTAATGTTAAGCTCTCCCCTTCTCTTATAAACCAGGGTGAAGTTAATGTCACTGGTGAAAAATATCCCTCATCGGGAGTAGTGCAGAATATCGAAAAAGACAATATTGAAAAGATGCCCACAATTTTTTCTGATGTCCTGAGAAGTGTAAAAATAATGCCCGGTGTTGTTTCAAACGACGAGTTATCGAGTGGCTACAATGTAAGAGGCGGGAACTATGATCAAAATCTTATTTACTTGAACGGATTTGAAATTCACAGACCGCTTTTAATAAAAGAAGGACTGGAAGAAAATCAATCTATAATTAATCAGAATTTTGTAAATGATATGCAATTCTTCCCAGGCGGTTTCCCGGCAAATTTAGGTGATAAGATTTCATCTGCATTAAATGTAAATTATTTAGTACCGGAAAACGATTCTCTTTCTTTGTCATCTACAGCTAATTTATTAAACCTTTCAGCTACATTGTCAAAAAAATCAGGTCCTTTATCCTGGATAACAGGGGTAAGATATTCATATCCGGCTTTATTGGGGCAGTCACTTCAGAGAAAAGGAATATATAAACCTGAATTTTTTGATTTTCAGTTGTATTCCAGATATAATATCAATAATAATTCATACATTGACCTTTTGGCCATATACGGCAGGAATAAATACAAGCTTCAGCCGGAAAGCTGGCAGGGAAATTACGGTAATTATTTTTACGTAGACCAGGTCTTATTTCAATTTGACGGTTCCCGTAATTATTCTTTCAATAATGGATTTTACAGTATTAAATATAATAGCATACTGAATAAAAACCTGGTCTTCACACTCGCAGCCGATTATTATAATGATACTGAAACAGATAATACTGCTCTCACCGCGGATTCCTATTTTCTGCCCGATGTCCGTTACAAAACAGGAGTAAAGCACTATTTAAAAAGCAGATTTGAATATGCCGATGATAGACTGGATATCTATTCTGCAGAAATTAAGCCGTCTTTAAATTATACTGCAGGAATTCATTCTATTGAATCCGGTATCGACTTTACCTATTCTGACATGAAGAGCTATACAAATGAAAGAACTTTTGAGACCGGCCAGGATTCTGCATTAGAGACTCCTATTTCAACTAATTTAAATCAGCACTATACTTTTCGTTCGATCGCTGGTTATATCATTGACCAGATTACTTTTAACCAGGACTTAACCTTAAATGCCGGTGCAAGAATTTTAAAATATTTTTATTCAAATGAAACTTTAGTCAGCCCTAGAATATTGTTGTTTTATACTCCCTCACCTAAACACACATTTAATTTAAATTATGGTTATTATTATCAGCCCCCTTCTGCATATGAATTAAGAAATAATCCTCCCCCGGCAAATACAAAACTGATATCTCAAAAAGCCGCTCATTATATAGCCGGATGGGAATACAGACCAAAGCCGAAACAGAAATACCAGTTAGAAATTTTTTATAAAAAAATGGATGATTTAATTCCTTACAATATTGAGAATCTGCAGATACATTATCTTGGAACAAATTCAATGGAAGGTTATGCCTATGGTTTTGATTTCCAGTACCAGGGTGAAATAATCCGGAGATTAAAAAGCTGGATTGGATATAGTTATCTTAATTCAAAAGAAAAACCCAAAGACGGCTCGGGAGATTGGCAGCACAGCCTAAATGATCAAACACATACGATAAAAGTATTTCTCCAGGACAGAACGGAAAAGCATCCTGAATTTCAGGTACATGTAAGATTCATTTTAGGAACAGGGCTCCTGTTCCATCCGCAGATTCATAAGCTGAATGAAAATACAGGAAAGACTGAACTAGCATACGATCTTAATGATGTCGGACAATTACCACTGTATTACAGGGCTGATATGGGAATTACATATGATTTTAAATTTAAAAATAAATCGAAACTAACTCTGATTGCTGAGGTTCTTAATGTTTTTGATAAGCATAATGTTGCCAATTACAGCTGGTACTCGGTGTTCCTATATACAAAAACTACAATAGGAGTACCTCAACTGTTTTCCGGAAGATTTTTTAATATCGGCGCCAGCTATGATTTATAGAAGCTTACGGAAACAATTGGAAGGCAAGATGGAATGGTAGAATTTTGGAATGATAAGAGAATGATGAATTTATTCCATTTTTCAAGTATTCCATTATTCCAAACTGATTTCATTTGTTCGGTTATTGCCTTGATAAATTAAATTAAAACACATTAGTTAAACAATAATATTAAGGAGCATTTATAAAATTTTTGTTACTGCATTTTAGTAAAATTAAATCAGAGAATATTAATGAAATTTGCAGTAATCAGTTTTTTCATATTCACATCTGTTTCTTTTTCACAAACACAACTCTCTATTTCAGGCACTGTAAAAGACAGCACAACAAAAGAACCTTTATTTAATACTAATGTTTATGTTGAATCAACCGGTATTGGTACGGTTACCGATTCCAGCGGCAGCTTTAAACTAAATATCAATTCCGGATACCACAAAATAAGATTTAGTTATGTAGGGTATGAGAGTAAAACAATTTCAATGTACTTTTCAAAAAATAAATTTAACCTGGATATTGAGCTCTCCCCTTCTGCGATAGAACAGAAGCAAGTTAATGTCCGGGGTGAAAAATATCCGAGTTCGGCAGTTGTCCAGACGATCGAAGGAAGAAATATTGAAAGAATGCCGACTATTTTATCCGATGTGTTGAGAAGTGTAAAGATACTTCCGGGAGTTGTCTCAAATGATGAACTTTCCAGCGGGTATAATGTCAGGGGCGGGAATTATGATCAAAATCTTATTTATTTAAATGGATTTGAAATTCACAGACCGTTTCTAATTAAAGAAGGGATTGAAGAAAATCAATCTTTAATAAACGAAAATTTTGTTAAAGATATTCAATTTTTTCCCGGTGGTTTTCCTGCTAATTTTGGAGATAAAATTTCATCTGCTTTGAACGTAGATTATTTTGTACCTGAAAACGAGTCTCTCAATGTTCAGTCAAAAGTGAATCTGCTTAATCTGTCTGCTACTGTATCTAAAAAATCCGGACCTTTATCCTGGATTACCGGGATAAGATACTCATATCCTTTTCTGTTAGGCCAAACACTGCAAAGAAAAGGGAAATATAGACCTGAATTTTTTGATATCCAGCTGTATTCAAGGTATAAATTAACAAGCAGCTCTTATTTGGATCTGTTAACAATTTATGGAAGAAATAATTTCAAGCTGACGCCAAACAGCTGGCAGGGAAATTTCCAGCTGAACAGATATGATATAAGAGAGGTTTCAATTTTTTTTTCAGGCAGCAGAAATTATTCTTTTAACAGCGGATTCTACGGATTGAAATATAATAATATATTAAGCGATAAATTAAATTTTACTTTAGCGGCAGATTTTTATAACGATATCGAAAAAGATAATACGGATCTTTCTTCAAATTTTTATTACTCAGAAGACGGTTACAATCCAAATGAAAACCGGCAGTACTTAAAAACAGGTTATGAAAAATCAAACGATAAATTAAATTTAAACACTATTGAGATTAAACCTTCTTTAAGTTATCAGACAGGAATTCATTCATTTGAAACCGGCATCGATATGCGGTATTCGGAAATGAGAAATAATGTTGATGAACATATTTATCAAACAGGATCCGATTCGACTCTTGAACCTCCTCTTTCAACTAATTTAAACCAGTACAATACTTTCCGTTCAGTTGCAGGTTATATAATGGATCAAATGGCTTTTAACAGACAATTAACATTAAATGCCGGGATCAGAATACTGAAATATTTTTACACAAATGAAACATTAGTAAGCCCGAGAATTATTCTATTCTACATTCCTTCCCCAAAACATACTTTTAACTTCAGCTATGGTTATTATTACCAGCCTCCTTATGTTTATGAACTGCGGGATAATCCTCTTTCGCAAAATCAAAAATTGATTTCTCAAAGTGCCGCACACTATATTGCAGGATGGGAATATCGGCCTAAGCCGACCGCGAAATATCAGTTTGAATTATTCTATAAAAAAATGAATAACCTCATACCGTATAATATTGAAAAACTGCAGATACGTTATCTCGGTTCAAATATAATGAATGGTTATTCTTACGGATTTGATTTCCAGTACCAGGGTGAAATTGTACCGGGACTTAAAAGCTGGATTGGCTACAGCTACCTGGATTCCAAAGAGAAGTTGAAAGATGGTACAGGTGATTGGCAGAGAAGTTTAAATGATCAAACACACACATTTAAAGTCTTTCTTCAGGATAGGACAAAAAAGCATCCTAACTTCCAGGTTCATGTAAGATTGATTGCGGGAAGCGGTCTTTTGTATCACCCTCAGGTCTATGCAGTAGATCAAAAAACAGGAAAAACCTATGTAACTTACAATTTAAATAGAGTATGGGAATTTCCATTCTATTTCAGGATGGATATGGGAATGACTTTCGATTTTAATTTTAAAAATAATTCAAAGCTGACTTTACTTGTCGAAGTGCTGAACATCTTTGATAAACAAAATATTGCCGATTATAACTGGTATACAATCTTCCCCGTTTCCAAATATCCTATTGCTGTTCCTCAATTATTTTCGGGGAGGTTTTTCAACATTGGAGTGAATTACAGCTTATAATAATACGAGATGCTTGTAGTCTTTCACATAAATATACTTGTAGTTGGTGTCATTTCGTCTCGGCTGTCTTGGTCCAGGCCATGACAGCATTTATATTTATCGATTCCGCTATATTATCATATACACTTTATGTTTACTCATTCCCCTGTCAAGGAATGGTCCTTGACAGCCAGGAGTACAACGCAAATCCTATATCAACATATACTCGTTGCTCTCAAAAATCTGGAAATCAAACCTAATTCCGGCCAAGTTTTATGTATAGAAATGTAAGTAGCCGTTCCGCAATTATTTTCGGACAGGTTTTTCAACGTTGGAGTGAATTACTCACTATAACAATGTGGGATTCTGGATACTTGATACTCGATAGAGATGTATGTATCGAGTATCAAGCTACGAGTATCCAGTATAGGAATTCTCAATAAATAGAGATTGTCATTTCGGGCATAATAGTCAATTTGATTGCTCATAGGCAACTGAGAAATCTTAAAACGCATTCGTAAGATTTCTCATTCCGATATTTAAAAAAAAATAGCATGAGTCGGAATTCGAATTGACAATACTACCTTTGGAGAAACCTATCAAATATCTTTAACTTTATTATTTTAGATTATTCCCTTTTCTTTCAATACTGATTCAATCGTCACCGCACCGATTTCCTGCAATTCATACCTGACACGTGTAGAAGGTTTATTGATCTTCAGAATTCTTCCCAAATCGATCGGAGTACCTATTATAACAGAATCACAATCGGTTTTATTAATAGTAGTTTCAAGGTCTTTCATCTGCTCCTCACCGTATCCCATAGCTGGTAAAAGCGTTCCGATTTTTGGATATTTCTTATAAGTATCAGATATTGAATTTACGGTATAAGGACGCGGATCAACAAGTTCTTTTGCTCCATGATTCCACGCAGCTACAACTGCAGCGCCGTAAGTCATTTCACCATGGGTTAAAGTAGGACCATCTTCAACTGCCAAAACTCTCTTCCCTTTTATTAATGAAGGATCATCAACAAAAATAGGAGAAGCAGCTTCAATAATCTGAGCTTCAGGATTTACTTCCCTGATATTATTTCTTACAGTTCTGACATTCTCAGGATCTGCAGAATCAATTTTATTAATGATTGCTGCAGTAGCAAGTCTTAAAGAAGTATTTCCCGGATAATAGTGAAGTTCATGTCCTGCCCTGTGCGGGTCAACTATAGTAAAAGTAACATCAGGTTTTATAAAGGAAATATCATTATTCCCTCCATCCCAGATAATAATATCCGCTTCTTTTTCTGCCTCTCTTAAAATAGCTTCGTAATCAACACCTGCATAAATAATACTTCCCATAGCAATATGAGGTTCATATTCTTCTATTTCTTCAATAGTGCATTTATATTTTTTTAGATCTGCAAGAGAAGCATAGCGCTGCACTTTTTGTTTTACAAGATCTCCGTACGGCATAGGGTGTCTGATAGATACAACCTTTTTACCTGCATTCCTCAATATATTAACAACTTTTCTTGAAGTCTGGGATTTACCCGCTCCGGTTCTAACAGCTACAACTGCAACAACCGGTTTACTGCTTTTCAGCATAGTTTCATCGGCTCCCAGCAGCCTGAATGAAACACCTTCAGCATTAACAATTGAAGCTTTTGTCATAACATAATCAAACGGAAGATCAGAATACGAAAATACTACTTCATGAATATTCAGTTCTTTTATTAGCTCCTTTAATTCCAATTCATCATATATTTTTATACCGGATGGATACAATTTACCAGCTAATTCAGCCGGATAAATCCTATTGTCGATATTTGGAATTTGTGTCGCGGTAAATGCCAATACATTATATTCTGGATTCTCACGAAAGAAGACATTAAAATTATGAAAGTCCCGTCCTGCGGCGCCCATAATAAGTATATTTTTCTTCTGCATAGAGTATCTCTCCTTTATATTTTTTGATTAAGGAAAAAGGAAGAGAACCTTTTTGAGGCTCCTTCCTGAATTTTTTATAAACTTTGAAAAGTAATTAGCTCCTGATTCTTATTCTACTGTAACGCTTTTTGCTAAATTTCTAGGCTGGTCTACATTTAATCCTTTCTTTACCGCAATATGATAGGCTAATAGCTGAAGCGGTATAACCGTTAATAATGGCATTAACATTCTAATCGTATCCGGTATTTTTATAGAATAGTCGACAAGCTCATCAATTTTATTATCATTTTCACTAGCAATTGCAATTATTTTTCCTTTGCGTGCTTTTACTTCCTGGATATTACTTATAATTTTATCATAGGTTGAATCCTTTGGTGCAATAAAAACCGCAGGCATATTATCATCAATTAAAGCAATCGGACCATGTTTCATTTCTGCAGCAGGATAACCCTCTGCATGAATGTATGAAATTTCTTTTAACTTTAGTGCACCTTCAAGGGCCACAGGGAAATTGTACCCTCTCCCTAAATACAGGAAATTCTTCACATTCTTAAATTGTTCAGATATTTCTTCAATTTGATCATTGAGCTTTAATATCTGGTAAATTTTATCGGGAATTTTTAACATTTCTTCGCCAATCGTCCTTCCATCTATGAGACTCATATTTTTTCTTCTTGCAATAAGCAGAGTAATTAATGCAAGAACAACAAGCTGTGATGTAAAAGCTTTTGTGGAGGCAACACCTATTTCCGGACCGGCGTGAGTATAAACTCCTGCCACACTTTCCCTTGCAATAGAACTTCCAACCACATTACATATACCGAGCGTCATAGCTCCTCTAATTTTTGCTTCACGCAGTGCGGCAAGTGTATCGGCTGTTTCCCCGCTTTGAGTAATAAAAAAGATCGTATCGTCTTTTGTAACAATCGGATTCCTGTACCTGAACTCAGACGCGTACTCGACTTCTGTAGGAATGCGTGCAAACTGCTCGAACATATATTCTCCCACCAGACCGGAATGCCAGGAAGTACCGCAGGCAGAGATTACGATTCTTTTTGAATTCACAAGCTGCTCTTCAACATTCATTAAGCCGCCAAGTTTGGAAGTACCAGTTTCCAATAATATCCTGCCGCGCATCGAGTTTGCAATTGATTCCGGCTGTTCCATAATTTCTTTAAGCATGAAATGATTGTACCCGCCTTTATCGATTTCATCAAGGCTCATATCAATTTCAGTTATTTCCTTTTCGATACGGTGGTTTGTAACTGTTTTAGCAAAGAACCTGTCTTTATAAACCTCAACCATTTCACCATCTTCAAGATAAACTACCTGCTTTGTGTGTGCAAGAATTGCAGAGACATCGGATGCAACAAGGTTTTCATTTTCACCGATTCCTAAAACAAGAGGTGAGCCTTTGCGTGCGGCAATAATCTTATCCGGTTCATTCTGATAGATGACTGCTATTCCATATGTTCCCTCAACTTCCGTAAGAGCCATTCTAACAGATTTAAATAAAGAAAATCCTTTCTTTAAAAAACTATCTATCAAGTGAGGTAAAACTTCCGAATCAGTTTCGGTAATAAATTGATACCCCAGCTTTTTCAAGTTGTTTCTTAAAACCTGGTAATTTTCAATTATTCCGTTATGTATCACAAAAAGAGTTTTGTCAGTGTTAAAATGCGGATGTGCATTTACTTCATTGGGAATACCATGAGTAGCCCATCTTGTATGTCCGATTCCTATTGTACCACCTCCATTAAGGTATTCAATTTTTTCTTCCAGAAGGGATACTTTACCTTTATTCTTAACTATGTGTGAAACTGAATCAACAATTGTAGCAACTCCGGCAGAATCATACCCCCTATATTCCAACCTTTTTAATCCATTTATCAGAATCGGGATACAATTTTTATTTCCAATATAGCCTACTATTCCGCACATATTTAACCTTTATATTATTTATTTAAAAAGGATTAAAGCACAAAAATAATGCCCAATAATGATTTTATTAAAAAACTAAAATAATAATAAGAAATGAAAAAGATAAGTCTTAAAAAATTAATCCATCAATGACTTAATTTGATAATCACACATTAAAATGAACTATATACAGGATGCCAGATACCTGAAAAATACATCCGGTATCAGGTAGTAAGTTACAACGAGATCTAATTCACCTTCGCAAGCTTGCTTATAACAGATTTTACAACCCCTCCACTTTTGGATATCATCTTGTAAAGATAGACACCGTTTGCTATCCTGTCTCCGTCCTGATCTCTGCCGTTCCAGTAAATTTTATTAAAGCCGATTTTTAATTCGGATGCAGGAAGAGAAATATCTCGGATTAATCTTCCGGCCACCGTATAAATTTTTATCAGAAATTCTTCAGGGACGTCCATTCCGTGTAATTCAAATGTAAAATATGTATCATTCTGAAATGGATTGGGATAGTTAAAAACGTTTACCAGATCAGGATTTTTGTAAACATTAAAAACTAATTTTAAACCGGCTGAATCAGATAAATTACCGGAAGCATCTTTTGCATAAATCTGCAGTGTATTTTGACCTTCAGAAAGTTCAGGTTTCCATTCAATCTGCATTTCTGAATTCGGATAAGGCTGCATATTAATTTTCACATCTTTATCCGAATAAATAAACGGGTCACCGTTGTAATAAATTATAAATAAGTTCGTATCCAGCGGAAGCGGATTATTATCTTTCAGTGTAATTAATATATCCGGTTTATAAGGGACAACATCTCCGTTTACTATTTCTTTTCCGTCAAATGTTACCGAAACGGCGGGCTTAATAGAATCCCTGATAACAAAGAAACTTTTTTCCGCACTATTATTATAAGTGAAAAATTCCGTTTCTTTTAATGAAGCTGCAGCCGAAACCTTGTGGTATCTACCTCCCGTCAAATTAGTTGAGGAGAAATCCCTGCTTATATTTACAAAGCTATCAGCAGGTACATTTACTGAAGCTGAATAGAATTCATTATTATCTATAAAGAATCTTACAAGTGCACTATCCGCATTTGTATTCCCTATGTTCTGGACATTCAGGTTTACGCTGTTATTTAAACCATATTCTAATGAATCGGAAGCAAAAGACATATCCTTATTTATTAATAAAATTTCCGGCGGAGTTTTATAAACTACATTAATATTCTTCAGCCAGATTTTATCTACAGCATCATTGGCTGAGTCACTTAAAATAAATCTAATTTTTAAATATTTATACTTTTTTGGATCAATATTGCTGATTGAAAAATCATTTATGTTATTGGTATATAGAGTGTCGAATAATTTTGTAGTATTATCCAATCCTAATACAATAATATTGCTATTCCCCCCGGTTCCGGTTCTATCTACTTCGTACGTAACTTTATCCCAACTCAAAGCCGGTCCTATTAAAGGAGTTGTAGCAGTTCCGGCATCATCTGTATAGTTGCCTGCATACGCGGTAATCTTTGGTAAATAATCGCCGCTGCTTCGAAAAACTGAAGCATAGACAAGATTATTTACTTTATCATAACACCATGAATAAAAACCTTGAAAAGGATTTCGAGTAAACCACTCTTCTTCGAAAGAACCATTTGATAAATTATATCTTCGCATAAAGCCGGATTCATAATTTTCGTAAGCAAATAAATAGCCGTCTGCAACAAAAAAACTGGTAAAACCGATATAGCTGGTTCCGGAAAGGACTAAATCCTCTCCAACTTTTTTCCAGTTATTATCCGGTTCTAAAGTTCTCAGTGTATATTTTCTATTTCCAAGGCTGTCAACAATACTTAAACTATAAACATATTTTCCGTCTGACGATAAATAAAAAGTGTTACCAGTATTACTCAGATTTTCTCTCAATAATCCTGAAGGGATAAATACCGTATCCACCACTCCCTGTTCAGGTGAAACTTTTAGTAATCTATTTATTTCACCAAAGGGGACATAAATATATCCGTTATAATAACAATATTGATTTCTAATTATATCATAAAAGTTAGGTATTTCACCATACAGTTCTCCCTTTACAGTTCCATTTTTTCCGGTACCCATTTTATAAATATGCGACCTGCCTGTATGATTATAGAAAGCTGCATAATAAGAAATTTGAGCAAAATAAATGTAAGTACCATCCGAAGTGATGCATGATAATCCAACTGAATCTAAGACAGGGTAGTTAACATTTATATCTTCGAGAAACTTATTATCTGCGGGTCTGGGTGGCAAAACATTTTTATTTAATTCGAGGCTATTGATAGTATTTGAATAATTAATATTATACGTTTCGAAATTTTTGAGCAGTTTGCTTTCAGCATAGTAACCATCTTTGGATTGTTTTAATATTGATAAACTACGTGTCTTGCTCCAGTTCCCGGTATCTCCTTTGCTGTCTTTAGTACGTGTTCTCCAGAAATAATAGCCCGGTTGAAGCTGCGGTGATTTCCATCTTAATGTTCCGTCCTTCGGCTGGGTTTCAGAAGTTACAAGCAAATGAGAATTAAAACTTAAAGAAGTATCTATTTCAATTATATATGAAACCTTCTGATTTATGTATTCACCGATATCGGAAAAAAGGAAATTGACATTAGGTTTATTAGTAGAAAATCCGTCAATTGGAAAAACTATATCCGGCTGTCCCAAATTAAAGATGTAGACAGATTTATTTACAGTATTATCAGAATAATCATTTTCCGGTACTCTTTTATCATCGTTTACCTGCAGCAGTAAATTTATATTCCCGGTCAATTTAGGAGTCCAGTTAAAAATTACCGAATCATTTTCCCCGAAACTCGGTCTGTAAATATTTTTTAATACGAAAGAAGTATCATTTGATGAGACTGTCAGTTTTACATTTACACTGTCCTGTGGAAAGATTTTACCCAGGTTATGCAGCCTCAATTTTACAATTACTTCCTGTCCGGATGCAGGGTATTCAGGTGATATAGCTATATCCCCCGGTTTCTCCGAAAAATCCGGTTTTTGTGGTAATGCCAGCTCCAAAGCCGGATCACCCAGGAGAGTCAATAAGGCAACGTGATCACGCGTAAAGGTAGTTGAAGCATCTGAAAGGAATACAGATTTTGCGTCTAATATTGCATCACCTACGACATATTTCTTATTAGTAAATATTTGATGAAATACTTCATCATTCAGTGCAAGCCCGTAGTCCCAGAAGGTAATACCAGTATGTCCCCAGAATCCGATTGCTCCCTTACCGGGAACTTTATCGAACTGTTCACCAAATACATTCTGGTTATCGAAATGCGCTGTATAACATGTAACACTAAAAATCATCGGTAAGCGTCCGCCGTTTTCCAGCTGGTAAATATCATCATTAAGAAATACAAGATCCCATTGATATCCTCCCCCATGACCATAATAATTTGCTATTACACAACCGCTGTCAATTTTCTGCCTGATTTCAGGACCTTCGCCTTTATAAGGCATCTGTTCAGCATTAACAGGATATCTAAATACTTTACTTGTAGTATAACCCTTAGGATTTATATATTCATTCTGGAGATATAATTCTTCATTATTAAAATGAAAGAAATTTTCGTCGGAGACATCGCTTCCCCCACCGATCAATAATACATTTTGTTTCCATTGCTTCCCGTTATCAGCAGGATAGTGAATAATTTTATCAACTAAAATATTTGCTTCATCAAGAGTTTCGCAGGAAAGTCTGCCGATTGCTGCATCAGGAAAAACGTCATTGCCTGAAACAGCAACAAAATTATTATCTGCAACGGCCTGGCCGTATCTTATCTGTTGATATGGTATTGAAGGAATAAAATCCGGTCTGCTTGACGAAAGCAGATGCCTGTAATCATAACTCATATCTCCTATCAAAGCAACATATGCCGGAGGAGCTCCGTTCCAGTTATCAAAAGTATATTTAATAAAATCTTTAATTGCATAAGGATTTAATAAGCCATTTGAAAATTCATCATAAATATCCTTTATATTCACTACTTTTATTCTAGGATTCGAATAACCGGAAAGATGCTGTGAACGGTAAGCAGCCAGTCTGTTTGCAGCTTGCATAAAATCCGGATGTGTAATAATTAAATAATCTGCACCATTCTCAGTATTTCTTAAATCGGAGGGATTATCTTTAATAATTGAATCGGGTAGAAGGAAATAATTATTAGATACACAGAAATATTCTGTTTTTTCGTTTATATTATCATTAAATAACACTGTTCCCGAGGTATCATTTAATATTTCAGGGTTTGAAATCATTTCACCTCTTTGAGGAACATAGATGTCCATATTTCCCGGCTGCCAATTTGTTATACTGTAAGTATTAGTACCAGTCACTCCCCCGGAACTTTCAAAGGTCAGATTATTCTGATCAGCTTTTAATTTTCTCCAATATTCGAGTTCGAACCAGTTAATTCGTATTACATCACTGTTGTCTATACTGGCTCCGTCAACAGATACTTTGAAATTGTTCTGGGATTCTTCAGGAACACCATTATTTCCAAAAGTAAATTTACCTTCAAAGGTAGCCCTGGTTTCACCATCCCATGATTTCGTTCCCACCTGCTGATCATTAATAAAAATTTTGGCCAAATGATCCGGATTATAAGCATCATATGTGGTTAAACCATGTAAGTCTGTCCTGAGAATAATTTTACTTGAATCGGCAACCCAATTCTTCATAATAGGGAAAGTTGTGCTGAATGCATCGTAGGCTACACCTTTGGCTCCATCTGCATTGCCCCAAAACCAAAAATCCCTGTTTCCGTCGGGTGCATACCCTAATCTTTCATATAAAGAATCTTTCTCGTAATGTACGGTATAAAGTGTGCTTTCTATTTTTTTATTTATTGAATGCGGATATCCGTCAATTATTTTGAAAGTATCGGGCGGAGTATCACTCTGATAGGAAAACCAATAAACATTATCTAAATTATAAATATTCTGAGAACAGTATGGAGAAGCTTTCGGCGGGTAACCTGCAAACTGAATGTAATCGCCGGAGTTGAAGATCCCATCACCGCCATCATGGATTTCAATTGGAATATTTTCCCCTTCATTTAAAACTTCCAGTTTTGAACTAGCAACACCGCCGCTAATTGGAACTCCGGCAGAAATTAACTGCTCAAAGGTTAACCTGTAAATACCTTTTTCCTTTAGAAATATTTTGTAATAATTTTTAGCCGGATCGTACCAATATGATGAAGCAGTTTTCTGAAGTGCTATACCTGTAAAAGGTTTTGATATCCAGTTTAAAGCCTGCTCATAATTTACAACAGAGGCTTTCAAAAAATTTTCGGTAAACTTATCTTGAACATTTTTACCGGTTAATCCTTTATTATTATAGACAACTTTTAAAACGATTTTTTTATTGAAGACCAGCTGCCTACTGACAGGATTAAACTGGTAAGGTGAAACTTCCAGGGAAATAACCCTGGCAAACCTCATATTATACGGCTGGTTAAACAGCGCTGCTGAACGCGGGAAAAAACTTTTGGAGTTATATATTTTCTCGTTGAGCTTGCTTATATCAAGTTTTGTATATGCAGGATCATTCTCCGGGACGGGTATAATAAATTTATTTGAATAACTGCTTTTTTCTACACTTAGTATGTTAATCTGAGGATCTGAATTATTTGGAATTCCTAAATTAATTACAACTCCCGGCAGCCAGGGATCGCCTATAGCTCTAACCCCGTTGCTTTTACCGGATATATAATTAAAATTTTTATTTTCGATTACAGTATCTCTAACAGAAAAGGAATTCTGAAAATTAAATTCAATCTTTATATACTCGGAGGTAGACTCTAAGACCTTATAATTCTGCGCAAAGACAGGAAATGTGAACAATAATATGAGTAGTAAATATCTATAAATCTTCACAGGCATTTAAAAATTTTTGGTCAAACTTAGAATTTTGAAACCGATTATTCAAGGTGAAAAAAATCCCTAAAACCCTAGAAAATAACTTAAAAGGACACTGATTTATCTGGTATGACGGATTAGAAAGGATCAAAACAAAATTTCTCTTGTACTTTTAAAAACGATCCTAATCCTTACTAGTTTAATAAAATTTCCATTCTACTCAAATGATAATCTTACAGATGCAGAAAGCATATTGTTTGTTTTATTTAAACTGCCGTATGCTCTGTTTTTATATTGATATGTTAAATTACCATAAAAACCGTACAAAAATTCATAATCAAGAGATAATGTAAATATATCGGTACGCTCTCTTTCGCCATCCAGAAGGTTGGCAAACTCGGAATCATAAATAGTTAAATTCTGAAAAACATCACCGCCGACATTTTTAATCAAATCTCCATTTGAATTATAAATATTATTGCCATGTAATTCATGATTGTAATTCAATCGTACAAAAAGTTCACGTGAAAACCTGTAATCAATCTCTGCAGAAAACAATGCGGAATTTGGTTGAATATTTGGACTCAGCAGGTAGCCGTTATTTGTGTATGTTAAAGCTCCTTTTAAGCCGGGGTGTGAAAATATGTAAGGTCTTATCTGAACATACTCCAGCTTAACAACAAGATCATTTATAAGCAGCGGATCGGTTATAATTGCTCCTGCCTGCCAGGCAGTTCCGTTATTACTTCCATTCCACTCCCCTTTTGATAATCTTTTAAAATTCAAATCATCAAAGATAATTGAAGAGTTTATTTCCAAACCATTAGTAATCAAATATCTTCCGTCAAAATACAGGAATGAGTTATCAAGATCATTTAAACTGCGTTGAGCAGATTCAAAAAACATAAATGGGGTAAGATATGCAGCTTCCACAGGTCGATTTGAATAAATTATCATTTGCGTAACTCCCAAGGATAACCTGTTGTTAGGTTGAAATCCCAACCTGCTCATAGCAATATATTTTGAACCTTTATTCTTAAAGTTTTCTCCAGTTGCAGAATCAATCGTGGTAAATGTCGGCTTTTGTACCAACCATCCATGAAGAAAATTATATGAAAGACTTTTGTAGGAAATATTAAATCTTATAAAATCAAAAGGAGGAGGATTATTTGAAAGCACCAATCTGTTTATATAACCGGTTCCCCATAATACTCTTTCCCTGCCGAGCTCAGCACTTGCAATTCCCTTTTCCAGCTTGATATAGCCTTCTGTATAAGGGAAATAATTAATTTTAGTATTATTAAAAGTATAACTTTGCGCAACCTCCTGATCAAGCTCTGCTACATCACGGTTACCTAAAACCGTACCATTTGAACCTAACAAATAAAATCCAAGCCACCCGTCATAACTTCCACGGAAAATACCGCCAATATTTAAGAGAGAAGTATTATTATTATAAAAGCTTGAAGATATATATTTATATTCGGCAATAGGATTAATATAAAAACTGATATCCTTATCATTGTATTTATATATATGCTTTTCAGAGTCAGCAAATAAATTTTTTGGAAAATCCGAAGGGAAATCATCAAAAATGCTTGATGAAACCGTACTATCCGGTTGATTTAAAGAAGTCTGATTTTCTTCATAAAAATTTAGCTTTTCTTTTAACCTTTCCAGGTATCCTCTATCTGTTTCACTTATTTTTTCTTTTTTTGCATCGATTTGCTCTAAAGCTTCCAACACTTTCTTCCTGGATAAAGGAAGAATTATATCACTGTAGTCTTTCAATATTCCCTGAACCTGCATCTGCTTTAAAAAGGCATAAACAGGATTATTAACCGGAACATTGTCTACCTGTGCAGTTATATTGCCAAGGAAAAATAAAAAGGCAATAACAAGATAAACGAAGAAATTATTTAATTTTTTCATCTTTCAATATTAAACAAAAGGGAAGAAAAATAATACTTAGATGTAGAGAAATTTAGAAGGGCTCCAAGAGGACTTAGAACATTATATGTATCTTTCCGTAAGCAAGAGTGACTAAACAATAAAAAACATGTCATTTAGAGGGAATTCAATTTGTTTTCATTGAGATGACCGAGAAATCTTAAGAAACTGTAACTTAAGATTTCTCCCCTGACAGCAAAGCATTAAACAAATTGAGTCGGGGTTGATCTGACAATTGTACTTTTGGATCAAACACTTAGCCTTTCATTTTAAAAGGTAGGATGCATTTGCTTTTACATTAATCTCAGCCTGAAATTTTTTGAGATGATGTGCCTTTGGAAGCCTGAAGAGAAAGAGCAACCAGTTTGGAATTCATTTCTTCGGTGTCAAAGATATCAGGCTCATAATTAGCCTTGAATGTCGGGACATAATATTTAAACAATTCAATCCAGTCTCTTTTTGTAGTACCGCCGTTCATACTTGCAAACTCTCTTACCATTGATTCTATTGATTCAGCGGTATGCATACAGACTAACCGGGCTTTAAATATTTTTTCATGGGAAGTAGAAATTACACCTTCTTCAGCTGTTAATACTTCCTCAAATAATTTCTCACCTTCTCTAATCCCAGTGAATTCAATTTTTATATCCTTGTCTGGAACAAGATTGTGAAGAAGGATCAGATCTCTTGCGAGGTCTAGTATCTTAACCGGTTCACCCATATTAAGTACAAAAACATCTCCGCTCTTTCCTGTTGTTGCTGCCTGGAGAACTAAAGCAACAGCTTCGGGAATAGTCATAAAATATCTTTTCATATCGGGGTGTGTAATTGTAATGGGACCGCCGTTTTTCAATTGGTCCATAAAAATTGGTAAAGCACTCCCCCTGCTTCCAATTACATTCCCGAATCTTACCGCAACAAAATTAGATGAGCTTCGTTTGGCAGCACTGGTAACAATATATTCAGCAATTCTTTTTGATACTCCCATAATACTTGAAGGATTAACTGCTTTATCAGTAGAAATTAAAATGAAATTTTTTACCCCATACATAATAGCAGAATTTGCAAGATTGTAAGTACCTAAAATGTTTACTCTAACTGCTTCTTCAGGGAATTTTTCCATAACAGGAACATGCTTATAAGCTGCAGCATGGAAAATAACGTCGGGTAGAAAATCTTCAAATATTTTATCAACTTTGTGACGGTTTGAGATATCACATAAATACATTTTTATATTTGCAGCTTTCTGTATTCTTGAAAGCTGTATTTCAAGATTTGAAAGATCGCTCTCGTTAATATCAAGTATTGCAATTTCAGCCGGTTCATAGTAAGTAACCTGCCTGGCAATTTCGTAACCGATTGAACCGGCAGCACCTGTTATCAATACACGCTTATTCTGAATATAGCTTCTGATTTCTTTTGTGTTGATAGAAACCGCCTGCCTGCCGATAAGGTCGCTCAGGTCAATGTCTCTGATATCTTTGATTCCAACACTTATAGAATTGTAAATATCATTAACAGTTGATACAACTTTAACATCATTTACACCGCACTCCCTTGCAATATTCAATACTTTTCTATGAAACAAACGGTCTGCAGATAAAACCGAAATAAGGATAGTTTCGATATTATATTTTCTAATAATATCCGGGATTTTTACTACAGGACCTAAAACCCTGATGCCCTGTAAATATATGCCTTGCTTTGTAGGATCATCATCAATAAACCCGATAGGATGAAATCTTCTTGTATAGCTCCTGTTTATATCTCTTAAAAGCTGTTCACCGCTGCTGCCCGCACCGATAATCAAAGTTCTCTTCAACTCAGGTTTAATTATACTTTGCCTCATTACCTCAAGGTACAAACGTTTGGCAATTTTAAAGCCGGAGGAAAGAAGAAAGCTAAATACCAGGTCGATTAATAAAATGCTTCTTGGGAAACCATGGAAAGCAGGGATATTAAATCCATAAATAACAATGAATAAAATTCCGTTACTCAGCAGGCAAGCTTTCGCAATGTTTGCAAGATCCTGAAGGGAAACAAACATCCATGAGATATCATAAAGTTTAAAGGATGAAAATACAAGAAACTTTATTAAAAGAAATAACGGAATAGTTAAGAATAAGAATGAAGTAATTGTCTCCCCACCATGGAGTTCGGCTCTAACTAAAAAAGATAAATAAATTGCTAAAGTAAAAGAAAGGACGTCAAAAAATAGTAAAAGTAATTTGCGTTTAAAATTTGAGGGGTAAAAAAACCAGCCGGTAAATCTATTCATCGAATAAGCACCTTAAATGTAGAAAAAATTATTTTTATATCAGTTATCAGATTAGCTTCCTTTAGATATTTTTTATATAGTTTAATTTTATCAGGTAATATTTTATTGAGATAAATTTTTTCGTTATCATCAGAATCTTTTAAAAGTTCACTTTCATTCCTGAATTCTAGGGAAGCATAATCAGTAATTCCGGGTTTTACTTTTAATATTTCCGAATAATCATCTATATAATATTCTGCATATTTTAATAATTCGGGCCTCGGCCCTACCAAACTCATATCACCTAAAAGAACATTAAAAATTTGGGGAATTTCATCAATTTTAAATTTTCTTAAAAATTTTCCAATATTTGTAACCCGGGAGTCTTCATGGGATGAAATGCCAATCCCCATTTTGTCGGCATTTTTTACCATCGTACGGAATTTAATCATCTTAAATATTTTCCAGTCCTTCCCGACCCTTTCCTGCAAGAAAAAAACAGGATAACCAGAACTTATCAATATTACCAGCGAAACTGCTATTATTACAGGAAAAAACAATATAATACCAATCAATGTTATTAAAATATCCAAAATTCTTTTAATAAAAAAATACATCTAAATTGTAGTATATTCTCAAAAAGTAAAATAATATTATCATAATTAGTAAATTTTACTAATTATAAGAATTATTTTGTAAATTTTTTCATCAAAGAATTCACATTATCAATAACTTGCTCAATTTGAGAAATTTTCATGCCAGGCCAAATCGGCAGTGTTATTATACCAGGATAAATAGATTCGGAGACCGGGTAATTTTCCGATTTTAAATTAAACGTTCTTTGATAATATGGATGACGGTACAATGGAATGAAGTGGACACTAACACCAATTCCTTTTTCCTTTAATTCATCAATGAAACGGGATCTATTTATTTTTAATATTTTTAAATTTAATTCAACAGGATATAAATGATAAGAAGAGACTCTGTCTTCTTTAACCATGTAAAGTTTGAGCAGCTCATTATCTTTAAAGCCTTCATTATATAGCTCAAAAATTTCCTTCCTTTTAGCCTGCATTTCATTAACTTTTTTCAATTGTGCTAGTCCTAAACCAGCTTGTATATCTGTAAAATTATATTTGAAACCCGGAGCAACCACTTCATAGTACCATGAACCTTCTTCGGAATACCTTTTCCAGGCATCACTATTAATTCCATGCAGACGCATAATTGAACATCGCTTAGCTATATCATCGTTATCAGTACAAATCATTCCACCTTCACCGGTTGCTAATGTTTTAGTAGCATAAAAGCTGAAGCAGGTAACGTCACTCAACTGTCCGATAATCTTTCCTTTATAATATGACGGCAAAGCATGTGCAGCATCTTCTATTATATATAAATTATTCCTTTTGGCAATATCAATAATCTCATCCATATCGCATGGCTGACCGCCATAATGAACCGGGATAATTGCTTTAGTTTTTTTTGTTATCGCTTTTTCAATTTGCTCAGGATCGATATTATAAGTATCTCTTTGAACATCAACTATAACCGGCTTTGCATTAAAGTAACAGACTATTTCAGCGGAAGCAGTAAAAGTAATTGCAGGGACAATAACTTCATCTCCTTCTTTTAACCCGATAGCTTCCAGTGCAAGGTGAGCTGCAGCCGTCCATGAACTTACGGCAATAGAATTTTTTATTCCTATAAATGATTTAAACTCATGTTCAAACTGCAAAGTTTTTGGTCCGGCAGTCCACCAGCCTGATTTAACAGCATCGGTAACTTCGTTTATTTCATCATCCGTTATGTAGGGTCTGTGAAAAGGAATAAATTTATTCTGCATATGATATTTTTAAAATGAATTAAAATGATATAAAACAAATTATGATTTTTGTATCCAGCATAAAAGGTGCGTTCGTAAAAAAGGGAAAAAATTAAAAAAATAACACAAAGAAGGATTTACTCTGGCTACTATTCTGCTCAAGGGCGGCGCCAGGGTTATTTTTCTAAAATAGATTTTCGTATCAGGAAAGAGATTTTTAATACTCCTCTTAGAAATCCCTTTTACGTCGTTATTATTGGGATTATTATAAATAAAATCATACCATAATATTCCCCCGCCCGGTTTTAAAAAATCAAATATTTTTTCTGCGAGCCTTTTTTTGAATTCTTCATTTATAATTGAAGAAAAAACAGTTGATTGCAATATAACATCAAAAGTCCCGGGTTTAAATTTTAGATTCAGTGCATCTCCTTCAATAATCGTTACTTCTAACGGTAAAATTTTTCGGGCATTTAGAACTCTCTCCTCAAGCAGTTCATTCCCAATGATGTTTTCAGGTTTAAAACCAAGCTCTATAAATTTTAAAAGATTGGTCCCCTGCCCGCACCCAATCTCCAGCACTTTCAGACCTGAAAGATCGTATAAAAAATTTTTTCTTAAAATATTTATTAAATTTCTTTCAAATTCCTGCCTTCTGTATAGGACATCACTTTTTAATGGATTATACAGATATTTGGATAGATTGCTCCTTCTGTTATAGCGAGCTTTTATCTGATCTGTTTCTTCTTTGAAATTTAATTCATTCATTCAACATATCTGAATAAATATTAATCATTTGATCAACGTTATCATTCCAATTATAAAATTGTTTGACTCTTTCTCTACCGTTTATGCCCATTTGTTTTCTTAGGTTCGGATCGTTGAGCAATTTTCCAATTGCTGAAGCTGCTTCCGTGTAATTTTCCTTTTCAACAATAAATCCTGTTTTATTATCTTCTACAACTTCCGGCAATCCGCCTGCATCAGATACAATAACAGATCTTTCACATGCGGAAGCTTCCAGCACTGCAACACCAAAGCTCTCACTTTCTTCAATTGACAAAGACACAAAAATGTCAATCATATTATGATATTTGGGTACTTCTTCATGCTTTATATAACCAGTAAAAACTGTATCCTCATTTATATTTAACTCTTCGCTAAACCTTTTTAAATAAATTTCCTGAGAGCCTTTACCTACTATTAACAGTTTTAAAGGAATGTCCAAATATTTTTCCTTTAAAATTTAAATGCTTGCAGTAAATATTTTATCCCATATTTATTTTCAAGAGCTTTAATTGTTCCTATAACTATATTTCCTCTTGCAAAAATACTATTTACTTCAATATGTTTAAAAACAGTTGTGTCTATTCCAAACGGCGTCACCTCAATTTTTTTTGAGGTATATTTATTAGTTTCTTCTGCCATAATATGACTTGTCGATAATATTCTGTCTGCTCTTGAAAGATTGAATTTAAATACAAAAGAAGAAAATATATTTGTATTTGGAAAATTGAAAACATCAGAACCGTAAACAGATATAATCATAGGATGAAAATTAGTAAGGGCAGCTAAAATCCCATAACTAGATGCATAATGCGCGTGCAGTATGTCTGGTTTAAACTCTTTGATTATTTTTTTGATCTTTGGTAAAGATTTAAGATAACTTAACTTGGATAAAGCGGTCTCCGGTAAACCAAAAATTTCTTTATTTAATTTGGATGAAAAAACATAAAAATTTTTTAATCCTGCATAATCATTAACGTTATAATCAGTTAAACCAAAAAGAAAAATTTCAATCCCTTTAAGCGAAAGTGAACGAATCCATTTTACGGTATGTGTCGAACTCGGAGCTGCTAAAATTAATACTTTCATTTTTAAATTTTATAGTAATTTATTAATTACTTTTATTCAAAGAATTTTTACGATTTTGAAAAAGATAGATTACTATTAAAAAAATCACCCAAAAAGGGAGATCTCTTGTTATCCATCCGTTTGTAAGAAATCCTGTAGATTCAAACATTGAACGATAGAGCAAACCTAAAATTGAACCGGTAATTGCTACTATAATAACAGAATATTCATGCTTATTTTTTATATATTTTCCGAGCCTGAAAATCAAATAAAAGAATATAACTGGTAATGCAACTGCTCCGATAAAACCGAAAATCCCTAATTCAGAAAATCTGTATAACCAGAAATTATGTGCATGACCTGTACCTGCTTCCTTATAGACAAAATAGATCGACCTTTCATTCCAGCTGCCTAATTGTACGGGTAAGTATTTATACATATAATATTTGAAAGTCCCGGGACCGATACCAAATATTGGATTATCCTTAATAATGCCGAATGCAATATCCCACAAAATATATCTCAGATTCTCAAAGACCCTGTTAAACCTCAAAAAAGTTGATATGATATCGACAATTTTAGGAAAAATTACTAGTATTAATAATCCGGCTGAGACAAAAGAAGCAGAAAGAATTTTTAATATTTTTTTATTCAGTTTAAATAAAATATATATCCCGCTAACAAATGTAGCCAAAAAAGCAGCCCTTGAATTCGTTACTAGTAGTGCTGCAATTTGAATAACCAGGGTAGTTATCAAAAGTGATTTATATTTTATTTTTTTGAACTTTGGTAAAAACAGATATGCTAAATTTATTGAAATACTGATTGCAAAAATCCCTCCGGCAGCAGCAACATTTTTAATGTAACCCCCTTCATGAGTTAAACCTTTAGTCTCCAGGATAAAAATATCTGAATTTTTAATAAACGAATCTAAAATTAAAATCCCTATAATTGTTCCTGAAAACACCAGAGCATTCAGATATAAATATATTTCCTTTTCTCCTTTTATACAGGAATAAATGATATATATCAGGATAAAAAAAACTTCCTGACGCAGTATTTCAATAATACCCAGTGAAAAATATGAAGAAAAAAGTGTTGAAAATGTAAGACTTAAAATTGTAAAAATTACAAATAGAATTAGAACGTTAGGAACTTTTGGATATTTTGAATAATCTAATCCATACTCATGAATGAATAAAAAAATAAGTATAAAATAATCCAGGAAATTTATTACTATTCTTAGCGACTCACTTATATCGCTGGTAATTACGAGCAGCGAAATAATTATTAATGGTATTATTAAATCCTTGCTTCCAAATAAAAACCAGATAAATATCCCCAGTAATATTAAAGTTGCTATCCAAAGATGCGGCAGTACCAGAAAGGTAATTGAAACTAAGATTAAAGTTAATAAAACTTCTTTTTTAATTTGTAAGGCTTGCATCAGGATACCGGTTCTGTTTTTTTAATACCAATTCTGCTAAAGAACAATTTAACTGAATTGTATACTTCACTTAAAGACAACTGATTCATGCACTCATAAACCGGACAATAAACTCCTGCAAGAGTATAACAATATTGATGACCGGGTTCGGGAGAACATTCTATTTTTTTCTGAATATATGCATGGTAGTTTCCAAAAGGCAGGCTAAATTCAGGATTTGTCGGACCATAAATTGTAAAGGTAGCTTTTCCCAGTAAATTAGCAATATACAAGGGACCGGTATCATTCGATATAAATACAGAAGACTCTTTGATTTTTGAAATGAGTTCTTCCATTGATTTTGTTATAGACAAGGGAATTCCTTGCTGTATAATATTTTCTTTGTCATCATCAGTTAATTTATTTTCCGGTGATATCAATTCAACAGAATAATCAGCACTCAATTTTTCAGCCAGGGAAATAAATTTTTCCAGGTTCCATTCTTTTGCCTGATGAACCGAAAACGGGTGGATTAATATTTTCCCCTTTAAATTAATTTTAGTTTTATATTGATATAGATCTTTGGTCCTTTCAAAATTTGATACCAGTTCTGCAACATCCAAATAAGTATCTATTAAATGCGGGGTTTTTCTTCTATTTGTAAAATTTGTATAAATACCTTTAAATATTCTTTCATTCATCCCTGCAATTATTGAAGCCCGTGATCTAAATATTAAAGAAGCTGAAGCTACCGTACCAGTAAGATCAACAATTATCCCGGGATTTAATTTTTTTAATATCTTTCTGGAATAGTTATCAGCAATCCTTGAGCCGAGTTTAAAGTTATGTATATCCAGTACATGTATCTCTTCATCGAAGACCTGACTATAAATATATTTTGATTCAGGATAGCACAATATTATTTTTTTATAAGTTGAAAATTCTTTAAATATTTCTTTAACTGCAGGTATTGTAAATACCGTATCACCTAAACGGTGAAACGAAATGATAATAAGATTGCCGGATTTACTTTTGGAAAAGATTATTTTTCTGATTGCAAGGAATACTAAGTCGAATAAAAAAATTACAATTTTACCGAAGAGATAATTCTTTTCAACTTTCTCAAGTATTCCTTCCTGACTATAATATTTTTTATTTTTGAAAGCTTTTTTCAAATAATCGAAGGTACTTATTAAAAACAAATAATAATTTCAATAAAAGTATAAAAAAAAACATAAATTAATAAGTCTAATTACGAAATTTTTCGATACAATATGGATAAGATATTATTTATAACTCAATATTTCCCTCCAGAAATTGGAGCACCACAAAACCGTTTATTTGAATTAGCATCCAGGTTAAAAAATAAGGGGGCAATGATTTCTGTATTAACTGCAATGCCTAACTATCCTGAAATGATAGTGAAAAATGGTTATAAAAATAAGTTTTACTTTTTTGAAGAGATGGAAGGTTTAAAAATATACCGCAGCTATATATTCGTGAAAAAGACAAAATCAATCATTTTCAGATTATTAAACTATTTTTCATTTGTCTTTTCATCCTTTTTAACGGGATTATTTAAAACTCATTCATACAATTTTATTTTTTGTGAATCACCTCCGATATTCCTGGGTATTACAGCTGTAATTTTATCAAAAATTAAAAAAGTGAGATTAATTTTTAATGTATCTGATTTGTGGCCTGAAAGTGCTGAAAAACTCGGGCTGGTAAAAAATAAGTTTCTCTTGTACATTACTACTAAACTTGAGGAATTTATCTATAAAAATTCTTTTTTGATTACCGGCCAGACTCAGGGAATTGTTAAAAATATTTCAACGCGATTTCCTCAAAAAAAAGTTTACTGGCTGAAAAATGGTGTGGATATAAATTCATTAGACTCAGTAAAAACAAATGATGAATGGAGAAAGCAGAATAATTTTGAAAATCATGATTTCCTGTTGATCTATGCCGGAATTCTTGGTTATGCACAAGGTTTGGAAACTATTATATATGCAGCAGAAAAGTTAAAAAAATATCCTAATATAAAATTCCTCTTTTTTGGCGACGGTCCGGAAAAAAGTAAATTAGTTTTACTTAAGAACAATTTGGGTATTAACAATATTTATTTCCATCTGCCTGTTTCTAAGAATGAAATAAGACAGATAATAAAATCTGTTGATGCCGCGATTATTCCATTAAAGAAAATAGAATTATTTAAAGGGGCAATTCCATCCAAGATACTGGAGGTACTTGCATTGGGAAAGCCGATCCTTCTGGGAGTTAACGGAGAAGCTAGAGAACTGTTCATAAATTCAGGAAACTGCGGTTTATATTTTGAGCCTGAAAATTCTGAAGCTCTTTCTAAAGATATTTTGAAGCTATATGAATCAGAAGAGCTACTTAATCAACTGGGCAATAACGGAAATAATTATATCAAGAATAATTTTAACAGTGAACAAATAGCGGAAGATTTCTGGAATTTACTTCACAGTAATTCTCAGTCTTAATAAAAAGTTGATTATCTTTTTTCGGCATAAATAAACCAGGCAAAGCCGGTAATATCCCAGATACTAAACCCGGATAAACTTTCCTTCTTTATTAATCTCTTTGCTATAAAGTAAGGAGAAAAAAATATTCCAACTTTATCTCTCCTGGTTCCGGCCTTGATAATTTTAAAATTATTTTTGATCAGAGCATTAACAACATCTATCAGGTTATAAATTTTTTTATGAGTTTTATCATCACAAAAATTCAGAGTTCCGGGCTGACTGGGCAGGGACAAAGATTTGACTGAAGGAGTTTCAATATATATTCTTCCCCCCTTCTTAATTTTCTTTGACAAACTTTCAACTACTTCAATCCCGTTAACAATATGCTCAATTACGTGATTCATTATAACAACGTCAAAAAAATTATCCGGAATTGCCACCAGTGAATCGTTTTCAAGATCAAGCCTATAGAATTTGTTCATTAATTTAAAATCATATTCGCTATTGTTATATGTCTCTTTGTCCAATCCATAATATTCACATTCGGGAAAATATTTTTTTGTAACAGAAGCTGAGTGATTTCCGCATCCGATATCAAGAATTGAAAACTTTTTATCTTTATAAAGATTATAAATCTTTCGTAAATGAACAGGCATTTTTAGATATTTTATAAGATTCATTTTAATTTCAAGTTTTATTAAGAGAGCGTTGTTAACAGAACATGACTAACTTAAAAAAAGTTCGGTCATTTTTTCTAAACTTTTTACAATATAAAAAAATGAGGGCTAAAATTATATGATTTTTTTCTTATCAAAATTTTCAAAAAAGTAATTATTTTACTGAATGAGGCTTCTCTTTAACACATCCTTGAGTATCAAATATTCAAATGGTTTAATAAAATAAAGATTAATCACGTAGAGCGAAGAAAATACTATTATAGATATAAAGAATTTGTACAATTCGTCAAAAGATAATAATGAAATTAACATATCAGCAATTAATAAAGAGACTAATGAACTAACTAAATAAAAAATAATATTAAAGAAGAACTTCTTTGTACTTTTAAATTTTAACTTAGAAATAATTAACATATATCCTCCAAGACTTAAAAAGATATAGCTCAAAGTTGTCGAACCCGCTAATCCCTCCTGCAGGTAATTTCCAACAAGGGAAAAATTTAAAATGACTTTTAATATAAATACTCCTGCAGTTATTACTAATAACTGTTTAACAAATCCTGCACCGTAAATAAGTTTATTGATTATTGAGAAAGAAGCATAAAAAATTAAGCTAAATGCATATATCCTGAGAATTTTATATGTCATCAATGTATCGCTGCTTGTAAATTTTCCTCTTTCATACATAAGTTTAATAATACTATTACCGTAATAAATGAAGATTAAAGTGATCGGGATAAAAACTAATAGATTCATACTTATCCCTTTAATAAAATGTCCTTCAAGAGATTCATTATCTTTATTGTTGATAGACTTGGTAAACTGAGGAAAAATTGCAGTTGATAAAGCCAGTGAAAAAATTGCAATCGGCAGTCCGAAAAGTACTGATGAATAATTTAATGAGGCAATTCCGCCGGGTTCAACACTTCCGTAAAAATACCTGTCGATTAATATATACAGCTGGTTTATAACTTCAATTAATATTATGAAAAAAAAGAAATGATCAGATGCCCAGGCTCTTGATGTCTTTAAACCAATTTTTTTTAACCTGAAGTTTTCTTTTCTTAATGAAACTGCAAATAAGTATAAAAACTGGACAATTGAACCAATCAGATACCCTATAGGAATTGCATATATGCTTAAAAAATTTTCAAAGAAATAAACGAGAATAATAATAAATATATTTTGGAAAAGTGCTGAAACTGCCGGGTTTTTGAAATCAAATTCAGCCTGAAGGAATGAAGTCAGTATAGCGTAAACAGCATTAAACGGGATTGTCAATAAAAAAATTTTAAATATTTTTGAAGCTAGTTCTTTTAATGCTTCACCCGCAGCCGGTAAATATGTATTGATTATTAATGGTGTGAATATGTATAGAAAAATAGTAAGTAGCAGCGATGAAATTAAAAAGAGCCAGAAGCTGCTGTTAATAAAGTCAATACTTTTTATTGAGTTGTTCTTCTTTTCTCTGTGATATATTGGAATAAAATAATTCTGAGCTAAAAAGAAAACTGCAGTATTAATAATAAGCGGTATTGCAGCTCCAATAAGGTAAATATCAAAATTAGTTTCTAAACCGTAACTGTTTGCGTAAACAACTTCACGGAAAAATCCAAATCCTTTACTTAACAGTCCAACTGAAGTAATTAATATTGAAGCACCGGCAATTGTTGAGGTGAATTTTTTAGACATGAGGTCTGATTCGGGATAATGTTTTCTTGATTCCAGATACCGGATGCCGGACAATCAGGTGCTCGACGTTTGATTCCAGATAGAAACAATTTAAGAAAACATCATATCTATCGAAAGATAGGAGACTGCTTAGTATCACAACGTACCACTGGGCTGTCAATGACCATTCCTTGACGGCGAGATTGGCAAGCATTAGAGTATGTAATACAAGTAAATCTCCGGCAAAATATACTGTCATGGTTTGGACCATGACAGTCCAAGCACGGCCTGAGAGCTGGAATTCGAAATGATAAGCATTCTTCTTCGTTAGTACCCTCCGGTTTCTGGTATCCGGTATCAAGATTTTATCACCGATTTAAAGTAATCGATTGTAATCTTTAATCCCTCTTTCCTGTCAACTTTAGGTTCCCACCCGAGAATTTTCTTAGCCTTCGTTATGTCAGGCTGACGGATTTTAGGATCATCTTCAGGTAAATCTTTATAGATTATTTTGCTTTTTGTATCAATTAAATTTAAAACTTCTTCAGCGAATTGCTTTATAGTTATTTCAGAAGGATTACCAATATTTACTGGTTCTTTTTCATTCGACATAAGCAATTTAAAAATGCCATCTACAAGATCAGAAACAAAGCAGAAGCTTCTTGTTTGAGAACCATCTCCAAAAACAGTCAAATCTTCTCCCCGTAAAGCCTGTCCTACAAAAGCAGGCAACGCACGTCCGTCATCAAGTCTCATCCTTGGTCCATATGTATTAAATATTCTGACTATTCTTGTCTCAATACCATGGAATCTTTGGTAGGCCATTGCCATAGCTTCTGCAAATCTTTTGGCTTCATCATACACTCCTCTAGGACCAATCGGGTTAACATTCCCCCAGTAATCTTCATTCTGAGGATGGATAGAAGGATCACCGTAAACTTCGGATGTAGAGGCAAGTAAAAACCGGGCTTTCTTCTCTTTAGCCAGCCCGAGCGCCTTATGAGTCCCTAGTGAACCGACTTTCAAGGTCTGAATTGGTAATTTCAGGTAGTCAATCGGACTAGCAGGAGAAGCAAAGTGAAGGATGTAATCAATTCTCCCGGGTAAATAAATATAATTGGTTACGTCATGTTTAACAAACTGGAAATTCTCATTACTTATCAGGTGTGCAATATTATTTGTATTACCTGTTATCAGGTTATCAACACAAATAACTCTGAATCCTTCAGACAGGAGCCTGTCGCATAAATGCGAACCTAAAAATCCGGCACCGCCGGTTACAACAGCAGTATGCTTATACATTCTCTTCCTTTTTATTATTCTTATTTTTTATCAGGTAAAATTGCCGATCTTTTACAATAATTATTAAACTGGAACATAAGAACACAAAAACACCTCCCATAACTGTTGCAAAAATAATTCTCGGACTGGAAGATGTTAAAGGCGGTATAGCTTCATCAAGAATTTCAACGGTAGGCAGATCTTTATTCTCCTGTATTTTCTCTTTATAATACTGCTGCTGAAGCATAGTATAAACTTCATTTTGTATTTTAACCTCACGTAAAAGATTGGCCAATACTCTTCCGAGTTCGGGGACCTCTTTGAATGCAACCAGGTAATCCTGGCTTCCCATTTCCATTTTATTATACTGTTCCTGCAGATTATTTAATTTATTTTTTAATGCCAGGAGAGATCTATTATCTTTCCTGAGATTCGGTTCCAGCAAACCCAGTTCGACTTCGGTTTTCATTATTTCTGCTTTCAACTTGGCAGCAGCATCGATTGCCGCATTCACCTGTTCAGGTAATGATACGGCTTTATTGGTCTTCTGAAATTCCATTAACTTGTTTTCTACCGAATCCAGAACTTCTTTAGTTTTTTGAATCTGACCTTCAATATAAATTCTTGCTTTCTTTGCTTTTGATGACAATTTATTCTGGTTAATTTTATCAAGCCCTTCAATAAAACTATTTGATATTCTAGCCGTAAGATTACGAACAGTATCTTTATTTGCAAAAATCGGAAAGAAAGGAGTAGATAACTCGGATGTAAATTTAATAATTCCTTCTTTAGTTACTTCAACACTTATATGTTTTTCTAATTGACCTGCGGCTCTGTAAACATTGTTAGTATTAAAGTAATTTGTTAAATTTAATTTTTTTACAACAAATACAGAGGCAGTCCGGCTTTCAAGAATTTGCTGATAAAGCTGTGAATTAGCACTCCCCGTTCCGGCAGAAAGTAAATTTGAAAAATCCTGCGAACCAATTAAACTGCTTATACCTGTCATCTCATTATTTTTTTCAGGCGGAAGAACAGTAACAGTTGATTTATACGTAACCGGGTAAACAAAAATCAGGATCAAGAAAATCAGAAAAATACCGATAGCAGTAATTTTAATTATTGAATTCCGGTTAAAAATTATAATATTAAGAATATCGTGATAGCTCAATTTTAATTATTTCCTTGTGGCTATTATTACCGCGACAGTGGCGGCTATAATTGAGGCAACCTGCCCCAGAATTGTTAATGAAGAAGTAAAAACATCCCAGAATTTCGGACCCGGTGGTGTTTCAGGAACCCATATTGTATCCCCTGTTTCAAGAGAATCAACCTCATCAGCATCAACCCATTCCCCTGTATTAGCCTTAATTACACGAACATCTCCTTTTTCTGCACGCCAGCCAAATCCGCCTGCTAATTGAATATATTCATCTACTGTTAATTTTTGATCGTAAATTACATTTCCTGGATTTACTACCTGTCCTAAAAGTATAACATAATTCCTTGCTTCGGGAACAGATATACTATCACCTTTCCTCAAAATGACATTTTCTTTCATGTCGCCCTTCTTAAATAATTCTACAAAATCTACAACAACCCTTCCGACTCTTTGTCTCGATTTAGCTTTTAAATAATTATATTCATCGTCGGTCATATCAGCTCTTGGAAGAGTTTTCAACCTGTCATATTCAGGATCATCGACTTTTGTACCTTCCGTTCGTGATAAAGATGCATCTGCTAGTGAAGCTTCTTTTCTAAATCCGCCTGCTTCGGTAATTACATCAACCAATGTAGTTTGGTTTTCTACAATTTTATAATAACCGGGATATTTCACATATCCTTTTATTTTTACAAACTTTTCATTGTAGTAGTCAGGTATAGCACGTACAAGAATTTTATCTTTATTTTTTAATAAAATTTGCTTAGCTATTAGAGTTTTATAGGAATAGTACCTGCTTATTTCATTTTTACCATCAGGCTGAAAACTAACTACTTCAATTGTATCTGTACGTGCATCATTTAAAAGACCGCCGCTTAACTTTATAAAATCAGCGATGGTTTCTCCTTTAACATATTCATAAATACTCGGAAATTTTATTTCACCTGCAATAGAAATAGTTTTATCAACTTTATCAACCAGGACAATATCACCATCCATTAAAAGAGGATTATCTTTTTTATCTCCAAGTTTTATGAATGAAAGCAGATCAATTTTTTTTACAGAGCTGTCTTTACTAATAATTTTGATATTTCTATAATCAGCAGTTTTATTTAAGCCATTTGAATTACTGATTAAATCCATGAATCTTGCATTACCTTTAAGAATATAAGATGCCGGTTTTACAACATTTCCAACAAGTGAAACTTTAATTTTCCTGATATTAATTAATGAAATAAAGACATCAACATTTTTGTAAAATTTATTAATTGCATCAAGTATTTCAGCTTTTGCTTCTGTTAAAGTTTTATTTTTTAGATCAATTCCGCCTACTTTTGGAACATATAAGATCCCGTCATGGTTAATTCTGCTATTGATTGGAATTTCTTCCAGACCATTAATCGAAATAAAAATTTTATCTCCCGGCCCTACAATATATTCATTAGGATCAATACTTTCATTGTCTTCAGGAGTCATATTTCGATTTAACAAGAGAGAATCTTTTGAAACAGATCTTTCCCGATAATTAGGCAGCATTGCTTCTTCCTGAAAATTTCGTACTTGTGATTTTATAACGGGAGTTGACAGAATGAAAAATAAAATAACCGGGAATAAAGTAATTTTATGTATGTTTCTAAGTGAAATATAAAAGTTCAAATTAGTCTGCTTTATATTCATTAAATAACTTAAAAATTTTAAAGAATTTGCATTAAAAATTAAAAAATATCATGATCACTTCAAATTCTTAGATTAATTCTTCTTAATGCAAAAGTGCTTACCAGAAATCCCAGTATAGGACCAATTAATACCATAATCAGCAAATATATTTTCACGGAATCAAAATATGATTTAAAAGCTAAAAGATTACCAAAGTAAGATAATGCGAATAGGAAAATTCCCAAAGCTATTATACCGGCTAAAAATCCTATAAAGATTCCATTTATAATTACAGGCATCTTGATTGTTGATAATTTAGCCCCGACTAATTTCATAGTTTCAAATTCTTCCTGTTTTAAACTGATAACCAATTTTACAGTACTGAAGACAATATAAAGAGAAATAATAAACAGGACCGCAGTAATAATGAAGACATATTTTTTAATGCTGTCAAGAAAGGAAAGAACTTTATTAGCAAACTTATACTGGTAAACAATTTCATCCACACCATTTATTTTGGACAGTTCCGAGACAATTTTATCTACAGATTCTTTTTTAACAAAATTTTCTTTCAATGTTATTGAGTAGGAAACCGGTAACGGATTATAATCAAGTATTTTTCTGAAATCTTCCCCTGTATCCTTAATAAAGTTTTCTGCAGCTTCATCTTTATCAATAAATTTAACAGAATTTATATATTCTTTGCTACTTAAAATTTCCCCTATTTTATTTATAGAATTTTTTGAAACAGAATCTTTCAGAAAAATATTTATATTCAGCTTCTCCTTTAAATTTGTCTGAAACTTGTCTGAAAGCCTGATTAAAATAATTGAAGAAACTATTAGCAGAACAGAAATGCTAGTTGATATCAATGAAAGTACAAAAGACGATTTTGCCCTCCCTATTGATTTGAATGCTTCTTTGAACCAGAAAGTGATCATGTGTCCTTATATCAATTAATTGTTAAACAAGCTGCCTTTTATATTGGTATAGAGTCTAACCTTTATTCCGGTATACCTCTATATCTTTAAAAATTAGATTCATCCGTCCAACGCGTAATTTTCCATTTTTTAGTTTCAGGATTTTTTCTCAAAGAAAGATTAACCCTTCCATCCACTCTTAAGATATCAATAGAACTAAGTGTAACTGTTAAATTAAATCCTCTTACAATTGTAGCAGTTAAAGAATCTTCACTTGACAAATATATATTATTCCAGATAAGATCCAGTCTTTGTGAATTTTGAAATAAACCATAAGTCGTTTTCATTTCCTCATCTCTCCCCCAGGAAACATCATAGTTCAGTTCATAATCCCTGTAAGTGAAAATAAAATCCTGGCTTATTAACTGACCGTAAATCGTAGTATCTTTAAATGTATATGCATATTGAAAATTCTTAAAAATCCCGTCAATAGTTTTAAGATCAGAGATTGCAGATGAAGCATTTCCTTCGGATGTATCGTAAGCCGGGGAAAATGGATTTTTGCATCCTGCAATTAATCAAAATAAGAAAAAAAACATAAATTAATTTATAGTGAAAAAATTTCAATTCGCAAGACTTCCTTTTAAATCACTCCAGCTTAAATTTGCACTCGTAGTTTTTATATCCTGCCAGTAATAAATGCTCCATACTGATCTTGAATCTCTAACCATCTTAAAGGTAAGAGTCCCTTCATAAATTACAGGTGTAATTTCAGAATTCGAATTGACAAACGGTAAATTTAATGAATAAGTAGCTGTATAAAATGTGCTGTCGCCAAAATTATTTCTTGAGCTTTCCTTTAAAGTTAAAACAATTTGACTATTGGGATTAACTTTAACTGACATGTTTGTAAAATACTGCTCTTCATTTCTTTTATCCCAATCCATTAATGTTGGATATGTAGATGTGGCTTCACTGGAAGGAACAAAAAGAAATTTTTTATCGATAAAAGAAGTGTCGGACAAACATGCCATATAATTAGTAACATCCTTATCCTTTAGTGCATTGATTAAATTTTGAATAAGGATATCTACAGTAGCAGCAGGTTCAAAATCCGATCGTGGCTGGGTAGGCTTTTCTGCATCCCTTGTATTAAAAATATCACACCCGGATATAGTTATACAGAAGACTAATAATAAAGCCAATTTCTTAAAGAAACTGTAATTGTAAGAAAATGCCGGTTTGTTCAAGAAAATTTATTTTCGGTTAATACAAAAATTTCTATTTCCTTGCAATAATAATTATTCTGGGGGAAGTTTCTAAGTCAAAAGTTCTGCCTCTTACATCACCGAACACCTTTTCAACTTTGAGACCTCTGTTTTCAATTCCGGTTACTAATTCATCTCTGCTGTACATTCTAACCGATTCTATAAAATTTCTTTCATTACCGTTTTTTGAAATGGTAATTTTTTTTATGACTCTTTTACCCTCGATCTTTCTTTCCTGTACAATTTTACTGTTATCTATGTAACCTTCGGAAGTTGAAACAAGATTTTTTTCAAGATAATCTTTATTGAAAAAATCAAGTACAAAATACCCATTATCGTTCAAGAAGTAAAATGCTCTTCCAAACAATTTAAAATTTTCTTTGTCATCTTCAAAATACCCGAAGCTTGTAAAAAGGTTCACAACCAAATCAAATTTTGGTTTAATGCAGAGATCCCTCAAATCAGCTTCAATAAAATTCACATCTACATTTGATTTAACAGCACTATCGAGAGCTACTTTTAAAAGGTTTTTACTTAAATCGACTGCTGATACTTTATATCCTTTTTGTGCAAATAAAATTGAATGTCTTCCGGGTCCGCATGCTAAATCAAGCACTTTTCCGTCGATCGGAATATTAATATTTTCTAAAATTAGATCTACAAGTTCTTTGGCATCTTCTTCATTCCGGTGCTTGTACACATTTAAATATTCTTCTGTATTAAACCAGTTTTTGAACCATTCTTTCATTTTCATTCTGAAATTTCAATTAAAATATTCATATTCAACTAAAAATTATGCCAGGCAGGTTATTCGGGATAAAAATCTTTCGACTGAAGTTTTTATAAAAAATGTTATTAATTATTCTGAAATTTTAGGTTTTTATCCTTTTTTTGAAAAATAATACTAGTTTTTAATTTTATTTACTTTCTGCAAAATAATCCATTTCTTAAATTCAACAAAGACTCTCCCAATTATAAAAAGATTGATAATTGTATGCGTTTTGAAGTTTGTTGTATCTTGTTTGTTGTTGGTATTTTATTGTATGTAGTTTAATAATAATTATTAGATATCTGTTATTTAATTTGATGAACGACCTGCTCCCAACCACAAACTACCACCGACAAACAACCAACTATTTACCAATCACTACAGCTCAATCCTCCCTGTAACAGCCCTACTGATTGTTGCTTCATCAGCAAATTCAAGGTCTCCCCCAATCGGTAATCCCCGGGCAATTCTTGAAACTTTAACTCCTAAAGGTTTAATTAATTTAGCAAGATACAAAGATGTAGTTTCACCTTCGGTATCTGGATTAAGTGCCAGTATAATCTCCTTTATTTCCTCAGATTCAAATCTTTTTAATAATTCTTTGATTTTTAAGGATTCAGGATCAATACCGGATAAAGGAGATAGAACTCCCCCCAACACATGGTATCTACCGTAAAATTCGTGTGTCTTTTCAATTGCAATTACATCGCTGGCTTCTTCAACGATACAAATAACAGAACTGTCCCTTTTCGGATTTTTACATATTTCACATAACTCATCAACAGAAATATTAAAGCACCTTGAACAAAAGCGTAACTTGGTTTTAAGTTCCTGGATAGCTTTTATTAAATTTTCAACGGATTGGGAATCACTTTTTAAGATATAAAGTGCAAGCCTTTGAGCAGTTTTTTTACCGATGCTCGGTAGTTTGCTTAATTCCTCAATAGCAGTTTGAAGCGGTTCGGCTATTTGCAATTCTAAAGTCCCGGAATATTTAATCCTGGTGGAATCATTCCTTTTGTAACTTTTGACATCTCTTCTTCAGCCATCTTGCCGGCGGATTGCAAAGCTTTATTAACTGCAGCAACAACCAGGTCTTCTAAAATTTCTTTTTCTTCAGGTTTTATGACCTGCGGGTCAATTTCCACAGAAATTATCTCTTTATTTCCATTAGCAGTAGCTTTAATCATTCCTCCACCTGCTTCTTCCGAAATCGTTAAATTTCCAAGCTCATTTTGTACTTTCTGCATTTCTGCCTGCATTTTTTGAACTTGTTTCAACATTCCTTGCATTCCACCTTTCATCAATTTCCTCCTATATATTTTTGAATTTTTTTTGAAAAACTATTTTAATTTTTGTGTAAATATAATATATTGATTTGACTTTGTATACTGAATTTTCATAATTTCTCAATCAAAAATAATCAAAAGTGAATATTGACAACAACATTTAACAACAACCGAACTTTATACGAGGAGCTGCAAAAAAAAGAATTGCCAATAGATAATTCCGAGTATATTATCCAGGAATATAGTGATTATTTCATGGATGGGAATTCAAAAAAGATTAAAAGTAAAGATATTGGTGAAAAATTTGCTTCAATAAATGGCTTCTTTTTTGATTATTTGAAAGAATATCATATCCCGGCAGCTTTTATTAAAAACGTTGACAAAAATCACTTAAAATTTATAAAACATGAAAAATTTCTTTTCTTTGTAAAAATATTAAATATTACCGATAAAAGAACGGCGAAGATTTTTGGTGATAAAGAAGGAAAACAACTTTTTATTCCATTGTATGAATTTCATTTTGGAGACGGCAAAGATACATTAATATCTGAAAGTCACCTGATATCATACAATCTGTGTTCAAATGAGGAGTTAAAATTAATTAACAGGATGTGTTCTAAAATTAATGCTGTCTTGAAATCATTCTTTGAAAGAAGAAATCTTTTGTTTGCCGAGGTTTGTTGTAGTTTTGGCAAGTGTAACGATAAAATCTATTTAACTGATGATTTCACTCCCAAAAGCTTAAAAGTCTTACCACTTAATAGTGAAGATAAGTGGTGCGATCCTTATAAGCTTACAACATCAGCTCAAATTAAAAATTATACTAACCAGATCTTTAATTTGATGAGTGTCCAATAAATGCTGACAAAATATGGATATTCTACTTTAGGAATAATTTCGATAATAGCATTCATTTTTATCTCCATAAGTTTTTTTATCAATAATGGCTATTTAAAAGCATTTTTAATTATCTTTCCAACACTTTTTTTACTTTTTTCTTTATATTTTTTTCGGGACCCTGATCGAACTCCACCGGCAGAACAGAATGTAGTAGTTTCTCCTGCTGACGGTAAAGTACTTTTTGTAAAAGAAGTAGCAGACAATAAATTCATAAACGGTAAAGCCAAACAAGTTTCTATTTTTATGTCTCCTTTAGATGTTCATGTAAACCGGATACCTATATCAGGTAAAATTGAATATCTGAAATATTATTCTGGTGATTATGTTGCTGCTTTTGAAGATAAGGCTTCCGATGTGAACGAGAGAGCAGAATTTGGAATAATGAGTAAATTCGGAAAAGTCTTCTTTACACAAGTTGCAGGATTTATAGCCAGAAGAATAATATATGAATTAAAAATCGGTGATAGTGTTCAGGTAGGTAAAAGATTCGGTATGATAAAATTCGGCAGCAGGGTTGATGTGGTTGTCCCATTTGAATGGCAGGAAAAAGTAAGAAAAGATGATAAAGTTAAAGCAGGTGAGACAATACTTTTTCAATATAATAAATAATGAACCGATTTAGAGTAACCAGATCTGTTATACCAAATCTTTTTACCGCGATGAATATGTTTTCCGGTTTCCTATCAATAATTAATGCAGACCGGGGAAAATATGATTATGCTGCCATACTTATAATTATTGCAGCCATATTTGATGCGCTTGACGGAATAATGGCAAGACTCACAAAATCCAGCAGCGAACTTGGAGTTGAGCTGGATTCTTTATCCGATATCATTAGTTTCGGAGCTGCGCCAGCCTTCCTAATTTATTCAACATATTTGCATAACTTTAATGCTATCGGAATAGTTATAAGTTCCCTGCTTTTGATTGCAGGCGGATTCAGGCTTGCACGCTTCAATGTTCAACTGGTAGGTTTTGATAAACAATATTTTACTGGTCTGCCTATCCCCTCTTCAGGAATTACAATTGCAGCATTTATACTGACTTATTATGATAATGGTTTTATAGAACCATATGATGGTTTTATTATTCCTATTGTTATTGTTTTATCTTTCTTAATGGTTAGCAAAGTCAGGTATGATACAATACCAAAACCTTCCATTGGTGAAATTAAAAAGAAACCTTTCCACTTTATTTTTATTGCATTATCAATAATTCTTCTTATTATTACCTTGGGCAAAGCACTATTTTATATTTTTGTTTTCATAATTCTATTTGGTATTTTTAGATATATTTTTAATAAATTTTCTAGAAAAATTTAGAATTATTAGAGTTTTTATTTCCCATATATAAGAAAAAGATAGAAAATGTTTAAAGCAAAAGTCCTTGTAAAAAGAAGACCATCAATACTGGACCCCCAGGGAAAAGCTGTTGAAAAAGGTGCAGAACATCTGGGATTGAAAAATGTGAAAGAGACACGAATTGGAAAATATATCGAGTTTGTAGTTGATACCGCTGATAAGACTTCTGCAGAAAATGAGGTGAATGAGTATTGCCATAAACTTCTTGCAAACCCAATCATGGAAGATTACGAATTTACTTTAGAACCTATCCCTTCTGATGAAAATCAATCCCGGGCAGAGAAATGAAACCAAAATTCGGAGTAGTTGTATTTCCAGGATCAAACTGTGATCACGATGCTTACTATTCACTAAAAAAAGTATTAGGTTTTGATGTAGTCTTTTTGTGGCATAAAGATACCAGCCTGGAAAATTGTGATGTAATCATTCTTCCCGGTGGTTTTTCTTATGGAGATTATCTAAGGACCGGTGCTATAGCAAGATTTTCCCCTATTATGAAACATGTAATAGATTTTGCAAATAATGGCGGTTATGTTATGGGAATTTGCAATGGCTTTCAAATCCTTTTAGAAGCAGGTTTGCTGCCGGGTGTTTTATTGAAAAATAAATCTCTACAATTTGTTTGTAAAGATGTTTATCTTTCAGTGGAAAACCGTGATACCGTTTTTACAAAAGGTATTACTTCAAAGGATAAATTGAAATTTCCTGTTGCCCATGGCGAAGGAAATTATTTTGCTGATGATGATACTATAAAAGAGCTTATTGATAATAATCAAATAGTCTTTAAATATACATCATTAAACGGTAATACCGATTTTAATCCTAACGGCTCGGTTATGGATATTGCGGGAATTGTAAATAAAAGGAAAAATGTATTAGGATTAATGCCCCATCCGGAAAGAAGCTGTGACCCCATTCTTGGTAAAACAGATGGTTCATTAGTCTTTAATTCTATTGCAAGTTCATTTTTAAATTAAAAGGTGAAGAAATGTTTGGAAACCTAGGCGCCGGTGAGATAATTCTTATTATACTGGTTATTTTGATCCTTTTCGGTGCAAAGAAAATTCCTGAACTGGCTAAAGGGCTTGGGAAAGGGATGACTGAATTTAAAAAAGGATTGAAAGATGTAGAAGACGAAATAAAATCTGCTGATAAAGATGAAAAAACTGAAAATAAAAAATCCTAATTATATCTAAATAAAATTTTTTAACCGAGGTAAAGAAATGTTTGAGAATATTGGGTTTGGTGAATTATTAATTGTCCTAGTTGTTGTATTAGTATTATTCGGTGCAAAGAAAATCCCCGAATTAGCAAAAGGACTTGGCAAAGGTATTAGCGAATTCAAAAAAGGTCTTAAAGATGTTGAAGACGAAATAAATTCAAATGAAACAAAAGAAACTAAAACTGAAACCAAGCAAATAACTGAAAATCTACATAAAATCTCTTAAAGAGGCATAAGATGTTTGAGAATATCGGATTCGGTGAATTATTAATTATCCTGCTTGTTGTATTAATATTTTTCGGTGCAAAAAAAATTCCCGAAATCGCTCACGGATTTGGAAAAGGAATCCGTGAATTTAAAAGAGGTTTAAAAGAAGTAGAAGACGAAATAAAAATATCAGATAAAAAAGAAAATAGTTCTGATTCTAAAAAAGTTTAACTTATTTCCGCAAACCATAATCTTTTAATTTAAATAAGGGTTCATTCCTTGACTCCATACTATAACTTTTCCGATAAAATTAAAAAGATTAAACAAGACAAAATCTCGCTGGTTGAAAATGTAAATTTTTTCCTGGAACAAATCGAAAAGAATAAAAATCTTAATGCATATAACTTCACGTTTAACGAAGAAGCAAAAAAGCAGGCAGAAAAGATCCAGGGAAAAATAAAGGAAGATAAACATGGTAAATTAGCCGGTTTGGTAATTGCAATTAAGGATGTACTTTCAATAGGAAATAAACCTACTACCTGTTCTTCAAAAATTTTAAAAGATTTTAAAGCAATATATACTGCAACTGCCGTTCAGAAATTAATCAATGAAGATGCAATAATAATAGGGAAAACCAACTGTGATGAATTTGCTATGGGTTCTTCCAATGAAAATTCGGCATTTGGAAATGTATTAAATCCGGTAGATAATGAAAGAGTCCCGGGAGGTTCCAGCGGCGGATCGGCTGCTGTAGTTGCTGCTAATCTTTGCGATGCTTCACTAGGTACAGATACGGGGGGCTCAATTCGTCAGCCGGCAGCTTTCTGCGGTGTTTACGGGTTGAAACCAACATACGGAAGAGTTTCACGGTATGGTCTTACAGCATTCGCATCTTCGTTCGATACAATCGGACCATTCGCTAATAATGTTGAAGATATAGCTGCTGTACTTGAAGTTATATCAGGTATAGATAAAAAAGATTCTACCTCTTATAATATTTCTGTTCCCGGTTTTTCAGAGGAATTAAATCTGAATGGCGTGAAGCCGAAAATCGGTATAGCTAAAGAATATTTTGCAGAGGGTTTATCTCCAGAAATAAAAACTTCAATAGAAGGATTAATTGATAAGTTAAAGAAAGACGGCTTCGAAGTAATTAATGTTGATCTTCCATTAAATGATTACACAATAGCAACCTATTATATTTTAACTACAGCAGAAGCATCATCAAATTTAGCCCGTTATGATGGAGCAAGGTATGGATATAGATCACCGGACAGCCAGGCATTAATCGATATGTACAAATCATCAAGATCAGAAGGTTTTGGTGAAGAAGTAAAAAGGAGAATTATGCTCGGCACTTATGTTCTTTCTGCCGGTTATTATGATGCATATTATAGAAAAGCTCAAAAAGTAAGAAGATTAATTAAAAATGATTTTGATAAAGCGTTTGATAAAGTTGATCTTATTTTGACTCCAACTTCCCCGACTACTGCTTTCAAGATAGGTGAAAAGTCCAGTGATCCGCTCGAAATGTATTTAAGTGATATTTATACAACTTCTGCAAACCTGGCAGGTATCCCTGGAATAAACATTCCTGCTGCAAAAGGTTCTGATGGACTTCCAATAGGAGTTCAGCTGCTGGCCAATCAATTCGATGAATCAACTCTCCTTAAAATGAGCTATTATATCCAGGAGAATTATCTCAAAAAATCTTGAATATATCCCATAGTGCTAATGAATAACCAAAAAGAATTGATGATCGATAATTGACGTAGTTTTAAGAAACATGTTGTAAAGGTATTCATAAATCTACCATCGACAATCATAAATCCATAGTTTTTCACTTCACATATTTGACTATCCAATCTACCCAACGTTTATAAACATCAGTTCTGCGAACAATATCATGCGGGAAATGAGTATCTACCGGGTAAACATAAAATTCAGTATTTACTCCATTATCTTTCAGTGCATGGTACTTTTCATAACTATTGACTATCGGAACATTAGGATCTCCAGCATCACCAAGAATTAATGTCGGTGCTTTGACATTTTCTGCAAAAATAATCGGAGACTGTTCTCTCCAGATTTTCCAATATTTTTTTATCCATGGTGAACCACCAAAAAAGTATAAATCATACGTTTGATAATATGCTATTGTATAATCCATAACCCAATCATTAAGTGCAGCACCTTCAACAGCAGCTTTCCATTTATCGGGATATTTTCCGTTAAGCCATGAGGTCATATAACCACCATAAGACCATCCGGTAACACCAATTCGATTTGCATCTATTATTCCCATCGATTCAATTTTTTTCAAACCTGCCATTACATCTTCACCCGGACCTTCACCTGTATTTCTGAATATTGCATGTTGATATTTATCACCAAGATTTATGCTTCCCCTGTAATTAGGCTGAAAGACAAAAAATCCTTTCCCGGCAAACAATTGAGCAAGATCAGAGAATTTTAATGTTGATGCACCTTCCGGACCACCATGGATAACCAGTACCAAAGGATATTTTTCATTTTTATTATAATCTACCGGGTAAGTGAGCACCCCGTCTTCATCAAATCCGTCCGGTCCGCTCCATTCGACTCCAGTTGATTTTCCTAAATTCAATGAATCAACAAAAGCATTAAAATTAGTAAGCTGCTTCGGTTTACTTTTCAGTGACTCAAGGATATATAATTCTGAAGGATGTACTGATGTTCTACCTATAAATGCAATTATTCCGTTATTGGATATACTCAAATTTCCATCCCCCGGATTTACATCACCAAGGTCAAGCTCTTCAGCTTTTCCATCTAATGGCTGATTCCAGAACACAGATTTTGTACCTTTATCTCCTGTAAGCAATAAAGAATTCCCCCCGGGCAGCCAGGAATACTGGTTTATATTTCGTGCTAATTCATGGGTAACATCTTTTATTTCCGCGTTCATCTTTACATAGACAGCATTACCATTGTTCAAATCTCCATTCCTTGCCCGCATAAATGCAAGAATATTTTGAGAAGGAGAATATTCCGGTATTCCTGCTCCTTCATCTTTAATTACAGTTTTGATTTCATTCCCGTTTGTATCGATCTCTGTAATTACCGAATGCCATGCGTTGCCTTCCCAAACATCCGGGAATTGCTGGAAAATAATCGATTTACCATCATGACTCCAAATAACAGGTGAAATTGTTTCCTGGTCAGTACATAGGCTTAATTTACCTTTGGTTAATTGTTTGGCTTTCCCGCCATTCGAGGATACAATCCACAAGTGCCACGGTTGAATGGCTTTCCTTACCATATAATTATTATCTGTTACCTGGAAAGCATCTTCATGATGTTCAATTTCTTTTGGATTAGGGACAGTATCCTGGGCAACATATGCTATTGTTTTTCCATCCGGACTCCAAGTAAATTCATTTATTCCTGTTTTTGAATCCGTAATTTTAACCGGGTCTCCGCCATTCATCGGTATTATAAATATTTGTGTTTTTTTAGTTTTAGAATCTTTAACTATAAATCCCAGTTTTTTACCATCGGGTGACCATCTTATATTTGAAATACCACTTCTTTGAAATGTTAGACTTCTTTCTGCGCTGTTTGAAACATCAACAAGTTCAATTACCTGTTTAACTGAATCTTTATCCCAATCATAACGTGATACAATAACAGCAATCTGTTTACCATCAGGAGATATTTGTGGATCAGAAACATTGACTATTTTTCTTAAATCAGTTAGCTGGAAAGTTTTTTTCCCGCTTTGCCCAAAAATGAGAAATGATGAGCAAGTAAAAAAGATAAGGAATACATAAACTTTTATTGGTTTCATAAAATATTCTTTTTTGTTAATAACTTTTTTATTAAATAATAATTTATAATAGTACACTGATGATTATGATTTCTTAAGATCATAACGAAATCATAATCATCATAAAATATCTGCGTTCAATTAAAAGGAATTTTATATAAAGAGATATTAGATCCCATTCTCAAAAATTATTTTAGATATAGATGCCGAATAGGAAGCTTCATTCATTCTTTACCATATAAACATTATTTTTCGAATTTACATCCGGAATTGAATTATCCCCCAGCACAACCTTTCTTAATTTCTTATCAGTTTTAATCTCAAAAGTATATTCGGTTCTTCCTTTCCATACAGCAGCTGTCTGGTAGAGACTATCTTTGGTTCCGTCAGAATAAGTTGCAACAATTTTAACCGGAACCGGGAGATTACCGATCTTCTGAATATCAATTTTAATCTTGTTACCTCCGGCATTTACATTTTTAATTGCAAGATCGGGATCTCCAAATTCAAAAAACCATGGTTTCCAAAACCAATCAAGATTATCATTTAAAGCATCATTAAATGAATAGAAGAAATCATAAGGAATGGGATGTTTCCCATGCCACCTGTTTATATATTCATGAAGAGCCTTTAAGAATAATTTATTGCCCAGCATATCTCTTAATATGAGATAAGCTTCTGCAGGTCTAAAATAAGAAGCTATGCTGTATGAACCATCCTTTAATAAAGTCGAAGGAATCATCATAGGCATTTCAAGTTCATTGCCTGCAGATTGATCAAATATTTTTGTTAGCCAATTATGTGAATCATAATCTTTTACACTATCATATGTAACGAACGTAGTAAATGCCGTTGCCCAGCCTTCATCCATCCATGCATATTTTGTTTCATCAATACCCATATAAAACGGGAAATAAGTATGAGCAATTTCATGGGCGGTTACTCCTAAAGTTCTCGAAAGTGTCGGAGCAGAATAATTATTCACTATCATTGGATATTCCATTCCGCCGCTATGAGCACCATTTACAACAGTCATTTTAGGATATGGGAAAGGAACTCCGGGAATTTTTTTCGAATAATACTCAATTGACTTCATACCCATTTTAGCAACAACTGGAAAATCCAAAGCTTCTTTTCTATATGCAGCCGCAACAATTGTACGTCTCCCGGTTTTATTATCAACAACTACACTTCCCACATCCCATAAATAATGATCGCTGGAAGCGAAAGCAAAATCGGTAACATTTTCTGCTTTAAAATGCCATGTATTACTAGGATTTTCAGTTGTAATTCCGCCATCCTCAAGATCATTCTCTGTAATAATGTGTATAACCGAATCAGATGTTTCAGCCTCTTTTCTTCTTTCAATATATTTTTCTGTAAAAACATCAGCGGGATTTTGAAGTATTCCTGTTGCCCAGACTACATAATTTTTCGGCACCATTATTTCAATATCAAAATTCCCGAAGTTGTTATAAAATTCCTGACGTCCCGTGTATTGCGTCATATCCCATCCATCAATATCATCATAAACAGAAACCTGCGGATACCAATAGCCAACATAATATGAAGTTGAATCAATCATTCCCATCCTGATCTCTGTTTTCAGAGGCATAATAAAACTCCATTTACACCCGATATTTAAACTATCTTTAGGCAGCATCGGTTCATTAAGCTTCACGATCATAATAGTCCCTGATATCCTAAATCCACTGTATTGAGTATCGATATCAATTTTATTTTTATTGATTGTCAATTCTTTAATTTTAACACCGTCTGTTAAATCTGAAGTATCAACTGGAAAATCTTTCATCTCCCCTTTCCTGTAAAGATTTTGATATAACCTGAAAACAATTTCTTTTAGAGTATCAGGACTGTTGTTTTTATAATTTATGGTTTCTTCCCCGATAATAGAGTGCGACGAGGTGTCTATTTTAACTTTAATTTTATAATCCGTAAAGTTTTCCCAATACTTGGGACCCGGTTTCCCATCAAATGCTCTTGTTCCGTCATCATAAGCCTTTTTTATATCGCGGGGCATATATAATGAATTGACCTGGGCAAATGTTATTTCTGGATTGGCAATGCCTATTATAAATAATAGACCAATAGTTTTAATTATAGATAACTTTTTCATATTTAATTACTAATGTTTTGAGAATTGTATTTAGGTAATTGTATATAAGTTTTAAATCAATAAATAAGAATTAAAAATACTTATTTAAGAATTCAAAAAAAATCACAGGTTGATCTATTCCACTTCTCAGAAACTAATAGAAGGATCGCTTCATTAACGCACACTATCTGCTGTTTATATATCCGGCACCGGTAACTGAACTTACAACAGTACCCGGCTTCCCTTCATAAATTACATTTCCAACTCCGGTAATTGAAGCATATAAATATTCTTCAGCATGAACTAAACAATTACCAGTCCCTATAATATTTACCCGGCAATCATTAGCTTCGAAATCAAAGGCATTTATATTTCCGGCCCCGTTTATTGTACAGGTTAATGAATTACCTGTACCTAATAGATTAATATCTCCTGCACCTTTAATGAGGCATTCCAGATTATTGCTATTAATTGGATTTTGGATAACAATATTTCCTGCGCCTTGTATTATTAGTCTTTCTATCGATTTGAGTGAAATATAAATATTAACGGTGATATTGGAATAACTTCCATTTGTTAGTCCCGCAAACAAAATTCCATCATTGCTTTGAGTGATAACATTATTAATAATATTATCATCAGCTTCAACCAGAATCGATTGAACTGAATCCTGCTTTATGTATATATTTCCTGCATAAAGCAGATTGATCCCGGTACATTCGCTTACATTTCTTTCTTGTGTGATTAACCTGCCTGAACCTATTTTTGTATCATCAGGTTCATTTAAGTTGTCTGAATTATTACAGCCTGAAAGAATAATTAAAAGGCATGAAAAGGACAATAATAAAATTGTTTTCATTTCTACCCCTTCTTATCATTTTTATATTCAGATTTAATCAGTAATATTAGTTCCAGTTAACATCAGGCAACTTTAACATTATTCTGTCCATCTTCTGACAGACGAATAGACAAACAAAAAAGTCCCGATAATTATAAATAAATCGGCTAAATTAAAAACTGCAGTATGAATATTTGCTGTACCGAGAACTATAAAATCAATTACTTTCCCTTCATTAAATATTCTGTCCAGAAGATTTCCTATCCCTCCACTTAAAAGAATAATTAATGAAATTTCTTTAAGCCGTACTTTTTGTTTTTTTATGATAACCGAAGATATGAACAAATAAAGAATAGTTGAAATTCCAATGAGTAATATTGTCAATCTCAAAGATTTTGGAAGATCAGAACCGATTCCAAAAATTGCACCGGCATTTTCCACATAAACAAATTTAATCAATCCGCCTGCATATGCTACTGCAGAAGAATTTTCAAGATGATATTTGGCATATTGTTTTGAAGACTGATCACAACCGACAAAACAAAAAATAAAAATCAATATTAAGATTATTTTTTTTGATGAATTTTTATTCAGCATTATTTTTTAACTGCTATATTTAGTTATTTAATCGGTTAAGCAGTTTTAAGTTTATCTTTAAACCACGAGCTCACACTTTTTGACAGTTTTTTTCCTGCTAAATCAAGAAAATCATTGGTATTTGAAATCTTATTCTTAACAACATCTTTTAAAAAACTAAAAAATATATCCTTTCCAACTTTTTCTTCCAACTCATAAATGAGTAAAGAACCTTTCTCGTATAACACAGAATATGCTTCCGGTGAATTCCGCCCCATACCCCATATTGGGGGCAGATCTCTTGTATTACTTTTATATTCTTCAACAATTTTCTGGAATTCTACATTACCTTTTCTTTCACGAATATATACCATCATACTATATTCGGCAAATGCTTCATTCAGCCAGTCTTCCCATGTACCGGCAGGCGCATTATGCCACCAGAAGTGAGCTATTTCGTGTGCAATCCCCTTCTCGGTATACAAATTAAAATCCTTTGTTCGAAGACAAACAAAATTCTTCCGCGAATAACCTCCTCTATTAAACGGTGCGATAACAAATTTTAAATAAGTACTGTCCTTTTTACCAAAGATGCCTTCGAATAAATTCAGAACATTCTTACATTCATTTAATACCGAGTCAGAGTCAGTTTCAGAAAAATCATCAGAGCTATAATCAGCTTCAATATATAAGGAATTTTTTTCCAGCACCTTTGATTGTAAACTTCGCGAAGCAATAATTACATTATCAAAACTTCCCCACGGCTGTCTCATTTCCCAGAAATCTTTTTTCTTCGAAACTATTCCCGAACCGGTTATGCTGTAACCGTCACTAACATGAATTGAAAATTTTGAGCTGAAATTACTATTTCCAAGATTAACTGGAAACCAGGCACAGTAAAAATTCAGCTCAATCCAATTTTCTTTAAAAGAATTTGCCCATCCGCTTAAAGAGCTGAAATCACAACTATAATTAAAATAAAGAGACTGCTTACTATTATCTTTCCCTGATTTCACAACTACAAGCTTCCTTCCGTTTGGTATATACATTATAGGAGAAGCACTCAGAGTATCAAAAGAAAATTCAATATTTTTATCTTTATTATTTATCTCTTTGATGGAACTACACTTCCATAATACCAAGTTTAATGTATCCTTGTTTTGAAAATCAGCATTTATTAAACCATTGATGAAAACCTTTTTTAAAGGAACATCAATTTGTACTTTCAAATTGTAAGATGAAATTTCCTGAGCAGATAACTGAAAGAAAATTGTCATGAAAAGAATAAAGATTAAGGTTTTCAAAAAAGAGTTCAAATTGAAAAGATTTTGGTTGTGTATCAATTGATTCAATTTTGTTCCAGATCTTTTTATTTCCAATTGATTCAATTTTTATCCCTTTAAGATATTTTATTTATAGTTATCTTAATTTAAAATTACTGCCCAGCTAAAAGTTAGATGGGGATATTCAACAGGTTTTAACCCGGTAGATTCGGCCTTTTTCAACATAGTTTCAAATGCCTTTTTTGAGACATGGAATAGCTTCGGTTCAACAATAAATATTGAACCATTGCGGTTTAGCAATGATTTTAATTCCCTGAAAAAATTATCCTGGTTTGGAATCTCATGAACCACATAAAATGCAAGGATAAAATCCAACTTTTCTATAATTCCGATTTTATCCTGTTCACATTTGTGAAGCGTGATTCTTTTTTCGAGCTCTGTACCCTTAATTTTTTGGAGTAATTTCTCAAGCATCCCTTCCTGCAAATCTGCAGCTATAACTTTACCCTTTTCCCCGACAAGCTGAGCTATCGGAAGTGTAAAAAAGCCAGGGCCACATCCTATATCCATTGCAGTAATATCTCTTTTAACATAAGGTTTTAATACTTTTTCCGGGTTTTGAAACCATCTTCTTATTTTTGAGTCAAAGGAACCTGCTAATTCAACAGGACAGACACGATTTCTTTCACTCATAAAATATTTTCCTATTATTTAATTTTAGTTTTAAATTTTTATCAATAGTATTTATTACTGTAGAATTCAAAAAGCTTTCTTAAAAAATACTACTATTAAAATGTTCATGTATAGGTTAACACTGGTAATTATCTCCATCAACTTAAATTACCTGGAATGGAGTATTATTGTTTCCCACTGAATGTTTTAACCAAAAAAATCTTACTGAAAAGATTTCAGAGTTTAAAAGATATATTTCTTTCTCAAAATATTCTTTAATAATTCACAACCAATTAGATATTAAAGCCATATATGAAAAATATTTGAAGTCGTAATTAATACATAATTAAAAAGTATCAACATCCTAATAATTATGATAGAAGGCTGAATTTATATTTAATAAAGATTTGAATAATTGAAAAATCGGGAGGATTACTGGATCTGATTTTTTAAAAATAACTAAAAATTTAATTATTCTTTCTTAATAATGATTAAGGATAAGTCATCATAAACCGGTGCATCTCCAATAAATCTATCCACAGTATTTACAATAGTTTCACCCAGATTTTCGAATTTATATCCTGATAAATTTTTAAGAAGTTTTAATAATCTCTCTTTTTCAAAAAACATTCCGTATTCATTTTGTGCTTCAGTAATACCATCTGAATAGGCGAGCATTATTTGCCCGCTATCCATTTTCATAACATCTTCGGAATAATTAAAGCTATTCATCAAACCGATGGCCGGGTTACTTTTAGAAATCTCATTTATATCACTCCCCATCATAAATACCGGCGGCAGATGCCCCGCGTTAACATACCTGATCTCATTTTCTCCCGGTTTAATTTCCAGGTAAAGCATTGAAGCAAAAATGTTGGATAAACTATCACGGTGAAAAATTGTATTGATTTTAGTACAGAGCGTAGAAAGAGATTCATAGTCAGCAGCTAATGCTCTTATAGTAGCCTGCAGTTTAGCCATTAGCAGTGCAGCATGCAGTCCTTTTCCTGCAACGTCGCCAATTACAATTCCAACTCTGTTTCCATTTATTTTCAGATAATCAACTAAATCGCCTCCAACCTCATTTGCTGGTCTTGTGTATAGCCAGATAGACCAGCCGTCAACTTTCGGACTTTGTTCAGGCATTAAAGCGCGCTGAACCTTCCTACCGGCTTCCAATTCATCTTTGGCTAAAAGCTTATCTTTCAGCTCAAACATTAAAACAAGAAATATGATGGCACCGCCTACTAATCCGGTATTATTAACCTGGGTACTACCGTCATTTATTATTATCCCGCTGCCGAAAACAATTATTAGCAAACCGACAATTGTTAATATTCTTCTAATGGGTGTAAGGTGAAGGAATAAACTTTTTATCGTCCAGGTGATTATATGGAACCCTTTATGCAAAGGTTTCATGCCTGCTAGACGTTTATTCTGCTCTTCTGTTATATAAAAATTTCTTAATTCTCTAAATTCACGTTTTACATCTTTCTGAAACCTGATATTTCTGATATCATCCTGTAAAACTCTAGTAAATTTCGGACCAGCATTTGTTGTTGTTCCATTCATTTTATTCTCTTAATTTATGAATGAAAATATTTTGTTTTGTAATATTTATACAATGCAAAATCCACTTGAATATCAAAGCCAATATAATTAAACCATTATATATTTTAATAAAAAAACATATATAATAGATAAATAACAGTCAAATAATTGATGATGAAAGGTAAATTGAGAGGTTATAAAGCTATTTAATTTTATTAATTAAGAGCAATTAATTCGAATAATAATAAACATTTACTAAAATTGTAATAATGGAATAATTAAAGCGGGTTTGTAAGGCTAATTAATTCTAAAGTATTTATTAGGACCGGGTGTGTTAATCACACCTTCGATAATAATTTACTCATAGTAATTATTCTTTTCCTTAACATCTCTAACAAATATAAAACACACCTCGGCCCCTAATCTTCATTTAATTATTTTATTAACAATCATTTTTTATATACTTTCAGTCTATAAATAATTATCAAGACCAAAAAATAAAGTGATCAAATCTTAAAAATTTAATTAGCTAATAACTAAATAACTGAAATGAAAATGAACTAATTAAAAATTAAAATCAAATTAATTCTTTGATAAAATTCATAAGTGAAAAATCTTTTTATATTAATCACAGGTATTAGTGTATAACAAAAAATGTTCCAATTATATAAATATTAATCAGCTTATTCTGCTGCCTTTTATAAAAAATAATTACTTCCTTCACGATGGGATTAATTTTCTGCGGTGAGAAAGATTCGCTTACAAAGATAGCGTTCATTTTCAAGGTTTTGCATCAACATTAAAAATATATTGTTTAATCACTGTAATTGCTTTTATCTGTACCCGATTAATAACTTTCGTCAGGTCCGCCATTGTTAGACGGTTCATTATTATTTTGAGATTCTTTTTCTTTATAATTATTAAAATTAAACCGTATGTTCAAAATAACCATCGGAGCTTCTCTTGTATAGTATGTGTAAGAATAGAAATCAGAGCCTTGAGAAGTAAACTCTCTTTTACCTGTTTTGAATAAATCTCTTGCCTGCAGTGTTAGCGATATGTTCTTTCCAAATAAATCCTGCTTAATAGCAGCATCGGTTCTAAAAAATCCTTCATATCTTCCCTGAGATGAAACAGAGGGGCTGTTGTACCTGATATTGAGTTGCAGTTGAGTTGTCTTTAAAATATTAATTCCATTGTTAAATCTTATATTCCAATTAAAGCTTTTCCTTTCATAAGGGGCATCGTTTATCACACCTTTGATTCTATAGTCATATATATTCCCCATTAAATTTACATTCCAAAGTTTTAAAGGATTAAGAGTAATCATGTATTCAGTTCCAAGTGAATAATCTGTTCCGACATTTGCAAAAGTATTTAGAGTAACATTCTCAGCATAAGCAGACCGTACCCAATCAATCCTATTGTGATTTATCCTGTAATAAATGTCATTGTTTAAAGTAATCTCACCTAATAATGTCTGAAAGCCAAGTTCATAAGAATCAATAAATTCAGGTAAAAGGTTAGGATTTCCCTTTCTTACATTATTTGGATCCCACCAGCTTAAAAAAGGTTCGAGGTTCCACCCTCTGGGTCTGTTAATTCTTCTCGAATAACTTGCCATTAACTGGGTTCCTCCTCCGAAATTATAAGATGTATGCAGAGAAGGAAAAAAGTCCCAGCGATTGATAGAAAATTTTTCATTATTATCTAGTAATTTAATTGTCCTGTAAGTCAATTCGGATCGTACACCCGCCTGATAACTTAAGTTTCCAAGTTCATCAGAAAAAATGGAATAGATGGCAAGATTGGTTCTGTTATACTTGTTCGAATGACTGTATAACGGCTGGAAATCATAGGAACCGGTAACTGTATTATAATCATAAAGTCCATTCGATTCATTTTCAAGCCTTGATTCTCCCTGAGTTCCGGCTTCAAATTTTATATTTTCACCTAAAGGTAATGTATAATCAATCTTACCTCTTAGATGAGTTGAAGGACCGGTTTCAGTTGTTTTCTTTCCATCTGTTTGAATATTCCTCTGAACACTCGAAGAAATTGAAGATTCATCTGAATTATTATGGCTTATAAAAAAGTCACTGGATAACTGGTGCCCGTTATTGTTAAACTTCCTGGTATAATTAGTATTAAAAGCAAAGAAAGAACCGCTCCTGCTGCTATTATTGTTGTTGATGTAATATGTTTTTAGAGGTTCCAGATCAGACCATTGAATATAGTTAGAAGCCATATTATGATCATGTTCCCTGGTACCAAACCTTCCGCTCAAGCTTAAAAGATCTTTATCGCTAAGATTAAAATCTATTCCGCCTCTTAGCCCGAAGGAAATATGACCCCATTGCCTTGAACCATTTGAATTGAGATGGGAAATATCGTTTCCAATAGTAAACTCTTTTTGATCCAATCCTGTACCCGGAGAAAACCTTCTGTTATAATCTATACCAAAATTATAATTATTACCGGGAGTTTTATATTCAAAAAGGAAATCTCCACCATATTTATTATTAGCACCGGCGTTTGCATTGGCAATTCCGCTCAAGCCTAAATTTTTCTCTTTTTTTAATTTAATATTAATTATACCGGCACTCCCTTCCGGATCATATTTTGCTGAGGGATTAGTGATAATCTCGATCGATTCAATAGAACTGGCTGGAATTTGTTGAAGTGCATCCTGTGCATCCATAACCGATGGTCTGCCGTCAATCAAAACAGTAAAGCTGCTGCTTCCTCTTAAGCTAACATTGCCGTCAATATCAACAGAGACTGAAGGAACATTTTCAAGTACATCTGCAGCATTTCCGGAAATAGAAATTGGCATTTTACTTACATCAATTACTCTCCTATCGATCTGATATGAAACCGGATTTCTTTCTCCCTGAACAACAACATTTCCTAAATTGACTGCAGAAGATTTTATAAAAATATTTCCTAGGTCTATATTTCTTTTGGAAGATGATATCAGAACATTTTTTATTCTCTCTTTTTCATACCCTATAAACTGTATATCAACATAGAATTTTCCAAACGGGATTTTTGTTAAAGAAAAAATTCCTTCACTATTTGTTACACCTCCTGTTACCTGAGCACTGTCTTTTGAGTTAAAAACAATAACATTTGCATATTCAACCGGGGATTTAGAATCATTGTCAAAAACTTTCCCCGAAATTTTGCCGGATGACTGACCAGACATAGAACTCGCAAAACACAAAAAAGCTGAAATAACAGTTATAGTCTTCTTCAATATAATTTCCTTAATTATTTTTTTTATTAATAAAAAATATCTGTGGTTTGACAATAATTATTTATAAAAGGTTTAAACTTTTAGTTTTCTAATTTCATTTTTTAAAGTTAGTAATTTAATAAAAGAGGGACCGGCAGGATGTAATAAGCAATACAAGGAAAAAATTTCTAATATTCTTTTACAAATTTAGTAATAATGCTGCAATCTTTCCATTTAGTTTCAGGATGAATTGAAACTCCGCAGAATAATTTATTTAATGTTTCTTCTTTAAGAGTCCCCAGTTTTGATCTTTGAAATATTCATTCGGATTAAAAAGAGGATTATCACTGAGTATGTAATCTCCGTTTTTATCTGTCCATGCCTGGTTATAACCGCTGCTTAACTCAACAGAAGTGTTAGTATTCGGATCGATATAAGTTTCAACTCCGCGCATATACTGGCTCCAATTTTGCGCAATTCTGTCCTGTGAATCCTGACTGTTCTGCCAGCTTTGATATTGAGTTTCTCCGATTTCGTTCATCGCATTACTCCAGATACGGCTTCTATCCATTGCTCCTTTAGCTTGAATATTTGAAATGTTAACAAACATATCACTTATAGCCTTTCCCCAAACCGGGTTTAAATGGAAAGAAGCCATAATTGTACTGAATAGTTTGTCATTCTTTTCGAGTTCCCCTTTAGGAGCAGATAATGACATAATTTCATCTGCAGTTGAATAATAATATTTATAATATGAACCATAGTTCATCGCTGAGGGCAGATTATAACTATACTCGGTGACAGATGTTGTAACCCATTCATCTTTTGTTCCGGTTGAACTTTTATATCTAATAGTTGCAAGTACAGCATCAGTTTCTAAATCTGCATTATAATATTGCATCATAGCCCTGATTTCCTGAAAATTTTTTTCTCTTGCAGCAGATGCAGCTCCGGAAGTATTTACCACTTTAATTTTTTTTGCTCCCGGTCTCATTTCAGGAATAAATACCTGTGAAATAAACCTGTTTGCATTCATCGGTCTGTGCAGCATACACCCTTTGCCGGTAGTCTGGCGGGTATACTTAGCCATCTGTAATGCTGTGGGATCATTCATCCATTCCCAGGTATGTATAGGGAACATTTCAAAGGAAAGTTTTCCATCTGGACTTTCTGCTTTCAAATGATTGGAAACTGTCCCGGTTAAACATTTTGCATTTAAATTCCAATTAATTCCGCCGGAAACTTTCCATCCATCCGGAACTAACAGAGTATATGCAACTACCGGTTTGGCAAAACCATTATAATCATAAATTTCAACTTTCTTGAATTTAATATACCTGCCGTTAAGAGCAGCTGGTTCTTTTTCAGCTTTGACATGCACATCTTCCCGGGATTCTGAATTTATTTCAGAACCTGATCTCATTTCTTTTTTCTCCTGTTCGCCTTTACCACAGCTTAAATAGAATAAAGAACAACTTAATGCCAGGATAAAAATAGTTCTTATGTTCATAATTTCTATCCGGTTTTTTTTAATAGTTTATTGTGATTTTCCAGGTACTAATATTAAATGCGTAAAGTGTGGAGAAAAAAGCTCACATTACATCATAAAATTAATTATCGTAAATGACATATTTGTGTTTATAAATATAGTTTTCAATAAACATCGAAATATTTTAGACATAACAAATTTATTGATGAAAAATTATTTTTTTCTTTCAAAATCAGAAATAAAATTGTTCCTGCTATGATTCTTGTTAATATTCTTACAGAATTTTTCTTAAGTTTATAAAGCTTTTTTTAAAAAAATTAGGGAAATATTAATGGAAACAATGAAAACCATTCTAACAAGAAGAAGTATTAGAAAATATAAAGCAGAAGAAATATCTAAAGAACAGATAAATGAAATAATAAAAGCTGCTATGTATGCTCCTTCAGCTTTTAATAACCAGCCATGGCAATTTATTGCAGTAGACAAAAGAGAAATATTGGACGAAATATTTAAAATTATTCCTCATGCAGAAATGCTTAAACAAGCTGCTGCTGCTATAATTGTATGCGGAGATAAAAATTCAGAAGAGAATATTCATTTGATAGCACTGAATTGTTCCGCTGCTACGCAAAATGCTTTGCTTGCAATTCATGATCTTGGATTGGGCGCTGTTTGGGTGAGTGCATACCCGGCTGAAGAAACTATTACCGGATTGAAAAAACTTTTTAACTTCCCGGAGAATATTGTTCCTATATCCATATTATCAATTGGTTACCCGGATGAAGAAGTAACCGCGGAAGAAAGATTTAAACCCGAAAAGATTCATTTTAACAACTGGTAAATAATATGTCAAAAGAGTATGATCCGCGTATGCATTCAACGGAGCATATATTAAATCAAACAATGGTAAGAATGTTTAAGCGCGGCCGATCATTCAGCAATCATATAGAAAAGAAGAAATCAAAATGTGATTATCATTTCGACAGGGATCTAACTCCTAATGAAATTTCTGAAATAGAGGACAAGGTCAATTCTGAAATTAAGAAGAATCATAATGTATCAGAGGAATATTTGCCGAGAGAAAAGGCCGAACATAAATATTTCCTTGGGAGACTTCCTTCGGATGCCGGAGATAAAATCAGAATAATTAAAATTGGTGATTATGATGCATGCCCGTGCAGCGGAATACATGTTCAAAATACTTCCGAAATAAGTGAATTTAAGATCATTTCAACCGGGTATGATAAAGGAGTTCTGCGTATAAGGTTTAAGTTAACCGGAAATTAAATATACCTTTTATTAGACTATTTGAACTAAATCGTCTTCAAAATTTTTTATTAGTTATGTAAATTTTATTATGAGCATAATAGTTCAAAAATACGGCGGCAGCAGTGTAGCTGATGCAGAAAAGCTAAAAAAAATTGCTAAGTTAATTGCATTGGTTAAAGAACAAAATCATGATGTTGTGGTTGTTGTTTCTGCAATGGGCAAAACAACAAACCAGCTTATTGAGATGGCAAAAGTTCTTTCTGAGAATCCGGAGAAGCGTGAACTGGATATGCTTCTAAGTACCGGTGAAAGAATAACGATGGCACTTCTCTGTATTGCATTGAATGACCTCGGTATAAAAGCCATATCGTTAACAGGTTCGCAGTCAGGTATAATTACTAATGACCGGTATAATGATGCAAGAGTAATTGAAGTGCGTCCTTTCAGGGTACAGGACGAATTAGCAAAGAACCAGGTAGTGGTTGTAGGAGGTTTTCAGGGTGTAAGCTATAAAAGAGATATAACAACCCTAGGCAGGGGCGGTTCAGATACATCCGCCGTTGCTCTTGCTGCAGCATTGAATGCAGAAAGATGCGAGATTTATTCCGATGTTGACGGCGTGTATACAACTGACCCTAATATGATCAAAGAAGCCAAACACCTGCCCGAAATTTCATACCAGCAAATTCAGGAAATGGCTGAAGCCGGAGCGAAAGTTCTGAATGCCCAAGCAATACAATTCGCTAAGGAAGCAAATATTGCTATTTATGCCCGGAGCACATTTAGTCCCGGTAAAGAAACTATTATAAGAGAACTTGCTCCCACAGATAGACCGCGTGTCATTGCTGTTGTTCATGAAACCGACATAATAAGAATTGCTTATATCAAGAAAAACCGTGAAGAAAATTTTAACAATATTTTCCGTGAGCTTTTTAATTTTCTCGAAGAGAATAATCTGCCCGTAAAAGAACTTAGCTTAATTGATTCCCAAATGCCCGAATTATCCAAAGCTTCATTCATTATTTCAAGGAAAAATGTGCATGGATGGGAGAAGATTGAGAAAAAGCTCAAAGAAAAATATCAGGAGCAAATTAATATTGATCATTCATTTGGGGCAGTTTCATTAATAGGAGAAGGTTTCAGCAGGGATAACAGAGTTGTAACGGAAACAATATCTTTATTTAAAGAAAATAAAATTCATTATTACGGATTGACCACAACTTCTTTCAGGATTTCTATGCTAGTAAAAAAAGATATGCTCGAAGGGTGCTTAACTGTTCTTCATAACTATTGGATTGGCAAATAGTTAACGGATTTAAGCTAATAAAATGATTTGATTTTTTAATTAATTATTATAATACAAAGTTATTTTTTTATTTGTGTCAATATACTACCAGTAAACTGTTTTTCTCCCCGCTCTTCAACTTTTTCTTTCAGCAATTTTATTTTTTAATATATTGATAGTAAAAAAACAGACGAAAAATGAAAACATTTATTTTATGGCTTATTTTGCTTTTCTTATGCTGGCCGCTGGCAATTTTAGCAATAATCTTATATCCTATTGTATGGCTTGTGTTGCTTCCCTTCAGACTAATCGGGTTCACTTTTACATTTTTATTTAAATTCCTGGAAGAGCTTATTACCCTTCCCTTTAGAATTTTAAAAAGACCTTCGCGAGTAAGATAAAATTATTATATTTATCTCTTTAGTAAATAAAATAAGACTGACTATGGAGAAAAATTTAAAGAAGATCTTATTGTCCGTATTAATTTACAGTATTGCAATGGGATTTCTTGAAGCAATTGTAGTTATCTATTTAAGAGATATATACTATCCCAATGGGTTTAAATTCCCCTTAATGATTATTCCGGATGCAACACTAAGAGTTGAAATATTGCGTGAATTCTGTACGCTGGTAATGCTCGTTTCTGTAGCCGTAATTGCAGGAAAAAATAAGCTTGAAATGTTTTCTTATTTCCTTTTTAGTTTTGCTGTTTGGGATATTTCTTACTATGCAGGATTAAAATTAATATTAAACTGGCCTGCTTCCTTTTTTACATGGGATATACTCTTTTTAATTCCAATTCCCTGGATCGGTCCTGTCCTCGCACCGCTCATCTCTTCTTCATTAATGATTATTCTCTCTTTATTATTCTTGTGCATACTAAGAAAAAATGAGACTTTTAAAGTAAAAGTAATAGAGTGGATTCTAATATATTTGGGAGCTGTTATAATCTTTGTATCATTTATTTGGGATTATATGGAAATTATTATATCCAACGACCTGTTAAAAAATATTTTTTCACTCAGACGAAGCTCATTTATAGAAATTTCACAAAAATATATACCCCAATTTTTTCACTGGGATATATTTTTATTAGGAATATTTTCGATCTGCTTTTCAATTTTCCTAATATCCAAAAGGTATGGTTTTATATTAAAAAAGACCTGAACCAAGAGCATCATATATCACTAGGACTATATTCAGCCAAGGTAATAACTTGTTACATTTTCAGCCGTTTCAAACATTTTCTCAACAGATTTATTTAATGCATTCATATCAATTGGTTTCAGAAATGTATAGTAAGGATGCAAATTATAACTTTTAATTAAAGATACATTATCTACGTATCCTGTTATAAATATGTATGGAATTTCTCTGATTTCGGAGACACGCGCTAAAGCTTCAATTCCATCAAGCTGTCCTTTAAGGGAGATGTCGGTAATTATTAAGGACGGACATTCGTACAAAGCAGATTTAATTAATTCTTCCCCCGATTCAACAATATTAATAATCCTAAACCCCTTTTGTTCAATATTTGATTTTATGCATTTTGCAGTAATCAAATCATCTTCACCCAATAGCACACTATAATCATTTATCATCGTAACCTCCCTGTCATAATATTGGTTATAACAAATTCTCAAGACCTGTTCATATTTTACAACATAAAGGCAAGTGGGGAGAAGATAAGGTAATTTGTCTTAATATACAAGTTAATTATATATTTCTTGTTTTATATCACACTGTCTGTTTGTTTACAAAAGAAGTTCCAAAATAGATTTCTAACGTTTCAGTCCGTCTACTTCCATGTTGTAAGCGTCACAAAATTTTTCTTTTTTTTATTTAGATTACATTAAGAGTTGATTTGATTATCAACTTTATCTTTCTTATTTATATAAGTTAGAGGATTGGGTGGGAGCACTTAGCTAACTAACGGAACCATCCAATCTTTTTTATCCCTGCCGAACCAGACTAGACTATCGGTTTCTTCTAACATTCATCAAAAATTAAACAATTATTATTATAAAGGAGGAAAATATTGCCAGCAATTTTATAATCTTTTCATTCATATTTACTAAAAGGATGGATAAAACATCGCCTTTAGTGATTATAAAAATATCTGCTGCTGGCATATTAATTGATTTTGTAAAGAAAATTAACTAAAAGGCGTTTCAATTCCATGAGTGATTCAGTTTTTAACTACGGTATTACATTACAGGAACTTAATTATTTAGGAATAATACTAACTAAAGAAGAATATTTGCGTTCAACCAGTACTTTAAAAAAATTTTACGATTTACATACTCTTTTTGTATTACGTAAGGATGACCGGAAAGCAAGAGAGATTCTGAATGAAGCTTCCATTTGTCTTAACCTGAATCATTCTTATTAATTTTATCCAGAATGTTTCGGTATAAATATTAATATGCTTTAATTAAATTTAAACTGCCAGCCTACAAGGATTGCATAACTGTTTGCCTGGAATGACTGAGCTCCTTTAATATCTTCCTCCCTTTGTACAAAATAATAGACTAGCTCACCAAAAAGTCCTCCACCCTTACCAAAATTAATCTCAACTCCTCCTCCTAAATTTACACCGACAACATTTTTGATATTGATCGTTGAATCCTGCAGCATAAAGCCATATTGAGAAGATAATTGTTTAAATTGATCTGTCCAGTTGATATCAATATTACCGCTTATTAAACCGGCACCTATCTTTGCATAAGGAACTATCGGGCCAGGTAAAAGCTTTGCTTTAACAAAAACTCCGGCCGTAAGCTGATGCACTTTCAACTCAGAAATCTTCATATTCTGTCCTATTACTTCAGCACTGACGTCAAATGTAAATGGAACAGCAGCATAATTTACGTCTGCACCAAAAGTTAAAAGAAAAGGAAGACTGAAAGTTAATTGTGCCCCAACAGGGATATACTCAGCTTGCGAGAAATCCGCTAAATCGGTAATAGAATTATTCAATATGTTTTTATCAAATGAAGATCTTCCGACACCCGAATAAATTGAAAAAGCAACCTGAGCATTTATCGATAATAGCATAAAAGGGATTAAAAAAAATGTAAAGAGAACTTTTTTCATAAATCCTCCTGATTTTTTAGATATGGTAATTAGAAAAATTAGTAGAACGAGAAAATAATATTAGGAGTGTTAATAGAATGATAAATTTTGGACTCATTTACAATTGGCAGTAAATTATTCAGTCATATTACAAAAGATTAGATTTAAAAACAGATCTTGGAATGTAATAGATTTGATTGTTAATTATGCTGCTTATAAATAGGATAATAAGTTATTTTTATATTTCTGCTGAGAGAATTTATATTCAATTATTTTTGAAAATTTCTGAAGTAGATATTTGATGTACTATATCTTTTGCTTCTTCAATTAATAAAATTATTTTAAATATATCCTCGTCTTCCAGTTGATTATGAACCACCTCCAGCATAAATTGATCAGAAAATATCAGATAATACTTTTCTTTACTTATTATTATGGTAGAAAGCGTTATCTTATCATAATATATTTTAATAATAGCAGAATCTAAATTTTTAGTTGTAATATTTGAATTATTATTTTCCATTATAACACTCTAACCTAATCTCATTTCTATTATCGAGTATTTTACTTTTATTTTTACTCTATTTTTTTAAGAATAAACTACTACAAACGTTTTTCTTTTAATTAAATATTATAATTTAGTTAGAATCTTTCCACCTGAATTGTAACAAAATGTAACAGTCAGGTAACATAAACATACTACAAAGATCTTATAAAATAATTATTAATACTGCTATGTATCAGTCCTCAATTAAGTGTATCTTAAATGGGACAACAAATTGCAAAAGGAAAAGTTAAAAATATAATCGAATGGAAATTAGAAAGATATTCTCTCAAGAAATTGTCGGAAAGTGCGATTTTGAGCTAAAATCGTACGCCCGGAAGGATTCGAACCCTCAACCTCTTGATCCGTAGTCAAACGCTCTATCCAATTGAGCTACGGGCGCATTTTTTCGTCTCAAATATACTGCAAATTAAAAATTTTTACAATCGATAACTGATTTCTAAATAAAACTAATTCATACAGCGCTATGAAAACAAAATAAAAAAACCCGCTTTGCTTATAACAAAGCGGGTTGCTCTTGTTCAATAGAGTCCTTCTAATTAACCTTGCGATAGGTCATTTTGAAAGGTAAACTAACATATAAAATATCTTATGAATGTCAAATTTGTTTTATCACAATAAATTTTAAGTTGTGACTGGAAACATTATTGATAATGATTTTAATTACTTTTTATGTAAACACGTATTAAAAGTCTAAGATATATTTTAATATATTGCTCTATCTATAAGAATTTTATATACCTTTTATAATTTTTTGTAACTGGTAAAAATTTACTAGGGCAATCATTCAATTTATCTAATAAATGCTATGAAATACTGGATAAACACAGTTTCAAAAGATCATATCCAAAGAGGTCTGGAAGGAGGATTCACTCAGGCAAATCACGGTAGTCCTTATAATTTAAAACGAATGAACTATGGCGATTTAATAGTTTTTTATTCCCCTAAAACGAATTTTAAAGACGGCAGACCGCTCCAGCATTTTACTGCCTTGGGCAAATGTATAGACAGTAAGCCATATCAGGTTGAAATGTCACCCGATTTTCATCCGTGGCGAAGAGATATTGAATTTATCAGATGTAAAGAAACACCAATAAAAGCTTTAATTTACGATCTTAATTTTATTAAAGATAAGCAAAAATGGGGATTCGCTTTTAGAAGAGGAATGTTTGAAATAACTAAAGATGATTTTATAAAAATTGCTCATGTAATGGGAGTTAAACTAGAGTAAAAAGGAGTTTGTACGCCCAGAAGGATTCGAACCCTCAACCCTCAGATCCGAAGTCTGATGCTCTATCCAGTTGAGCTATGGGCGCAAAATAATATGTCAAAATTAAAAAATCAAAAGTCAAAAAGAAAGCAGCCTGATTATTACTTTTCATACCAATCAAAAAACAAATTAATGATAATCCAATTTAATTTGCAATTTTCCTTCTTTTACAAAATTATTATAGACAACGGTAAAAATAGTAATTATTTGTTTGTATTATTTAGAATTCTTTCGACTGCAATTTATTTTTGCTACTTTGACACGTAAGAAACCTTACAGCATTACAACTACGTTTCACACACGTTCCAACTCCACTACAAATCCTAGATAACTCTAGTATAATTCCTATGTTTCACGGACAAATTTTGTCATATTGACGGACAAATATTCAATTTGCAAATTTCAAAAAATAGATATTCCGAAATCGGAAAATCCAATCCTGATCGGAATAAATTGAGTGAAAACCAATTTATCTTTACTCGGAATTGTATCTTTTTACTTTTCTCTTTTGTCTTTTTTTTACGTTTTGATTATTCCCATTTTTTTTTGACTTTTGACTTATGACTTTTAAATTACAGTACAATGACATTCTCTGAAGAAACTTACCGTTTTATGTATGCAGCATTGCAGGAAGCTGAAAAGGGATTTGACATAAATGAAGTCCCGATTGGAGCTGTAGTTGTATATAACAATAAAATAATCGGAAGAGGTTATAATCAGGTTGAGATGCTTAAAGACCCGACTGCTCATGCAGAAATGATTGCAATTACTGCTGCAGCTAATTCCCTGAATAACTGGCGGTTAAATGAATGCGACTTGTACATCACAATGGAACCTTGTGTAATGTGTGCAGGGGCATTAATATCGGCAAGAATAAATAATCTTTATTTTTCTGTTTTTGACCCCAAATTCGGCGCCTGCGGTTCTGTTTTTAACCTTTGTGAAGAAAAAAAATTAAATCATAAAGTAAATGTTTATTCAGGTATTTACAGCAAGGAAAGTGAGAATCTGTTAAAGAAATTCTTTAAGAATCTGAGAAATGAAAAATCAAACGGCAATAATGAGTAGTAAGACACAGGCCAAGGCATAGGCTAAGAGATCTTTACCTTTGCCTCAGCCTTTGCCTTCTTCTTTCCTTTCACACCAAACCTGTCCAAAATAAATGTTTACAAATAGAATTTACCTTCATATGTTTTGCTAGTAATTAAAAATGTGATGATTTATCGAAAATTGCTCCTCAAAAGAATTGCTTTAAAAAAATTAAGTAATTGAGCGGTTAATCCCGCCATCACGTCGTGGTTATATTATTTAGGCAGGATTAAAAGATAAACTGTTTGAGGACTCCCTGCATCGGTTGAAGAAAAGGAAACCGGCAGGGAGTCTGAGTTTATTTATCTTAGCTCAACGGAGAATTTTTTTAGTTTATCTACCCTCAAGGTAGGCAATTCTTTTGCAGTTTACCCACTGGAATCTGAAGAGGAAGGTGGGAGCATGCTTCTTTTTACCTACTGAAGGTAGGTTGCAACTTTTCTTATGCTAAGAAAAGTTGAGGAGAAAAAATTTGTTTAAATTTTTCAGAGGGATTAAAAACTAAATTCTAAAAAGCTTCTTTATTTTTTATCAAGATTTAACTTTTTTTCATTTTTAAAAATTAATCAGTAAAGCACTGTTTCAAACATAAATCGCCTTGATTAAAAATTTTAATAATAATAACTTGTATGTTCAAAAAAGGGAGAACTTAATGCAGCTTATTTTATTCGGTCCACCCGGAGTTGGCAAAGGGACACAGGCAAAATTCTTATCAACAAAATATAATATTCCACATATTTCAACAGGCGATATTCTTCGCGAAGCAGTTAAAAATAAAACTCCTCTTGGAAATAAGGCCCAGGAAATTATGCAGAGAGGTGAATTAGTACCGGATGATATTATGATTGGAATTGTAAAAGACACTTTAAGCCAGCAGAAATGCAATAACGGATTTATTCTCGATGGTTTTCCAAGATCTATTGTCCAGGCTGAATCACTTGATAAAATTCTGGAAGAGTTAAACTTTAATGATGTTCATGTTATAAATATTACCGCTAATGATAAGGAATTAATAAAAAGATTAACTAACCGAAGAGCATGTAAATCCTGCGGCAGTATTTTTATTTATGACGATATAAAAGATAAAAACGAATGTCTGGTCTGCAATGCAAAAGATAGTTTTTATCAGAGAAACGATGATAAAGAAGATGTAATAAAACACAGGCTTGAAGTTTATCAATCAACGACTAAACCGGTACTTCAATTTTATAAAGGACAAAATAAAGTTATTGATATTAATGGACTCCAGGAAATAGAAAAGGTAACGAGCAATATTATATCAGCTTTGCAGTAGTATTCTGTGTAGTGGATGCAAAATTTGCATCCACTACAAAATGATATCATTTAATTATTTATATACCATATTTTTACATTAGGTCTTCTGTTTAATCACAGCCTTAAAAGCTTTACCGTATTCCAGTTTAATGATTTTAGCATTCATGCTTTTTACTATTTCGTAATTATGTGTAGCAAATAAAACTGCCGTGCCCCTCAAATTTATCTTTTTTAATATTTGCACGATTTCGCCTGAAGTTTCCGGGTCCAGGTTACCGGTAGGCTCATCGGCTAAAATAATTATGGGCTCATTCAATATTGCCCTTGCAATAGCAATGCGCTGCTTCTCACCTCCGGATAATTCTGACGGCATACTTTTTCGCTTGTGAGATAATCCAACATCCGATAAAGCATTAGTAACTCTTTTTTTAACTTCTTTTGCAGGAGTGTTTGTTGCCTCAAGTACAAAAGAAAGATTTTCATAAATATTTCTGTCTTTCAGCAGCTTAAAATCCTGGAAGATAATTCCAATTTTTCTCCTCAGCAAAGGGAGTTGCTTTGGCCGGATTGATTTGGTATCATATTTATCAAATTCTACTGTACCGGATGAAGGAAGAATATTCATATAAATCATTTGAAGCAGTGTACTTTTCCCTGAGCCGCTTTTGCCAATCAGGAAAACAAATTCGCCCTGGTTTACTGAAAGATTTAAGTCAGTAAAAACCGGGTGATTTGAATAGCTAAATTCAATATGATTTATATTCAGCATAAAGTTTTATTTCTTAACTATAAATTGAACTCTTTCAGAATCTGCTGCAGCTTTTATAAATGAAAATGTCTCCATACACTCAACGACATATAACCCTGCCGATTCTATAAGATCGAAGTATACTTCAAATGGATAGATTTTTTGTTTATGTACTTCAGTAAATATATCATTATCAATTTTTATTTTAAAAATATTTTTATGAATACGTATTTTTTTGTTATATGAAGTTTCATGAACAAATGAAATTCCGCTGCAGTTCCCTTTCCGGATAGGTTTTTCAACGTGCAGTAAACTGTTCCTTTCCAGGCTTACATCAAATGTAAAGATACCGTGATCTTTTAAAATTGTTTTTACTTCCTTGAATAAGTTTAATAAACTTTTCTTATTAGTAAGATAATTCACACTATCAAAAGTTGAATATATTAAATCAAATTTTGATTTAAATGGGAGTTTTGTCATATCACAGCAAACCTGCGGGATGTTTTTAATTTTTGATGAAGCAAGCATGCTGAACGATTTATCAGTTACAATTATATTCGGAAAATATTCAATAAAATAACCTGCAAAGTTACAGTTGCCGCCGGCAATCTCCAAAACTTCAGCCTGATTATTCACATATAGTTCAACAACTGCAAGCAGATACTCCGACCACCTGTCGTACCGTACTTTGTGCATTACTGAATTATATATAATTGAAAGCTTGTTATATATTTGTTCGGGGGGCATTTTTCTTTCTGTTGTTTACAATTTTCTCAGCCAAATAAAAAGCTTCCAGAATGCTCGTTTCATCTGCCATATTCTTTCCTGAGATATCATAAGCTACTCCATGGTCAGGTGAAGTTCTGATAATAGGCAATCCTGCAGTATAATTAACACCTGAAGAAAAGCTTAATAACTTAAACGGTATTAAAACCTGGTCATGGTACATTCCCAAAACCAGATCAAAGTTTTCATATAATCTCCTTCCGAAAAATGCATCGGGAGAGAAAGGTCCTGATAAATATTCCGAATATTTACTCTCTTTAATCACGGGAGTAATAGTTCTCTTTTCTTCAGTTCCTATCAATCCTTCTTCACCTGCGTGGGGATTTAAACCTAGCACAGCAATTTCCGGTTTTTCAATATCCATATCCCGGCGCAACATATTAACGACAACATCAATTTTGCCCCTGATATTTTTAGCAGACAATAATTTGGGAACATTTTTTAAGGGTTCATGTATCGTTATCAATGCAGCATTAATTTCCTTTGAGAAAAAAACCATTACAAAATTTTTTGTTTTAGTCCAGGACGCATACATTTCGGTATGGCCCGGGTAATTATATCCTGCCAGGTTAATTGCTGTTTTAGAAATAGGAGCAGTAATTACAGCATCAGCTTTTTCTTTAATTAAAAGATCAGAGGAAGTTTTAATTGCTTTGAAAGCAGCTTTCCCCGAAGCTTTAGTCGGTATTCCCCATTCCGGTTTTGTGTTTTTTATATTAAGAACCGTAACAATACCCGGCTCCGGATCAACCAGAGTATTTTTTATTTTAAAATCAAAGTAGGCGGGAACAGACTTTGTGGTCTCTATAAAAATATTTTTGGGACAAATAAAAACAAAATCATTTTCCGTATCGAAAGAGATTTTATTTAATGCTTTAATAACTATTTCAGGACCAATCCCGTTTGTGTCGCCGCATGTAAAAATAAATTTATTCATATGGATTCGACCTGCTTTAACTGTTTTTTAATTTATATTCACCGGTACCGGTTTCGTCAACAAAAATAAATTTTCTATTAGGATTTTTATAAACCCATGTTTCTACTACTTTTCCACGCTGGTTGGAAGATCTGATTGTCTCCGAAGGTTTACCGTATAAAATAAATATTTTCCCTCTATCGGTATCTATCCCTTTTCTACCACTAATAGATGAAAAGTTTTTCATTGAATAGTCAATCCTGGTATAATATTCTTTCATCAATTCATTAAATGCAGTTTCAGGAGTTGGATCAAATCTTTTCCAATAATTGAACAAAACCTTTGAATACTCATCTTTCTTAAAATCAAGCAAGCTGTCAATAACAGAATCATCTTCCATATATTTAAGAAATTTAATAGCCAATTCGGGATTAATCAAAGAGAAGGGTTTATTAAACCATATCACTTTTTTATGAAAAGTTGCAGTTGGTTTTGAATCCTTATCTCCAGCGATATTAATTGTTAGCTCACCTTCCGATAAATTTTTGTTTACATATGGGATTAAAAAATTCTTAAATAATTTAACCGAGCTATTATTATCCAGAACAACTTTTCCATTTGACTCTTTTATAAAATTGTGGAGAATAACCGGTTTGTCAATACTGCCAGAAAAAACTGTATCTTCATTGCTTATCAAAGTGACATAAATTTTTTGGAGCGTTATATCACCGCAGGGGATCATAAGATCATATTTCTCCTTAGAAAAAGGTATACAGCCACCATAACTTGCCAGGTCAAATGAACTTTTATTACTCCCTTCTGGAGATGGCGAATTCACAACCAATGGTTCTAAAAATCCATGATATTTATTTTTCTTTTCTTTTGGTAGATTAATTGGAATTGCAGGCAGTTTGATTTCTCTATCGGAATATTCATCATACAGGACCGGTATTAGCTTATATTTTTGATTCTTTAAAATTTGAAAATCTAATACTCCTTCAGCATATATATTACCATCATCTGTTTTTTCAAAATCATCAACCGATATTTTGTTCTCTTTAATTTTCCTATTAATTGTATTTGTAAGAGAATCATGTACCTCCACAGTTAACCTGTAAGAAGCTGTGTACTGGTTATCATTTTTCTCAAAAACCAAGTGGTTGTAAGGGAGCTTATAAATATAAAAAAGCAATTCCGTTGAATCCTGTTTATCCGGAGATAAGGAGGATGGGATGGTATAAATTTCGGATAATAATATTTGCTGCTGAAACTGTTCTTTTTTCGGCTGGCAAAAGACCTGAATGTTTAAAACCAGAGAAAGGATACTAAATAATATTATCTTCAAATTCATTATTTTTTAATGTATAAAGATAGACACTTAATTCTTCTTTTCAAGGCTAAATGTAAAGCATATAAAAGATTGGAAGAATAAAGAAGTCATGAAAAACAGATTTCTACTGCTTAAATATATCTAAATAAAAGTTCTATGGTTTTATTTTTAATTAAAAAAATAACCGGCCTACTTAAAGATAAATAAACAGATTTTCTTACTTCATTATTAATTTTTAAATGATAAGATCATTGATGACCCAATAAAGATATTATTATCCGGTAAGATCCCCCTTTAAGGACCCTAAGGATTAACTATTCATGTTGTGAAGAAATTCTTTATTGTTTTTTGTCCCTCTAATTTTATCCAGCAAGAAATCCATTGCTTCAACAGGACTGAAATCGCTAAGGATTTTTCTTAAGATCCAAACCTTGGCAAGATCATCTTCCTTCATCAGGAGTTCTTCCCTTCTTGTACCTGATTTATTTACATCGATTGCCGGGAATATTCTTCTGTCACTAAGATCACGGTTAAGCACCAGTTCCATATTACCTGTTCCTTTGAACTCTTCAAAGATAACATCGTCCATCCTGCTGCCGGTATCAATTAATGCTGTAGCAATGATAGTTAAGCTGCCGCCGTCTTCAGTATTTCTTGCAGCTCCGAAAAATCTTTTTGGTTTGTGAAGTGCATTCGAATCAACACCGCCTGATAGAATTCTACCGCTATGAGGAACAACTATATTGTGTGCTCTGGCTAATCTTGTAATACTGTCCAACAATATTACTACATCCTCTTTTGCTTCAACCAAACGTTTTGCTTTTTCAATAACCATATCAGCAACCTGGACATGTCTTTCGGCAGGTTCATCGAAAGTTGAACTTATAACTTCACCTTTAACTGAACGTTCCATGTCCGTAACTTCTTCGGGACGTTCATCGATCAGCAATATTATTAATTTTATTTCAGGATTATTTCGGGTAATTGAATTGGCAATTTTTTGCAGGAGGACTGTCTTTCCGCTTTTGGGAGGTGATACTACCAAGCCACGCTGTCCTTTACCAATTGGAGATAAAAGATCCACTATTCGCATAGAGTATTCACCGGGAGCAGACTCAAGTACTATTCTTTTAGTCGGGTAAACCGGTGTAAGGTTATCAAATAAAGTTCTCTCTCTGATTCCTTCGGGGTCCAGGTTATTTACTGCTTCAACTCTTAATAAAGCAAAAAACCTTTCACCCTCTTTCGGGGGCCTAACCTGGCCGCTTACATAGTCACCTGTTCTTAAACTGAATTTCTTAATTTGTGACGGGGATACATAAATATCATCCGGAGAAGGGAGATAATTATAGTCAGATGATCGGAGAAATCCATAACCATCAGGCAGAACTTCAAGCACACCTTTTGAGAAAGTCAATCCATCCTTGGCAGTTTGCCCTTCTAAAATTTTAAATATCAGTTCCTGTTTTCTCAAATCACTGTAGCCTGTTATGTTGAGGCTTTTAGCTATTTCATTCAGCTCAACAATTTTCTTTGACTTCAGTTCGGAAATATCCATTGGCATTTTTTTAATCCTAACTTTGTTGTTGTTAAATACTTATTTAAATAATTATTTTCTTCAAATGCTTCCGGTATGCTATTCGATATCGGGGCTTATTACTTACTACTAAACTTTTGTTTTCTTTGAAAGGAACACGAGGTTTAACTTCTAACATACATTTTATTAAAAATAATGTCAAGTAATTATTTTCTTCAATTTTGATTTAATTTCTCCTACTAGATACATGCTGCCTAATATCACGAGGCATTCATCTTTTTCTCTCGTTTCAAATTCAGTTAACAGCCTAACCGGTTCCGTTTCAATTTTTACCTCTAAATTTATTCCTGATGAAATTCCCATGAGCCTTTCAATTGTACAAGAACGCTCATTGTCTATTTCTGTTATATATATTTCATCGAAATAATCTTTAATATTTGAAAGCATCTCTTCAATTGCCTTGTCTTTCATTACACCAAACAGAAGTGTTCTGCTGGAATATTTTTCGTAATCCTTTTTAAATTCATCAATAAAGCTTTTTACACCTTCTGGATTATGTGCAGAATCCAAAATTATATCAGGTTTCCTTTGAAAGAATTCATACCTCCCCTGGAACCCTGTATTTACTATAATATTTTTGATTCCGTGCTGTATTGGGTTAAAATCATTCATGTTCAAAGATTTTGAAACAGTTAACCCGGCAAGAGCAGCATTATAGCTTTGATGAGATCCCTTTAAATTCATTATTTGCTGACTAATTTCATTTTCTTTAATAAAAATTTCAAGTGAATTTTTATTCTCAATTATATAATCTTTTAATTTGAACAATTCACATCCTGCTTCATCACATTTATCTTCAACTACCTTTTCTGCTTCAGCCGGAAGGTTCCCGGTAAATACTTGTGCACCATGTTTAATTATGCCGGCTTTTTCTGAAGCAATCTTACCAGTAGTATTTCCAAGTATATTAGTATGTTCCAGACTTATTGATGTAATCACAGCAGATAAAGGATTAATTGTATTTGTTGCATCCAACCTGCCGCCCAACCCGGTTTCAATTACTGCATAATCAACATTTTGTTCCAAGAAATACTTGAATGCCATTGCCGTTGTCACTTCAAAAAATGTTAACTGGTTATCATCTATATATTTTTCATACTCGTGCATAAAACTGCTTATATAGTAATCAGCAATTTCCTCATTATTAATTTTAACACGTTCATTAAATCTTACAAAATGCGGTGAAGTATATAATCCCACTTTATAATTTAATTCCATCAGAATACTGGCAATAAATGAAGCTGTACTACCTTTCCCGTTAGAACCGGCAATATGAAAAGCTCTTAATTTTTTTTGAGGATTTCCAATCTGATGGAGGAATTTTTCAATATTCTCGAGCCCAAGCTTAATCCCAAATGTATGAAGAGAATATAATTTTTGCAATGATTTTTCTATATCCATAACCAAATCTGCTCTAAGACTGCACATTTTATATACATAATTTTCATAAACTTAAATCAAGAACTAAAATCCCGTTCATATTATTATAGATATATTTAAAGCTCAAATTATATAAGAACCTGTAACACTTGATAGCTTTTCAATCCCAAATTTTATGCAATAATCTTCCAGTTCATTAACTATTCTTTCTGCAGCAGAAGGATCAATAAAATTGAGAGTTCCCAATTGAATAGCAGAAGCACCTGCAATCATAAATTCAATTACATCTTTCCAGTTCATAATACCACCTATCCCGATTATGGGGATATCAACTTTTTTTCTTATTTCAAGAACTTTTGCCAGGGCAACCGGTTTAATTGCCGGACCTGACAAACCACCTGTTACATTAAATATTTTAGGCTTCTTTGTATTGATGTCGAATGCAGTACCTACCAGAGTATTGATGGCGGAAACTGCATCTCCTCCCTCTTTCTTAATGACTTCAGCAAATTCTGAAATATATGAAACATTAGGGGAAAGCTTAATTATAACAGGTTTGGTAGAAACAGCCTTTACTTTTTCTGTTATTTTACCAACTGCTGATACATCATTTCCAAATTGAAGCCCGCCTTCTTTTACGTTCGGACAGGAAACATTTATTTCAAATCCTTTAATTGCTTTTTCAACTGTTAGAATCTTAGTACATTCAACATACTCTTCAATTGTACTTGCAGCTATATTACAAATTAATGGGACATCAAATTTTTCAAGAAAAGGGATTTTTTCTTTTACGAATTCTTCAACACCTACATTTGCCAGTCCTATTGCATTTAACATACCGGAAGGTGTTTCAACAATTCTCTGTGGAGGATTCCCTTTTCTCGGTTTTAAACTTAAAGACTTTGTAACGATTCCGCCGATTTTGTTTAGATCTACGAACTCGGCCATTTCATTACCGTAACCAACAGTACCGGAAGCCAATAAAACCGGGTTTCTAAAATTTAAAGGACCAACAGATACAGACAAATCTATCTTTTTCATAATACAATATCTTTGACATTAAACACAGGACCGTTCTTACAGACCAACAAATATTTATCAGGGCTGTTAACTCCCTCAACGGGACAACCCTGGCAAATCCCGAATCCACAAGCCATAGCACATTCGGTAGATACTTCACAATCAAAGTTATTCTCAATTGAAAATTTCTTTAAGGCTCTCAGCATAGCGGTTGGACCGCAGCCAAAAATTTTTACTTTTGAAGATTTTATGAGATCAATTTTATTTTTCAATAATTCAACTACAGTTCCTTTGAATCCGAAAGAACCGTCATCTGTTGCAATATTAATATTTTTCATCCCGTGCATTATTACATCATTCTGTGTCCTGCCGCCAATAAAAGAGATTATATTTTTTTTATCCTGGATATTTCTAACCACATAAGGGAAAGGTGCTGCACCTAATCCACCGGCAACAAGAACTGCGGTTTCATAATCTTCATCGAGATTAAAGCCGTTTCCAAGAGGTCCTAAGACATCAATTAAATCTCCATGATGTTTTTTTGAAAGCAACTTTGTTCCTTCCCCGAAAATATTAAACATCAGATAGAAATAATCTTCATCAACATCACATACGCTGAAAGGCCTCCGCAATAAAGGGTAATAAGTCTTGGTAACTAAAACATTTAAAAATTGACCTGGTTTAATAGTTCGGGCAATTTCCGGAGACAAAACTTTCAGCAAAAATATTTTGTTTTCAAGTTCTATTACTTCCTGAAGAGGTGCTTTAACAATAACCAAAACCGGCCTTTATTTTAAATATGATATCCAAAATATGATTGAATTTTCGGAAGGTTCAACAAAAACTAGTTACTTATAATAAAAAATATTTTTTTAACAATTAAATATAAAGGAGTTATATGATATTTTAAAATGTGTCATCCTTTTTGTGAATGTTTGAATGGATGAATGATTGAATGTTCATTCCAGTCAATCAATTATTCACTCATTCATCCAATCCGTAATCCATACAAGTTCTTACAAATATTCTTTAAGTTTATTTATTTTGAGATGATCAATTACTTTCTTCACTTCCTGTGACAGGTCTCTTCTGCAAACTAAAAGAGCATCATCAGTATTTATCACAATTACATTATCAATTCCTATAACAGAAGCAAATTTATTAGGTGAATAAATATATGAATCGGCTGTCATCTCGGTAAAAATATTTCCAACTTTAGCATTTCCATCACTATCCTTTGGTGTCAAATGATATACTTCTTCCCAGCTTCCAACATCGCTCCAGGAGAAATTTCCTTTTGTAAGATACACCTTCTGCGACTTTTCCATAATTCCGTAATCAATAGATATATTTTTTAATTGACCGTAAACCATTCCTAAAGTCTTTTCAAATTTATCTGTACTTATATTGGAACTAATTGTCTGAAGGCCTTCGTAGAGATCCGGCATATACATTTTAATTTCATTAATTATTGAATCGACTCTCCAGATAAACATACCGCTGTTCCAGAAAAAGTCACCGCTTTCTAAAAACCTTACAGCAGTTGCATAATTAGGCTTTTCAGCAAAGGTAAAGACTTTATATATATTTTTTCTTACTTCTGTTTCATCTATTTGGATATAACCATAACCTGTTTCGGGTCTTGTCGGAGGAATTCCGATTGTAACAAGTCCCTGAGATTCATATGCGAATTCAGCAGCATTCTTTAAAGTACTATGAAATTCTTCCACATTCTTTATTATATGATCAGCAGGCAAAACAATCATTACGGCATCTTCCTGCTTTGATTTAACTATTATAGACGCCAACCCTATACATGCTGCAGTATTTCTGCCGAAAGGTTCTTCAATAATATTTTCCGCCGGGATTTCTGAGAGCTGTTTTTTAATTTCCGGCTGCTGCATCTTATTTGTAATTACAAAAATATCTTCATGTTCAACTATACCTTTTAACCTGCAAACTGTATCCTGTATCATAGAATTATCACCGAATATTTTCAGTAATTGCTTGGGAGATTTTTCTTTACTACGCGGCCAGAATCTTGAGCCGACGCCCCCGGCCATAATAACAGCATATATTTTCATTAATGATTTTCCTCAATTTTTTGATTTATTATTTTTTTACCAAATTCCTCTGCCCTGTTAAGGTAATTTGAAATATCCACCTCTTTGCCTTTAACAAGCGCAACAATAACTATAAGACAAGCACGCATAGACTCAATTAATTCTGATGAAGGAATTAAAACGCCGCTTTTAATTAATAATAAAGAATGCGCAAGTATATTGTGCATGCTGGCAATTATATTGAAACCGTTTCGATGGGAAGCAATTTCATTTTCTTTCATTATACCAGCAAATTTTTCAACCTCTTCCGTATTGATTTCTTTTTCCGATAGATCTTTTAAAAATGCATCGAATGGTTTAATTGATTCTAATACTGCAGATTCATAATTTTCAAAAGAATTATCATCTATTACTTTCTCTTCACTCAAAATTATTTCTTCTTTTATTTTATCGCTTTCGGTAGATTCAAATATATTTTCATTTGCTTCTCTTTTAGAAAGATCTACAGAAATTTCAGCACCTGCTTCAATTGTTTTGTCCTCCGTTTTTATTTCCGTTTCCTTTGCTTCTTCACCTTTTACTTTTTTAACCGATTCCTTGAAAGTAACCGGGTTAACTATATCCAGCATATTGTTCAAATCTCTTATTAAACTTTGGCTGTGTTCCTTAAATTTATCCGAAAGTTTTAAAAAATCGACTTTCCCTTCACTAAGATAATCGTAAATTTGATTCAATCTTATAGCCAGAGTCGAAAATTCAGTAATTTTTTTCATCTTTTTAATATCATCATATAAATTACCTGAATTTGAAATCATTTCTCTCAGAAGAGCTACAACTTCAATTTTTTCAGTGCTTAAACGCAGATTATTTGATGCTGTTGAAATGCTTTGATTGATATATTGTTTTATTAAATCCATCTAATTAATATATAACCTTTGTACACGTTGACTTATTCCGCAAGTGATTTCATATGGAATTGTATTCAATATCTTTGCCCAATCCCATGCATTAAATTTTAAATTCTCCTTTTCACCTAATAATATAACTGCATCCCCCACTTTAACTTTATCATCCTTAACGTTAAACATAATTCTATCCATGGTAACAGTTCCGACCTGGTCATAAAATTTTCCATTAATAATTGCCCTTGATTTATTCGTTAAATTCCTGTTATATCCGTCAGCATATCCCATAGAAACAGAAATTATATTAGACGATTCGTCAGCTCTGAATTTCCGTCCGTAACTTACGGTTTCTCCGGCATCAATTCTATTAACTGAATCAACTTTTGTAATAAGAGACATAACGGGTTTTAAAGAAATTGATTCGGATGTTTCAACGGAAGGATAATAGCCGTACAACGAAATTCCCGGCCTGACAATGTCAAAATAAGATTCCGGCATATCGAGTATTGCGCCGCTGTTTGCAGCATGAATTAATCCGCAGTTAATAAAATTAGTTTTTAATTCGGTTAATAAATCTTTAAATCTTTTTAACTGAAGATTGGTAAAGGTTTTATCTTTTTCATCGGAAGTTGCAAAGTGAGTATAAATTCCATCTATAATAAAAAATTTATCCTCACTTATTCTTTTAACAAATTCAAAAGCATTCTTATAATTAATACCCAGTCTGTTCATCCCAGTATTAATTTTAATATGAATTCTTATTCTTTCTTTTTTAACATTATTCTTTAATATTTTTAAATGCTGCTCGGTATAAACAGTTGGGATTAAGTTATATTCAACAACCGAACTTATCTGATTTTCATCAGCCGATTCAAAAATAAGAATAGGCTGTTCAACGTGAAATTTTCTTAGCTCAATTCCTTCATCAACAAGAGCTACAGCATAGTAATCCGGTTTGTTTGGAAGAGAGTTGAGTGTTGATACTATTTTTTCTACTCCATGACCATATGCATTAGCCTTAACTACAGGCATAATTTTAACATTGTTAGTCTTTTTTCTAATATTTAAATAATTTTCTATGAGATATTTTAAATTTATTTCAGCATAAGTTGAGCGCATTGAAATATACTATTTTTAAATCGAAAATATAAATTTAATTGAATTTATAAGCAATTTTATAACAAATCATTTAGACTAATTTAATGACTATTCTAATATTAATTATCATCTCCCGGAAATAAAATCGAATATAAATTTTATAATCATAAATCTTTAGTCCTACCTAAACAATCAATAATAAAAAATAATTCGAGGTTAATTATGGATAAATTACTTCAAAGGCTGAATGAGAATATGCTTCTGTTCGGATTTTCTCCAAGAACACAGGAGACTTATTCATACTGCGTTAAAAAATTATTTGAATATTTTAATAAGTCGCCTCAATTTATTACTAATGAAGAATTAAGAGAATACTTTCTTTATCTTCACAAATCAAAGAGATATTCTTATTCCACAATTACATTGGCTTTATTTGGAATAAAATTTCTTTATGAAAAGACTCTAAATAAAAATTTTGAAATATTTAATATTGCCCGGCCGAAGAGGGTCTTCAAATTACCTGTTGTATTAAGCAGAGATGAAGTAAGAACAATCTTAAAAAATATTAGCGTCCTTAGACATCGTGCATGTTTAACTCTGATATATTCTTGTGGTCTCAGGTTAAATGAGGGCGTCTGTTTGAAAGTTAATCAGGTTGACAGCAAACGAATGTTAATTCATATTCGACATGCAAAAGGGAACAAGGATCGGTATGTCCCGCTCCCGGAAGCAACATTAAAATTACTCAGAGCCCACTATAAGACTCACAGAAATCCAATTTTTGTATTTCCTGCTCCCGGTAGAAATCAAGCTAAAGAGACTACTTCAGCAAGACCAATACCCAATACTTCTATTCAGACAGCTTTCCGAAAATCTTTATTGGATACTGGTGTCAATAAAGATGCTCATATTCATACCCTTCGTCATTCCTATGCTACTCATCTTTATGAAGATGGTATTGACATACGTATTATTCAGGAATATTTAGGACATCAAAGTATTAAATCCACAATGATTTACACTTACCTTACTCCTCTTCTCAGGTATGGGGTATTTGATAAGATTAATTCAATTATAGATTGTCTGTCTTAAAAGAGAGTCACATATTTATAAATAGATTTAGCTGTAAATCCCATGAAAGATGCTCAAATTATTTTATTTAATTCTTTATTCTCATTATTAAGAATTATTATAATTTTCTTTTCTTTAATGAAAAAGTTTTTTTATACAAATAATTTATAATATCTTTAATGACTAAATAGAAGATAATTTTGAAGCATTTTGTTAAATGGCATATATGTTGTAAAAGTGTTACGATTTTGAAATTCTGAGGGATCAATTTTTTTAACCTTTGTCCAAATTATGGGACTGAATTTATAGTATCTTAAATTATATGCTTACTGAGTTCGGAAAAATTTTTGTTTTTATTTTAGTTGCAATGATGTTTGTTGTAGTTGCGGTTTTTGCAGCTAAACTAATAAGACCTGCCAGACCAACCAAAGAAAAACTTTTAACTTATGAATGCGGTGAAGATGTTATCGGTTCGCCATGGGTTAAATTCAATATAAGATTTTATGTAGTTGCACTTATCTTCTTAATCTTTGATGTTGAAGTTGTTTTGCTTATCCCCTGGGCGCTTGTTTATAAAGGATTTGGTGTTGCCGGATTTTTAGTTGGGGGTATTTTCCTCTTTTTATTGGGACTTGGTATGGCATATGAATGGCGTAAGGGAGACCTTGAATGGGCAAGACCAAAAATTGAACCTCCTGTTTTAAATAAAATTTTAGTAAAAAAAGAAAAAATGGTCGAAGAAGAAATCTCTTCCACTGAAATCGGATAAATGATGGGTTTTCTGGATAAACAATTTACTGACGAAAATATAGTTGTTACAAAAGTTGAAGATTTATTTAATTGGGCAAGGCTATCTTCTCTCTGGCAAATGAGCTTTGGTTTAGCTTGCTGTGCTATTGAAATGATGGCAACTTCAGCATCTCATTACGATTTTGACCGTTTTGGAGTAATACCCCGGCCATCACCACGTCAATCCGATGTTATAATTATTTCCGGTACTGTAACATTAAAAATGGCTTTAAGGATAAAAAGATTATATGAGCAAATGCCAGATCCAAAATATGTTATTTCGATGGGAAGCTGCTCAAATTGCGGTGGACCTTATTGGGAACATGGCTACCATGTATTAAAAGGAGTTGATAGAGTAATACCGGTCGATGTTTATGTACCGGGCTGCCCGCCGCGTCCTGAAGCACTTTTGGAAGGGCTTTTGAAGCTCCAGGAAAAAATTAGAAACGAATCTTTAATGAAAAAATCCGCATGAAGACCGCAGAAGAGATTTTTAAAATATTAAAAGCAAAATTTGGCGATTCAATAGTAGAATTAAAATCTGATCAACCAGTTGAGCCTTTCATTATTGTTAATCCCCTTGAAGTTGATAAAATATGCCTCTATTTAAGAGATGAAGAAGGATTGTTGTTTGACTCTTTAGTACTTCTTTCCGGAGTTGATGATGCTAATGGTGAAAGTAAAAATGATGAAAACGGTGCACTTAACATTACCGGTGGAACAGTAAGTGTTTATTATCATATTGAATCTTCAAAAATTCATCATAAGCTTTGTCTTAAAGCTTCCACTCAAAGAGAAAATCCTGAAGTTGCATCTGTCTACAATGTTTGGAGACATGCCGATTGGGAAGAACGCGAAGCTTATGATATGATTGGAATTAAATTCCTTAACCATCCCGATTTACGAAGAATATTAATGCCTTATGATTGGGAAGCTGGTCATCCTTTAAGAAAAGATTATAAGAACCCTGAATTTTATCAGGGAATGAAGGTTCCATATTAAATTAAAAATTTTTTTGATTTTTGACTTTTGACTTAAATAAATAGAATGCCTGTAGAAATAGAACAAAATACTATAAAAACTAATGGTCAACTGAAGACTGAGGAAATGATCCTTAATATGGGTCCTCAGCATCCTTCTACTCATGGAGTGTTGAGACTTGAACTTCAGCTTGAAGGTGAAATAATAACTAAAGTCATTCCTCATATCGGTTATCTTCACAGATGTTTTGAAAAACATGCAGAAGCAATGACATATCCGCAAGTCATTCCTTATACCGACAGAATGGATTACCTTGCTTCTATGGGGAATGAATTCGGTTATGCAGTTGCTGTTGAAAAATTACTCGGAATTGCAATACCGGAAAGAGTTGAATATATCAGGGTGATAATGGCGGAGCTGCAGAGAATTGCTTCTCACCTTGTAGCTCTCGGAACATATGGTGCGGACATTGGCGCTTTTACTCCTTTTCTCTTCTGCTTTAGAGATCGAGAAAAAATTCTTAACCTTTTTGAAATAACATGCGGTGCAAGATTACTGTATAACTACATATGGGTTGGTGGCCTGTCTCACGACCTTCACCCTGATTTTGTCAGACTTGCCAAAGAATTCACAACTTATTTCAAACCTAAAATTAAAGAATTAAACGATCTTCTTTCCTATAATAGAATTTTTACAGAAAGAACTGCCAATGTCGGTATCCTGCCTGTTGAAACGGCAATAAATTTCGGCGTAACAGGACCTATGCTCCGGGCTTCCGGTCTTAAGTGGGATATTAGAAAAGATGATCCTTATTCTGTTTACAGTAAATTTGATTTCGATATTCCTGTCGGACAGGGATTGATGGGTACAGTTGGAGACAGTTGGGATAGGTATTATGTAAGAGTTCTTGAAATGTCAGAAAGCTTAAGAATCATCGAACAGGCTTTGGAGCAATTGCCTGAAGGTGACGTTACTTCGGCAATTCCTAAAAGAGTAAAACCGCCGGTTGGCCAGGTTTATGCCCGGGTTGAAAATCCGCGCGGTGAACTTGGATATTTTATAATTAGTAACGGAACACCAAATCCTTTCAGAGTAAAAGTCAGAGCTCCTTCTTTTGTTAACCTTGGGGTTATGGACGAATTGTGCAGAGGTCATATGATTGCAGATATTATTACAATCCTTGGAAGTGTCGATATTGTTCTCGGAGAGGTGGATAGATGATAACATACGATTTCTTCTTAAAGTTATTTGGCAGTGATATTCTTGCGATGATCGTTTCAGGTTTAATACCTCTTTTTATTCTTGTACTCCCTTTTACTCTTGTAGCAGTATGGCTGGAAAGAAAAGTATCTGCACATATGCAGGACAGGTTAGGCCCTATGAGAGTCGGCTGGCATGGATGGCTGCAAACAATTGCTGATCTTGTTAAATTAATCCAGAAAGAAGATATTGTTGCAACCGATAATGACAAAACGCTGTTTAATTTAGCACCTATTTTAGTATTCGCAGGAAGTTATGCAGCATTTGCAGTAATTCCTTTGACAAGCATATATATAGGTTCAAATATTGACCTCGGTATATTTTTTATAATTGGTATTTCAGGATTAGTTGTAGCAGGAATTTTAATGGCAGGATGGTCAAGCAATAACAAATATTCTTTACTCGGGGCAATGAGATCTGCTGCTCAGATTGTCAGCTATGAAATCCCTACAATCCTGGTAGTTCTAACTGTGGTTATGATAACCGGGACAATGAATTTGAATACTTTAAGTGAAATGCAGACCGGTTATTTCTGGAACTGGATGATTTTCGGTGGACCGCATATGGGAGTAGCTAAATTTATTTTTATACCTTTAATGGTTGCCGGATTTATAATAATATATATCAGCACCCTTGCCGAAGTAAACAGAACTCCTTTCGATATTCCTGAAGCAGAATCAGAATTAGTTTCAGGTTATCATACTGAATATTCAGGGATGAAGTTTGCAATGTTCTTTTTAGCTGAATATGCAAACATGTTTGCTGTTTCTGTAATTGTCGTTGCTCTGTTCCTCGGAGGTTATCAATCTCCGGTTGGTTATCTTGGAAATCTTTTTAATGCACATTGGTTAATTCCTATTGAACAATTCTTCTGGTTTGTTGCCAAAGGAGTTTTCTTTGTTTTTGTGCAAATGTGGTTAAGATGGACTTTACCTAGATTAAGAGTGGATCAGCTTATGGCTTTATGCTGGAAATATTTAATTCCAATTGCTTTTGTTAATTTGTTAATTGTCGGAATAATTACTGTTTTATGAAAGAATATCTAAATAACATCTGGATGGGATTGTCTACAATTTTCATTGGAATGAAAGTTACTTTTAAACACCTTTTTGTTCCGGCAGTTACAATTCAATACCCCGATGAAAAATTAACGCTCCCGCAAAGGGAAAGAAATCGTCTGTATGTCAATATGGATGACTGTATTGGCTGCGATCAATGCGCGAGAGCTTGTCCTGTTGATTGTATTACAATTGAAACAGTTAAATCATTACCTACAGAAGATTTAGGTAAAACTTCCAACGGGAAAAAGAAAGTCCTTTGGGTCACTCAGTTTGATATTGATATAGCAAAATGCTGCTACTGCCAGTTGTGTGTTTTTCCCTGCCCTACTGAATGTATTTATATGACGGATGTATATGAATTTTCAGAATATGAGAGAGACAATCTTCTTTACAACTTTATAACTTTAACACCTGAGGAAATAGTAGAAAAGAAAGATAACTTTGCAAAGCTTGAAGCTGAAAAAGCAGCAAAAAAAGCTGCCGCCGCTGCAGAAGCAGCAAAGAAAAAAGCTGAAGCAGCTGCTAATCCGGAATTAAAGAAACCCGCAACAAAATCGGTAGATAAAAAAGAAACTTCCGGTGAAAAATCAAACGATTCGGCTAATACCGGCAGTAATGATTCAAAAGAAAATCTAAGCAACTCCAAACAAGATAAAAGTTCGGAAGAAGGTAAGAATTAAAGCTTATGAGCATTTATGATATAATATTTTATTTATTTGCAGTAATAACTGTATTATCTGCAGTTTTTGTTGTAACAGTCAGAAATATTGTTCATTCTGCATTCTATCTGCTGTTCACCTTTTTCGGTGTTGCTGGTATTTATGTCCTTCTGGGAGCTGATTTTGTTGCCGTAGTACAACTAATTGTATATGTAGGTGGAATTTTAATCCTGATGATTTTTGGTGTAATGTTAACTAATAAAATTACAAGCGTTCAAATAAAATCCGGTGCTTGGCAGATTGTTCCGGCAATTATCGGGGTTGGAGCACTCGGTAGCTTTTTATATTACACATTTATTAATACAAGCTGGAAAGCTGGCAGCACAGAAATTACCATGTATACAACACATAATCTCGGTGTTCTTCTAATGAACCAGTATGTTTTTGTTTTTGAGTTATTGGGAATTATTCTTTTAATAGCGCTTATTGGCGCAGCAACAATCGCAAGACGATAATTATGATACATGTAGGATTAAATCATTTTTTATTTATCAGTGTCGTTTTATTCTCACTCGGAATATTCGGTATTGTTACAAGAAAAAATGCCATAATGGTTTTGATGGGAATTGAGCTAATACTCAACGCAGCCAATATAAATTTTATAGCATTTTCAAAATTCGGAAACCTGGGCTACCCGGGACAATTAATGGCTTTATTTGTAATTGTTCTTGCTGCAGCGGAAGCTGCTATAGCATTAGCAATTGTTTTAAATATATATAAGCAATTTTCAACAGTTAATGTTGATGAAATAAATACGTTGAAAGACTAATTGAATTGCGGATTTCCAATTTCGGATTGCAAATTAAATCCGAGATCTGCATTCCGAAATTTGCAATTAAAAATTTTTTATGGATTTTACTTTTAATTTAACATGACTGAATCTTCACTTATAAACTTAGCTGTAATTATCTTATTTCTTCCTCTTTTAGGATTTACAGTAACAATTTTCTTTGGAAAGAAATTTTCAAAGTTATTTTACTTTGAAATATTTATAATTTTTGCAGCATTTGTTTTATCGGCTATTTTAGCCTATGCAAAATTAACTTACTACCTGCATACTGATATTACTAGTGAATTTACCTGGATAGATCTCGGTAATGTTCCGGTTCTGAAAACAATAACTTTTAAATTAGGTGTTCTGCTGGATAATATTGCAGTTATAATGATTCTGGCAGTAAACCTGATAAGTTTTGTTGTTCACCTTTTCTCAATTGATTATATGAAAGGTGATATCAGATATTCCCGCTATTTTGCCTATCTCGGAATATTCACATTTTCAATGTCTGGAATTGTTTTTACTCATAACTTCCTGATGATGTATATCTTCTGGGAACTTGTCGGGTTATCATCCTACTTATTGATAGGATTCTGGTTCGAGAAAAAATCGGCTTCCGATGCAGGTAAAAAAGCTTTTATTGTGAACAGGATTGGCGACATCGGAATGCTGCTGGGTATATTAATTGTCTTTACTACTTACCATACCTTTTCTTTTCATGAAATTTTTACGGCAATAGCCAATGGACATTTGCCTTTCAATAGTGAAACAGGTTTAACAATAACAGGTATCTTACTTTTCTGCGGAGCCGTAGGAAAATCTGCTCAGTTTCCTTTACATGTCTGGTTGCCCGATGCTATGGAAGGTCCGACTCCTGTCAGCGCTTTAATTCATGCAGCTACAATGGTGGCCGCCGGAGTATTCTTTGTTACAAGAATTTTTACAATGCTGACTGGCGATGCTCTTTTAGTTATTGCAATTATAGGAGCTCTTTCCGCCTTCATTCCTGCAACTATAGCTTTAACACAAAATGACATTAAAAAAGTACTTGCTTACTCAACAATAAGTCAGCTTGGTTATATGATAATGGCTCTTGGTGTTGGAGCTTATCAGTATGCTTTCTTCCATTTAATTACACATGCATTCTTCAAAGCTTGTTTATTCCTCGGATCAGGTTCGGTTATTCATGCAATGCATCATGAACAGGATATAACAAAAATGGGCGGATTAAGAAAGAAAATGCCAATAACCTATATTACGTTTGTAGTTGCTTCTCTGGCACTATCTGGAATACCGCTTACTTCCGGATTTTTAAGCAAAGATGGAATTCTGCTTGGCTCTTATGCATTTGCTTCACTTACAGGGTATTGGTTCTTCCCGTTCATAGGCTTCCTGGTTGCAATTCTTACTGCTTTCTACATGTTCAGGTTAATTATTATAGCATTTCATGGAAAACCGCGTGATAAAGAAAAATATGAACATGCACATGAATCTTCGTTCAATATGTTACTTCCATTAATTGTACTATCCGGCCTTTCAATATTCATCTGGTATACACCAAATCCTTTTGGACCGGAACAGGGATGGTTTTTATCAAGCTGGGTAAAAACTCCTGAAATCTCCGTTCCGAGTGAAGCCAGGTATTCTTTTATGAGAACTGAAATTAACCAACCGGAAGCAGAAGGAAAAGTTGAGGTTGCCAAGGAAGAAGTTATTTATTCGGATACTTATATGGAAGCATTGCATCATGCTCATATTCCTACTATGATTCTTTCATTATTGATGGCAATATCCGGATTGTTACTGGCATTTTTAATCTATCAGTGGGAAAAAATCTCTGCAGATAAATTAGCGGAGCGGTTTAAACCACTTTACAAACTCTCTTATAATAAATGGTATTTCGATGAGTTTTATAATGGAGTGTTTGTAGCAGGAACATTAGCCTTCAGCAGAGGTTTAGCATGGTTCGATGCAAATGTTATCGATGGAATTGTAAATGGGACTGCTGTAGTTACAAAGAGTATTTCAAGATTCAGCGGGAGATTTGATAGTGTCGTTGTAGACGGGGTTGTAAATTTTGCAGCTTATTTCAGCGGATTTATAGGTTTGATTTTAAGACGGTTTCAGACAGGTAAAGTTCAGACATATATATTATTTGTAGTGTTCTCATTAATTATACTATTATTTTTATTTAAGACATTTTAGAGAAAGAGTATGGGAAATTTTCCAATTTTATCGCTTATAACTTTTCTGCCGATTCTAGGAATGGTTGCAATTCTTTGCATTCCTAAATCTCAAACAAAGGCAATTAAAAGTTTAACCCTTGTGGTTACTGGTATACAACTTATACTTGCAGCCATAATTATGGCTAACTTTAATTACTCACTCGGCGGAATTTACGACCCGAAATCTTTTCAGTTCATAGAGAAATTTAGGTGGATTGATGTTTCCGGCTTATCATGGATCGGCAGGATCAAAATTGATTACTTTCTCGGTATCGATGGAATAAGTGCTCCGCTTGTTCTGCTTACTGCAATAGTTACTTTCATAGCCACTTTTTCATCTTGGACAATAAATAAATCTGTAAAAGGTTACTTTGCGCTCTTTCTCCTTTTAGATACCGGTATGATGGGTGTTTTCGTTGCGTTAGATTTCTTTTTATTCTACATCTTCTGGGAATTAATGCTTCTCCCGATGTATTTCTTAATCGGTATCTGGGGCGGTCCAAGGAAAGAATATGCAGCAATTAAATTTTTCCTTTATACTTTATTAGGCAGTGTGTTTATCCTGCTGGCTATTATTGGTTTGTATTTTAGCTCTACTGAAGTTCTTGCAGATGGAAGTAAAGTATTTACCTTTAATATGCTTGCAATGATGGATCCTCATAATTTTACAGCTACAGGAATACTTTCGCCCTTTAATCCGAATAATTTGAGATTGATAGCATTCATTGCATTATTTATAGGATTTGCAATTAAGATACCGATGTTTCCTTTCCATACGTGGCTCCCTGATGCCCATGTTGAAGCTCCTACTGCTATTAGTGTTATTCTTGCAGGTGTATTATTGAAAATGGGAACTTACGGAATTTTAAGAGTATGCTTCCCAATCTTCCCTGAAATAACAAAAGATTTAATGTGGTATATAGCTTTATTCGGCATGGTGAACATTATCTATGGAGCTTTCTGTGCGATGGCACAGAAAGATTTTAAGAAGCTCATAGCATACTCATCGGTTTCTCATATGGGTTTTGTTTTGCTGGGAATGGCATCGTTAACTACAATTGGTATTTCGGGAGCTGTCCTACAGATGTTTAACCATGGTACCATAACAGCAATGCTCTTTATTATTGTAGGAATTATTTACGATAGAGCTCATACAAGAGGAATCGAAGATTTTGGCGGTTTGGCAACTCAAATGCCTATTTATACAGGATTTGTAACAGTTGCTTTTTTTGCAGCAATCGGGCTTCCGGGATTAAGCGGATTTATTTCCGAATCATTCGTATTTATTGGAAGTTTTGGTGCAGATACAATCAGAACTATTGCAATAATTTCTACTGCCGGTATTTTATTGGGTGCCGGCTATATGTTGTGGACTTTACAAAGAGTTTATCTCGGTAAATTAAATGAAAGATGGAATAAACTTCCGGACATGACCCCAAGAGAATACGCAATGCTTGTTCCTTTAACCATAATAGTAATTTTCATAGGTGTGTATCCGTCTTCAATGCTTAATTTGATGAACTCATCTGTTAACCAGATGGTCAATTTTATGGCGCATGCACAAACTTTTTATAGTTCTTTAGGATTTTAGTATCTCTCAACATCTTTAGTATATAACTTACAGATGGACAGAGAATTGATTATTGAATATAAATTAAAATAAGTGATTTAAGTGGATTTTAATCTTGACTATTTAACTCATAGCTTAGGTTTAATCAAACCTGAACTTGCAATTTCATTAACACTGGTATGGCTGGTTCTTTCTGATTTAATTTTATCAAAAGATAAAACTATTCTTCCTTACATTGGAATAATAGGATTGTTTGCTGCCGGATTTTATATTATACAGGAATGGGGAATTTCTTCTTTCGCATCACCTAACGCTTCCGGCGGTATGCTTGCAGTTGACAACTTCGGTTCATTTTTCAAATTGATCATTATTTTAGCAACTTTCCTGATTATTTTATTTTCTATTTCTTCTTCTGAAATTAAAAAAGTTTTTGACAGGCACGGGGAATACTATGCTTTGATATTCGGGATGGTTCTCGGAATGTTTTTTATGGTATCTGCCGTTAACCTTATTTTAATTTATCTATCAATAGAACTGGTATCGTTATCCTCGTATGTTTTAGCCGGTTTTACAAAAGACTCTCTTAGAAACAGCGAAGCTTCACTAAAATATATTATATATGGCAGTGCTGCTTCCGGTATTATGTTATTTGGTATCTCTATAATTTACGGTATTACCGGCAGTACAAACTTATATACAATTCATATGGTACTTCAAACCGCCCAAGTTCCGGTATCCGCATTAATTTTATCCGGGATATTGATTTTTACCGGGATTGGATTTAAGATTTCAGTTGCACCATTTCACTTCTGGGCTCCTGACGTTTATGAAGGTGCACCTATAACAATTACTGCTTTCTTGTCTGTTGCCAGCAAAGCTGCAGGTTTTGCATTACTGATTAGATTTATTAAAGTAACTTTCATCCAATCGGTAAATGCTGAAGGTTATTGGCAAATGCTGAACCTGATTGATTGGAAATCTTTCTTTATTCTGATATCCATTCTAACAATGACACTTGGAAATTTCGCCGCCCTCTGGCAGGATAACATGAAAAGACTCCTTGCTTATTCGAGCATTGCACACGCAGGCTATATTCTTCTCGGATTAGCAGTTCTTTCTAATCAGGGTATGATGGCTGTGTTGATTTACTTTGCAGTCTATGCAATAATGAATCTTGGAGCTTTCTTTGTTGTCATGCTAATAGCTAATAAAATTGGGAGTGAAAATATAGATGATTATAAAGGACTTGGATATTCCACTCCCCTTCTTGGAATTTCACTGGCTATCTTCCTTGTTTCCTTAACAGGACTACCTCCAACAGCAGGCTTTATTGCAAAACTTTATTTGTTCATTGCACTGGTTGATGCAAAAATGATAGTAGTTGCAATAATTGCTTTACTTAATACTGTTGTATCACTTTACTACTATGTCAGGGTATTAAGAAATATGTATCTTGTTAAAGCAGAAATCCCGGTACCGGCATTTTCTGCTTCACTTGGGAATAAAATTCTTGTTGTTGCAATGTTAATACCTGTAATTCTTTTAGGAATTTATTTTACACCTCTGGTTCAGTGGGCTCAAAGTTCGGTTAGCCTATTAGGATTTTGAAAATATCTCTAAAAACATTTCTTTAATGAATTCAGATATTCATATCTCAAAACTCAATATTTCTTTTCTGAATTACATGATACATTGGAACTCGTCCATTCCCGCTCGCATCAATTGAATCATTAAGTTCACATTTGAAAAAATTTTTTATAAGTTCATAAGTAGAAGAACTAACATTGATTTTACCTGGTTCGCTGTATTTTTCCATCCTGCTGGCAATATTTACTGTATCACCCCATACATCATATGTGAACTTGTTTTTCCCGACAACACCGGCAATAACATTCCCCGAATGGGCACCGACTCTCATATTCCATTGATGCTCGGAACTTTCATTCCGCTTTTTTATAAAACTCAGCATTTCCATTCCAGCCGAGATTATTTTTACGGCATGATCACTAGATTCTTTTGGAAATCCGCCCCCTACCATATATGAATCACCAATAGTTTTAAGTTTTTCCAAATCATATTTTTCAATTATCGCATCAAAATATTTAAATATATCATTTAATTCCTGCACAAGTTTGTCAGGAGGCATTTGAGAAGCAATTTTTGTGAAACTCTGAAAATCGGTAAAAAGTATAGTCACCGATTTATATTCTCTTGGAGTTATTGTCCCTTTTTCTTTTAATTCTTTTACTACAACACAGGGCAGTATATTATTTAATAATTTTTCAGATTTAAGTTTTTCCTCTTCTAGTTCCCTGGTTCTCTGCTTTAGCTTCACATTAATTTTGTGCTTATATAAAGCCATTTCAATAGCAGATCTTAAGGCTTTTTCATCGAAAGGTTTCAGTACATACCCGAAAGCATCCGATGTTTTAGCGTTTTGTAGTGTACTTTCATCAGCCAAAGCAGTTAAGTAAACAACCGGGATATCAAATTTTTGCTGAATTATTCTAGCTGCGTCTATACCAGTTAATTCTCCGTAAAGCATTATATCCATTAGGATTAGGCTCGGTTTTAACTCTTCAGCTTTCTTAATTACAGCGGAGGCAGAATCGACAGCACCCAAAACCTTGTAGCCAAGATTTCCTAATGTCAACAAAATATCTTTTGCAATTATTTTTTCATCTTCAGCAATTAATATGCTTACTTCATCTTTCATTAATTAACCTATTAAGATAATCCGTTAAATTCCGATAATATATATGAAATATAAATATATATTTAATATTTTTAAATAAATTATAACGGGTATAAATATTTTAATAATTTTTTATCTTTTCTAAAATTTCGTGTAAAAGATGATTTAATTTTTTAATAATATTTTAACCGGCCATATTTCATATATATTTTTTTTTTGAACATCAAAATTTATATATTTAAATAACTAAAATAATATACCAATATTTATATAACCTTCTTTTTCAACAGAAGTTAAATGCAAGACTCTAAAGATGAATTCCTGAAAAAGTTAAATATATTAACTTGTAAACTTAATGAAGATTCTAAGGAATTTGTATCTAAATTATGTGAGAATTTAGTTGAAGAATTTAATTTTGAAAGCGCAGTTATATTTAAGATTTTTAACGACAACAATCTAAAGTTGCTTGGTAAATCGTCTGGTGCAAAGAAGAGCTATAATACAGCTGCAAATTACCAATGTAAAAAATGCACATCACTTTTAACCCGCCCTGATTCAATAATATTTGATAAACATCCCAATTGTGAACTTCCTGCTTCGGTTTCTGATCACAACGGCAGCAGTTTGATTTTAAAGTTACCTGGTGAAAGAAATATTCTTGTAAAAATCAGCCAGCTTTCAGCATTGGACAGAATTGAAGATCAGATTGAGGAAATTGGTAAATTCATTAGTAATTTTTTGATTTTATGGTTTAACAATATTAATTCTGGCAGCAATTATATTGCAAATATAATTACAAATATTGCACATGAGCTAAGGACTCCAACCAATAGCGTAATGGGTTTTGCTTCTCTACTTAATGAAGACTCACTCTCCCCTTCTCAAGCTGAATATGTCGTAACCCTAAAGGAGAATGCATTTAACCATCTCTCACTAATTAATGATTTAATTGATCTCGCAAAAATAGAATCGGGTAATGTAAAAGAATCATATACAAATGTAAATATAAGATCATTTGTTGATGAGATATTAAAATTATTTAAGGATAAAGCATTAAATAAAAATGTTGATTTCCTCTTAAACATTGAAAAAGATATTCCTGAAAAGGTGAAACTGGATTCGCAAAAATTAAGATTTATTTTTATCAGTCTAATTACATATTCACTCCGATTAACAGAAAAAGGTAAAATTACCATTTCTATCTCATCCGGCTCTTTAAATAAATTAAATATTAAAATTTCTGATACAAGTAACGGTTTATCTCAGAAACAAATTAAAGAAATATTTAATCCTTTTTCCTTATCTGATTTAGGTGACAACAAGATAGGAAGTTCCTCAGGTTTAAGTTTAACTCTTTCTAAAAAATATGTTGAGTTTTTACATGGGGAAATTGAAGTATCAAGTTCAATCGGGAAAGGGACAAATTATTATATTACTTTAGGAGCAGAAAATCTTTCCGCAATAGAAGAAAAAATTAATGCTCTCCCAAAACCGGGTTCTAAAAACAGGGTGCTTGTTGTTGAAGATGATTATGCTACTTCAAAATTATTAAGTAATTACTTAACCAAGTGGGGATATGACCCGGTTGTTGTTAATTCCGCTGCTCAGGCTCTCAAATCAATTGAAAAAGAAGTCTTCCTGGCAGTATTAATGGATATCGTTCTACCCGATTCAAACGGTTTTGAATTGCTGAAAAATATCAGGGAACATACAAACTGCAGAAATACACCAATAATAGTATGTTCTGTTGAAGCAGAACAGCAGAAGGCTTTCTTAATGGGTGCTGTTGAATACTTTGTAAAACCTATTAAATATAAATTCCTGGTAGAAGTGCTTCAAAACTACAGGCTTAAAAGAGATTCCAATATATTAATTGTTGATGATGATGTCCCCACTCTTAATCTCATAAAAGAGGTTGTTGAACAGGCGGGTTTCAACGCTGTTGCCGAATCTCATTCGGGAAAAGTAAGTGATATGATCAAAAATATGAAACTCGATCTTGCAATTATAGATCTCGATATGCCCGAAGTGAATGGTTATGATTTAATTAAGCAGATAAAATCTAAATCCAATTTCTCAAAGCTCCCGATTATAATTTATACCGGTAAAGAAAATTATAAAGAAGATTTGAAGAAGATAGACGGATTATTTGAAGATCTTCTTGAAAAGAATAGTACAAATATCGAAGAACTTTCCGGTACAATAAAAGAGATGATAAATCGCTATGATGAACCTACTCCGCAGGAAAAGCTTAAAGAAGAGCCTAATGTAGTAAAGATCCTTCTGGTTGAAGATTATAAACATTCTCAAATTATTGTTACGCGACTTCTTAAAAAGAACGGCTTTGAATATATAGTTGTTGTTGAAAACGGTGTTGAAGCGCTTGAAAAAGTCAAAGAGCAGAAATTCGATTTAATTTTGATGGATATGCAGATGCCCATTATGAATGGGTTTGAAGCTACTGAAAAAATAAGAGAATTACCTGAATATAAGGATACTCCCATTATTGCACTTACTGCTTTTGCTATGAAAGGTGACCGTGAAAAGTGTCTCGATGCCGGAGCAACAGATTATATACCCAAACCCATAGACAGCCTGGAATTTATAGAAAAAGTTAAATATTATACTGAAAGCCGGGTTAGCGTCTGATTCTCTGTAATCCAAAAATTCCTGATTCCTTTTGACCTCCCTATTTTATTCAATTGTTTTAAATTACTAACTTAGTTTCTTTGATTTTTGAATTAATTAAAATAACTTGAAAATTAGTACTTATATTTCAAAAGCAATCATTAAAGATTTGCGAATAGCAATTTTTTAATTTTTAATTTATAACTGCATATGATAAATGATAAAGTGAGAGTCCGGTTTGCTCCAAGTCCTACAGGTTACCTGCATATAGGAGGATTGCGTACGGCATTATATAATTACCTTTATGCAAAACACAATAAAGGTGAATTTATCTTACGAATTGAAGATACTGACAGAAACAGGTATGTTGAGGGAGCTGTCGAAAATCTTCTAGCAACATTAAATTGGTCAGGATTAAATTTTGATGAAGGCCCTGGAAAAGATGGAGATTACGGACCTTATCTTCAGTCTCAGAGACTGAATATTTATAATAAATATGTTGAACTACTCATAAAAGATAAACATGCTTATTATTGTTTCTGTTCACCCGAAAGGCTGAAGGGATTACGTGAAGAGCGGCAGAAAAAAGGTCTTCAGCCAATGTATGATAAACACTGTATGCATCTATCTGAAGAAGAAATAAACGAAAAATTGAATTTAAAACTGCCTAAAGTTATTAGGTTAAATGTTGAGCCTGATAAAATCATAAAGATTGAAGATACAATTCGCGGCGAGGTAGAGATTAATAGTAATACAGTTGATGACCAGGTATTAATAAAAAGTGATGGGTATCCTACTTACCATCTTGCTAATGTGATTGATGATCATTTTATGAAGATTACCCATGTAATAAGAGGCGAAGAATGGCTCTCCTCTACGCCAAAACATATTTTATTATATGAATATTTTAATTGGGAAAAGCCGGTATTTGCACACCTTCCTCTATTATTGAATCCGGATAGATCTAAACTAAGTAAAAGACAGGGTGATGTTGCGGTTGAAGATTATCGCACAAAAGGATATTTAAAAGAAGCACTCATTAATTTTGTTGCATTACTCGGTTGGAATGCCGGTGATGATAAGGAATTCTATTATATAAATGAATTAATTGAATCATTTACACTGCAAAGAGTTAATAAAGCCGGGGCAATATTTAATCTTGAAAAACTTAATTGGTTAAATGAAGTACATATCCGTAATAAGCCGAATACTGAAATTTTAAATATGCTGAAGGAAAAATTAGCTGATTCAAAATATAAAGATGTAAGATTCGAGGATGGGTATTTAATTAAAATTATTGAATCAATGAAAGAACGGGTTTCATTCATTAAAGATTTTATTGAAAAATGCCCATATTTTTATGAAGCACCTGAACAATTTGATGAAAGTGTCATCAAAAAAAGATGGAAGAAAGATACTCCGGTTCTGCTTACCAGACTCAAGAAAGAATTCAATAGTTTAAAAGTGCCGTCTAAAGAAAATTATGAAAGAATCCTTAAAAAGACAGCCGAAGATCTTGAAATAGGGAATGGAAAATTAATACATCCTCTAAGATTGGCCGTTTCTGGTGTTGGATCTGGACCGGGAGTGTTCGATATTGTAAATACTATCGGAAAAGACGAAACTATACGGAGAATAGAACATGCATTAAATGTAATCAGTTTATCTAATTCCGGATCGCAAAATTAGTTAAAAATATATATTTTTGATATTCATTTTTAATCAATTTATATACAATGTCAAAAACTGAAGAAAATAATTTAGGTACTAAAATCATCAAAGAAGAACCTTCAAACTTTATTTGTGATATTATTCATGAAGATTTAAAAACGAATAAATATCAAGGCAGTGTTAAAACGCGTTTTCCTCCTGAGCCCAATGGTTACCTGCATATTGGTCATGCAAAATCAATTTGCCTGAATTTTGGAATAGCTCAGGATTATAAGGGTTTATGTAATTTAAGATTTGACGATACAAATCCTACAAAAGAAGAAATTGAGTATGTGAACTCAATTAAAGAAGATATTAAATGGCTTGGTTTCGATTGGGATGATAGAGAATTTTATGCTTCAGATTATTTTGATCAACTATATGAATTTGCTGTTAAACTGATAAAAAAAGGGAAAGCTTATGTAGATTCATCAAGTCTTGAAGATATTAAAAATTTACGTGGAACCCCTACGCAACCTGGTAAAGAAAGTCCTTTTAGGAATAGAGCTGTTGAAGAAAACATGGATTTGTTTACAAGGATGAAAAACGGGGAGTTCAAGGACGGTGAACATGTATTAAGGGCAAAAATTGATATGTCTTCTCCAAATATGAACCTGCGTGACCCAATTATGTATCGTATTCGACATGCAGTTCATCATCGGACAGGTTCTCAATGGTGCATTTATCCTATGTATGATTGGGCTCATGGGCAATCGGATTCAATTGAAGGTATTACTCATTCAGTTTGTACTTTGGAATTTGAGAATCATCGTCCTTTATATGACTGGTTCTTAGATCAACTGGAAATCTTTCATCCAAGACAGATTGAATTTGCCAGGTTAAACTTGAATTATACTGTAATGAGTAAAAGAAAACTCCTTCAGCTTGTTGAGGAAGGTTTTGTCAGCGGCTGGGACGATCCCAGGATGCCTACTCTTTCAGGATTAAGAAGAAGGGGATATACTCCGGAAGCTATCAGGAATTTTTCCGAGAAGGTTGGAGTGGCTAAAAGGGATAACACAATAGATATAGCTTTACTTGAACATAGTATCAGGGAAGATTTAAATAAGAATGCTGTGCGGATTATGGGGGTATTACATCCGGTAAAACTGATTATTGATAATTATCCTGAGAATCAGGCGGAAGAACTTGAAGCAATAAATAATCCCGAAGACCTCTCATCAGGTACAAGAAATATCTCTTTCTCAAAAGAGCTTTATATTGAACAGGATGATTTCATGGAAAATCCTCCTAAAAAATATTTTAGGCTTTATCCCGGTAATGAAGTTCGCCTTAGATATGCTTATATAATTAAATGTACTGATTTTAAGAAAGACCCTGACACAGGCAAAATAAAAGAAGTGCACTGTGTTTATTATCCTGAAACCAAAAGCGGATCAGATAAAAGCAGAAAGAAAGTGAAAGGTACAATCCATTGGGTCTCTGTAAATAATTCGATTGACGCTGAAATCAGGTTGTACGATAGGTTATTCACAGCTGGCGATCCGGAAGGTGATAAAGAAAAAGATTTTAAAGAGTTTTAAACCCGGATTCTTTACTTGTGTTAAAAAATTGTAAACTGGAAAAAAGTATTGAAGCAGCTTCTCCCGGTAACAGGTATCAGTTTGAAAGGCAGGGATATTTTTGTGTTGACAGCAAGGATTCACAAAAGGGAAATTTAGTTTTCAATAGGATTGTTCCTTTGCGGGATACATGGGCTAAAATTGCAGGCAAATAATTATATTTTTCCAAATAAATAGTTATCTTTGAAAACTTGTTTTGTGCCGAAGTGGCGGAATTGGTAGACGCGCTGGACTCAAAATCCAGTATGGCTCACACCATGTGCCGGTTCGAGTCCGGCCTTCGGTACTATGTTTACTGTTTATGCTCTCAAAAGTATCTCCTGCAATTTTATTTATGTCGGTATGACTGAAAATCTTCAATCAAGATTAATCAGACATAATAAAGGCTATGTAAAATCTACTAAAAGATTTGCTCCTTTTTTGTTATTCTATTCTGAATCTTGTGCAAATGGGATACAAGCAAGGGAAAGAGAGAAATTTCTCAAATCAACTTCTGGTAAAAGATTTCTAAAATCAATCTTAGATAAACAGACTACCGCAGAGGGAATTGGTAGATAAACTGGACTCAAAATCCATGTTTACCAACCAGAATTGGTTGGTATGGCTCACACCATGTGCCGGTTCGAGTCCGGCCTTCGGTACTATGTTTACTGTTTATGCTCTCAAAAGTATCTCCTGCAATTTTATTTATGTCGGTATGACTGAAAATCTTCAATCAAGATTAATCAGACATAATAAAGGCTATGTAAAATCTACTAAAAGATTTGCTCCTTTTTTGTTATTCTATTCTGAATCTTGTGCAAATGGGATACAAGCAAGGGAAAGAGAGAAATTTCTCAAATCAACTTCTGGTAAAAGATTTCTAAAATCAATCTTAGATAAACAGACTACCGCAGAGGGAATTGGTAGATAAACTGGACTCAAAATCCATGTTTACCAACCAGAATTGGTTGGTATGGCTCACACCATGTGCCGGTTCGAGTCCGGCCTTCGGTACTATGTTTACTGTTTATGCTCTCAAAAGTATCTCCTGCAATTTTATTTATGTCGGTATGACTGAAAATCTTCAATCAAGATTAATCAGACATAATAAAGGCTATGTAAAATCTACTAAAAGATTTGCTCCTTTTTTGTTATTCTATTCTGAATCTTGTGCAAATGGGATACAAGCAAGGGAAAGAGAGAAATTTCTCAAATCAACTTCTGGTAAAAGATTTCTAAAATCAATCTTAGATAAACAGACTACCGCAGAGGGAATTGGTAGATAAACTGGACTCAAAATCCATGTTTACCAACCAGAATTGGTTGGTATGGCTCACACCATGTGCCGGTTCGAGTCCGGCCTTCGGTACTATGTTTATTGTTTATGCTCTCAAAAGTATCTCCTGCAATTTTATTTATGTTGGTATGACTGAAAATCTTCAATCAAGATTAATCAGACATAATAAAGGCTATGTGAAATCTACTAAAATTTTCGTACCTAATATTCTTCTCTATTATAAATCATGCAAAAGTGGAGTTCAATTTGGGATTTTCGTAGAGATTTAAAAATCTTACATCAAAAATCGTAAATCTATATTCTTATAATCAATAGTTGAATAAAGGAGAGTTTTACGGGTTAAAAAATTAACTTCTAATCTTGAAATAAACCCACCCAATTTGAATATTCAAAAAAAGCTCTCCCCTGTTTGAGCTCTTTTTGAATGTAAGTAAGAACGTAAACATGCAGGAACAGGAGAATAATCTCTCCGGTTTAATTTCACATCATTATTTATAAACCTTTTAGATCTATCTTTGTTATAACTGCTGCTATAAAATATTTATATTTAATTTTATATTAATGTTTTCTTTTATCACCTTATTTAAACTTCTAATATTCCGGTAATTGAAAAAGATCGTTTCTGTTAGCTTTCCCCAATTTTGTTCTTAAGTATTTCCCATTTGGTCCGTCAACCAATTCAACTTTGGTAGTTTTTCCGTTTCCCCACTGGACATAATATTGGAATTTATATACTTCAATATCACTAATTACATCAGTTAAATATCTGGGTGACCAATACGACTCCATATTGCACAAAGCCACTATATCTCCCTCCTTGTTTTTCTTAATTTTGGTCACTCTCCTTTGGATCATTTCATATCTCCTGAAATTTTATGTCGAAAAATATTTATCCTGGCAGAAAAAAAAATCAGTATAATTACCTATATATTTTGCAAATATTTCTAAAATGTTTGAAAACGGTTCAAAATCAAACATTTCATATAGGTATAATTACTGATTTTTTTTTTTGATTAAATGAATAATTTAGATTTCGTATGAATGAAAAATTGGAGGAATTGTGAATACAAATGATTTAAGAGAGCAAGTAAAGGGATTATTGCAAGATTCCGTTAATGTACAGGAATACCAGGATAAATTTTACTTTGTAAAAAATCTAAAACTACTGCTGCCCGAAATGCCGGAAGATAAAATATATAAAGCTATTGAAGTTACAAATCTGAGCATTAAACCGCCAAGAAAAAAGAAAGAATATGTAGATTTATTAATTAAGAAATTATTAAATTTTAATACGGGTTTTATAAAAAATGATATCTAATGTTAAGAGATCTCAAAGATTATGTTAATTTAATATTTAGTTTAAACAACCCTTTAATATATTCTGTCTTTTTAATTTTCTTTTTTCTCCTCATCGTTTACATTTTTTATAAATACATTTTTTTTCCTGCTCAAAAGAAATATGAAGAAGAAAAAAAAGAATATGAACTAAAGAACGCCAGGTTGATGGCTTTATTTGCAGAATTAGACCCAGCGCCAGCAATAAGAATAGATATGAATGCAAAAATTATTCATGCCAATGATACTGCAATGGAATTAAATAATAATGAATCTATAATTGGTAAAAATGCCGTTGAATTTTTCCCGCAGCTTGTTGAACATCCTTCTGATTTAATAAAAGGGAATAAATCTTTCCAGTTCTTTTTTCAAACCAACAACAGGTATTACGAAGTATGGTTTAAGGGAATTGCAAATCTTGAAATAGCCCAATTATATTTTAATGATATAACTGAAAGAAATATTTTTGAAAAAGCATTAATAAGTTCAAAAAAGAAGCTGCAGGAATTATCCAATCATTTGCAGGATAAAGTTGAAGAAGAAAGACAAAGAATTGCCAGAGAATTACACGATTCTGTCGGACAGAATTTACTGTTTATTAAATTAATGCTTCAAAATTCTAATTATAAACAGGTTCAAAGCGAATATGAAGATAATAAAAAAATAATTTCAGCCCTGGAAAAAAGTATTACTGAATTAAAACGAATTTTGTTTGATTTAAAACCCAGGATTCTTGAAGAAGCAGGATTAAATGCTGCAATTTCATCACTTTGTACAAATGTTTCAATAGAAAGCGGTATAAAAGGAGATGTTGATTTTGTTGGTGAAGAAGAAAGATTTAATAATAAGCTGGAAGTCTGCATATACAGGGTTATTCAGGAAGGTCTTTCTAATATTGTAAAACATTCGAAAGCAAAAAACTTTAATGTATTAATTGTCAACAATTCAAACTCTGTTAGAGTAATGATATCCGATGATGGTATTGGTTTCTTGGAGAACAACAATAATAATAGTATTACTCATTTCGGCTTAATGAATATGAAAGAAAGAGTTGAAAATTTTAAGGGCAACTTTAAAATTGAATCGGGATTAAATAAAGGCTCTTTACTAATCGCAGAAATTCCAAAGAATTAAAAATGAATACAAATAAATATATCCGTGTACTATTGGCTGACGATCATACATTATTTAGAAATGGTATCATCAGCCTTCTTGAAAGTGAAAAAGAAATATTCATTGTAGGTGAGGTAGATAACGGTAAAGATTTACTAAACAAATATTTTGAAATTATGCCCGATCTTGTATTACTGGATATTTCCATGCCGGGTAAGTCTGGCCTTGAAGCTGCTAAAGAAATTAGACAAAAAGATCATAAGGCAAAACTGCTTTTTCTTTCTATGCATGAAGAGGATGAATATATTTATCACTGTTTGAAAGCAGGAGGTATGGGATTAATAAATAAAAATATTACTAAAGGGGAACTTGTTTTAGCAATTAAAAGAGTATCAGAAGGTGCAAATTATTTTAGAAATAATCTTAGTGAAGAACAGATAAAATATATTTATAATAAATATGAACGGTCTTCCCTCAAAAAGCCGACTTATATCAAAGATGCTCTCACTTCAAGGGAGGAGAATGTTCTTAAATTAATAGGTAAAGGACTGACAAGCAATGAAATTGCTCAGCAATTGAATATCAGTAAACGAACTGTCGATTCTTTCAGATCTAGTATAATGCAAAAATTAAAAATAAAAAATTTACCAGAATTGATAAAATACGCGATCAGTTATCTTGAAAACGTCTAGAGACACAGATTTTTAGATTATTACAATACCCTGTCAAAATCCAATCATACATTAACTGTTGAAATTTTTAATAGGTAATTATACCTATCCTATAAGTATAACTACTGATTTATTTATTCTCTAAAAATTGTATGTTCAGAATGCATACAAACAAGGAGGGTAAAATGAAATCTCTATCAAAGATATTTATTTTAATAGTATTTCTTTGCAATTTCTATTTAGCTAGTGCTCAAACAATTGGAGTTATCTATACTAAAGCAGAAGCTGATCAAAAATTTGGTCAGGTACTAAATTCAGTGGAAATGAACGTAGTTCAACTTAACACATTGCTAAACAAATCGGGTAATTATTTATTATTTAAAATTAATGAAGAAAATTTGTATATTTTGGACGAAAATAGAAGACCTTTATATCCGGCAGATTTCACTGTTCGGCCAGAAGAGGTTTATGAAATAGTTAGCATCTCAAAAATACAGGAATTGCTTAACCAGGGACAAAATCAGCAGATTTTCTTTGAAGCACGAAAAAATGTTTATTCATTAACAAATGGTGATTTTACTTTAGAGGAAATTGCAGATTGTCCTCCATTTTGTAACTAATAAATGATTATTCCATATATACTTTTTTTCACCAGTGTTATTATATGGATGTTTCCTCCTTTTCGGCAATATAAAACGAAATATTTTTTATTTTTTCTTATTTTAGCCTTAACTGATCCGGTAGTTTATATCTTGTTAAAATCTTTGTCATTTCAGATAATCCGGTCAACCCTAATTATTACGTTTTTTATGATTCTTTCTTTAATCGATAGTAATAAGCTTAAAAAAGGCTGGATATTTATTTTACTTTCTCTATTAGTTTTGTTAACTGCCGCAGTCAAGCTTCCGGTAAAGGAAGCATATCAAGTAAAAATAATATTAAGCTGTATTATACTCTTCTTAATTTTGAAAGATTCTTTATTATACTTAAACAAGCACCAGACTATTAATTTATTCTATCTGGTCCTTATTCTCTACGAAATTACAATAGTCATTAAGTTTATTTATACAGCCTCCAGAACTCATACCGGGACAATATATTTTTATACCACGGGATTCTTCGAAATTTTTATAGGGTTATTCTTTAGTTTCTATAGTAAGAAAAACAGCCCGAAATATAAGCTGATTAAAGAAAAGGTTTAATCTAAATAAATTAAATCGAGAAATGCAACCAGGACTTTGTGTTAATAAATGAAATTTTCTAAACTAATTCACGTCAGGGAAATGTAATTCAATTGCTGTTGACAATCTTTTCCAACCTGGGAATTGTTTTAATAATTGTCCGCGGGATATCTAACTTTTCTCTTTCCTCAAGTAAATGAATTAATTCAAATGCATTTGCCACTCCGTCACCTTGCGGGTGATTATTCATAATCACATAAATTTCTTTAACCTTTTCCTGGACTGCTTTTATTTTTTGATCGATTTCAACTAATTCACCGGGCGAGTAAAGATATTTATACCTCTGGTTCTGTTCTTCGTATGTTTGTTTTTTACCGTAATTATTTATTGATTTTTTCCATGCTTCAACATTTCTGCCGTGAAACCGGATATAAATTTTATCATTTGTAATTACCGGTTCAAACGGAATAGCTTCTCCTATCTGCGGTTGGTCTATCGTACAGAAGGTAATATTCAACTGGTTAAAAAGTTCCAATGCTTTTTTATTTAACCAGGATTTATGCCTTACCTCAATAAAAAGACTATAATTCTGAAAAATATCTCTTAATCTGTTAATATAAGATATTGAAGTAGTATTCAAAGAGAATGAATATGGAAATTGAATTAATAAACCTCCCAGTCTTTCGGCTCTCGATAAAATATCAAGGTTATAGATTACAGCTTTAATTTTCTGTTCATCAAAATCTCTTTTGTGTGTAAAATCCTGGTGCAGTTTTAAAGTGAATAGGAAATCCTCAACATCTTCTATTTTCCTTAACCAGCCGCTTACAATTTTCGGATTTAAATACGCATAATAAGTAGCATTTACTTCAACACAATTAAAATAATGTGAATAAAATTGAAGCCAGTCAAATTCTCCTGTTTGCTTTTTAGGATAAAATACAGGCACCCAGTCTTTGTAAGACCAACCTGCTGTTCCAATATAAAATTTGGGCATCTATAATCCCCTTTCCGGATTAATTAGATAATAAGTCAAAGGTCAAAACTCAAAAGTCAAAAATTTGTATAAATATATTAAGGGAAATCTGCAATCCGAAATTCAATAAGAGTTCATCCTTATCCTCGCAATTGTATCTCTTAAAACTCCAAGAGATCGCTGGCTTAAAAGATCAATTTTAACCAGTCCCAGGTCTTCAACACCATACATATCCGGCTGCGTAATTATAAGTCCGAGCCCTTTATTTTTCGCGTATTCGAGTGCAACATAATTTGTAATAGGCTTCGGTGCAATTACAATTCCGCCGGGATGTATACTAAGATGCCGCGGAAAATTAGCCAGCTTTGCCGCTATATTAACAATTGTTTTCCATGGTTCATCATTAAACTTAAGAGACTTCGCTTCCGGGAATAGTTCCGGAACATCCGGTAAATTCCTTGCGTCTGTCCACGGAATAAATTTGCTCTTCTTTGTTATTTCAGTATCCGGTATTCCGAATACTTTAGCCACTTCTCTGAAAGCCGAACGGGCTCTGAAAGTTACATGCGTCGAGATCATAGCAACTCTATCATAACCGTATTTTTCAAAAACATATTTAATTATTTCATCCCTCTCTTTCCAGCTGAAATCAATATCAATATCGGGCGGCGACGAACGGCTCCTGTTCAGGAATCTTTCAAAGAACAAATTATGTTCAATCGGATCAATGTCTGTAAACCCTAAACAATAAGAGACGATACTATTTGCAGCAGAGCCTCTGCCGATATGCATCATTCCTCTCTTTTTTGCTTCCCGTAAAATATCCCACACTACCAGGAAATAGTTTGTAAGCCCCCGATCAAAAATAATATCCAGTTCGCGGTTTAGTCTGTTAACTGCTTCAGAATTGTCGTTAGGATATCTTTGATACAACCCATTGGAAGCGAGGTTCAACAAAGTAGTAAATGTATTTTCATCATTAAAGTTGTTAAACTTTTGAAATGACGGAAATTTGTATTCCCCGATCTCCAGGTTTACATTACAATTTTCTGCTATATAATAAGTATTTGAAATAGCTTCCGGGAAATTCTTCCACAACTGCATTAATTCACCCGGATTTTTAAAGTAAAACTCTTTATCAATTGGATCACCCGGAGGAATATTTTCAATAGTCCCCCTCTCACTTATGGTCTTTAAAACCTGGTGAAGAATGTGATCTTCCTTGTTAAGAAAATAAACCGGGTTCGATGCTATGTAAGGTAACTTCTTCAAGTTTGCCAATTCATAAAGACTCCGTGTAGAACTTTCATGTTTTTTTACGGCAATTAATTCCACAAAAATATTATTCTTTGCATTTCCATTTGCAGGGACATTTTTTAACAATTCAATAGATGAAGTTATTATAAAGAGATTAGGAAAATTATCCTGCAAAAGCTTTATTAAAGAAAAATTATCTCCTGCCGAAGGCATAGATTCCAGCAATTTTCTTGAAGTAATTATTTTGCAAAGATCAGCATAGCCTTCCATGTTTTTTGCAATAAAGACTGCGTTAATCTTTTTATCTGACGGATCATCAATGTATGCACCAAGCAGCGGTTTTATTTTTGCCCCGGATGCTTTCTTATTGAATTCTATTAGGCCGTACATTCCGTTTGTATCGGTTAAAGCAACAGCCGGAAGAGAAAAATTTTTTGCTTTTTCTATTATGCCCTCTATGGAAACTGCTCCCTCCATTAATGAATAATATGAATGAACATGCAATGGGATCATAATTAACCCGTATAAGCTCTTACTAATTGCTCGGTATTAATTTTTGACATATAAAGCTCCTTTTCATTAAAGCCTTCGTCATCGGGAGTATAATAATCTTCCGCAGTATCTTTTTGAATTGATGCTTTTAGATCAAGATAGTAGAGCAGATCAAGCTTTTCTACTATTATATTCCTCCCTCCTTCTATATCAACCTTTCCCTCTATTAAATACGGACCGAAGGACAACGTCTTTTCCGCAACATTTCTATAAACATTGGGAAAAATAACAGCTTCAAAAGTACCGGTTAAATCTTCAAGTGAAAGGAATTTCATTATGCTGCCGTTTCTGGTTCTGATTCTTTTTGAAGTCATATACCAGCCGACAACTCTGACCTTTTTCCCGTGATACTTATCTAACTCATTCGCATTTGTTACATACCTGCCGGAAATATTCTTTCGGAAAAAGTACAAGGGATGTTTTGTTACCATGTAGCCCAGGATTTCAAATTCATGCCTGCATTTTTGCGTAATGCTGTAGTCTTTGGATGTCTTTACTTCCTCTTCAATCTTAAAGGATTCATAAATGAAAAGATCATTATAATTTTCGTCTAAAATTTTTCTTTTGTGTATATAAACCGAAAGAAGCCTGAGAAGAGTCGGGCGTGTTTCTTTGAAGCAATCCATTGCGCCGCATTTGACAAGTGCAGCAGTTTCTTCTTCTCCCAGTTTAGTACGTACCAGGAAATCGGCTAAAGATACATAGTTCCCGTTTTCATTTCTTTCTTCCACAATTATTTCTGCAGATTGATGCGAAAAATTTTTTATTGCCATGAACCCGATATATACAGTTCTGCCTTTACCTTTATAGTCATAGTCACTTTGATTAACACAAGGAAGCTTTACATCAAGGCCGAGCCTTTTGCATTCCCATATATAAACCGCAGAAGAATAAAATCCTCCGCCGTTAGATAAAACGGCTGCCATAAATTCCGCGGGATAATGCGCCTTTAAAAAGGCGACCTGGAATGAAAGCAGTGCAAATGAGGCGCTGTGCGCCTTGCAGAAACTGTAGCCCGAAAACGAACTTATCTGCCGCCACAATTCTTCCGCAATTTTTTTATCCAATTCCTTTCCCTCACAAGAGGAAAAGAACCTGCTCCGCAATAATTCCATTGCTTCATCCGACCTGGTTTTTCCCGACATCGCCCTGCGCAGAAGATCCCCTTCTTCAAGTGATAAACCGACAATAAAATGTATTACCTTAATTACATCCTCCTGGAAAACCATTACACCATAAGTTTCTCCAAGGTAAAGTTCCATTTCAGCCACTAAATATTTTCTGCGGGCAGGATTTTTATGCCTGGCTATAAACTCCTGCATCATTCCCGATTCTGCTACTCCGGGTCTAATTATGGAGCTCGCTATTACAAGCATTTCAAAGGTATCCACTTCCAGTCTTTTCAAGAGTGAACGCATCCCCGGACTCTCTATATAAAAACATCCGATTGTTTCTCCCTTTCTGATTATATCCAGGGTTTTCGCATCTTTAAATAACATCCGGTAGTCAAAGATATCAAATGGTATTTGGGATTTCTTTCTCGGAATATCAGGGTAAAGGTGTATTAAATTATTCCGGTTAGGAAGAGTATATCTTGTTAAATCTATTAGCTGTGAGTTCATGGCCGCTGTAAAATAATAGTGAACATCCGTACACTATTATATTTAAAATAGAAGTAAAAAACAAGTGAAAAAGGGGTAAAGACGTGAGGAGGAACTTGTGGAACATTGGAAATTTGGAAAATCAGAAGTTGAGAAGATTGGGAGTTTGAAGTATTGGGATGGTGAAATATTGGAATTCTGGTAAATTGATTCTTATTATTCAGAATCTTAGCGTTTCAAACTTCTAATCTTCCGAACTTCAAAACTTCCATCATTCCAGAATTCCACTCCTCCATCATTCCCCATACAACCATCCATTCCTCCATTCATTCATTCCCCTCCTGCTTTTTCAGACTCATTAATTGCTCCGGTTTATTACAGAGCACATGCTATATGTTTTAGGACATTTCTTCCTTGAATTACAGAACTTTTATCCTAAATTAATGGTCAAATATAAAAAACAAAATACTATGATAGGAAACAGGTTTACACAATATATTCCGGATAACAGAGGGAGAAGCAATTTTGAAGATTTACTCAAAATTTTTCTTCAACTGTTGACTATTACTTCCGGCGACATTTCGGAAACCCTCAACTGGATGAATCAGCTGGATAAAAAATATGGTTTGACCGGTAATGAATATGGAATGGGTAATTTCATTGATGAGCTAAAAGATAAGAATTACATAAAAGAAAATGAAGACGGTTCTGCTCTTATTATAACAGCAAAAAGTGAACAGTCAATTAGGAAACAATCCCTGGAAGAAATATTTGGCAAATTAAAGAAATCGGCACGAGGAAATCATAGAACTCCTTTCTCCGGGATAGGTGACGAAAAAACGTCCGATAGACGCGAGTACTACTTCGGTGATTCTATGGATCAGATTGATATGACAGATTCGATTAAGAATGCTCAAATCAATCATGGCATTGACGATTTTAAATTAACCGAAGATGACCTGGAAATTGAGGAGCGTGATTTTAAAGCATTAACTTCTACGGTTCTTATGATAGATATTTCCCATTCAATGATACTTTACGGTGAAGACAGAATTACACCGGCAAAAAAAGTAGCGATGGCATTATCCGAATTAATTACCACAAAATATCCGAAAGATACTCTTGATATAATTGTATTCGGAAATGATTCCTGGCCGATAGAAATAAAAGATCTCCCTTATTTGCAGGTCGGCCCTTATCATACAAATACTGTTTCAGGTTTGGAATTATCAATAGATATTCTAAGACGCAGAAAGACAAGTAATAAGCAAATTTTCATGATTACAGACGGCAAGCCTACTTGCTTAAAAGAAGGACTTAAATATTATAAGAATAGTTTTGGTCTGGATAGAAAAATTGTAAATAAAACCTTGGATCAAGCTGCAAAATGCAGGAAGCTGGGAATTCCTATTACTACATTTATGATTGCAAAAGATCTGTACCTCCAGCAGTTCGTTCGAGAATTTACCCAAATAAATAACGGCCGGGCTTTTTACAGTAGTTTATCAGGATTAGGTGACTATATTTTTGAAGATTATATCCGGAACAGACGCAAACGGATGAAATAATCTTTTCACTTTTCTAATCTATTTATTAATTAATAACCTTTTTGTATGAAGTTATATCACATTCATAATGTAACTTATTTTATAATTTAAATTAACAATTATAAGGTTGGAATTCCGGACAAGATTTCCATTAATAAACTTATTCATTTTTATAACAGGAAAAAGCAATTATGGATATTAAATCTATTCATACTTTAGGTGATTTAAAAAGCAGCGGGTATAAAAGTAGATCTATCAAAGACGAATTAAGAGACAATTTGATCTGCTCTCTGAAAACAGGGACAAATCCATTTCAGGGAATTATAGGTTACGAAGAAACAGTTGTACCGGATATTCAGACGGCAATTTTGTCAAGACACAATATTATTTTACTTGGATTGCGAGGGCAAGCTAAAACAAAGATTGCACGTCTCCTTATCAATTTACTTGATGAATATATTCCGGTAGTTGCAGGTTCTGAATTAAATGATGACCCGATGCATCCGTTATCAAGAATAGCAAAAGATTTAATTAAAATTCATGGAGATGATACTAAGATTGATTGGCTTCACCGCTCTGAAAGATATGCAGAAAAGCTGGCAACACCCGATGTTTCTGTTGCGGATTTAATTGGTGATGTAGACCCGATTAAAGCCGCCTCCCTTAAACTCCCGTATTCGGATGAAAGAGTTATTCACTTTGGTTTGATTCCCCGTTCTCACAGGTCAATCTTTGTGATAAATGAATTACCTGATTTACAGGCGAGAATACAGGTTGCACTCTTTAATATTTTACAGGAGAATGATATCCAGATAAGAGGTTTTAAAATCAGACTGCCGCTTGATATTCAGTTTGTATTTACTGCAAACCCGGAAGATTATACAAACCGTGGTTCAATTGTAACTCCTTTAAAAGATCGAATTGACAGCCAAATATTAACTCATTATCCTAAATCTGTTCACATTTCAAGAGAGATAACAAAACAGGAATCCCTGCTTGCAAAAGAACAAAAGGAATTAGTAAAAGAAAATGAATTATTAAGTGATTTAATTGAACAAATAGCTTTTGAAGCCAGGCAAAGTGAATATATTGATGCTAAAAGCGGTGTTTCCGCCAGGTTGACTATTTCAGCTTATGAAAACCTGATCAGCACTGCTGAAAGACGTATGATAATTAATAATGAAAACGAAGCACACTTGAGAATTTCTGATTTATATGGAGTAATCCCTTCTATAACCGGAAAGATTGAACTTGTTTATGAAGGTGAACAGGAAGGACCTTCGAAAGTTGCACATATATTAATCAGTAAAGCTATCAGAACTTTATTTGAAAATTACTTTCCTTCCCCTGATAAAATTAAAAAGAATCAGCAGTCTAATCCTTACCAGGAAATTATTAACTGGTTTAATAAAGGTAATGCCGTAGATTTACTTAATAATATTCCTGAAAAGGAATACGAGAAAACCCTGAACGGAGTAAGCGGTTTAAAGGAACTAGTGAAAAAATATCACCCTAAAGTTAATGGTAATTATCAATTACTATTAATGGAATTCATACTTCATGGTCTTGCTGAGTATTCTATGCTGAGCAAATTCAGACTCGAGCTGGGACTTCAATTTAAGGATATGCTTAGCTCAATGTTCTCAGCTTCTACAGAAGAAGAAGAAGATGATGATTTTGATGCAGATATGTACAGATGACAATGTTGAATTGTCATTTTGAATTCCAATTCATATGTGTTCACGTATTGAAACCGGGATGAGAATCTTACATATTTTATTTTAAGATTCTCGAGCATCAATATGAAAACAAATCAAATTCTCTTGAGATGTCGCCTTAACTCTTATTCTGTATTTTCTCTAAGTTTCTAATAATATTTCATCCCTAAAGGGATTCCGAAGTACTTCTCTGCTATCTCTGCGTTCTATATGGTTAAAACATTTGGTTTATGCGGTACCGCTAAATGTCTTCAAATAATAAGTGAATATTGACTAGGAATGGTTTTAACTCCTTTAAGAGTTATATATTATCAGATATTTCATTAAGATTATGCAAAGTTAACTCCTTAGGAGTGACATATTCTGAATTACTAAATGTGATAGAATAATCACCCTTTCGTGGGAATCAGAAAGAGCTAATAAAACTATACTGATTTCACTTTTCTTCGTTTTTTAGCAGCGAATTCTGGTGCTTCTTTAACTGCTAATCCCAATATCCTGATAGATTGTCGGAATGCTTTAAACCCGATACGTTTAAATATAGCCGGTTCTTTTCCAACTGATGGGAAACCTTGTTTGTCAGGTGTTAATTTTTCCCAGTTACGGAATAAATGACCCCAATCGCTGTTTAATGCCTGCGCCATTCTTTTTTTAGCTTTTACAGGGTACCAGTAACTATCATGGTATATTACACTGGCAATATACGACCAAGGAGCAAGTACTGTTTTAAGTGACCACTCAAGAGGTTTTTTAAGGGGTCCCCAATAAATTTTATGCTGCATCTTAGATGCAAAAGTCATTTTCTTGAAGGGACCGGTAAAATGCCAGTTTGTTTTCGCCGCTTTCGGATCTCCAACAATTTCTATTTCACGCGGATCACCGCAGCCCAATCCCATATCATTTGCAATACGTATATATTTAATTGATAAAGGATCTAATCCCATAAGTTTTGCAGCCGCCGCATCAATTGCTACCTGATCTGAACTGGCAAGGATTACATTTTTGACATGTGGTACCATACAGCGCGGTCCGGGACCATCACCCGCAAAAGTGCCGTCCATTACTGCAAATACTCCTCTGTGAATTTTCTTCTGAATCATTAAAAGATCGACAAGAGTTTCGTGAATGACCGGATGGGTCCAATGACGTTTTTCATTAAGCAGACCACCGAATGCATTCTTCATTGCTCCCGTTGTTGTTGTAAAAATATGAGTCTTAACTGTAGGCAGGTGTATAATATTCTCACCGATAAACCTTTTGGGAATATTAAAGCCCTTTGGATAAACCTTGTTAAGACATATAAATTTATCTGCCAGGTCACCTACAGCATCACGGATATGTATCCATTCCTCACCTTCGTATAAATGAATATTTCGGAGTCCATGCGCTTCAACAACATTTATCTGTTTGTTTTCACGCTCACCGAAATGTGCATCGATAACAACAGTACGGTTATGGCATGCATGAATCAAATCAGGATTGTAGCCGTCCCGCTTCATAGCTTGTATAGTGCCTTCTAGCTGCCATGGTGTGGTTGAACTTCCGGGGAAAAAGAAATGCCATGAAATGTTTACCTTTAATGCCGTATCAGTATCTTTCGCAATAGCGTCCTGGTAACCGGCCAGGTTCATCAAGCGGTGATAATCTTCTAGAACTGTTTGAGGAGATGTAAACAATACTGCAACTTTGCTTTTGCTCATAATCAGTTAGCCCAATAAACTACACCAAGTTCAAAAGGATTTATCAGGAGTCTATGATTGGGAACAATTCTTATTGTAAATCCTTTTTGCCCGCTGCTTTGCGATATAATATTCCCTGTAAACTTATAATAGCCGTTGGATTTTTTGGAAGCCGAATTCATTACCACAGTAGAGCTGAAATTAGGATCATCCTGTTTGTCTAAAGGTCCGTAATATAACTGCACCTCAACATCATCAGGGGTTAATGCACCAAGATCTATTTCTGCACTAACAGGGAAATCTTCTCCGACAAATATCTGCTTAATATTTCCATTGGTTTTAGTACCGATAACTTTTACCTGGGACCAGTTCTGGCGGACTTTCTCCTTCCATTCTGCAAGTTCTTTAACAGTATCTTTCTCGAAGAGCATAATCCTTCTTTCATAAGCCGAAGCATAATACTTCTCAAAATATTCTCTTACCATTCTGTGTGTATTAAAATACGGACCCAGCTTTTTCATTGAGTTTTTTACCATTGAGATCCAGCCTCTTGGAAGCTTATCTTCTCCCTTTGCATAGAATAAAGGAATAATCTGGCTTTCGAGAGTATTGTAAAATTGTCTTGCTTCAAGTTCATTCTGGTAATCAGGATCTGTATATTCTTCACCATTACCGATTTTCCAGCCTACTTCAGGATCAAATCCTTCATCCCACCATCCATCTAAAATGCTGAAATTCAAACCGCCATTCGCAATGATTTTCATACCGGACGTACCGCTTGCTTCCAAAGGACGGCGGGGATTATTCAGCCAGATATCACAGCCTTCTACCAGGTACCTGGCAACATTAAGATCATAATTCTCAATAAAAACAACTTTTCTCCTGAACCTGTCTTCTTTAGCAATCTGGACTATTTCCTGTATAAATCTTTTACCTTCATCATCTTTAGGATGAGCCTTCCCGGCAAAGATAAACTGAACAGGATGCTCTTTACTATTAACTATATCAGCAAGCCGTTCAATATTTCTAAAAATTAAAGTTGCTCTTTTGTAAGTTGCAAATCTCCTGGCAAAACCAATTGTTAATGCACTTGGATTCAGAACTTCGGTTGCTTTTTCAATTTCTGCCTGGCTGCCTCCTCTTGATATTATCTGTTTTCTTAACCTGCTCCTGGCAAAAGCAACAAGCCGTTCTCTTCTTCTTTCATGTGTTCGCCAAAGTTCTTCATCGGGAATTCTATCTACCCTTTCCCATAATTCTTTTAAAGAAGGATTCTCAATCCATTTTTCACCCAAGTACTGAACGTATAATTCCTCCATTTCCCTTGAAATATGAGAACGGATGTGAATTCCATTGGTAACGTGACCAATTGGGATTTCATTAAATGGAACTCCCCGGTAACCCGAAACCCACATTTTTTTTGAAACTGCGCTATGCAGCCTGCTCACACCATTTACATAACCTGCCGTATTCATAGCTAAATGAGCCATATTGAAAACACTTGACTGCTTGTCTTTGTAAATAGTACCAAGAGAATAAAATTCTTGTCCGGAAATTTTTAATTCATCCCTGTAATATGCACCAAGATATTTTTCAACAAGTTCATTGGAAAAGACATCAATTCCTGCAGGTACGGGAGTATGTGTAGTAAATATATTGGAATAATAACCAATCTCTCTAGCTTCTTTATAATTTAAACCTGTCTGCTGGATTAAAAGTCTCATTCTTTCAAGCGATAGAAATGCAGAATGACCTTCATTCATGTGGCAAACCATCGGTTTAATTCCAACCGCATGGAGAGTTCTTATACCACCTATTCCAAGGATTATTTCCTGCTGGATCCTTGTTTCAACATTACCGCCGTATAATGTTTCAGTAATTTTTTTATCTGAATCGGAGTTCAATTGTATATTTGTATCAAGCAGGTAGAGCGGCACTCTCCCAACCTGTATTTTCCATACCTGGAAGAAAACTTCGCGGTTGGAAAAAGAAACAGAAATAATTAAGGGTTCACCCTCTTTATTTAATACCCGCTGCATAGGGAGATTATCAAAATCATTTATTTCATATCTTTCCAGCTGCCAGCCGTCAGAATTTAAATACTGCTGAAAGTAGCCGACTTTATATAAAAGTCCTATGCCGACCAAGGGTATTCCCAGGTCACTTGATGCTTTCAGATGATCACCGGCTAATACACCTAAACCACCGGAGTAAGTCTGCAGGCATTCTGTTAAACCAAATTCTGCAGAGAAATATGCTATATTAAAAGTATCGGGATTGTTGTAACTTTTCTGATACCAGGTTTTTTCTTTGAGATATTCCTGTAACGAATTGTAAACCCGGTTCAAATGTGAACGGAAACCATCATCATGCGAAACATCTTCAAGACGATTCTGGCTCATATTTCCAAGCATTATTATAGGATTATGATTTGTCTCCACCCACAAATCTCTATCCAACCTTCTGAACAGTTCTCTTGCATCAGGATTCCATGACCAGTGCAGGTTGTATGCAATCTCTCTTAATCTTTCCAGGTTTTTAGGGAGAGATGGTACTACATGATAGGTACCTAGAAATTTATACATCGCGACTCCATTTAAATAATTTTACTATCTAAAAGTTTCTAAAATAACTGAAAGCAATTTTGAAATATAATTATAAAAATCTTTTTTATAAAAGATTTTTATTTTACTTTAGCGGAAGGTAACGAACGACCAAATCTTTCCTCAACGGTATTAATATATCATCCCTAAAGGGATTTCTATCCCAGCCTTCATCTCTGCTTTCTCTATTCCTTTTCTGAATTCTCAGTGTTTAAAAAGTATGTTGCCTATTGAGGTATTGTCCAACGACAATCTGTCCGGCGAAGTCCCGACTTATCAGAACGAAACCGGGTCATGTAATTTTTCAATTTTGTACGCAATCATTAATCATCAATCCTAAATGGTTTTGGAGTACTTTGACACTTCTTTATTATCATCAATATAAGCATCAAATTTCATAGCTATGTTTCTAATTAACAACCTTCCCATCTCAGTAACTTCAATTTTATTCTCGTGTAAAATAATCAAGTCATCTTTTTCCATATCATCATAGCTGCTCAATTCTTTTGCAAAGTAATCCTTAAAATTAATACTGAATTGATTTTCTACAGCAGGAAAATTTAATTCAAAATCACACATCAGCCTCATTATAACAAATCTTCTGACTTTATCATCAAAAGTTAAATGATATCCTTTGGCTGTAGGCAAAATATTATTATCAATCGCTTGAAAATATTCATTCTCGGTTTTATAATTTTGAGCAAACACATCTTTAACCTGACTGATTCCGGTTATTCCCATAGCGAATAGATCTGTATCGGGAAATGTACTGTAACCCTGAAAGTTCCTGTACATTTTCTTTTCTTTAAGAGCTATTGATAATTCGTCATCAGGTTTTGCAAAATGATCCATCCCGATAAAGACATAACCGGCTTCGGTCAGTTTTTCAATTGTAAGTTGAAGTATATTCAACTTAGTTTCGGCAGATGGTAAATCTTCTGCATTAATTAATCCCATATGCTTCTTCATCCATGGTACATGGGCATAATTAAAAACGGCAATCCTTTCCGGTGATATTTTTATAATCTTATCTAACGTATCGCTGAAAGATTCCAGGCTTTGGAAAGGTAAACCATACATCAGGTCTATATTCATACTTAAGAAACCTAACTCCCTAATCCATTCAACGGTCTGTTTTGTAACCTGGTCAGGCTGAATCCGGTTTACAGCTTCCTGGACTTTTGGATCAAAATCCTGGACACCCATGCTTATCCTGTTGAAACCGTTTTTTCTTAAGGCTGCAAGGTGTTCTTTTGTTAATTCACGAGGATCTATTTCACAGCTTACTTCAGCATTTTCCCTAAAAGAAAATGTTTGCTTTATATATGATGCAAGTTCATTGATTTCATCAGGTGAAAGATGTGTTGGAGTTCCTCCGCCCCAATGGAGCTGTATCACTTTTTTATTATCGACTGCTTTTTCCTTAACAAAATCAATTTCTCTTTTAAATAATCCAGATACTTTTTTATTCTGTCCCTGTTCCTGGTAATAATCATGTTGCAGCCGCAAAAATAGCAGAGAGTATCACAAAAAGGGAGATGGAAATAAAGAGATAAATCCTGGGTTGAATCATTTCTGCTGATTTCTATCTCTTCATAATAATCTTTATAAGTAAACGACGGATCAAATTTAAGTGCAGTCGGATAACTGGTATAACGCGGCCCCGGTACATTATACTTTTTGTACTTTTCCATATCAAATTTGAGCATGGTAAACCACCTTATAAAAATAATATCATAATATATTTACTGCGCCAAGTGCCAGTCACTTCTAAAGTGACTGGCACCTTATAGCAATGCTTAAAAATAGCGATTTGGAGTCACTATTAAAAGATAATTATTTCTCAACAGCGGGAATATTCAGGAATAAATTCCAGTCGGTGCAAAAATATTGATTTAAATGCCTATTTTTCAAATATAGAAGAAGAATTCTTAATGGTATGTACTTTGCGCTAAAATTATCAGACCTAAAATCTTTAACATAGTCACAAGCTATAGAAAAGGGAAAAAAATCTATGAAATGGATAGATTCATATAAATCAAAATTGTGCACGGCAGAAAAGGCTGTGTATGCTATTCAGTCCGGCCACCGGGTATATGTACATCCCGGCTGCGCTACACCCGATGTTTTATTAAACGCAATGTGTAACCTCGAAAAACGCCTGGAAAATGTTGAGGTTATTCATCTACTTACCCTTGGTATATCTCCTTATTCAACACCCGAAATGTCAGGCAGATTCAGACACAACGCTCTCTTCATTGGCAAGAATGTACGAAGCGCCATAAATGAAGGGCGAGCAGATTATACCCCGGTATTTCTTTTTGAAATACCGTATCTTTTCCAAAGAAATGTTTTACCTATCGATGTATCATTGATCAATGTTTCTCCTCCCGATAAATACGGGTACTGCAGCTACGGCGTAGGTGTGGAATGTACAAAAACCGCAACCGAATGCGCCAAAATAGTTATTGCTCAAGTTAATCACCATATGCCGAGAACGCTTGGCGATACTTTTATTCACATAGATAAAATTGATTATTGTGTTGAAGTAGATCATCCTTTAAATGAATATAAACCAAACGAAAAAGATTTATCCGAAGAAGAAAAAGATGTTTATGAAAAAATTGGTATGAATATAAGTTCTTTAATTGAAGATGGTTCAACTTTACAGCTTGGTATAGGTTATATACCTAATGCTGTCCTGCACTATTTAGGAGATAAAAAACATTTAGGGATTCATACTGAAATGTTTTCCGATGGTGTAATAAAATTGATTGAAGACGGCGTAATAACGAATGAAAGGAAGACATTTCATCAGGGTAAGATTACCTCTTCATTTGTTCTTGGCACGAGAAAACTTTTTGATTATATAGATAATGATCCGATTATGGAATTTCATCCTTCTCATTATATTAATGATCCGTTTATCATTGCAAAGAATGAAAAGATGGTTGCAATAAATTCAGCTATCGAAGTTGATTTAACCGGCCAGGTCTGTGCAGACTCAATCGGTCCGAAATTTTACAGCGGCTTTGGCGGTCAGCTCGATTTTATCCGCGGTGCTTCGAGAAGCAAAGGAGGAAAACCGATCATTGCAATTCCTTCTACAGCAAGAAATTCACAATGCTCAAGGATTGTTCCTTTTCTGTCCCAGGCTGCAGGTGTAACGACTACCAGAGGCGATGTTCATTATGTTGTAACAGAATACGGTATTGCAGATTTATATGGTAAAACTATACGTCAGAGAGCAAAAGCCCTTATAGATATTGCTCATCCAAAGTTCAGGGAAGAATTAAGCAACGAACTTTCCGAAATTTATTTAAAAAAACAATTCTCTTAACCTCCTAAGATTCTTTTATCATTTCACCCCGGTTCAATTTGTTATACATATTGAAACCGGGGTAGAGATCTCAGTATTGAGATCTACTTTAGATTATCCAATCTGTTGTGTAAGAACCGGTTTAATCATCAAACAAATCGATATGGATAAAGATATTATGATCTATTGCCAATCCGCTTCTTAAAAGATATGCGCCTGCCCGGCAAAGTTCCGATTCTTTCGGAACGAAGCCAGGTCTGTCCGGTTAAATCCCAAAGATGAAGCCGGAGCTTGATTTTTGCTTTCCCTATAGGAGTTCTTTTGTACCTGTCCGCCGAAACTATTGAGGCTGTGTAAAAAGTCTTAAAAAACGTCTACCTTCTGTAGATAACTTAAAACGGTTCATATAAATTTCGTTTTTGATTTATTTTCCAACAGTTAAAACTGTTGGTAAATAATATTCACACGGTCTCTATTGAGAAGGCAGAGCAGGACAAAAGGACATCATAAAATTCTTTTTTTAATTTTACTAAAATTTTGCTGTTCTTTGATTTCAGAGATTAATTTCAGAGACAATGGAATATCTTTTTATGCTTAACTTGTGCTCTGGTTAATTTCAAAAAGAAGGATTTATTTTTAAAATTTAACATATAATTTTAATATTGTTAAATAGTATGCTGAAATTAATTTATATCTCTTCTACAGCAGTTGGTTTTAAAATGTATAGGAAGGACATAATTTGAGCAATATTATACTTTTTTTTCCGAAAATTATATGCTATTTTTAGCACGCTAATAAGTTATATTTGCATTATCATTTTATAAAAATAAATCTCTTCCGGTAATTACATTTCTTTATCAAATGGAAAAATTTGTAAAAATACTCATTGTTGCAGAGATTAAGTGTTAAAATTAAAAGATAAGTACATATCTATAAGATTAATAGATACTAATAATAATGATTAATGATCTAAAGTTTGATTTTAGTCTTTTTGATGCTGTTCCCGATATTTGTTTCCTTGTATCAGGTGATTTTAAAATTTTAGATTTTAATAAAACAGCCGAAGAAAAGATAGGATATAATAACGGGAAATTAATAAACAACAGCTTCCTGAAGCTGGTTGAAGCTTCCTATACTGAGAAAACCAAAGCTGCTTTAAAAAACTGTTTAAACGGCAGTAAATCGGAAAATCTTTTTATTAAACTTTGCTGCAGCGGACAGTATTTAATAGATGCAAACATTACCTTAACCCCTTACCAGGAAAATGAAAAGAATATTTTCATCTTTGCTAGGGATATTACCGAAGAAAAAAATAAAGAATTAAATTTAAGACGCTTTTATTCTATAGCTAATAATACTGTAAATCCGGTCCAAATTACGGATACAGATGGAAAGATAGTTTATGTAAATTCTGCATTTGTAAATGCGAGCGGTTATTCAGAAGAAGAACTGCTTGGTAAAAATCCTAATATTTTTTCCAGCGGCAAGCAGTCAAAAAAATTCTGGAAGAAAATGTGGACTACGATTAAGGCAGGAAAGGTTTGGGTTGGTGAAATTGAAAACCGTAAAAAGAGCGGTGAACCTTTCTATACGCAGGTACTTATCTCACCATTTCTCGACTCAGATGGAAAAATCGCCGGTTTTTTCGGAATTCACAGGGACTTACACGATAAGAAGATGATGGAGAAGCAGCTTATTCATACTCAAAAAATGGAAAGCATAGGAATTTTGGCTGCCGGTGTTGCTCATGAAGTCGGGAATCCGCTGGCTTCCATATCGGCTTTAGTACAGGTTGTTCAAAGATCTTCCACAGATGAATTCGCTAAAGAGAAACTGGAATTGGTAAAAGGACAAATAAACAGGATATCTAAAACCATTAGAGACCTTGTTGATTTTTCCCGCCCCTCAAACTACGAGCTGAATTTAACCGACATAAATAAAAACATTTATAATGCCGTAGAGATAATAAGAGCGGGTACAAAAATTAAAGATATAAAATTCGTTCTCAGCTTAAACAAAGATATACCGCTTATTCCATTAATTGAAGATCAGATACAGCAGGTTTTTGTAAATATTTTAATAAATGCTGTTGATGCAATTTCCGAACAGACTGATAGAGAATTAGAGAAAAAGATTTCCGTATCTTCGGACAAAGATGAAGATGATATTATTATTATATTTCAAGATTCAGGTAAGGGGATCGAAGAAAAAAATCTCACAAAAATATTTGAACCTTTCTTCACTACTAAAAGAGAAGGGAAAGGTACGGGTCTCGGATTGTGGATTACATACGGAATCATCAGCAGTTTCCAGGGTACAATAAGTGTTGAAAGTACGGTTGGAAAAGGGACAAAGTTTATTATAACGTTACCAATAACTTCATAGCATACATAAAACCCAACACCGGATACGATTGTCAACAATTGAACACAGATAAATACTGACCTGTTCCATAGGCAGGTAAATGTAGCGGATTCTCAAGAATTATTAATACTGACATTTTCTTTAATACATCACTTTTGCTGGGTCTTCGAAAGGCAGGAAAAGATAGTATCGTATCATTAACCAATAGATTTATCTATTTGGTTAAAACCCGGGATACAACCCTATACCTGTAACCGTTTTTAGAGTTAATGATATTATACTTTAACTAATTTTGTCCCCGTTACTTTGTGGAGATGCATTGCGATGCGTCTCTACAAGACACTCCGCTTTCGTATTCCATCCACTCATTCATCCAATCACGCGTGCAGCCATGCATTCACAACCACCCCATTCCCCTTTTGCTCAAACTAAAGTTTGAGGCTACCACTTCTTACCTCTCAAACTAAAGTTTGAGGCTACCACTTCTTTTACCTCTCAAACTAAAGTTTGAGGCTACCACTTCTTTTACCTCTCAAACTAAAGTTTGAGGCTACCACTCCCTTCCCAGGCTCTTCACTTCCACCATACAACGAAATTCTTTATTTTAGATATAACATTAATTATATGGACTATTCATGAGGAACGGAATACACGCGGCAGGAAATTTTCTTCTTGATCAAATTAAGATAATAGATCATTTTCCCGAAGAAGGTATGCTGGTAAATATTGAAGAAGATTTTCTTAGTACAGGAGGCGGACCGTTCAATGTTTTAATGAATCTTGCGAGGTTAAAGGTTAACATCCCGCTTTATGCAACGGCTGTTCTCGGCTATGATAAGCGTGCAAACTACATTTTGAACTGTTTAAAAGAAGAAGGTATAGACACAACCTCTATAACCTCAACATCCAAACTACCTACTTCATACACAGATGTTTATTCAGTAAAAGGAACAGGACAGCGAACTTTTTTTCATAATAGCGGCTCCAATGCATTATTAGCTCCGGAACAATTTGAAAATATTAATTCTGATACCAAAATATTTCACCTTGCATATATTCTCATCCTGGAAAGCTTATGCAAAGCAGATGCTGAATATAAAATTGCAGGTGCACGAGTTCTTTCTTTATTACAGGAAAAAGGTTATAAGACTTCAGTAGATCTAATATCTGAAGAATCAGATCGCTACCAAAAAATTGTTATACCCTGTCTCCCTTACACTGATTATTTTATTGTAAATGAAATTGAAGCATCAAGAACAACAGGCATTCCTATTCGCAGTACGGATAATAACATTAATAAGGATAATCTGTATGAAGCTTCAGAATTATTATTTGAATACGGAGTTAATGATATTGTTACAATCCATTTTCCAGAGGGAAGTTTTGCTGCTAAAAAATCAGGCGAAAGATATTTTCTTTCTTCCTACCCGTTAAAAGAAACAGATATAAAAGGTACTAACGGGGCCGGTGATTCATTTTGTGCAGGTATGCTTTATGGTATCCATGAAGAATTCCCTCTGGATAAATGCCTGAAGATTGCAGCCGCTAACGCAAGGTTTAATCTTACAAGTCCTGCGTGTATTGAAGGAATTGTCCCCTTTGAAGAATTAGAGAAGTTTATCGGGAATAATACGTGATAGCTTATGTTGATGCCGGATACCCGATACCGGATATCACGATTTCGTGCATTCATGCATTCATTCAATCAAACATTCATCGATTCACACATATACCTTTCACTTCCTTTTTGGAGGCTGACCAAAAAGTAAGGAAGTTTTATTTCGAGGGAGTCTTCGACCGAGAAATCTTTTCAAAACGCAAGATTTCTCCCCCGACCTCAACATGCTTAACAATTTGAGTCGGGATCTAAATGACAACGACTCTTTTCGGTCACCCCTGCTGCATCTCTCCCAGGAATATCTTTTCTTACATGTTAAAATTTTTTTTGCAATAAAGAGAAAATATAATCTCGAATCAATTAGGAATATGCTTGTTTAATCAAAAAGAACAAATTTACAGACTTATTTTTTCCTGGCATATAAATAGTTTATAAAATTGTGTATACCTATATACATACCAATTTGATTACTTCAATGAAAAAAATTCTACTATATAGTTCTGATTTTGTAATGAGCTTTAGTTTCCTTATGTTTTTACAGAACAGATATAGTATAACATTAACAACTGATATTAAGGACTTCGAATTAATTTCAAAAAATACTCACTTTGATATAATCTTAATGGATGCTGAACCGACAACCGAAACAGAATCTATATGTAGAAATATTCAGCATATAACAACCATTCCTGTCATTCTTCTTTATGTATATAGGAACGAATTTAAAGAATTTGATAAAAAAATCAGGAAATATGTAAAAGCTATTTTTTATAAGCCGTTCGACATTCTGGAAGTAAAGAATACTCTTGACTTATTAACTGTTTAATAAAGGAAGAGAGGTAAGTTATGTTGAAGCTAATGAATATACTTGTTCCTATTGATCTTTCTGAAAATTCAATTCACAGCTTTCACTTAGGCTGCAGCCTTGCTAACCAGAGCGGCGGGTTGCTCCATTTAATGCATGTAATAAAACCGCATTACAGCTCGGGTGCACTTGTAGATGAAGAACATCTGCGTAAAATAAAGCTTAACAATGTGCAGGAAGAAATGTATAAATTTATGCATGAAGTTCCTCACCCGGAAGCAAATATAACAGAAGTTATAAAGTTCGGTGATCCTTTAAAGGAAATTTTAAGTTATTCAGAAAAGAATAATATTGATATGATTGTAATAAACTCCCATGGATGGTCCGGAAGATTAAATACTACAATGGGAAGCATTGCAAATAATATCTTTAAGTTTTCATCTGTCCCTGTTATCTGCTTTAGGAATTATACACAAACTGCAGCGAAGGATTTTTCAAGGCTGCATACTACTGCTGAAAACTGGGTCGGGTAGGAATCTTAGTTCACTGGAAAATATAATTGCTACGTCTATATTTCTGTCTCCGCTAGTCGATCACCGTCCGCATTCAAATCAAATGTTCGTTGCTTAAAGGATTGCTGTCCGTTAACCAATGCAGAAATCAGAAGTCAGAGATCAGATGTCATACAGTCATTCATAAATCTGGAAGGCAGGAAGTGGAAAAGATAAGAAGTTTGGAAGATGAGAAGAGCAGAGATCAGAAATCAGAAAACAGAAAACCTGTCCGGCGAAATCAACCGGGCTCTAACTTTAAATTATAAACTTAAAGACGAAGCCTGGTTGTTAATCCTTGCCTGGCATGCGAATTCCGATCTCATCCTGGAGCTAGTCTTGTATTGGAATGAAGAATCTTCTAATTCTATACTTGCAGAAAACTCAGTTTAACAATTGAACACAGATAAAACTGACCTGCCCCATAGGCAGGTAGATGAAACGGATTTTTACTGATAGGAAAAGGTAGTATCATATCATTATTCAATAAATTTATTTATTGTTTTAAAAGCAGACTATGCAATTCTTACAAGCGTTAACGGTTTTTACCGTTTTTAGTAAAGAAAAACTCATACTACTCTATTCCTTGGAATGAGAAACGGCAATTAAAATGTCTCGGTCATCTTCAATGAAAACAAACCGAATTCCCTTTTTTCTTCTGCTCAAACTAAAGTTTGAGGCTACCACTTCTTTCTGCTCAAACTAAAGTTTGAGGCTACCACTTCTTTCTGCTCAAACTAAAGTTTGAGGCTACCACTTCTTTCTGCTCAAACTAAAGTTTGAGGCTACCACTTCCTACTGCTCAAACTAAAGTTTGAGGCTACCACTTCTTTCTGCTCAAACTAAAGTTTGAGGCTACCACTTCCTACTGCTCAAACTAAAGTTTGAGGCTACCACTAACCCTCCCCATTGTTTCACATCATTTTTCTTCTTCTATTAAATCAATATATTTTTTTATGATATAACCATTTGTTAATTTTATTCTAATATTATTTAAAGAATTGCGGGAGATTTCAGTATGCATAAATTTAATCTTGACACTATCCAAAAAAATCTGCAGAAATTAAACCTGGACGGCTGGCTTATGTACGATTTCAGGGGAAGTAACGATGCAGCCCTGGAGATTCTTGATATACCTAAATCATCACATTTAACAAGAAGATTTTTTTATTTGATTCCGGCTAGCGGTAACCCGTTAAAGATTGTAAATGAAATTGAAGCGGGACATCTCAATCATTTACCAGGTGAAAAATTAACTTACTCAAGCTTCGATTCATTAAACAAACACTTAAATAAAATTGCCGGAATGGCAAAGAATGTGGCAATGGAATATTCTCCTAAAAATAATATTCCTTACATTTCAAAAGTAGACGCAGGTACAATCGAATACTTAAAATCACTGGGAATTGAAATTAAAAGCAGCGGTGATCTAATATCTAAATTTGCAGCAGTATGGTCGCATGAACAATTAGAAGAAAACCGTCCCGTTGCTGCTGCTCTTACTGAAATAGTTAAAGAGGCTTTTGATTTAATAAGTGAACGTTTAACGAATGATAATAGCATTAATGAATTTGAAGTCCAGCAGTTTATAATGAAGAGATTTAATGAACACGGATTTGTAACCGACTTCCCTCCCATTGTAGGTGTTGATGCCAACAGTGCAAATCCTCATTATGCACCAACTGAAGAAATTCATAGTAAGATTACCAGGGGCTGCCTGGTTTTAATTGATCTGTGGGCTAAACAGGATAAGGATGATGCAGTATGGTCCGATATTACATGGACCGGTTATACGGAGCATCATATTCCTGAGAAGCATGGAAGAATTTTTGAGGTTGTTGCAGAAGCAAGAGATACGGCATTTAATCTTGTTGAATCAAGGTTTAAAGAAGGTAAAGAGATCCGCGGATTTGAGGTAGATGATGCGGCAAGAGGAGTAATTGAAAAAGCCGGGTATGGTAAGTACTTCTTCCATAGGACTGGACATTCGATCACTACCGAACTTCATGGCAGTGGAGCAAACATGGATAACTACGAAACCCACGACGAACGTTTAATACTGCCGTCCACATCCTTTTCGATCGAGCCGGGTATTTACCTGGAGGATTTCGGTATAAGGAGTGAGATCGATGTATACATCTCCCCCGATGGAAAGGTCATGACCACCGGACAGGAAATTCAAAAGGAGTTGTTCCCGATCTTTAGATAAATACCGTAAGAATGAATGATTGATTGGTTGAATGGTTGAATTGTACTTGTTGGAAATAAAACTATTTATTAATCATGTTATCCAACAGCCTCATTTTCCAATGTGCTAACCTCATCCTTCCGTTAAATCGTCATGGCAGCCGCAGGCTTTAGACTGAGATTTGGTGCTGCAATTTATGCGTACCCTGCAATGGAATTAGCGCAAACTGAAGTTTGCGGCTACCACTGCCTGGAGCCTCAGTTCTGGAGAACTGAGCTACGCGGTATGTTGCAGATTATTGCTGCGTTCCGACACAGCTCGTAGATCAGAACTCCAGTTCTGATCATAAAAATGTACTGCAGGATTGAGCAGACAGCCGCAGGCTTTAGACTGCGATTTGGTGTTGCAATTTATGCGTACCCTGCAATGGAATTAGCGCAAACTGAAGTTTGCGGCTACCACTGCCTGGAGCCTCAGTTCTGGAGAACTGAGCTACGCGGTATGTTGCAGATTATTGCTGCGTTCCGACACAGCTCGTAGATCAGAACTCCAGTTCTGATCATAAAAATGTACTGCAGGATTGAGCAGACAGCCGCAGGCTTTAGACTGAGATTTGGTGCTGCAATTTATGCGTACCCTGCAATGGAATTAGCGCAAACTGAAGTTTGCGGCTACCACTGCCTGGAACCTCAGTTCTGGAGAACTGAGCTACGCGGTATGTTGCAGATTATTGCTGCGTTCCGACACAGCTCGTAGATCAGAACTCCTGTTCTGAGAACATATCGTTTATAACAGGATGGGTCCAAAAATCGAACTGTAAATATCAGGCAGCTTCAAGATTTAGCCTGAGATATGCTGAAACAATACGAAAATTCCCGGAGATGGAATAATCCCCTTTTACCCCCTCTTCGGGTAAGCAAAAGTAAGCATACGATCCCCTACATAGCCCCATTTTTCGTTGAAAACAGCTAAAAATTACAATTTCCATTTGTATACTTTGATAAGCATGTTTACTTTTGCTTTACTTTTTAAATTAAACCAAATGGTATGAAATGAACAAATTAGAATTAAAAGCAGAGTTCATTAAATTAAGAGCAAAAGAATATACATATCCTGAAATATGTATTGAATTAAATATAAGCAAACCCACTGCAGTAAAATGGGGAAAACTTTATGCTGAAGAAATCAATCGCGTACAGAAAAAACTATTGACCGATATGTTTAGCAACAGGATAATTGAGCAGGAACACGGGCTCATTGTAAACATAAGAGAATTAAAAAGACTGAAAAAAAATAATCCTGGAAAAAATTATCCAAGGATTAACAACAGGATCGCGGCAGAACTGGAGAAGGTTTTCCTGAAAAGAATCGTAGCAATACAATTAATTATGCAGCCGAAAGCTGACAAAGTTGACAGAGCAATTTTTGTGTTTAATGATAATGTAGAAGTGTTTAAACGACCGAACGATTTGGATTGATGATTATCGATTGATGACTACCTCCACTAAAGTTTCGTTGGATAAATCGGTAGTTAAAATTGTCGATTGATGATTGAAGAATAGCTTAACACATTCATTCAATCCTATCAATACCTTTTCAATATATATAATAATTCAATATACTTCGTCGTGTGAGCCAATATCTATTAATAAAATTTCAGTTTCATCTGTTTCTTTATTTTTAACAAAATCGAATATTATCCGTAAATTATAATCTATGGAACAAGCCCAGGTTCCTTCTAATATTCCTTTCAATTTATGAGTTTTGAGTTTAGATTGAAAAGGATCTTTTTGAAGTAAGTCCATGGTTGATACAATCTTTTTACTTATGGAAGGATCTCTATTGATTACTTTTTTGAATTATCTTTTGTATGAAGTTGACCAATTAAGTAGAATCATTCATTTTCCAAATCATTCAAAAAATCTTCAACGGAACCGCGTTTTGTTTTTTCAGAAAGATATTCTTCTTTACTTTCCTTAACGGATTGAGCCAACTGTTTCCTCTTTTCCTCGATAACTCTTTTATGAATAATTTCAGAAATCATAAGTTGATCATCTAAAGGAAGTTTAGAAATAGATTCTAAAAAGTCGTTTATGTTTTGTTGAGTCTGCATATAGAATGTTCAGTTTATTTAATGAATAATATTTATATAAATCTAATGAATGTTTTATTTACATTCAAAACTTTTAGATTGACGATTATAGAATGAATCTGTTCCTGTTATGTTATTGAAAATTGTCGGTTGCCGAATGAAGACCGCCTTCGATAAATCTTCAGTGTTTAAAATAGAAGGTTAGCTGATGTGCTGCTTCAATCCCTACAGTTCTTCACCTATCAATTAAGATTACACTGTCATTCTGAGATTTTTAAAAAGTCGTTGTCTTCAATAATTAATTTAGTGACACTTATGAGTTGTGTTTCATTAGCAAGTGTTGGTGTCAGCCTGAGCCTGCCTGCAGTAGCCAAAAGGCGACTTTCGGCAAAGGCAGGCCTGTCGAAGGCTGTCAAACAGCAGCATTTAAAGTCGTATCATGGTTCGACAAGCTCACCATGACAGCCGGATTTCAATATGACAGTATTGACTTGTCACTAGCAGGACACGTTTTCAGCAAAGCATTTTATCAATCATGTTGTCTGCTAACCTCATTTTCCTGGTTGTTAACCTCATCCTTTCGTTCCTCCGGCTGCGGCGGATAAATTCTCCTTAGTAAGGAAGAAGGAAGCAGTACCCTAATTTTCATTTAAACAATTTATTTGATATGCTGTCCGGAGAAAATGAAATATTAAGACAATTAATAAAAAGTTATTACTTATAATATTCGTTTATGTTGACTAGTAACGATATAGTCCCCCTTACTAAAGGGGGCGAGGGGGTTGTCCGTGTTCTTCAATCCATTTTTTTATTTCTGAAAGCACTTCTTCCATTTTAAACTTTATATCCAGATCATCAAATCTTAAAAATGACATCCCCAGCTGTTCTAATTCACTTTGTCTTATTTTATCCTTCTCTTCTTTTCCATAATGACTGCTCCCATCAATCTCTATAACAAGTTTCAGTTTACTGCAATAAAAGTCAACTATATAATTAGTAATTGGTTTCTGACGCATAAACTGATATCCCAGCATTTTCCGGCCTTTCAGTTCATTCCATAACAGTATCTCTGATAACGTACTGTTTTTTCGTAATTCTCTGGATTTCTCCTTTAATTGTTTTTCATAATATATTTTCATTTTAACTGCCACAACCCCCTTTCCGTCTTCGCTAAAGCTTCGCCGGATAAACCGTTCCCCCTTTTTTAAGGGGGACTAGCTGACATGCATTATCATTTTAACTTTTTTATTTGAGAATATTACTAAAAATATGTATTCTTAACGATTAATGAATCCTTACCGATTACCTCATTTTCCTGAGTTGTTAACCTCATCCTTTTGTTTCTCCGGCTGCGGCGTAAAATTCTCCTTAGTAAGGGAGAAGGAGACAACTACCCTTTCATTATCAATAAATCTATTTATTTGATTTGCTGTCAGAAAAATTTTTATATTATAAACTCAACCTTTTAACCCCTCCTCGTTCCTCCCCTTTAGAAAAAGGGGAGGTGCATTGGCACTTACGTTCTGATATGTACCGAACAGAAGTGTCATTTCGATCCCGACTAAGTATTGAAAATCTTATTGATATCGGAGGAGAAATCTTTCACTAAACATTGCAAATATTTGGAACAACTATAGGTGCATTCCCGCAACCTGTCCGGCGAAGGCTAAGCCGGATTCTCTCAATCCCTAAATCCCCCTGTTAATTTTTTAATTTGAAATAACTTTCTATATTTTGGAATAGGCATCAAGAAACTCACTCCGTTCAATACTGGATTGAGTCAAGATAGTACGAAGTGTACTAGATTTTATTATTCGCGGTGGTTTGGAAGCACAAGAGGTGTTTTAGTACCATCAGCATTCGAACGTTCCATTATTATATGGTTACCCTCACGAACAACAGCAAATCCAAGGATTTTGAATGCTTTAATTACGTTTGCTTTTGGTGCATCAATAGGAAACTTCATGATATTAGAGCTTCAGCAATATATGCATCCATAGCGTTGTTACCCCCTTCAACATGTTCAAAAAATTTATCCTTTCCGTAATGTTCAATAAAGAATCGAATAGCGCTTTCAGTATCCATTAGAGCTTCAGCATAAGTATCTCCCTGTCCAACAATCGCTCCCCGTAAAAATCCTAATGGATAACCGATATATCCATCTTCATGATGTTCAATTACAATTTTAACACTGGTCATTTGGCACCTCTATAAATTCCTGTTTTATTGATTTTAAATTTACTTAAAACCAGAATTAAATTGAAGAACATTTGGATTGATGACTACCTCCACTAATGTTTCCAACTACACTAAAGTTTCGTTGGATAAATCGGTAGTTAAAATTGTCGATTAAAGATTGATGAATAGCGAATGCACTCCCTCATTATGCAATCTCTCAATAATAGGTTTAATCCTTCTTTTGAGTTTTGTTCCTGTAAAATTATATAATCAAATTATTTATATAAATTCCAGCAATACTTTTTGACTATTACGCCCATTTAGAGCATAACCCTCATGGTTTATAATTATAAGTTGGACAAGAAATCTTACTTTACAATAATTAAGATTTCTCAGTCGCCTGTATGAATTCCTGTATTGAACTCCATCTACCTTCGGTAGATAAATCGAAATGACAACGACTTTTTTCGGTCAGCCACACTTATTGTCAATAAATCATTTTATTTAAAATGTAGTCAGCATACCTCATTTTCCTGCTTATTAACCTCATCCTTCCGTTCCTTCTCCTTAGTAAGGGAGAAGGAAGTAGCTACCCTGCAGCTCGTATGGATTCGTCACGGTATCCTCAGGCTTTAGACTGAGATGTGGTGTAACATATTTGTGCATACCCTGCAACGGAATTATCGCAAACTAAAGTTTGCGGCTACCACAATCCCTTCAGCCCGTATGGAATCGCAATGGTAGCCTCAGGCTTTAGCCTGAGATTTGGTGTAACATATTTGTGCGTACCTTGCAATGGAATTAGCGCAAACTAAAGTTTGCGGCTACCACTGCCTGGAACCTCAGTTCTGGAGAACTGAGCTACGCGGTATGCTGCAGATTATTGCTGCGTTCCGACACAGCTCGTAGATCAGAACTCCAGTTC
>CAVRQC010000038.1:0-716488 GCA_963723205.1 uncultured Ignavibacteriales bacterium
CAGCATCGCTTCTGGTTTTATAATCATCATAAAACGTTTCCGGCAAAGGCAATTCTTTATTATCATACATATCAAAGTGTTTTTCATCCGGCATCCAATTCCGATGCGGTCCTTTATTGTGAAGCATTAAACAAAATGGTTTACTTTTATCCCTGTGGTTCATCCAATTAATTGCAAAATCTGTAATCAAATCCGTAACATAACCTTCAATCCTTTTCTTATTTCCCATTTCAATAAAATCCGGATTGTAATACTCACCCTGTCCCGGCAGAATATTCCAGTAATCAAAACCTTCCGGATGGCTTTTAAGATGCCACTTGCCTACAATTGCTGTCTGGTAACCACTTTTGCGAAGAAGTTTAATAAAGGTCTCCTGTGAACCGTCAAAGGTTGTTCCGTTATCAATCATTCCGTTTATATGATTATATTTTCCTGTCAGGATGCACGCTCTGCTCGGGCCGCAAATAGCGTTTGTAACAAAACTGTCTTCGAACATCATACCTTCTTTTGCCAGCTTATCAATATTCGGTGTAACATTCAATTTACTGCCGTAACTGCTTATTGCCTGGTAAGCATGATCGTCTGACATGATAAATAAAATGTTCATCCGATTGTGAGGGTTACTGCATGCATCAAAAATCATAGGTGATAATGCTATACCTGCAGTGGTTAAAGCAACATCTTTAATAAATTCTCTTCTTTTCATAATTTATTTTTTTGTTATTATAAAATGTATGAATGAATAAAATTTAAAAATCATTTCATTAGAATTTCATCGACAAACAGCCAGGCATCGCCTCCTGCTCCTTTATGCCAGGCAGGACATACTCCTAAATTTTCTGCAACTAATTTTACATATCTTGCTTGTACATTTTTCAGAGGGATCGTTATATCCAAAATAAGGACTGTATCATTTCTGGCAGATGCATTTATATTTTCCGACCCGGCTAGAGTATAATTCTGATTATCATCAGAGACATAGACCTTTACTGATTTCGGAAGAAAGATCCATGTATTTTGATCCTGAAGACACCCTATCCCGAATTTGTGAATTTCTTTTTCATCACCTAAATCAATCATTGCTTCAAAATCGGATTTCTCAAACCCCAGCCATTTGGAATCTGTATAGCTTAAAGAACCGCGGACTTCATCTGTTAATGATTTTAAACCATCTGCAGAATACTTAGGACTGAAAGGATATTTAATCTTTATTACAGCACCGTCAAGTCCGGCTAAATGATTTTGAGGAATTTCCACCGGCTGAATTGAATCAATATTTTTATCAAACTGAATTTCAATAACTGTATTGTTTAAATCAACCTGTTTAGTGGGTAAATTAATTTCTGTTTTACCATCAATAATTTTATAAGTAAGAGGCTGCCCATTATTTAAGATTGAAATTGAATTAATTTTATATTTTTGGAATTCCGGTAATAATAATTTTTCGGGCCACTTAAAAAGATGAACAAATATTTTATTTTCTTTATGTGTAGATGCCATCCAGCTTGTTGGTTTTATAGGACCGCCTTTTGTACCATATATACTTTCACCATTAATTTTAAGCCAGTCACCAATCTCTTTTAGCCTTTTGATTTGTCTTTGCTCAATTCTGCCATCAAACATCGGGGCAACATTTAATAATAAGTTTCCTCCGCCTCCTGCAGTTTGAGCCAAGGTCTGAATACATTCTCTCAGGCTTTTCATCTTATCATTAGGCGCCCATGACCAGTGTGTACAAATAGTAATACAAGATTCCCACGGCTGGTCCGGATAGAAAGCACCGATTTTTTGTTCGGGAGTTCCAAAATCACCGGCAAACTTATCTGATTCTGTCATCCCGTTTTCTCCCCGTCCTTTATCCACCCGGTTATTTATCAGGATATCATTTTTCAAGGAGCGAGCATATTTATATAATTCCATTCCATATTCATGTGTCCATGAATCCTCCCACCATCCATCGAGCCATAAGATATTTGTATCATAGTTTTCAATAAGTTCTTTTACTTGGTTTTTCAGGTACTTAAAATAAATCGGCATGCCCGTACTATCTATTGGTCTTGGATCTCCTCCATGCCTTGTTGTATAATATGGATTATACCAATCAACAATTGAATAGTAGGTACCAAATAAAATTCCCTGTTTATGGCATTCTTCTTCCAATTCTTTTAAGATATCTTTTTTATAAGGAGTCGATGCAATATCATAATTTGTGTATGCAGACGGCCATAAGCAGAATCCGTCATGGTGTTTTGTTACAATAACCAGATATTTCATTCCCGCATTTTTAAGTGCGCTGACCCATTCTTTGGCATTAAAAAGGACAGGATCAAATTCCTTGTAGAGATTATCATAATCTTTTATTGGTACTTCGGTACCTCTTGACCATCCTATTTCAGTTCCGCGAAGAGTTACAGGTCCCCAGTGAATAAACATTCCGAATTTCAGATTCTGCCATTGATGTAAAACTTTTTCATTTGTTTTTAATTTAGGTGATAGTTCTCCGCCTCCGGTGGATTGGGCAAAACAAAAGAATGGAATTAAGATAAATGTAATTATAGTATTCTTAATCAAACTTCACTCCGTAGAACTTTTTTTGAATATTTAAAATTCTTTTGAATGCTTAATTCACCCAAACCTTTTCAATTTCCTCAAGCGGTTTATTTTTTGTTTCAGGAACAAATTTCCAGGTGACTATAATAGCAGGAAAACAGGTTAATGCAAAAAGCCAGAATGTTCCGTAAGGTTTTATAGTTTCTAATAGAAAAGGAGTAAATTGCCCGACAATCCATGTACCTGTCCATAGAGAAAGTGTAGCAATTCCCATTGCCCTTCCGCGTATTCGTGTTGGATAAATTTCCGACAAAATAACCCAAACCACCGGTCCGAATGAAAATGCAAAACAAGCAATATAAAGCAGTATAAATACCAGAAGTAATGTACTTGATGTAATGTTTAATGCAAATAAAATTCCGACTATTATCAAAGAAATTACTGCACCTGTTACACCCCAAATAAGTAATGGTTTACGTCCGAATTTATCAATTGTAAAAATTGCAACAAAAGTAAAAAGAGTATTAACAATACCTATAGTTACCTGTCCCCAGAATGCGCTACCGGATCCTAATCCTGCTTCTTTTAAAATTTTCACACCGTAATAAATAATTGCATTTATACCGCTAAATTGTGAGAAAACAGCAAGTGAAATACCTATAATTAAAGCTTTAAATATTCCCGGCTTAAATAATTCTTTATATGATCCGGTTTTTGTGTTAAAACTTTGTTTGATATCCTGAATCTCTTTTCTTGCATTTGTTTCACCATTGATATGTGCAATTATTAAATGTGCCCTCTCTTCTTTTCCTTTTAACATTAAGAAACGGGGTGATTCAGGGACAAGAAATAAACAAAGGAAAAAAAGGAATGCCGGAATAGTTCCTGCTCCGAACATACCGCGCCACATTTCATCTGCCATTATCCAATGCCAGAATGTTCCTGCTGAGTTCTGACTTCCGTTTGCACTTGTTAAGATCCAGTAATTCGAGAGATAAGCTGCTAATATTCCGATAGTGATAGCTAGCTGATATAATGTTACAAGTTTACCCCGCATCCTGGGTATTGATATTTCAGAAATATATAATGGTGATACAATTGATGCGACACCGATCCCCAGCCCACCGATCAATCTGTAAATAACAAGCTGTAGATAAGATGAACTTATAGCGCAGCCTGCAGCGGATAAAAGGAATAAAATTGCGGAAAGCATTAAAACAGGTTTTCTGCCGAACTTGTCACTTAAATACCCCGCTATTATAACACCAATAATACATCCGAGAAGTGCTATACCGACAAACCAGCCCTCAGCTAAAGCATCCAGTAAAAATTTATTTTTAACAAATCCCTCTGTACCTGATATAACAGCAGTATCGAATCCGAATAAAAAACCTCCTAACGCAGCTGCAAGGGCAAGCATCAATAAATAGCTGCTGTTTTCATTGCTGTAATCTGCATTGAATTTCATTGATGCTCCTTGATAAAGGCTTTTACTACCCAGGCTTCCGAACTTCCTTTATTTACTAAAGTGTAGTTCTCTGCAGCTGCGGGAATTACAAAAGTTTCCGAATAATTAAAGTTCTGATTAAACCCGTTTTTTGTCTTAAGTATAATTGAATCACCTTGAACTAAATTACACACATGACATCTGTTATCTGTGTTAATTTCAACTGAAGTAGTAAACTCAATTCTTTCAACATCATAGAAATGTTCATGATGAGTTTTTAGATGAACTATTTTCCAATCTTTTCCTGCAGCTATAATTTCCAGTTTAGCAATAAATTCTTCTTCAACTAGTTTTCCTTTCCGATCAAAGAAAAGATTATTAAATGCATGATCAATATTAATCGGTCTTGGTTTTCCATCCAAATCCATCCTTAACCAGTCATACATTTTAAAAGTAAAGATATAAGGAGTACTTGATATTTCAAGGACAAGATTATTTATTCCTGAGCCATGAATTGTTCCATTCGGAATAAGCAATAGATCATGTGTATTTACAGGATGTGATTGAACATACTGATCAATATTTAACGGAACTGATTTTTCATAACTATCGCAGAGTTGATTTCTGAATTGATCTGGTTGAATGCCCTCTTTAAATCCAAGATATACTTTAGCTTTTTCCTTGGTGTCAAAAATATAGTAGGTTTCATCCTGTGTAAAGTTCTCACCGAATTCATCCTTAATATACTCCGGTCTAGGATGACACTGAATGGATAAATTTCCACCATCAAAAGTATCTAAAAAATCAAAACGGATTGGAAATTCAAAACCAAATTGCTTTGCAGCTTTACCAAGTACGGCTTCATATTCCTGGTACATCAGAAAATCAAAAGATATTTCTAAAAGTTTGTTGTCGCTTTCAAGCAAGAGTCCATTTTCAGGAACAATTAATTCAAATGACCAAGCATAATTTGGAACATCCTGAGCAAGTCCGTTAATATTATCCTTTATCCATGATCCTCCCCATGGCCCGGGTTCAAACCACGGCCTAACCCTAAAAAAATTATGACTCATAGTTTTCAACGTTTCTCTTAAATCATCACCATAAATTGATAAAAGTTCATTTGGCCGCTGAGCATCAATCAGATAATTAATTTGTGGAAGCAATTTTTTCTTATGTTCATTTAAAACAACCCAGTCAATAAAATAGAATCGCTTATACATGTATTTTGCATCTACTGTAAAAGTCGAACCAAGATTGCTGATGCTTCCGGCTCTCATTCTAAATTGAAGTTCATTTTTGGGCAAATCTGCATAAACAAGAAATCCATCCCAGCCTGCAAGTGCTGCCCCGGAACCATAAAGTATATTTATTTCAGCAGAATTATCAGGAATTATTTTATTCAATTTATCTTTATCAAAAAAATCAATTAACTCTAAATCCGTTTTTTTTCCAAATATTGCTTCTGAATCGCCCATATGTGGATTTATTATTTGAGCAATTGTTTCTTCAGCTTTCATAGCGCTTTTTACATCAAAGAAATTTACATGAATATTTCTTTTTGCAAATTCTTTTAAAGAGCTGTTCTGCAAGAAGCTCCCAGAATACACCGATATATCCGTCTATTATAATTTTATTATGATTTGATAACTCTTCAACAATTCTTGCAATCCCCTGGTTAATTTTCCCCGAACCACTATGAAATGACGGATATATATCATACTTTCCTTCAGATACAGGTATTTTTTTTACAGGTGCTAAAAATTGTTTTGTTTTTCTCCAGTTGGTGGTTTGGAGTTTACCATTTTCATGGTTTTCATTATCCATATCAAAAGAATTTTGCAGTTTAAAGACAGACTGGTTTCTATAAAATTCATTATCAATTAACCTGGCAGCACCAAATAATGCTGCATATTCACCAAGATTTGAAATATGAATATCTGTTTTAATATTTCTTGTTGATAATTCTTCTTTCAAGGTATCTTTAAATAAAACTGCGGATTTTGATACACTTCCACCTATAATTAATTTTTGAGCTTCAAATTCAATTAAATAACTACTAAGGAATTCAGCAAGATTAACTGCAAATTCATTGAATATCTGTAAGACAGATTTGTTGTGTTTTGCAAGTTGTGCAAGTTGTTCCACATTCTTCAAATGCTCGCCACTAATTTCAAAATAGCGATTAATAAACCAAAGGGCACTAAAATAATCTTCTGCTCTTGCTTTCCTAAAAGGCTGATTGAAAAAGAAACCGCCTGGAGGCACACCCCTGCCGGAATCAACAATTCTGTTATCCTTATAAAATGCAGAGCCAAAACCTGTTCCCAAAGTTAATCCAATTACATTTTTATCAATAAGCTTATCCTGCCATGTTTCTCCAACCAGGAAAGAATGTGCATCATTCATAAAACGAATCTGCTTTGATAGAACAAGACCTTTTAATGCAAATGCCATTGCATATCTGACATTTAAACCAAATAATGATTCGTATTTACCTACATTTAGAATTTCGGATATACCATTTGAATAATCAAAAGGACCGGGCATTGCTATGCCTATACCTTCAAGTTTCTTAATATTAATTTTTGATGAGCATTGCTGAACTAAACTAATCCAGCTTTTTAATATTTCGGAGAGATTACCTGAAGAATCGGTATAAGATCGAATTATGCTTTTGTCTATTACTTGTTGTTTCTCTAAATCTACAATACCTGCCGTTGTATGTGTTCCCCCAATATCGATACCTATAGCAATTCGGTTCATAGCAATAGACTATTAAAATATAAAATAATTTATAGAACCAGGGAGCATGAACACTTTTAACTTAGTGTCTTGAAACCCTGCACTTTCAGATTAAAATAAATAACGGTAGCGGCAACAACGCCAATTAATAATATTATTATCCCGGTTAAAAAATCTGCGAAAATAATATTACCTACACCAAATAATGAAGCATAAACCAGTATGATTCCCATTATCCAGTTCACTAATGTTCTGCCAAAATAATTTTTTTGCTTGGTTTCAGGTAACATACTTTGAATATGTTTCCATCCGATTCCACCCGGATATGTTCTTTTGTAAAATGACAATAGTGTTTTCTCATCGGTGGGACTTGTTAAAAAAGTAACAATTAACCAGACTATTGTAGTACCAATAACAGTTGGATAAAGGGTCATTGGCGATTCCATTCCAAAACCATAAACTGAAACCGGGTAAATTATTAAAGGAGCTATCATTGCAGAAATTTCAGACCATGCATTTATCCTCCACCAGTACCATCTTAAAATAAGAACAGCACCTATTCCGGCACTTGCATTTATTATAAATATCCAGGCACCGGAAACCGTGGTAAGAAAAACATCTGTTATGATAAGTGAAAATATGGTCAGCAGGATCATTGCTATACGAGATACCCTAACATAATGTTTTTCATTGGCACTTTTCTTAATAAAACGCCGGTAAAAATCGTTTATCAGGTAAGATGTTCCCCAGTTCAATTGTGAAGCTATTGTGGACATATAAGCTGCCAAAAAAACCGCTATCAACATTCCGAGAAAACCGGTTGGTAAATACATAAGCATTAATTTTGGGTACATAACTCCGGGATCAACTGTGTTTTCATATTCATCATACACTTTTTTGAATTCAGGTGATTTATAAACCGGATCATTCGAATTTAAAAGCTCCTGGTGGTTATATGCTTCAACAACTTTTTCATATAAAACCGGGTGCTGTACTTTAATTACTTCCGGACTTTGTGCCCTTGGAAGTAGTACCAAAGCTGCCAGCGCTACCAATATCCAGGGCCATGGACGTACTGTATAATTAGCAATTGTAAACCATAATGTGGCAAACAAACTATGTTTTTCGTCTTTAGCAGACATCATTCGCTGTGCAACATAACCGCCGCCGCCGGGATCAGAACCCGGATACCAACTGGACCACCATTGCAAACCAATATAGGCAAAGAATGCACCGACGGGAATGGCCAGGACACCTCCCGTGATCCCTTCTGCGGATATTTTTCCTACCTTAGGTAAGAAATCAAGAACCTGCGGAGCAAGTTTATCTTTCAGTGCTACTATACCGCCAACCTGTGGCAGGTTAACTACTATAACCGCTAATATAATACATCCGGTCATTGCAAACAGAAATTGAAAACTATCGGTCCTTGCCGTACCTAATAAACCAGAGGCAGAGGCATAGATTGCGATTATCGCCGCGGCAATTACAACAAGTAAAAAAGGATCAATACCTGGGATGGTAACATGAAATATTTTTTCCATAGCCTTGTTTACCCACCCCATTACAATGGCATTCATAAACAGTCCGAGGTATATGGCTCTGAAACCCCTCAGAACAGCAGCTGCTTTTCCTGAATAGCGAATCTCAACAAATTCGACATCGGTCATTATGTTGGCACGGCGCCATAATTTTGCAAAAAAGAAAACAGTCAGCATTGCACCGATCGCCATGTTCCACCATAACCAGTTACCTGCTATTCCGTTACGTGCTACTAATTCAGTAACCGCCAGAGGAGTATCTGCCGCAAATGTTGTAGCAACCATTGCTGTTCCCGCAATATACCATGGAAGATTTCTCCCGGATAGAAAGAACTCCCCGGTATCTTTTCCGGCACGCCTTGTGTAGTAGGCGGCAATTGAAAAAACAACGACAAAAAAGAGTACTATTACTACTATATCAAGAATTTGGATATGATGCATATTGTAAGTCTTTTAATGTTATTTAATTATGTTGATTTCAACAGGCTCAGAATTTGATTTGCCGCCGTTATTATCAAAAGCGACTGCCTTAATTTGATGTTTACCTGAATTTGCATTGAACCAGACCCAGTCAAAAGGAGCAATTGTATTATATCCAATGGAATTTCCATCTACAAAAAATTCTACTTTAACTATGGTTCCGTCTTTATCCTTAGCGTCGGTTACTAGCCTGACATTAGAACCTTCTTTTACATTACTCCTATTGCCGGGTTTTAATATTTTTATTTCCGGTAGATTATTATTTTCTTTTGGTGTGAATGAATTAAAATCGGGCATGTTTTTATTGTAAATAGTATTTACTAATGTTCCGGAGGAGTCGTCACCATTTACTGCCCAGAACATTAATCCTCTTAAATTATATACATCAACATAATGTTGTTTCAGTGCAATTGAACGTGTATCGTCAAAGCTCCAGAAGGTTTTATCCTCCGGAACATAAAACCATGGAGCCATAGCCAGATTATCCCAGTGACTATTACTATTAATTTTTATTTGGGTAGAAAAATTTTCAAAATGACTATATCCAATTAAGTCATTTCCCAAGCTATAATTTACTGGCTGGTATAAGCCATAATTAATAGAATCGATATTTCTCCAAATCCTTGCATAAAATGCTGCACCCGGAATTATCTTATTGCCGTTTATGCCTGCAGTATCCAGCAAATATTTTATTGCATGATCATATGATTCTTTATAAGGATCAGGATCGTTAGGCGAGCTTAAGAGATTTGTATTATGACCGGTTAAAGAATCACCAAATCCATGGAAATCATAAGTCATAACATTAAACCAGTCGAGATTTTTTTTATCTTCATTAAAATTGTATTTCCAGAATTCCCATACCCTTCCAGAAATGGCTGCGGTTAAAAGCAGATTCGAATTAATAGCATTCAGTTTCTTTCTAAATAATGCAAAAAGTGCTGACATATTCTCCCTGTCATTAGGGTTATAATGCATCCCTTCTGGTCCGCCGCTAACCGGGAATTCCCAGTCAATGTCAAACCCGTCAAATACACCCTTTGCAGAACCTATCCCTCCGGCACCATCTTCAAGGGGCAAATTTCCTTTAATGTACAAATCTATAGATGTATCAACAAATCTTTCCCTGGATTCCGGGGTAAGAGCTAAATCAGAGAAATAAGTTGAACCTCCCCAGCCTCCAATAGAAAGCACTACTTTAATATTTGGATGTCTCTCTTTTATTTTTTTTAATTGGTTAAATACACCCCGCAATGATTGTTTCGGATCATCTGCAACTCCATCAATACTCATTTCACTTGAATAAATTTCCTGGTAAGTCGGATATGGTCGGATTTTGGGGAGAATATTTCCGGATGAATCGGGAAGCGGGAAAGCAAATGCATAACATATAACAGTTATCTTATCTGCTGATCCATTTTTGTCTAATGATTTAAGAAGATTTTCCTGGTAATTCCTGTGCGGCCCTGCATAATATGCCACAATCTCCTTTTTCTGTGCAATTGTTACAGAAGTTAAAATAAATAATATGGGTAATAAAAAATATTGTATCTTTAAATTCATAAATTTACTATAACAAATTTTACATGGTAAAAAACTCAGTCAGCTAATTAGTATTTTGTTTAACCGCCTGAACCAACTTTTTAATTCCACTAACAATTGCTATTTGAACTTTTCCATACGAAATGAGACTTTTTTCCAATACTAAATTTGCATTAGTAATCCATTGAGCATCTGCATTATTTTGATTTTCGATAAGATCAAGTGCGGCTAAACCTATTCCGGCAAGATCAGATAAGTTTTGAGACAAAGGTTCAATTTCTTTTAATATTGCTGAACTATTAATAATTGGTAAAAGCTTTTTGTGATTTTCTTTTAATAGAAGTAAATGTTCTTTTATTTCTTCACCGTCCTGTGGATTTTGTGTATTTAAATATTTATCTATTAAGTTATTCAAATCCCTTGCAGGTTTGGGATCTGCTATTGCTGCATCAACAACCAGAGTATGGGGTGAATATTGATAATAAGGGAATCCGCCATATTTCTTAAAATTATTTCTTTCATATCCTTCTAGCGGTTTAATTACATCAACAAATACTTTCAGCGGCTCTATTGATTGTCCGTTTGTTAATACTCTAAGAATTTTAGGTTGAAAAGTAATATGTCTTAGTCCATATTCTTCCATCAAAAGAGTAATATGATCCAGCCGTTTATACATATCGTCAACATTATTTATGTCTTTTGGAGACCAGAGTCTTTCTGCAATTGCTGCAGTTCTGGGCCAGATCCTTGAGTCAATGTTTTCTTTTGTAATCCATTCAGCCCACATAGTTGCTTCCCCGCCAAGTATCTTTGATTTTTCTTCAGGTGTAAGATGGAGACTATCCGGACGAGGATCATTTAAATAATGATACGATGTAGGCTGCATTAAATCAATATAATAACCGTTTGAAAGTATGCCTTTGTACCCCATCATTGCAGATTTTTTTAGAGCTGCTGTTCCTCTCCAGGATTGGATAATTACATCTTTTGGCATATTTTTTTGGAGAATCTCATCCCAGCCAATCATCTTCTTACCATACTTTGCTAATATTTTTTGAACCCTTGAAATGAAATATCCCTGCAGTTCTTCATTATTTTTAAATCTTTTTTCTTTCTTGAATTTTTGAATTTCCTTACTTATATCCCACTGAACGCCGTTATTTTCATCTCCGCCAACATGCATATATTCATCAGGGAAAAGTGCAGACATCTCTTTAAAAAATTTATCAAGAAATTCATAAGTTTTATCTATTGTTGGATTGAATGTGGGATTAAATACACCCCATCTTCTCTCGATTGAATAATGAGCAGGAGCACCATTTGTACCAGGTGGTAAACTTGCATATTCAGGATAACCAACAAACCATGCTGTTGTATGTCCAGGCATATCAAATTCGGGATATACTCTTATTCCTCTGTCATTTGCATATTTAATTATATCTTTTACTTGAGCATGTGTATAAAATTTACCATCGGAACCCATTTCCTGAAGCTTGGGAAAGGTTTTGCATTCAACTCTAAATCCCTGGTCGTCGGATAAATGCAGATGGAGAACATTTAATTTAACTGCTACCATTCCATCTATATTCCTCTTAATAACATTGACCGGCATAAAATGTCGGGCAACATCAATCATTAATCCTCTCCAGGGAAATCTCGGTGAGTCACTGATTTCTATTGCAGGGAAATAATAACCATTTGTATCTTCACTTACTAATTGTAAAAGTGTCTGCAAACTGTGAATAGCACCTAAATCAGTTGGAGCATTAATCAGAATATTATTCTCAGTAACTTTTAGCTTGTAAGACTCATCCTCTCCCAATTGTACTTTACCGGGTCTGATAACTTCAATTTGAACATTACATATAAACGGAGTACTATCCGGAGTAACATAACCTTCTTTGAAAAATGTGCCTGTTTTTTCATCTAACCTTCTTAAAAAACGGGTAGCTGCATGATAAACCTTTATGCCCGGGGCTCCCTTTACTTCAATTGCTAAATTCCTATCAATTCTGAATTTTCCTGCTTTCAGAGAAATTTCTTTTGGATATGGCATTAAATTTAATTCATGAATACTTTGAGAATAAATATTCAGTGATAAAAAGAAAATAAATAAAAGATTGACAAGGATTTTATAAAATTTCATATTTGATTCTATTTTTTATAATTGAAATTTTTATTGTTTTTCTATTTCTTTCAAAACAAAATTACCGGCACCTAAAACTGCAGCCCTGCTATTTTTTAAAGATGATTTTAATATTTTCACTTTATCTTTATAAATGCTCAATACATTTTTTTCAAAATAGTGTTTTGTTGGTTTTATCAGCAGATCACCCGATTCAGAGACTCCACCAGTTAAAATTATTGCTTCGGGATCAAAGCAGGCTGCAATATCAGCCAATGCTCTGCCTAAAATTTCTCCCGAATAATCAAATACTTTTATAGCAACCGGATCATTTTTATCAGCTAATTCTGCAATAAATAAACTAGTAAGGTCATTAAAACTTATATCCCTAAGTTTGGTGTCTTCATTATAGTAACTGATCAAATCAAAAACTGTTCTTCGGATTCCATTTGCAGATATATAGGTTTCCAGACATCCGTTTCTTCCGCAATTGCATTTTCTTCCATCCGGTTTAACTACAACATGACCAAGTTCTCCTGCAAGTCCCGTTTCTCCGCTTATTAGATTACCGTCGACAACAATCCCACTTCCTAAACCTGTACCTAAAGTCAGCACAACAAAATTTTTCATCCCCTTTGCACTTCCTCCGGCTTGTTCACCCAACGCCGCGGCATTTGCATCATTTATTAAAGTTATTGGAATATCAAAATGTTGTTTCAGCAGCTTTACCGGATTAACTTTCTTCCATTTAAGATTCACTGAATTCTCAATATACCCGGTTCTATAATCTGCATTTGGTGCTGCTAATCCGATACCCTTTAATATGTATGTAAAATAATACTCATTATGAATCTGTTTTAAATGATTCGCTAAACGGTCAATATATTTATCAATACCATCTGAAGATTTTGTTTCAATAGATTTTTCTACAAGAAAATTATTGTTTGCATCAATCAGCCCGATAGCTGTATTGGTACCGCCGATATCGACACCAAAAATGACTTCCTCTTTTTTCATATTATAAATTTCATCATTTTATCTGTATAAAGATTAATTTGCTGTTTAAGAAACAAAATTCAAATAAAGATTTAGATCATAATTTTGTAATCATCAAATATCTTTTTTATAGCAAAAGTGGCCGCACCAAGTAACCTGGGTTTAACATGCAATGAAGTAGGTAAAATTATAGTATTCTTTTTCTCACCATAAAAGGCTCTTTTTTTAACAATACTATTTATTTCAGGATAGATAATCTCCCAGGCCTGTACTATTCTTCCTCCCAGGATAAATGCCTGGGGATCAATTGCCTTAAGTATATTTGAAATTCCAAGACCAAGATAATAACCTGTTTGTCCTAAAATTTCTATCGCAATTTCATCCCCCCTTTCAGCCAGTTCAATAATTTCATCAATTGAAATTTTAACAGGTTGTTCTGTTGCTCCATATTTTCTGAGGATGTATCTGTTAACTGTAGCACGGTCTGAGGCATATCTTTCCCAGCAGCCATGATTGCCGCATGTACAAAGCTCGCCTCCTTCATAAATAACCATATGTCCGACTTCTCCTGATGCATGGAATTCACCATCAAGAATTTTATTTTCCACGACTATCCCCGAACCTATCCCGGGACCAATTTCCAGAAAAACAAAATTTGAAAGTTCCTTCTGATGTTTGCCAAACCATAATTCTGCCTGGGCAGAACATTTAGCATCATTACCAACAGTTAATATCTGCAAATCAGGCCATAAATTCTTAATTGATTTTCCGATTTCAAAATCTTCCCATCCAAGATTAGGAGCATAATTAACAATGAGTTTATCTGCATCTACAATACCAGCTACACTAACTCCTAATCCTTTCAATTCATCTATTCCCAATTGCACCATTAATTTGTGCACTTCAGAGATACATTTTTCGATAAATCCGGAACTGTCATTTGATTCAGTACTTATCGAAGATGTAGCTAATATACTTCCATCAATATCAACAATGGCAAAACGGGTAATAGAAGCGTCGATAGAAAAGGCACCAACTAAATTCTTTCCTAGTTTCAGATATAAATCAATCGGTTTCCGCCCGATATTTTGATTAAAATTTTCAGTTTCAAAAACCAATTCTTCTTCCAGTAAATCGGAGACAATACTTGACACCGTACTTTTGTTCAATCCGGTTAATTGTGCTAATTTTGCTCTGGAGACTGGCTGTTCATTTCTAATCAAATTTAATATTACGGATCTATTAACATTTCTTAAAACCGAAGCATTCCCGCTGATAATATTTTTTGTTTTCATATACCCGGTTGACTAAGTAAAAAGGATTGATTAGATTTAGTTTGTTGTTTAAACCAACAAATTACTTTCTGAACTTAAAATAATTTTGATTCTTTGTCAAGGTTAACCAAAGAAAATTCAGCCTAAAAAATTGCAGGAAAAGATATGAAATTAGCATTAAGTGGTGGAAATATTGTCACTCCATTTAGAATAATTAAAAACGGGACATTATTAATAGAAGATGGGAAAATTTCCGAACTAGGAAAATCTATTGATAAGTCAATTTTAAAAAATTACGAAATTATTGATGTAAGTGAAAAAATCATATGCCCGGGTTTTGTCGATCTGCTGGTTCACGGAGGAGCTGGTTTTGGTTTTGCTGACAATACAGATGAAAGTATAGAAAAGATAAGTTCCTATTTGTTACAGTATGGTTCTACTACAGTACTCGCCTCCCTATTTGCCAAACCTGAAAAATTGCTCCTGGAAGATCTAAATAGAGTTGCAGAATATCTTGAAAAACATCCTGATTCCAATATCCGGGGAATTCATATGGAAGGTCCTTTCTTAAATAAAAAATTTAAAGGAGCTATGAATGAGAATTATCTTTGGAAACCAAGTGCTGAATCGTGGGATAAAATATGGAAAGCTTCTAAAGGACATATTAAAATAATGACTATTGCACCGGAATTAGAAGGCTCCGTGGAAGTTATGCAGTCAGCAGCAAAAGAAGGTGTTGTTTTATCAATAGGACATTCAATGGCTAATTACGATGAAGTTGAAAATGCAATTGATAACGGTGCTGCTCATGTAACTCATATTTTTAATGCAATGCAGTCTTTTCATCATCGGACTCCTGGAGTTATTCTTGGAGCACTTTTACACAATGAGCTAAAAATAGAATTGATTGCTGATACTCTTCATGTACATCCGGCTGTAATGGAACTGCTTTTGAAATTGAAAGGTGCAAGTGGAATCATCCTGGTGTCTGATTCAATCCGTGCCGGCGGTATGCATGAAGGTGAATATGAATTTGCTGATCAGAAAATATATATGAAAGAGAAAAAAGCCTATCTTGAAGATGGTACTCTGGCCGGAAGTACATTAACATTAAATTCAGCAGTTAAAAATATGGTTGAAGAAGCAGGAGCAAAGTTAACAGATGCAGTTAGGATGGCTTCTTTAAATGGTATTAAAGTTTTAGACCTTGATCATAAAAAAGGAATACTTGCAGTTGGTAAAGATGCAGATATTGTTGTGCTAAACAAAGATTACGAAGTAGACTTAACCCTGCTTAATGGAAAAGTAGTCTATCAAAAAAGCTGAAATAAATTAAAATATTAAAAATTTCAATTTCGAGGAGTATCTATGAGATTAATAATTCAACCAAACTATGACCTTGTGTCAAAGTGGGCAGCAAACTATGCTGCTGCAAGAATAAATTCATATAAGCCTACCGAAAAAGATCGCTTTGTTTTAGGTCTCCCTACCGGTTCTTCACCGGTTGGAATGTACAAAGAATTGGTTGCTCTAAACAAAAAAGGTGTTGTCTCTTTTAAATATGTAACCACGTTTAATATGGATGAATATGTTGGTTTACCTGAAGATCATCCTGAGAGTTATCATTCTTTTATGTGGAAACATCTTTTCAGCCATATAGATATTGATAAGAATTACGTCAATATTTTAAATGGAAATGCCAATGACCTTGAAAAAGAATGTGATGGTTACGAAGAAAAAATTGAAGCTGCTGGTGGAATCAACTTATTTGTCGGCGGGATTGGTCCGGATGGACATATAGCTTTTAATGAACCGGGTTCATCTTTGGGATCATTAACTCGGGTTAAAACACTCACTATGGATACTGTTACAGCAAATTCAAGATTCTTTGACAATGATCTGAAGAAGGTTCCTAAAACTGCTTTAACCGTTGGAGTAAAAACCGTTTTAGATGCAGAAGAAGTTTTAATAATAATAAGCGGATTGAATAAGGCTAGAGCACTTTATCAGGTTGTGGAAGAAGGGGTTAATCACATGTGGACTGTAAGTGCGCTGCAGCTTCATCCAAAGGGGGTTATTGTTTGCGATGATCAAGCTACTTATGAATTAAAAGTCGGAACGGTAAAATACTTTAAAGATATTGAAGCTGAACATCTTTCTCCTGAAAATTTAATAAAAAAATAAATTGATTGGTTGCTCCGTATCATAAAGAAAATGTTTATTCAATCTGTGAACACATCCAGGTGAAATATTAAACTGGCTATAACTTCTATAGCCCAGAACGATAACTACCCTTTCTTTTTAAATTTAAAAAACCTTCAAATCAAAAAATAGTAGAATCATTTTTGACGTAGGTCAATATTTGCATAAATCTTATGTATTATTTTAAAATAATTTATAAAAATTATATAGTTAATAAATTATTATTAAAGGTATATAGAGTAAGACATAATGAAATACAGAGCACTTGGAAATACCGGAGAAAAATTGTCTGCAATCGGATTGGGTTGTATGGGTATGAGCCAATCCTATGGTGAACGAAATGACGGAGAGTCTATTGCTACTTTGAATCTGGCAATAGATCTTGGAATAAATTTTTGGGATACTTCTGACTTTTACGGTCTTCATCATAATGAAAAACTAATCTCTGAGGTTTTAGCTACAAACCGTGATAAAGTTTTTATAGCTACAAAATTCGGAATCAGAAAAAAAAATGAAGGGAATCTCTTCATTGATAATTCCCCCAGATATATAAAAGAAGCTGTTGAAGGAAGTCTTAAAAGATTAAATATAGAAGTTATTGATCTTTATTATGCTCATAGAATTAATCCCAAGGTTCCTATAGAAGAAACAATTCACACTATGTCAAAATTGGTTCAGGAAGGAAAAGTTCGATATTTAGGTTTATCTGAAGTATCTCCTTATACTTTACGAAAGGCCAGCAGGGTTCATCCTATTGCTGCCCTGCAATCGGAATATTCTGTTCTGACTCGTGATATAGAAAGACAAATACTGCCTGTTTGCAGGGGGTTGGAAGTTACTTTAATTCCTTTCAGTCCTATTGCGCGTGGTCTTTTAGCGAATACTATTAAGAAAGATGATTTGCCCACTAGTGATATGCGGCGAAGCCTCCCCCGTTTTGACGATGAACATTGGCAAAATAATCAAAGACTTGCCAAAGAATTTGCAGAATTTGCAGCTCAAATTAATTGTACTCCTGCCCAGCTTTCACTTGCCTGGCTTTTAGCACAAGGAGATGACATAATTCCTATCCCTGGTACCAAACATAGAAAGTACCTGGAAGAAAATGCAAAAGCAGTTGATATTGAATTGACAATGGAAGATTTGGAAGCTATTGATAACATCATCAAAAAATATCCGAATATAGGGAACCGCTACAATGAAAGTTTACAGCGATTAGTTAACAAGTAAAATTAAGCGGCAGGGAGAAATAACATTTTTCTTTTTTGTAATTTCCAGAAAAATTTATAGTTTGATTTACAATTAAAGAAAAATATGAACGGAAAATACTTTATATATAGTGGACTTTTATTAATAGGTATTACAGCCATTCTGTTAAAGCATTATAAAACAATCAAAAAAGAGAAAATCCCAACCGAATCGCAAAATAATATGCAATGTAAAGCTTTAACTACTGCCGGTACAAGATGTAAAAGAAAATCAATACCTCATTCTGAATTCTGCTGGCAGCATCAAAGTTAATATTATAATTATTCACCTATTGTAGGTTATTATTAAATAAATTTCTTTTGCCTCAATTAGCAAGAATTTTTAAATTTAATGATTATTTGAATTTATTGACAAAAAAAAGAAAAGCCGACCTTAAAACGGCCAGCTTTCCACCCTCCAAATTCTACAAAGATTTTTAAATTCATCTAATAAATTCAATTAAAATGCCATAATTTTTTATGTGTTTTTTAAAATATTTGCATTTTCACATTAAATAAAAATGTTTGAAATATTGACATTGTATTAATTTATTACAAAAAAAATTTTGGAAACTGGTAAGAGTTGCTTTAATTTAAACGGCATATTATTTGCAAAATTAGGTAAAAAATATAGCTATTTTCTATTTACCGTGAAAAACCAAAAATGGGAAAAATAATTGCCGTTGCCACACCTAAAGGAGGTGTGGGAAAAACAACCACAGCTTTCAACTTATCTTACGCATTTGCTCTGAACGGCAAGAGGACACTCTTAATTGATGCCGACCCGTCAGGTTCTTGTTCCTCTGTATTCAATAATATTAATTTTAAAGGTGGTATTTTTGATATATTTAGTTATTCAAAATTGTTAAACCAGGTTATACATCAAACAAAACAAAAGAACCTTTATTTTATTCCATTTAAAAATATTTCGTTTCATGATGAATCAAGACTGACTAAACTTACTAGTAATCACCTGCTATTTAAAAATCAATTGAAACCTGAAGCTTGCTCTTTTGATTACGTGATCATTGACTGTCCACCTTACCTAGTAGGTATGACGACAAATTCTTTAATTGCTGCAGATTCGGTAATAATTCCTATTCAGCCTAGTCCCTTCTCTCTGAAGTCTATTAGTAAAATGATCGATCATATAGAATATATTAAAAAAAATTACAATCATAATCTTACGATTGAAGGAATTTTATTAACATTTAACGAGAAAAATTCTACTGCTTCCTTTAAAGCTAAAAAGAATTTGATATTAAAATATCCTAACATTATTATGCGGACTATCATTCCCAAGAACATGGACGTTACGAATGCTTTTTTTAAAAATGAATCTGTAATATCTTACAATATAACAGCCAAGTCCTCTATTGCTTACATGAGGCTTGCCCAGGAATTAATGGAAAAAAACCAGACTGGTTTAAAAAGTATAAATAAACATTTAAGTGAAATAAATTATTAATAAAACTATGAGAAACGCAGAATACTATATCATTTCAGGTAATAACAAAATGTTGCTGAGTAATTATCTCGGGGCTGTATTCGATTTTACAAAAGCGATAATGCTGAATCCGGATTTACCTCAGCCTTATACAAGCAGAGCAGCTGCAAAAATAGAATTGCATGATTACGAAGGTGCAATTGAAGATTGTACTGAATCAATCAGGCTACATTTCAGGATGGATATGGAAACAGAAGATAAAACTGATTTGTACAGCCGCAATAAGGTAAATCCTATCTATGCAAAGATATACTCAATGATTGGAACTGCCAAGCTTATTCTTGGAAATTTTGATGCTGCTTTGGTTGATCTAAATTCAGCCAGGCTTTTGGGGAATAAAGATGCTGTCGATCTAATTAAAACCTACAGCCGGTAAAAATTATTAATTACAGGACCTGTTTTTTAAAGCGGGTCCTAAGCTCTATGAAAATGGCTATGTAACTAATCTGTAAGTATTTACACGACTTATTTCGATTCTTTTATTTTAACCTAACCTGTTTATTTTAAAATTGTTTTGGATACCAATGATTAATCTGTTTATATTTATTTGTTTTATTTTATTTTGTATTATAGTTCTGTAATAATTTTGGTTTAATCATGTTTAGCTATTTAACTGCCAGTCAGAAAAATATTTTTATAAGTATTTTCAGCTAATATATCGTAATATAGAAATAATTTGAATACTTTAAATTAAATATCTCCTTATTAATGAAACTGACTTCCATTAAATCACTCCCTAAAGCAGCCGCAAAGTATAGTTATTCCATAGCATGGATAATGGTAATACTTTCTCTTTGTATGACCATAATGTTTTGGAGAATGGTAAGAGAAGAAAGTTATCAAAATGCTTCAGTAAGGTTTGATTTCCAGGTTCAGGAAATTGTAACGTCTATAAAGAAAAGATTAGTAGCGTATGAACAAGTATTACTTGGTGGTAGCGGTTTATTTGCAGCTTCAAATGAAGTTACAAGATATGAATGGAAAACTTATGTTGAAAAACTTAATATCGAGCAAAATTACCCGGGAATTCTAGGAATTGGGTACTCAAAGGTAATTCTACCGGCAAATAAAGATAAGTTCATTGAATCGGTCAGAAAAAAAGGATATAAGAATTTTTGGATTTGGCCTGAAGGAAATAGAGATATTTATACTACTATTATTTATCTCGAACCTTTTAAAGGAAGAAATTTAAGAGCCTTCGGCTATGATATGTTTACTAATCCTGTTAGAAGGAAAGCAATGGAACAAGCGAGCAATGAAGGAATGACTTCTATTTCAGGTAAAGTTACATTGGTACAAGAAACTGATAAAGATGTTCAGGTCGGGTTTTTAATGTATGTCCCAATATATAAACAGAAAGCACCCCTTTATACTGTTGAGCAAAGACGAGATGCACTACTTGGTTATGTTTATAGCCCATTCAGGATGAATGATTTAATTGAGGGTATTTTGGGTGAGCAGTTTAATATCGTGGATCTTGTTATTTATGACGGGAAAAATGAATCGAATAAAAATATAATGTTTATAAGTAATCCTTCCGACTCCGTTTCGGAAAAACATGGACATCCGGTTTTTATTTTATCTAAAAAAATTACTTTTAATAAACATTCCTGGACCTTGAAATTTACTTCTCTTCCTGAGTTTAACAAAACGATTGATTCAGAAAAAGGATGGATTGCTCTTATTGCCGGGGGCGCTATTACATTGTTGTTTTTCACCGTTGCAATGTCTTTGACAACTACAAGAAAACTTTACAAAAAAACCGAACAAATATTGGAATCTACCGGTGAAGGCATTTTTGGAATTGATTTAAAAGGATATTGCACTTTTGTAAATAAATCTGCAATGGAAATGTTTGGTTTAGATCCGCTTCAAAGTAATAAAAAAATTCATGAACTAATTCATCATTCTTATCCTGACGGGAAAAAACACCCTATTGGAGAGTGCCATATTTATAAATCTTTGATTGCAAAAAGTGAATGTATTAAAGATGATGAAGTTTTTTGGAGAGCAGACGGAACTTATTTCCCTGCAGAATATTCTTTTAATCCGATTATGGAAAAGGGTGAAGTTAAAGGAGGAGTTGTTACTTTTACAGATATTACAAAAAGAAAAAAATCCGAAAAAATAATTGAAGATTCACTGAAAGAAAAAGATATTTTACTGAGGGAAATTCATCATAGGGTAAAAAATAATATGCAGATAATTTCCAGTTTACTTAATCTGCAGTCCGCTTATTTCCAGGACAGTGAAGCTGTTAATGTTTTTAAGGAAAGCCAAAACAGGATTAGGTCTATGGCTTTAATCCATGAAAAATTATATCAATCCGGGAACATAGCCGGAGTCAAATTGGGAGATTATGTTCAGGATCTGGCTTCCCACTTAATGAGTTCATACAGTCTGGATTCAACTAAAATAAGGCTTACTACTGATATAGAAAATGTTTCTCTTGGTATTGATACAGCAATCTCACTGGGATTAATTGTAAATGAACTATTATCTAATGCATTTAAATATGCTTTTCCAAATGGGGCTTCGGGTGAAATCAAATTATCATACAAACCCACTGAAGGAAATACTTCTACCTTGATTATTCATGATAATGGAATCGGATTTCCGAAAAATATCGACTTTAGACAAACTGACTCACTAGGATTACAATTAGTTAATACTCTGGTTGAGCAATTGGAAGGCAACATTGAACTAAATAGAATGAATGGTACTGAGTTCACAATAGTTCTTCCTAATTTAATTAACCGGGATAAATAGTATATATTTTCAAACCCTTCAATTCTTATAAAATAAGTTCATATATTTCTGAACACATGTGAAGATAATCAAATGTAATATTTCATAAGTTGAATTATATTTAGAGAGTATTTTATATCTTTTTATTGGAGATTTGAATGGAAAGAACAAAGGTTTTAATCGTAGAAGATGAGACAATTACAGCTTTAGGTATAAAAAAAGATCTTGAAAATTCAGAAGAAATTTCTGTCTCTATAGTTAATAATGCTGTTGATGCTGTAATAACAGCACAAAAAGAAAAACCGGATATAATAATAATGGATATTATGTTAAAAGGGGAATTAAATGGAATTGAAGCCGCTGGAATCATTTCCGGTAAATATAATATCCCCATAATTTATTTAACTGCCTATCATGATGAGGAAACTTATCACAATGCAAATTTAACCAATCCTGTAAAAATACTTAATAAACCATACAGCAAATCTGAATTAATTGGAACGATCAACGATGCTCTGATCAATTGTTAAACTTGTTGCCGAATTGAATCACCAAATATTCTTCTTTATCTTTTCAAATAGGAACTAAATACCAATAGAAAAATTGAGAGGATTTATGTGTTTAAATTTAAAGCTGCAAAAGGAAAGATTACAAAGGAAATATCCCCGCCTGATAAATTAAGCTCTAATCTGTTTTGTTATCAGCCAAGTTATTTTGATTATCCTCCGGGAGTGTATCCTTCTTTATTATTTCATCAGCCAATTGGAGATAAGCTATTGAACCCTTCGATTTAACATTAAATAAAATTGCAGGTTTGCTGAAGAATTCTGATTCTGTAATGGCAATATTTTTCGGGATGACCGTTTTCATTATATAATCCCTGTAACTTTCATAAAGTTTTTCATTGGTTAATGCCCAAGCTTTAGTATTTGCTTCATACATAGTCAGCAAAATTCCTTCTATCTGCAAATTAGGATTTAGATTACCCTTAATGAATCCTATATATTTAAAAGTTTTTTTAAGGCAGTAATAGAGAATTGTCCCGCTTTTACCGGAATTAATAAGGAACTCGATGCTGCAAGTGCAATTGTAGTTAATCCCTTTAAATACGGAGGACAATCAATTATTATAAAATCATAAGTTGGGAGCTCATCTGATATTAGAATATTCTTAAATATATTTGTATTGTTTGTTAACCTGTTCAACCTTTCTTCCCTTTCAAGATTCGAAAAATCGGAAGGAATTATATCAAGGTTATTTAATTCCGTATGATGTATAACCTTTGAAATATGGGTAGTAAAGCTGATCACATCAAAAATATCTCCTTTGAATTTTTCCGATTCAAAACCAAGATATGTAGAACAAGCACCCGAAGGATCAAAGTCGATAAGCAATGTTTTTTTTTCTGCTACTGCCAGGCTTGCTGCAAGGTTAACTGCTGTAGCCGTTTTGCCTACACCGCCTTTTGGAACAGCAACAGCAATTTTTTTACTCATTAAAAGCCCAATAATTTTAATTATTATTCTCGTTTAATTTAATAATCGCTAAATTTCAATACAACTTGAGGCTGAAAGGAATTTGTAGGGAATTTTCTTTTATTTTTTATTCAAATGATAAAGTTTTGGAAAACTTTTAGTAAAGGAATTATCATTTAGCCATTCCAAAAATTTTATTAAAAAGAAATATTTTTAGCTCAGTTAAAAAACCGTATTTTCAGGTTTTATATAATCCTTGATTTTAGTCTATAATAAAAATAACTTCGAAACCTGTTATTTTATAAATTATTATATTTCTTAATAATTATAATTACTTTAAGTAGTAAAAATATATAAGATGTTCTTTTTATGACCAAAGAAGAAGATATAAAAAATATTACCGTAAACCGTAAAGCAAGACATGAATTTTCGATACTGCAGATTTTTGAAGCAGGAATTGTCTTGCAGGGAACCGAAGTAAAATCTTTACGACAAGGTAAAGCCAATCTGGTAGATAGCTATGCATCATTGAGAAACGGAGAAATTTGGTTAATTGGAGCACATATAAGTGAGTATACACAGGGAAATATTAACAATCACATCCCTGTTAGGGATAGAAAACTCCTGTTGAATAAAAGTGAAATAAGAAGATTGATAGGTAAAGTGAAGGAAAAAGGCCTTACCTTAATACCGCTTAGACTTTACTTTAAAAATGGTAAAGTGAAGGTTGAACTTGCCCTTGCTAAAGGTAAAAAAGTTTATGATAAAAGAGAATCCATTGCGAAGCGGGATCTCCAAAGAGAACAGGAAAGAAGAATAAAATTTTAAATGATTAATAAAAGTACTATCTTAGAAATCCTATTTAAAAAATTTATGGTTTTTATTGCCGATGTCGAAATTGAAATTTCCAACTATTAATGAACAAATTGATTTAATTGAAAGGGGAACCTTTGAAATAATACCGGAAGAAGATCTTTTAAAAAAGCTTGAAAGATCAATTTCTGAAGGAAAACCGCTGAATATAAAACTTGGTTGTGATCCCAGCAGACCAGATCTGCATATCGGGCATTCTGTAGTGTTAAGGAAGCTTGCCCAGTTTCAATCACTGGGGCATCAGGCTATCTTAATAATTGGTGATTTCACAGGGATGATCGGAGATCCTTCCGGACGTAATATTACTCGCCCGGCTTTATCCTTACAACAGACCAGGGAAAACGGACAATCGTACCTGGAGCAGGCATCTAAAATTTTGAATAGGGATAAGACTAAAATTGTATATAACTCTGATTGGCTTGGTAAAATGTCTTTTGAGGAAGTAATAAAACTTGCTTCAAAATATACAGTAGCAAGGATGATAGAAAGAGACGATTTTACGAAAAGATTTAAGTCCGGTGAACCAATAAGTATTCATGAATTCTTATATCCGCTTGCCCAGGCAATGGATTCTGTTGCAATTAAAAGTGATGTTGAATTAGGCGGAACTGATCAGAAATTTAACTTACTTGTTGGACGTGATATCCAGAGAGAATATGGTTTAGAACCGCAGGTTATTATCACAACACCATTAATTGTAGGAACAGATGGTGTAGAAAAGATGAGTAAATCTTATAATAATTATATAGGGATATCCGAAAGTGCTCAAAATATTTTTGGTAAAACTCTTTCAATACCTGATAATTTGATTTATAATTATTATGAATTGGCTACTGATATTTCTAATGAAGACTTAAATAAAATAAAAGATCAACTTGAAGATCCTTCTGTAAATCCTCGTAATCTTAAAAGACAATTAGCTAAAACTTTGGTCAGAATGTATCATAACCAAAATGAAGCAGATGAAGCTGAAAAAGAATTCGATAAAATATTTATAAAAAAAGAAGTCCCTGAAGATATACCGGAATATAAATTTGAAAATCCCAAAGATGCAATGAATATATTGGATTTAATAACTATAGTAAATCTTGCCGGTTCTAAAGGTGAGGCAAGAAGGCTTGTAACCCAGGGTGGGGTTTCAATTGACGGTAACAAAATAACTGATATTACTGCTGATATAAGTATAACCGGTGAACAAATTTTGAAGGTTGGTAAAAGGAAATTTATTAAATTAAAAATATAGCTTTAGAAAGGAGATGAAAATTTGTATGTGCCTTCAAGAATATTTTTTACAAAAGGGGTAGGCAGACACAAAGAATACCTAAGTTCTTTTGAGCTGGCATTGAGAAATGCAGGTATTGAAATTTGTAATCTGGTTTCGGTTAGCAGCATCTTCCCTGGCAATTGTAAACGTATAACAAAAGAAGAAGGTTTAAAGGAATTGCTCCCCGGGCAGATTACTTTTACTGTTCTTGCACGTAATTCTACAAATGAACCAAACCGTTTAATAGCATCTTCAATTGGAGTTGCACTTCCTGCAGATAATTCGCAATATGGTTATTTATCAGAACATCATCCATTTGGTCAAACCGAAAAAGTTGCAGGGGAATATGCCGAAGATCTTGCAGCAACAATGCTGGCAACTACTCTTGGTGTTGATTTTAATCCTGATATTGATTGGAGTGAAAGAGAAAATATTTATAAAATGTCTGGGAAAATAGTTCGTTCTTTTAATATTACTCAATCTGCCGAGGGCGATAAAAACGGATTATGGACAACAGTAATTGCCGCCGGAATATTGCTTCCTTAATAAAATAAGGAATTTAATTTGTACAATGAATTCACTTTCTGGATAATATTTTCAATTGTTGCTGCAGTTATTATTATAATTGATTTGTATGTAACAGAACATAGAAGCGGTAAAATCGGATTAAAGCGTAGTATAATGTGGAGCGGTGTTTGGATACTCACTGCTCTTGCTTTTTGTACTGCTATATATTTATTCCTTGAAAAGGGGCATCAAAGAGGATTAGAGTTTTTAACAGGTTATTTAATTGAATATTCCCTTTCTGTCGATAATCTTTTCGTATTTTTAATGATCTTCAATGTAATGGGAATATCACAAACCAATCAGCCCCATATATTAAAATGGGGAATTCTGAGTGCCGTCGTCTTTAGAATTATTTTTATCCTTATTGGTGTTGGCCTTATAAATCTTTTTCATTTTGTAATCTATATTTTCGGATTTATTCTTTTATACGGCTCCTATAAAATGGCATTTGGCAAAAATGATGAAATAGATCTTGAAAAACACCCGATTGTAAAATTTATCAGGAAGTATTTCAATATTTTACCTGATTATGATGGGAAAAAATTTTTTGTTAAACAAAATGGGATTATTTATGCGACACCGATCTTCCTTACTCTTCTGCTTATTGAATCTTCCGATATAATTTTTGCTGTCGATTCAATCCCGGCTATAATTGCCATAACAAGAGACACCTTTGTAATTATCACTTCAAATATTTTTGCAATTTTAGGACTAAGAGCTTTATATTTTACATTATCAGGATTAGTTGATCTTTTCGCTTATTTGAAATATGGCGTTGCTCTTATTCTTTTTTATGTAGGCATTAAGATGTTGTTGTCCAATATAATTCATATTCATACAGGAGTTTCACTTGCAATTATTGGATTTTTACTTATAGGTTCGATTGCCTTTTCTATTGTAAAAAAGAAAAAACATACAGAAAGAAAGAAACAGGATAAACGTTAAAAGAAAAAAATAATGCTGACGGTCCTTGTATCTATCTTTTTACTGTTTCTTCCGGTAACTGTATCACTCTGATTTAACCTTATACATCCCGTAAAGATGAATAAGAACTGCTATTGATAAACCAACAAGCATAGGTTCTATTTCATTTAATATATTCCCTGATAGGAAATTTTCTCTTATAAAAAACCATAAAATACTTCCTGCCGAAGCTAGCAGCATTTCTAATACGATAAATCTTTTGTGAATTCCGAACTTAGTATAATAAGAACTAATAACCGGTAATATTATTCCCGGGATACAAAAAGAACCTATTGTATACCATATTTCTATAACTGAAGGAATATAGTAAGCAAGAGCAATTGACAAAATCCCTGATATAATTAATCCATAAATTGTAAAGGGTTTCAATTTTTTTTCATTTTTGTTCGCAATCAGTTTAAATATGAAATCCCTTCCTATTGTTGTTCCGCTTAAGAATAAAAAACTATTCAGAGTTGACATTATCGTTGCAAACAAGGCAGCATAAAAAATTCCCTTTAATCCCGGTCCCAAAACCTTTTCAGCCAGCAGTGGATATGACTGTACAGGCTGCGCAATGCCGGGTAAAACAGCTCTTGAATATAAGCCGGTACTAGTAGTTAAAAAATCAAATAAAGCCCAGAAAATAATAGAGATTAGAATTCCCTTTACAGCGACATCACCGGATTTAGCAGCATAACATCTTTGATGAAAACCTGGATCGGCAAAAGTCCATAATGCAATAAAAAACCATACAATAATAAAAATGGGCGATGCTCCACCTGTAATTTTCAAATGATTTACGGGTAAATTGGATGAGAGAAAAGTTACTCCTCCATAATCTGAGTAAGCAAAAAATAAAATAAGAATAAATCCGCCAAACATAACGAAGAACTGGAATGAATCTGTAAATACATTTGCTTTAAAACCTCCTTGAAGTAAGTATGCTGCTGAAAGTAATATTCCCAGGATTAGACTAATTAATATTCCCGTTCCAAAAATAAGAGAAATTAAATTTGCAGTCATTAATAAATATGGAGCAGGAGAAACCAAAACAAATACAAATACTGCTGAAATCAGTCCCGCTTTTTCTCCATAGACTTCTGTTAATTTATCCGGGATTGTAAATAAAGAAGCATTCCTAATCTTCTTTGCTAAAAAAAGGGCAAACAGGAAAGCAAATACATAATAAGGTAATCCTTGAGTAAACCAGCTAACAACTCCGTAACGGTAAGTAAACTCCCCTACTCCCAGAATTCCTCCGTACCATGTAGAAACATTGGTTAAAATGAAAAGAAATAAGCCGACTTTCCTTCCGGATAATAAATAATCATCGGCTTCGGTTCCAAGTTTTCTTCCGGAAATAAATCCGATGGTAAGAACAGCTAAAAAGAAAATAATTATAACTAAATAATCAGATGTGCTAAAGGAGATCATATTTTTTTACTGTATTGTAATCCCTGATTATAAATATTATTCCACCCGTAATTTTAATTTTTGTTGAACTGGTTAGTGCTATATTACTTGTGCTCTCCTTTTCACCAAACGGAAGAGAAATATTTTTTAAAGGATACTTAAGATCCCTGGAATAAATTTTTGTTTTTTTATCAAATCCATATAAAGAAATTGTTTCACCTGGATAAGTTTTTAATTCTACTTTACCTGTATATGGTGTTAAAATAGAATTCTCAGCAACAATTATAAGCTTAATCTTATTATAGAATTTGATTAGTATTCCAAGATTGCAGAATGTATGATCCAAACGATTTCCTGTAACTCCAAGAAGTACGGATTCAGTAAATTTCTTCTTAATTGCAAACTTAAGACATTTTTCAACATCAGTATCGTTTTGTCTTTTTATCTGTATAATTTCTGAATTAAATCTGAATTTATTTAACGTCTGCTTATTTATTGAATCAAAATCACCTATTATAAAATCGGGAACAATTTTTAATTTACCTGCACTATTTGCACCTCCGTCAGCACAAATTAAGGTCGAAAAATTATTCTTTTTAAGATATTCAATTACAGATTTCTTAGGTGATTTTCCATTTGCCAGTATGATACACTTTTTCATAATTAATTATTTTGTATAGAGCGATATTATTCGTTTATTTGTAGAAAGGTTCTGCAGAACGTCTCTACTACAAACCTACCTGTATTCCGGTTAAAAAGTTTCTTTCCGCTGCCGGGAAAAACTCGGCACCAATTGCATTAGCAGAATATAATCTATCAAAAATATTAGTCACCTGAAAAAATATTTTACTCGAATTTAAAGAATTGAAAACTTTAAGTGAATAACTTGCATAAAAATCGGCTGTAAAATAATCATCATTGACGTTATCGCTATAGCTGACAAATTCCTGGTATTTCTTTAAATATTCGGAAAGTTTTGAATCATAATAATCAGAATAAAACTTGCCGACATATCGTGCCTTCAACTGAACATAAAACGGATTTTTATTATAACTTAAACCAAAGTTAAATAAAACATCGGGGAAACCGCCAATCCTGTTGCCGCTTAAATCAATGACGTTATTCTGATCAATGTAGTAAGTTCCTTTGTTTACATAGTTTTTGCTGAAAGTAAAATTAGATAACAGCGATAAATATAGAGGTAGCTTTACGGAACCGGATATTTCAAAACCCCTGTGAATAGTACTATTCATATTGCCTGTCACCGGCTGTCCGAAAATATCAAGTTTGCCATTATTTACAATTTCATTATCAAAAATCATATTATAAAAATTCAATGAAATATTGAAATCCTTTTTAATAATAGAATATCCTAATTCCAGGTCATTCATCGTTTCAGGTTTTACATAAGGTTCATTAAAATTATAGGAACCGCCAGCATTCTGAATAAACTGCGGTGTAGAGCCCCATATAGATTCCTCACCCGGATAATATGTTCCTAACCTTGGTTCTCTTGTAACTCTTGCGAAAGAGACAAAAACATTTTGCTCAGTATTAATTTTATAATTAATCCCTGCTCTTGGATTAAGGTATAAACCATCAATGTTAAAATTGTTATTGTAAAAGCGTTCATTATAAAACCTGTATTTATGATAAGCCAATTGAATTTCGCCAAGAAAATTCCAGTGAGAATTCAGAATATAAGTTTCATGAATAAATCCGCTGAATATATTTTTTGCTCCGTTAAAGTAATATATTTTATAACTTTGAGATAATCCTTCCGGAAGGTTTGTACCATAGGCTATACTCCCCAAATGAGTTGAACTGTGTATTCTTAACTCGCCCCCGATTATTAATTCACCGTTATTGTGTTTAAAACTGATCTTTGGTATCCAGCCGTATTGAGTATTGTCAACCTCAGCTTTAATTAATAAATCGGTAGGATTTTGAACAGGATTAAAACCATATTGTGAAGTCAAATGTAATGAGGTTGTATCTAAACCTGAACCATCATAATCAAAAAATCCATTCCCGGTTACTAGAAAAAAAGCTGAATTAAATGTTACGGCATCACTTATTTTCAATTGATTTAATAATTCATAATGAGGTTGAGAAAAGTTCTCTATTTCGTCCGGTCTTCTGTTTACGGTATAAGTAAAAGTATCGGCTTTTGTGTCGGTTTCCCAATAAGAATAATTTGCTCTTCGTAAATTTTTATCTTTGATTGCAAATTTTGGTAAACCCGTATAAGCTAAACCATCAGCAATTGGTCCGCCATAGAAGTTTATTTGAGTTGTTAAGTTTTTATCATATCGTACAGCTGATAGATAATAAGAATCGAATTTAACCCAGGATAGGTTTCTGTATCCGCTGCTTAATGTCCTGGATAATTTTGCATATATGGAATACTTAGCGTCTATTAAACCGCTAGAAAACGAAGCTGAATATTTCTTGACATTATAACTTCCTATAGATGCAGACAGATTTACCATAGGACCATTTGAAAATGTAGAGGTAATTATATTAATTGAACCTCCTATAGCCGGGTAACCAAAAACCCCGGAACCGGCACCCCTTTGTACTTGGATTAAATCTGTGCTTGCAAGAAGATCCGGAAAATCCAGCCAATACACATTATGATCTTCCGGATCATTTTGCGGAATTCCGTTTATGGATACTGAAATTCGTCTTTGATCAAAACCTCTGATGCTTAAATAATTATAACCTATTCCGTTTCCATTTTCAGAATAAAAAGTTGTGGAAGGAAGTGAGCTCAAGAATTCAGGAACATCTTGGACAGTATATTTTTCTTCTATATCTTTTCTTTTAATTTTACTGAATGCCAGGGGAGTAATTCCCTCTTTTCCAAGACTCCCTTCAACCAGTACAGTTTGCGACGGAATAATTTCTGGTTCTAGTTTAATCGTCAGTTCAGTGGGAAGCGGTATGTCTGATACTGCAATAGTTTTTTTATAATAGCCAACAAAGCTTATTACCAGATGTTCACCCTTATCAAGATCATGTTTAAATTTAAAATTTCCCAAGCTGTCCGTTGAAACTCCAATTACCGGATTTTCTTCAATATAGATATTTGCACCGGGCAAAGGATTGTCAGTATCACTATCTACTACCTTTCCTATAATTTCAAGGATTTGTGCCGATAATAAAGAATTTAAAAACAGAAAAAGAATAATTAAGTATTTCATTTTTGATTCCTTTCAAAAAAAATAGCCGTTTTAAATCCGAAAATTTTCTTCGGAGAAACGGCTAAAATCTCAATTATTCTTTTAACCCGTTTCCCTACGCTGGCATTACCCAGATCAGGTATTAGGGTTTACTCTCAGCTATCCGTTTTACCGGATAACACCCCTAACGGCTTTCAAAATTTATTTATGAACAATTAAAAATTAAATTAAAATTTTTCTCCTATTAATTTACTAAAAATTTTTAGAATTAGTTTACTTTATCTTTAATTTTTGACCTACAACAATTTTATTACTGCGGATATGATTAATATACTTCAACCTTTTCACCGAAGTATCATATTTTTGTGCTATGCTGTATAATGATTCTCCCCTTTCAACCATATGAACATATGTAGATTTGCTACTTACACTTTCCGGTAAATCATTAACAGCTGCATCGGAGTATATTTTTAATGTTTTACCTGCAAAAATTATGTTGCCTCTTAAGTTATTCCAACGCCTGATATCATATGTATGTACTTTATACAGCTCGGCAATCTCACCGATTGTATCTCCTTTTTTTACCCTGTAATAATTTACATTTGCAGAAGTTTTAACAGTATTATCACCAAGTGAGGAAGTATGTTCGTCAGTATAAATTGTTAATGTTTGTCCCGCAATTATTCTATTGCTCCTCAAATGATTCCATACCCTTATTTGAGACATAGAGACAGAAAATCTCTCGGCTAATTCACTTAAGGTTTCACCTCTTCTTATTCTATACCTGAACTTGGTAGTTTTATCAGAACTATTATCTTTGGAAGCGTATGTAGAAGCATCTTTATTTGTATAAATCTTTAATCTTCTTCCCGCATAAATTCTATTGCTGTGAAGGTTGTTCCAGTCTTTTATTGAATTGATATCTACTCCATACCTTGTTGCAATTGAATTAAGGTTTTCACCATGTCTGATTCGGTGATATACCCAGTAATTCCCGACAGCAGGTGAATTACTTTTAGTAATAGATTTTTCAACAGAAGTTTGATTATCAAGACTTGCATAAAAATCTTTTTTATCTTCCGGGACATAAATTGTAAGCGTTTGCCCTATATTGATTGTTTGGGTATATGGAATATTATTCCAGTTTCTGATATCGCTTACACGTGTATTAAATAAATCAGCTATCCCTAATAAACTATCCTTTTTCTTGACTCTATACTTTACAGGGACTTTATTTTCAGGAACAACAACAGTGTTTGAAGAAAAATCAGAGTTTTCAATTATATCTTTAATATTTTCGGGTTTGTTATCTGTTTCATCATCGCTAAATGCAACAACATCATCACTATCATTGCTATCTTCTGTTATCGAAGTAGTATCTACACCTTTATTTAATGCAAGATAAGGAGATACGTATTCGTTGTTTGAATTTTCATCTTCAGCCGATTCCACATTTGTATTATAAGCAAAATCTTTTGCAGAAAAATTGTTTACGGGAATTTTAAGTTCAACACCGGGGTAAATTTTGCTTCTGATTGATATTTTATTTACATCGGCTAAATCATGAGTAGAGACTCCATATCTTCTGGCAATCCTTGATAGAGTTTCGCCGCGTCTCACTGTATGCACAAGATAATATCTTTTTGCAGATTCAGGGATATTAACCAGATTGGCTGCAAGTTGTTGTGACATTCCAACCGGTATTCTTAACGGATATCCTCCCGGAAATGAAGGCGGAGTACTTAACTGTGTCAATTCAGGATTCATATCCTGCAGAGTTTCCAGGTCGGTTCCAATTGAACTTGCTATATAACTTAATGAAACCGCTTCGTTTACATCATAAGTTTCATATTTAACAGGTTTTTCATAATTAATATTTGTAAATCCATATTTTTCCGGATTCATTCCAACCACACAAACAGCGATAAACTGTGGTACATAACTTCTGGTTTCTCTTGGCAGATAACGGCTTATAGTCCAAAAATCATTTGAGCCTGCTCTTCTCATAGCCCTGGTAATTCTTCCTTCACCAGCATTGTATGCAGCTAACGAAAGATACCAATCACCAAGATCAGCATATAAATCTCTCAAATGTTTAGCGGCAGCAAGAGTTGATTTTTCCGGATTTCTTCGTTCATCATAATAGAAATCAGATTGCAAGCCATACAATCTTCCGGTTGATTTAACAAACTGCCATAATCCAACAGCACTTGCCCATGAACGGGCTGTTGGATTTAAAGCACTTTCAACCATACTTAAATAAACAAGTTGTTTTGGAAGTCCTTCATCAGAAAAGATTTTAGTCATCATTGGAAAATACTTACCTGATCTTTCAAGCCATACTCTCATGTGAGGTCTTCCTCTTGTAGTATAGTAATCGATCCATTTTTCTACTACCGGATTCATTTCAAGTGGTATATCAGCAGGAATAATTATAGATTTTGATTTTTTATCTTTTTCCCAATCCATTTGAATTTCAGGCAGGTTTTTCCCCATCCACTCTTCAAGAGCAGCAAAGGAAACTTCCACAGGAACTTCCGGTAATCCATCAACAAACTTCCGGTAATCATCTATGATCGATTTTTCAAGTTCAACGTAAGCTTCATTATCTTCAATACCGGGATAATAGCTGAGGTTATTTATAATACGTAACGAAGATTCATATTTTTTGACTGTTTCGGAAGTAGGGCTTTTTTCCTGACCAGAAAGCGCGGCAACATAATATTGCCTTGCCTGTTCAAGCATTTCGGAAACAATTCCTCCATTTTGCACTTTTATTGAATTTTTCCTTGAACTGTCATTTTTGGTAATTTCTTTATTTCCTCCACAAGAGAAAAATATTAAAGAAAATAAAGAAATTATCACGATCGGTAAATATCTTTTTCTCATTAAGTCTCCATATTTTCAGATTTTCTACAATTTAATATAATAGTTGATTTAAGATTTATCAAGTAAAAAATTAACTAATTTATACTAATCGCTTTTATTATATACAGTTAGCTATATATTTTTTTATAATGGGATGTTCCCATGTTTTTTAGGCGGATTTTTGTCCACTTTTGTTTTTAAAAATTTAAAAGCATTTATCAATTTTATTTTTGTATCCTTTGGATTAATAACATCATCCAGGTAACCTCTTTCTGCTGCAATATAAGGATTAGCAAACTTTTCAATATATTCTTTAAGCTTATTCTCCAATTCTAAATCTGGATCTTCAGCTTTGGATATCTCTCTTTTAAATATAATTTCCACTGCACCTTTTGGCCCCATAACGGCAATTTCTGCAGATGGCCAGGCAAAATTAAAATCTCCTCTAATGTGTTTTGAATTCATAACATCATAGGCACCACCGTAAGCTTTCCTCGTAATTACTGTTACTTTTGGTACAGTAGCTTCACAAAAAGCATAAAGTAGTTTAGCACCATGTTTTATTATACCGTTCCATTCCTGCTCTGTACCAGGTAAAAAGCCAGGAACATCAACTAATACTAGTAACGGAATATTAAAAGCATCACAAAACCTTACAAACCTTGCACCTTTTACAGAAGCGTTTATATCAAGAACTCCAGCTAAGACTTCGGGCTGATTGGCAACTATTCCGATGGTCATGCCACCAATTCTACCAAATCCTACAATAATATTATCTGCATAATCCTTGTGAACTTCAAAAAAGTCATTATCATCAACAAGCAAATTTATTATTTGCTTCATATCATAAGGTTTATTAGGATTTTCAGGAATAATGGAATTAAGTTTTTCATTGGGTAGTAATGCATCAAAATCAAATTCTTTATCAATAATCGAATCCCGGTAATTGAGCGGAAGAAAACTCAATAATTTTTTTACTCCCAACAAAGTCCCGATTTCATTGTCGTTGATAAAATGCGCAACACCGCTTTTTGCTGCATGTGTTTCGGCACCACCAAGATCTTCAAAACTAACATCTTCATGTGTAACTGTTTTAACCACGTTTGGTCCTGTAACAAACATATAACTTGTATTTTTCACCATGAATACAAAATCAGTAATTGCCGGAGAATAAACTGCACCACCTGCACATGGGCCTAATACAACCGAAATTTGTGGAACCACACCGGAAGCCAGGGTATTAAGCAAAAATATATCGGCATAACCACCAAGACTAACAACACCTTCCTGGATTCTAGCACCACCTGAATCATTTAACCCGATAATCGGTACACCGGACTTCATTGCCAGTTTCATTACTTTTATGATCTTTTCTGCGTGAGCTTCGGAAAGTGAACCACCGAAAACCGTAAAGTCCTGGCTGTAAAGAGCAACTGGTTTACCATCAATTCTTGCGAAACCGGTTATTACTCCATCTCCAAGATAGTGTAGTTTATCCAAACCGAAACCAGTAGCTCTATGCTGAACAAAGATATCAAGTTCTTCAAAACTTCCTTCATCTACCAGCAGTTCTATTCTTTCTCTTGCTGTTAACTTCCCTTTTTCATGCTGCTTTTCAATTTTTTCAGTTCCCCCGCCTAATTTTGCTTTTGTTTTTTTCTCTTGTAATTCGTCTATTTTATTTTGCATAAAATCCTTCTAAGATTTTTTAATTTAATGCCAAATTACTTAATAATTCTCACATTTGGGAAGTTTTTTCGGAAGTAATTACCAATTTACTACTCGTCTGCAAAATCAATCAATTTCGTAATATTTATACTTTTAATTATTGAATTTTCTACAAAAATATCAATGAACAAATCAATCAAATAATAGAAAAAAGAGAAGATAATTGATTTGAAAGTAAGTTCAATTTCTATACCAATGGATTTCTATAAATTCAAACTGTAAAGCTTATTTCATCAACCAGGTTTTTGGATTTAAATAAAGCTTCAATTTCTTTTTTGACGACAGAAAATTCGTTTGACGTTAATTCCAACCTTTTACCCGGTTCTTTTCTTAGCTTTAGTTCATTAAATATAAAACCCGGCTCTTTTTTCATCATAAAAATCGAATCAGAAAGCTTTATTGCCGATGATATGTTTGTAGTTGCAATAATAAAGTTAATATTTAATTTAACAGCCACATTATTAATTAAGCGATAAATTTCTTCCTTAGTTTCAATGTCAAGTTTTTTAATCGAGTCATCAATTAATATTAGTTCCGGTTTAACTACTAAAGCCCGGGCAAGCGATATTCTAAACCTGAAACCAATACTATCATTATGCGGAAAATGGTTTTCGTAACCAGTTAAACCAACCAAAGAGATAGTCTCACCGATATTCTTTTCAACATTATTTTTCTTATTAATTTCCGAGGCAAACGATAAATTTTGCTTAACATTAAACCATGGGAAAGATGAAGATTTTTCAGATATATAAATTATTTTTTGAATTGAATTATTATAAATCTTCTCATTATATCTAATTTCTCCTGATGAGGGTTTCGCCAAGCCTGCAATTATTCTTAATAAAGTTGTTTTACCGGAACCAAATGGAGCAAGTATAGAAATTATTTGCCCGTTTTCCCCGGAATATTTGACCGACATGTTAATATTTTCAAGTACATGTTTCTTTGCACCTGCCGGCATTTCAAAATATTTTGAAACATTTTTTACCTGAAGAAGATATTTATCAGTTTCCAATACTGCTCCAGAAGAAGAATTTGTTTTTTGAAAATTTAATTATTGTTGCACCTAGAAAAATAATTATTCCCAAAACAATCATGGCGGCCACCAGGGCAGACAGATCTTTGAATTCAAGCGCACGTCTAAAAATTGAACCGAATCCGTTTCCGTAATTAGCAAATTCAAAAAAGATCAGCATTGCCCAAAAATATAAATGGGAATTAAAGATATTCTCCATTAAATCTGGTTGAATAGACTTCCAGGTTACTTTATTCGAGATTGTTGTATTGTCTGCACCTAGCGATAATGCTGAATCTATATAAGCTTGTTTAATGCTTGAGGATAGACCGGAATGTTCGATTAATAATGAATTAAAAACAACAACAAAAATAAAAAGGTATTTTATGTATTCCGATTGAGGGAACCAATAAATCAAAAGGAGACCTAACACTATCCCCGGCAGATATTTCGAAAACCATTCAATAGAGAAAACAAAATTACGTATCCAGGTTTTTTCATGTACTAAAAATTTATTTAGAACTCTAAGTAAATAGTAAGCTGCAATAATTGATATATAAAGAGATGCGGTAGAAGATATGAGATTTCTTAACAAGTGATAATCTTTCCATAATGCTCCAAATGAATCGAATACAACCGAAGGTTTTGGCAAGATATTATTGGAAGGCAAAATAAATTCAAATAAAATGATCCACAATAGGAAATAGCTTACTAAAAAGTAGATAATATTTTTTACGTAATCTTTTCGTGAAATCATTAATTATTTCATTCTTTTATCTAAAAATAAAACTTATATCGCATAAAAGGTAGCGGCAAGATATATAAAAATTCTTGATACTACATAAATCCAGAGATGAAATCTTTATACAACGATTTGAACTACTATCATTAAAAATAGAAAAGTTCAATTATAAATCTCATTAAAATTGTTAAGATGTCATCGCCTAAAAGAACGTATCATAGATAATAAACCATTCAGTTTTGTAAAAAAGGGTTTGCGTTTTTTTCAATTCCGATTTCACTGCTCTCACCATGACCGGGATAAATTACAACATCATCAGGTAAGGTTAACAATTTATCTTTTATTGATTCCATTAAAATTGAATAATTACCTCTCCACAAATCTGTTCTGCCAATACTATTTTTAAATAACACATCACCCGTTACACAAAATTTTTCTTTTTCAAAATAAAGACAATGTTCCCCGGGGGAATGTCCGGGTGTTGACATTATTTTTACTTTGGTACTTCCTAAACAGATATCAGAATTTTCATGTAAAAAATCATCCGGTGGAGGTGGTATTTCAATATTCAAACCAAAAGCAGAAGCTTGTGTCTTTGCTTCTTCTAAAAGAGGAAGATCATCTTTGGGAACTAAAAAGAAAGGAGAATATTTTTTTTTAACAAATTTGCATCCAAGAATGTGATCAACATGGCAATGAGTAATAGTTAAATATTTAATAAAGATATTTCTTGTGTCAATAAAATTTACAAGAACAGTTTCTTCAGAATCATCCGAACATCCCGGGTCAACAATCATCCCTTCGTTTGTTTCTTCATCCCAGATAATATAAGTATTCTCAGAGAAAGGATTAAAAATAAATTTTTTAATAACAAGCATTATGATCTTATTCTTTCATTGTTCAACTGCTTAATTGTTAAAAAGTTCTTTAAATATTATAAAATAAAATTTCTTAACAATACAACAATTTGGTAATTTTATAGTTTAATAATTTATTTCACTTTAAAATTTTTTGTAATTCTATTTGTTAACTTCGAAGTATAATTTTTAAAATTATCTTTAGTCTCTTCAATAGAATCCCCGCCGAATTTTAAAGGAAATATTTTGCAATTGACCAGGCAAGCATAGATTCAGCTATAACCGCACAAGCAGGAACAGCAACAAAATCACTTCGTTCTCGCCTGGCATCAACGGTCTTCATTGTTTTAAGATCTACACTTTCAATGGGACTCATTAAAGTAGCAATCGGTTTCATTGCACCCCGAACGATAATCGGCAGACCGGTAGAAATTCCACCCTCAATTCCTCCCGCACGATTAGTTTTGCGTGAAAATCCTTGTTTTATTTTTATGATTTCATCATGAGATTCTGATCCAAACTTTTCAGCCGAATCAAACCCGGAACCAATTGCAACTGCTTTTACAGCATTAATTGACATAATTGATTGTGCAATATCAGCATCAAGTTTAGTATCATAGTGGACAAAGCTGCCGAGACCAACCGGAACCCCGGTAGCAATTGTGACAAATGTTCCACCTAAGGTGTCTCCCTTCTTTTTTGCTGCTTTAATTTTATTAATTATTCTCACTTCATGATCTTTATCTAGAACTCTTACATCACTTTTATCTGAATCTACTGATAAATTCCAGGCATTAAATTTTTTTGGCAAATTATTGTTAAAAAGTTTATCTAAAAAATTATTTTTGGGATAGATTCCCCCAATGCTCTCTACATAACTCCCTATATAAATTCCGAATTCTTCAAGAAATCTCCTTGCAACTGTACCTACTGCAACTCTTGCAGCTGTTTCTCTTGCAGATGATCTTTCAATTGAATTACGAATGTCATTAAAATTATATTTCGAAATACCGACAAGGTCTGCATGACCGGGTCTCGGAATTGTAATTTTTTCAACAGTTTCTTTTCTTTTGTCGGGAGTCATTTTAGCAATCCAGTTTTCCCAATCCTTATTTTTTATAATAAGAGAAATAGGAGAACCCAAGGTTTTTTGAAACCTGATCCCGGATAATATTTCAGCAGTATCGGTTTCAATTTTCATTCTTAATCCCCTGCCGTAACCGGCTTGTCTTCTTTTAAGATGAAAATTGATATAATTGCTTTCAATTTTAATGTTTGAAGGGAAGCCTTCCAAGACAGCTAGCACTGCCTTTCCGTGAGATTCACCTGAAGTGAGAAATCTTATCATTTTTATTCCATTTTAGTGAGGTTACAAATATAAAAAAGTATTAAATAAATTTTTGGCTTTATGCGGCTTTTCAATAAATCATTTATCAATTATGGGGCAAAAAAAAACGCCCGGTTAATCCAGGCGTTTTAGGTAATAATTTAAGAAACAAAAGTTTTTATTTTTCAGGAATTTGTATGCCTTTAAAAAAACTAGTTCCTTTTTTATCCTGCATTTGCAGTAAAACTGCAGAGCCTTTTTTGTCTTTAAGAATTTCTTTCAAATCTTTTACATTTTCTACAGGTTTTTTATCAGCCTGAAGAATTACAGCACCCTGGAACAGCTGCTGATCTTCTGCCTCGCTAAAAGGTTTTACCTCAGTTATGATTACCCCGTGATCAACTTTATAATCTGATTTTTCCTGTGATGTGAGGTTTTTAACTGTAATTCCTATATTATCAAAGGTAGCTGTAGAATTTTCTGATTTGGAATCGTTATTTTCTTTACTCTTATCTGAAGTGGGCTCGGCTTTAGCTTCCTCTTCTCTCGGTTTTAATGTTACTTTTCTATCAATAGTTTTACCGTCTCTGAAAATTGTTAAATCAACAGTTGTTCCCGCAGATTTGCTGGCAATATAGCTCTGCAGCTCGTTTGTCTGGTTAACCTCTTTACCATCAATCTTCAATATAACATCACCTTGTTTAACATCAGCTTTAGCAGCGGCACCATCCGGAAGAACTCCCTGGATAAGGACACCCATAGGCTTATCAAGTCCTAAAGATTTTGCAGTAGTATAATCAATATCACCAATATTAACGCCGATGTAACCTCTGCTCACTTTTCCATGAGCAATTAAATCCTTGGCAACCGATTTAACAAGGTTAATAGGAATAGCAAATCCATACCCGATGTAAGTCCCGGTTCTTCCTGCAGCAATTGCAGAATTAACTCCGATAACTGCTCCCGATAAATCAACCAAAGCTCCACCACTGTTTCCCGGGTTTATAGCAGCATCGGTTTGTATGAAATCTTCAACACCGTAACTATTCTTGATTAAACCTAATTTTCCTCTTCCCATAGCACTTACAATACCTGCGGTAACAGTAGAAGAAAGTGATAGCGGATTACCAATTGCCATTACCCATTGCCCGACTTTAAGATTACCCGAATCACCAAGATAGGCAGTAGGCAGATTATCTGCATCAATTTTAATTACAGCTAAATCTGTTAATGGATCAGTACCGATAACTTTAGCATCAAAAACTCTTTTATCAAACAAACCCACTTTAACAGATGTTGCATTTTCAACAACATGATTATTGGTTACAATATACCCATCTTTTGAAATTATTATTCCGCTGCCGGAACCCCTTTCTTCCTGGGGCATATCCTTAAATGGGAAAAAGAAAAAATCCTGGTGAGGATTATCTTTCGCTTCTGAAATTACATTTATTTGCACAATGGCTGGTGTAACTTTTTGAGCAACCTCGATGAAAGCCTTACTAAACGATGTGGCATCTGCATCCAGGTTAACCGGCGGTTGTGAAGCACCAAGGTTTATATCTGCAAGGCTGGGTCTCACTAATCCAAAACCTGAAACAAGAAGCGCTCCAAAAATAATTCCTATAACAATTAAAGCAAGAGCTCCAATTAATCCTTTTGTTTTCATTTTTCCTCCGTTATATATAAAATTTTGGCTATTCTGCAAATTACTGCATTAGTAAAAACTTTTTATTTGACCTCTTTAAATAGTTGAAATGATTTGATCCCGTTAAAATCTGGAATATGATACTTTAGGTACAATTCAAAAAATAAAATTGCTTTATCGTAAATCACTTCATTTTCATAAGTTACCTTTTTATTCTGCTTTAGACATTGGAAATAATTAAAAAGTTCCGAATTTATTCGATATGATTCAATATATCCCGTTTTACAATCATTGCACAAAATACCCAATTCAAAATTATATGACAACTCCATATTAGTAAGATTTGATTTTCCGCAAGATGCACACTTTTGAATTTGGACCTCATAACCCAACTCGGTTAAAAAGAATATGAAAAACCTGCCGAATAATATTTTAGGACGTTCTTCTGAATTTTCAAAAAGATGGAATATCCTGACTATTCCCTTGAATAGTCTTTCATTTACTTCATGCTCAGGAACAAGTTTTTTGATAAGTTCAAGGATTGCATAGGTATACTTAAGTTTATCAAGCTCTTCTTTAACCTTAGAGAAATGTGAAATAATATCAGCACTTGATAATATTTGAATGTCGCGGTTATCTTTCTTATATAATATAACCTGTAAGTGGTTTAGCGGATCAACAATAAAACCAATTTTAGACCTGGGACTTCTTCCTCCTTTAATAATTGCAGATAATCTTCCGTAATTTTTTGTAAAAAGCGCAGCAATACTGCTTGAATCGCCATAGTTTAATTTGCTTAAAACTACAGCTTCGGTTTTTACTATTTCACTCATTGAATAAAATTATACGGGAATGGATAAACCTGATCTTCCGTAATTATACCGGTAATTAAATATGAAGGTGTTACATCAAAAGCAGGAGTAAAAGCCTTATAACTTTCGGGTGCAATGGTGTTTCCATTAACCCGGGTTAATTCAATGCTTTTCCTCTCTTCAATTACTATTTCCTGCCCCGAGGGAATTGTTCTATCAATTGTCGTAGTTGGGGCGGCAATATAAAAAGGGATGTTATGATGATTACAAAGAACCGCTAAACTATACGTTCCTATTTTATTAGCTGTATCTCCGTTTATTGCAATGCGATCTGCTCCGACAACGACAAGATCGACTTTATTCTGCTGCATCAGGAATGCAGCGCTAGAATCCGTTAGGACAGCAAATGGAATCCCGTTTTTTTCTAATTCAAATGCAGTAAGTCTTAAACCTTGAAGCAATGGCCGTGTTTCATCTGCATAGACAAAATTTACCAGGCCCTTTTCAAAAGCTCTTTTAATAACATTAAATGCTGTTCCATCACCACTTGTTGCAAGTTTGCCGGTATTGCAGTGTGTTAATACATTAGATTTGTTTTTCTTAAAAATACTTAAACCGTTCTCCCCAATTAACCTGCATTTTTCAATATCATCTCTATGAATACTTTCGGCTTCAGATTTTAATACTGAATAGATATTATCTGAATCCTTATTATCTTCATAAATTTTTTTGAGATCTTCTAAAGATCTGAACAGGTTAACCGCAGTAGGCCGGGTTTTAGAAAGGCGCACATATGCAGCTTCAAATTTTTCATTTACAGATTCTTTGGAAATACCTTTTACTGCAAGTGCTAGACCATATGCAGCAGCTACACCAATTGCAGGAGCACCCCTTATTTCCAATCTTTCAATTGCTTCAGCTATCCTTTCGTAATCCTCGGTTTCTATATATTCCTCCGTTAACGGAAGCTTTGTTTGATCCAGGAAAACAAATTTATTATCAATAAAATCTAATGAGAAATAACTATTCTTTTTCATCAAATTGTGAAAGTTTAAGGAAGTCCCTGTATCTATCCTGAACACGTAAATATTCTAGATCCTCTAATCCTTTTGTACTGAATTTTTCAACGCAAAATGAAGCCATAGCACTTCCATACACAACAGCACATTTCATATTCTCGGGACTTAAATCTTGAGTTTTATGTAAATAACCTGTAAATCCGCCGGCAAATGAATCACCAGCACCTGTTGGGTCGTAAATCATTTCCATTGGATATGCAGGAGCTGAAAAAATAACATCATCTGCAAAAAGCAAAGCACCATGTTCGCCCTTCTTTATTATTAATATTTCAGGTCCCATTTCTCTAATTATTTTTGCAGATTTAACTAAATTAGGTTCTTTGGTTAGCAACCTTGCTTCAGAATCATTAATAATTAAAACATTTGTTCTTAGAAGAACCTGCAGAAGTTCTTCTTTTTTACCTTCGATCCAGTAGTTCATAGTATCACAGACAATAAACCTCGGGCTTTCCATCTGGTCAAGTACTTTTAACTGCAAAGTCGGATCAATATTACCAAGACAAACAAACTTGGATTTCCTGTATTTTTCCGGCACTACCGGATCAAAATTTTCTAATGCATTCAATTCAGTTAAAAGTGTATCTCTAACATTTAAATCATAATGATATTTCCCGGCCCAGCGAAACGTTTTTTCATTTTCTAAGATTTGCAATCCTTCAAGATCAACATCATGCTGCTCAAGAAGATGGATATACCTTTCAGGGAAATCTTTACCTACAACACCAACAAGGTATACAGGACCGCTAAAATAACTGGCAGATAATGCGATATAAGTTGCTGAGCCTCCCAATGCATTTTCTATTTTGTCGAACGGAGTTGAAACATTATCAAGGCCTAATGTTCCTACAACTAATAAACCCAAAATAGTCTCCTAATAAATTGATTTAAGAATGTTTAAAATAATGAAACTGAATTATAAAGCATAATTAATATCCCAAATTATGGTTACATAATCAGAGTAAATTTAAACTGCATTTCAAAATTTTAATAAACATTGATAATTTTTAATAATTTTTCGTTAAATTTTCAAATCAATAAAAAAGGTTTACCGGTGAGACAATTATATCTTAGGACAGAAAACAGAAACTCTTTGAGAAAAGTTATGATAGACATGGCTTATCTTTCATCTCATAATAAAATAAGATTGCCAAAAGTTTATTATGAAGAAGGTTTATATCTTCCTTATTTTAATAATAATGAAATAGATAAATATTTTTTAACAAAAGATAAAATAGTCAAAGAAGATGAAAATCATTTTTTCTTCGATTTCCCATTTTCTGTAGAAAAAGTTGAAGATGCTGCCATTTAATCAAAATTTCTTTTTTAGAAGGAAATTAGTTTCCTGATATAATCTTTTGATATACTTGACATCGGATTATTAGCTCATAAAGACTCATAAATCATTTGAACAGAGTATGATATTTTTGAAGATCAGACAAATTTAATATCTGTTAATGTGAATATTTAAGTACTGGAATTTTATATACTTAAGCCGTTTTTATTTTCCCTTATACTCATCTGTTGAAATTAGTCTATCACTACCGTATTTCTCAATTGAATTATCATTAGAATACAATACAGTAATTGTAATATCATCTTCAAATTTTGCAGCAATAAGCCCAATAAATCCATTCTTAAATTTCCAGAATAATTCCGGTCCCTTATATTTACCATAATTGTTAATCTTTATCCAGATAGAATCTGAATTAATTGACCGGCCAGCTCTAAAATTTGGTTTTTCAAATTCATCAACCAGATATTTTTCTAATTTGTTGAAAGTAATTTTGATTTCAGCTTCTGGATTTATTGTATAAGTTCCTTCAAAAAGTTTCCCATCTTTAAAAGAATAATCAATCCTGGCAGTTAAGCCGGCGATCTCTCCTCTATAAGATAAAGCATCTATGCCAAATCCATGAAATGACTGCAGGTAATTTTCGGTTTCAGTTGATTTAACATAATCAATACTTATTCCCCAATTGTATTCCCTAAATCCTTTTAATTCCTTTGGTATTACCGTTTGAAATAAAATATTCGAATCAATAAATAAAGTGTTTAATAAAACAAATAAACAAATTCTCTTAAAGACAGGAATAAAATTTTTCATACCTGTTGACAAAAAAGTAACGGTTAATAAGAAATTTACCATAGGGGCGAATTGATAATTCGCCCCCTGCAGTTTAATAATCAATTAAGCCAAATAATCTTTGCCTCAGCCTTTGCCTTACATAACCGGACTAAGATATTACACTATATCCAAACATTTTTCAAGATCAAGCAAAATATCATCTACATTTTCCAAGCCGATGGCCAATCTTATTCCGCCCGGATCAATACCATATTCGATTAATTTATCTGCCGGAACCATTGAATGTGTCATAGAAGCTGGGTGTTCTATTAAAGTTCTTGTGTGTCCCAAACTGACCGCCAGTGTCATTGTATAGGCATTTTTTGCAGCATAATTCATAAATCTCCTTCCGTTTTCTTTGCACTCCATATTGGTTTCACCTTTGAGAGTAAAGTAGATTAAACTGCCGGGGGCAAAATTACCGTTAAAATCAATCATTTGTTTTTTTGCCAATGAATAGAATTTATAACTTTCCAATCCGGGATAATTAACCATTTCAACTTTTGGGTGAGCATTTAAATATTCAGCTATCCTGATTGCATTTTTTATCTGTTGTGAAATTCTAAGATGAAGCGTGGGTAAACCGTATGTCAAAACAGTCCATGCAGCTTTAGTATTTAGGACTGCACCGAAATCTTTACGGAACAACATTAACATATCATGAAATTTTTTAGGGCCGATTACAACCCCTCCCATGTCGGTACCAAAACCACCTATACCTTTTGTTAATGAATGAACTGTAAAATCTGAGCCATGTTCAATTGGTCTCTGGCAAAAAGGAGTCGCAAAAGTATTATCAACCACAACATAGATTTTGTTTTCCTCTGTACGATCTTTATTAAATTCTTCAACTATTTTTTTAACGGTACTGATATCAATAATATCGAGATTTGGATTCGCGGGTGATTCAAAATAAATAACCTTTGTTTGTTCTGAAATTGTATTTCTCAGGTTATCGGGAGTCGTTAAATCAATAGCTGTATTTTTTATATTATATTTCGGATACCAATTGTTAAGTAAAGAAAATGTACAACCGTACAAAGTTTTATGAGTAATTATTTCATCACCTGAACTCGTTAAAACGCCCAGTATCCCTGAAATAGCCCCCATCCCTGTAGCAAAGGTAACGGCGACCTCCCCTTTCTCAACAAAGGCAAGATTCTCTTCAAGCATATCTTTATTAGGTTCACCTAACCTATCATATATGTAAATTGGATTTGGCTGCCCTGTCATATGATTCGAATGAGCAAATTCTTCAAATCCTTCAGCTCCTCTTTCAACTGAATCGAGTCTAAAAATAACAGAACTAGAAAGAGGTGAAATAACATGGTGAGAATAATCCCATTTATTGGAATAATTCTTACCGTATATTAAATGCGTTTGAACGGAATATTTTGATTCATCGATTCCATCCGTGGATTGATCTGCTTCAGGTTTATTTTTAATTTCAGTTGACATGGAACCCCTTTCCTTTCTCTTATTTATACTTATTATTTATGTAAAAAATATACCCGACTTTTATTACCTTCAACTTTTGGCAGAAGATAAAAAAAACCGGCTGGCTTTTTAAACCAGCACAATTAATACTTAAACTTAACAAATAAAACTTAAAATTTCGCTATAAAAAATTGATTTGTTAAAGAGTGGATAAAACGGGGAATGAGAACTAAATTTTAACTACCTGTATTTTATTTAAAGTTATTAGAGGGTAATCTTTATTAGGAATCAGATTAATTTTTGAACCGGTTAATTTCATTATAAATTCAAAGAGACTGTAATTTATATAAGTCATATCAAAACTGATAAATTCAATTATATCGTCAAATAAATTATTAAGTACGCTACTATCATCTGAATTAAGTTCATTTTCTATATTGAGAGAAAACAATCTTTTAATCAGCATTTTAATCCCCGGTAATTCACTTACAATATTTTTGTCATTTGGATTTTCTTTTATTATATCCATAGAAATGAAAGCAGTTAATTTTTTCTTATTGTCATTAACATCTTTTTCATAACTAATTGAATAATTGATTCTTGATAATGAATTTAGTTCATCTGTGTCAATAGTTGTATGGAATTCAATATCCGAGGTAATAAATGTAATTGACAAATTCTTGCCGGAAGAAAAAAACAGTTCTTTAATCTGCCATTTCTTCTGCATAACATATTGTATTGCTTCAGAACATTTTAATGAATCATTATACTGAAAATCTCTTTTTGCAACACTATTTTTTTTATATTGTCCAGTATAGTAGTCATTTCTTGAAGCATTCAGATTTAATTGTATGTCCTTAATTTTATCCAACATAGTATTCTCCCTATATTATAATCGAAAAAAGGGGGAATAACTTTAGGATTACTTACCCAATTTTACCATTTTTTGGTCAGGGGTATACTCAATTAAATCCGGGTTCTGCAGGTGTGTTAAATCATTTACAAGGGATTTGATTTTTTCAATGGATTGATAGGTAATATTAAAATCATCACTATACTTCTCTTTATCAATGGAATTCAATTCATCTTCAAGACTTTTTACAGACATTAAAAGACTGCTTAAAGGATTATTAATTTTATGCCCAATTGTACAAGCCATTTCAATAATTGCTTTATTATGTTCAATATTTCTCAATTCATTTTGAAGATTGTGAATCCTGATGCCCGATCTTATTCTTGCTAATAATTCCTGATTATCGACCGGCTTAACAAGAAAATCATCTGCACCGACATCAAGACCGATTACCCTGTCTTTTAATGAAGCTCTCGCAGTTAAAATAATAAAATAAATCAGCTTGAAAGTTTCATCTCCTTTAAAATTTTGCATAGTTCAATCCCGTCCATGACAGGCATAGTCCAATCGGCAATAATAACCTTGGGTTTATGCTGCTTTAGAAGTTCAATTGCTTCCTGGCCGTTTATAGAAGTTACTACTTCATAATTATTTTTTGTTAAAAGTTTGTCGAGGATATATCTTGTATCCTTTTCATCTTCAACAACTAAAATTAAATCCTTTGCCATTTAACCTTCGACTAAATTTCTTATTTTTTCCAGTAGAAGATTATAATCTAAAATTGGTTTGGTAATATAATCTTCAGCTAAACTCTCTTTAAAAGAATCCGGGTCCGTCAGCTACTAACGAATATGCAGTAACAAGCAATACAGGCACTTTTGAATAAACAGGATTTTCTTTTACTATTCTTGATAAAATCACTCCGTCAACTTTTTCATTGTTAAGATAAGTATTCTTTAAATTTATATCCATAATTATTAAAGAAATAGATTCCATCTGCAATTGTTTGAATAGTAGATCACCTTCTTCAATAATTAACGGTATGTATCCCTCTCTTTTAAAAGATATTTATAAAACTCCTGTGAAAAAGGATCGTCCTCAACGACAATAATATTATGCACTTTATTAATTTAGATACTTAACAATAATACTGATTCGTCTGTTTACAAGATTAAAGGGATCTTTTTTATCTCTTAACCTCCTATCGGCATACCCTCTTATTTCTTCAATTTGCGCAGAATTAAGTTTACTGTTAGCCAGTGCCCTTCTGGCTGCATTAGCCCTGTCGGCGCTTAATTCAAAATTAGTATAACCTATATTATTCCCATGATAAGGACGTGCATCCGTATGTCCTTCAACAATAATTTTATTGGGCAGCTTCGCAAGCTGATCACCTATTTTTTGCAGCAAACTAACCATCGCCGGTTTCAGTTTAGCATTTCCAATCTCAAAAAAAACATCATTTGCAGAATCCAGGATCTCAATTCTTAAACCTTCATCAACAATTTCAACTTTTATTTGATTTACAATATTAATATACTCAGGGTCCTGTGAAAGTTCATTCAGAATTTTATCCCCCATTTTCTTTAATTGCTGCTTTTCAGTTTCCCTCTGTTCCAGTGTTTTTTGCAGATCAATATTAAAAATTTTTGAACTATTTCCCTGTAGAACACTTTTCCCTTTATCCGAAAATCCAATCGGATCTCTAAAATAATGAGCAACTGTTTCTTTAATAGCCTGATCCTGCCCCAAGATCCATAAGACAATGAAGAGAGCCATCATTGCAGTAACAAAATCGGCATATGCAACCTTCCATGCTCCACCATGGGCACCGTGACCATGTGCTTTCTTCTTTTTTATAATTATCGGATTGCCTTCGGGATTAAGCACTCTTACCTCTTACAAAATTTTCTAACTCTGAAAAAGTAGGACGTTCATCCGAAAAGATAGTTCTTCTTGCTATTTCGACTGCAACAATAGGGGGATTACCTTTTGCATATGCAACTATACAGCTTTTGATAGTTGATAAAAAGCGTATCTTATTTTCAATACTATGTTCCACACTTGCTGACAGCGGACTTACAAATCCGTATGCCATTAAAACACCTAAAAATGTTCCAACCAGGGCAGCCGCAACATGATGGCCCACTACTTCTGCTCCTTTATCGATTGAACCCATAGTAACTATAATACCAAGCACTGCGGCTACAATTCCTAATCCGGGTAATGAATCCCCTACTCTTGTCAGTGTCGCAGCAATGGGTTTCGATTCAATTTCAAATGTTTCGATCTCTGTATCTATTAAACCTTCGAGTTCATGAGGAGGAACACCTCCAGTGAGCATAACCTTCATTGTATCACAGAAAAAGTCTCTTACAAACTTATTGTTTATAAATTTTTTATTCTGAGAAAGTATGTCACTTTCTTCAGGATTTTCGACATGTTTTTCTATAGAGAGTAAACCGTCTCTCTGAGCAATCAGGAATAAATCGTTAAACGATTTTAATAATTCCATATAATCGTTTTTGGAATAATGTTCTCCTTTGATTACTCCGGGAAGTTCCGCAAATATTTTTTTTAGTAAAGAAAGCGGGGCTGAAATTAATAAACTTCCGATTGCTGCTCCGCCAATTACAATAAACTCGGCCCATTGAAGCAGCAAAACCAGGTTGCCGCCTGCGATTAAAAAACCTGTTACTATTGATATTATTACTACTGCAATTCCGATTATAACAAACATATTTTATTCTATATTTTAATTTTTAACATTTCCCAACCGTAAACCGGGAAGATTTTTTTTACATTCATTTTTCTAGAATTGATTTTGAAGATTCAATTTTTTCAACAATTGAAAAGATTTGTTCACTTTTTGCTTTTACATAGCTCCAATCAATAATAGTTAATTCAATAGTTTTTTCAATATCCCGACAAATAACACTAATTATAGGATAACCTATAGTACCACCTGCTCCTTTCATTTCATGTATAAGTTCCGACAGCAAATCTTTATTTTTAGTTTCCAGCGCTTTTTCAATTTTTAGTTTTTTAACCGGGTAGTGTTCCATGAAAATTCTGGAAAGATGATTTAATATTTCTTTATTTTCCTGCTCGGTTAAATTTGTTCTTTTTGAATTTTTAAGAAGTTCATTACCTAAAACTTCATTAACACTATTTATTATTGTTTCCTTTTGGAGCGGTTTTGGTATAACTTTATCAGCACCTGATTCCATTGCAAGAAGAACATTAGATTTGTTTGTGTTGCCACTAATTACAATAACAGGTACATTTTTAAGATCATCAATTACTTTTATTACTTTAAGCATTTTGACACCGTCAAGATTAGGCATTATCAAATCAAGGAAGATTAAATCTGGTGTATGCTGAAGAGCTTTTTGAATTCCTTCAAGACCATCAAGACAGCTAATAACTTCAACGACATATTCTTCAAAAAATTTTGCTAATGTCCTCCTTATTATATCGGAATCATCAACAACAAGTATTTTAACTTTTTTATCTATCATGCTATTTTGAAATTTTATTTACTTTAAGTTTTGAGAAATCTTTTATCTCTTCACCTATTTTTGCTTTGGCACTTATTTTTTCCTTAGACAGGCTAATCGCAATTTGTTTAACTCTTTCAAAGATTTCGCCTCTTAATATCTCCATATTTTCCGGTGCAGATATTCCGATTTTGATCTGGTTTTCCGATATTGATAAAATTTTTATCCTAATTTCAGAATTTATTATTATCTCTTCATTTATTTTTCTTGTTAAAATTAACATTTATAATACCTTTTCAATCTACTGCTTGAATAGATTGTAATTTACAGGATATTTGCTGTCAGTCAAAATTCTCTGGTAACCAGTTTTCTCATCCTGGTTTAAGTAAACCGGGGATTTTAAATTAATTGTAACTTTTAAAGGATCTTTATTTAATGTAACAATACCGAAAGCTTCAAAATCTTTTTCCATAGGAAAGTCCTCATCTATTACTCTGATTCCAACCATAGGAAAACAAATATCAGGTTTTTCAATAGAGTTTAACCAGTAAAAAAGTTCATCTTCGGTCTTGATTAATAAATATTCTTTCAGGTTCTCAAACCCGATAAGACCGGAGGAAAAATTTACAATATGCCCCTTTTCAAATTCAATTTCACCGAATTGGTGCGTTGTTATTTTCATTTTTCTTCTCTCACTATTACAATATCAACCCTTCTATTTTGGGCCCTGCCCGAAACCGATTCATTGGAAGCTATCGGTTTATATTCGGAATTACCCACAATGGAAACTCTTTCAGCTTTCAGATTTTCATTGTTAATTAAATAATAAGCTGTATTTAAAGCTCTCATTACCGATAAATGCCAATTTGAAGGGAAGCTTACCGTATGAATCGGAACATTATCGGTATGTCCTTCAATCCTTATATCATTAGGAATATGGTTCAATATCGATGCAATTTTGTTAAGAATTACAAGAGAATTTTTATTCAAATCCGCACTTCCCGATGGGAATAAAATTTCATCAAGGATATGAATTATGATCCCGTGTTCGTTTTCTTCCAGTTTAATTACTTTACTATATCCATTTTCAGTAATGAGCTGTTTTAAATGATTTCTCAAGTTATCAACCGGTGTAACAATCAGCTCACCAGGTGTTTTTTTTATTCCAACTATCTTACCGCCTGTAAAAGAATTTTCAAAAGCAGATTTAATTTTTTCATACTTTTGAGTATCAATATTTGAAACTGCGTAAAGTATAATAAACAAACCTAACAGCAATGTTATAACATCTGAATAAGTAATTAAATAACGATCTTTTTCCGGATCATTCTCAAAAGGTTTATCACTGCTCGCTAAGAATAAAGAAGTTTTCTTTGTTCTTTTTGGGGAAGCATGCTTATTAATCTTGCTTTTATTATTGACGGCACTTCCCCGTTCTGCAATGCCAGTATCCCTTCCAGTGAAATCTCCATCATATATTTTTCGTCCGAATGACATTTTTTTAATTTATCACCTATTGGAAACCATAAAATATTTGCACTAACAATTCCCCACAATGTGGCAATAAAAGCCGAAGCGATATTATGTATTAGTACATTAGGATTTTCGCCGGCACTTGCCAGGGTCATAATTAAACCCATAACTGTCCCTATAATACCCATTGTAGGGGCATATCCACCCATTTTAGAAAATACCTGTATGTTGGAAAAATGTCTATCTTCCATTGCTTTCATCTCTAAAAAAGCAAGGTTTTCCAATGCCTGCGGATCTGTTCCGTCAACTGCATATCTAATTAATTTTTTAGGAAAAGAGTAGTCGATCCTATCGATATATTTCTCAATAGTTAATAATCCTTCTCTTCTTGAAATAATTGAAAATTCTATAAAGCTGTTAATGAGTTTTACAAGATTATATCTTTGAGGCCAATATGCTAACTTAATCACGGAAATGGCATCAATAAATTTTTCCAGCCCGAACCCGATAATTACTGCAGAAAAAGTCCCGCCAAACACAATAATTATTGGCGGTAATAAGAACAGCGCCTGAAATGATCCGCCTTCGATTAAAAATGCGCCGAATATTGAAAATATCCCGAATCCAAATCCGATGAATGCACCGTATTTCAATTTCATAGATAATCCAGAAGAGAATGAGGTAAAAACATAGATGCCAGTTTATAATTCATATCTAAAACATAATTCATGTTTTGAAGATTAGTTATCGCTTTGGCAACGTCGACATCCTGTTTTTGCGACAGAAGTGCTTCAATATTAGCTTGCTGGTTGGTAATTAAATCAGAAGTATTATTCAACTGTTTTACTACGTTTCCATTTGCCGCAATTTTATTAACTAAATTGCTGTTAAAATCTTTTACTATTTGCACCTGTTCATCAGTAGGTTTTATCCCGTTTTTCAAATTATCTCTTATCTGAATTAGAGTATTGAAAATATCATTTTTTTGATTTGGTGATAAGGAGACAGAATCTGATGAATTCTTTTCTGCCAATTCATTTAAGTTAATCGAGAAATTTATTTTCTTAGTTGAATCTGTAACATTAAAGGAAAAGGAGCTTTTCCCGTTAACTGATTGAATTGCACCTGTCGTTGAATCAAAAACAATTGTCTTGGAAGCCGGAGGTGTACTGAAAATAGATGTGCTACCTGAATCAAGTATATCATAACTCAAAGAGTATGTATTGGCAGCAGTTTTTGTATAATCTAAATTCAATGTATATTGATTTCCTTCTGAATCATAAATAGTTTGTTGATTAGAGACAACATCACCTGCATTATGGCTTGTATCAAGATTTCCGCTTTGAGTTATAGTTGTACCAAAGACTTCCTGACCTGTCATATTAATTTTTTGCAGGACATTTGAGGAAATTCTAACCTGCTGCGATCCTGAAACATCATTTAATTTTACTTCTATTGATTTTCCATCTGATGTATAACCGAATGGCTTTGCAGATTGGTCAGTTCCAGAAAAAAGATATTTACCATCATATTCCGAATTAGCTGAGTTTATAATGGATTGAAGTGACAAATCAACCTGGTCGGCAAATGAATTTAGATCCGTGTTTGTCGCATTTTGTACTGAAGTAAGATTAGTTAATATGTTCACGACTTCCGATTGGATCGATTCCATAGCAAATGAAGTTTCATTTGCAAAAGAAAGACTGTTTTGAATATTACTGGAGAAAGTATCTATTTGCGATATCTTATTATTCATTCTCAATATTTGAGAAGTGCCGGTAGGTGAATCCGACGGTTTATTTATCTTTTTACCAGTTGAAATTTGCATATTCAATTGGCTCAATTGATTCTTAATAACATTCAAGTTATTCAGATAAGTATTTGTAAATGATAAATCAGATATTCTTTTCATTATTTCACCAGTCCTAAAACTGTTTGAAGCATTTGATCTGCAACGGTAATCAATTTTGCAGATGCGTCATACGAACGTTGATAAGTAATGACATTTGTCATTTCTTCATCAATAGAAACACCCGAATAAGAATTCTTTTGATCTTTGAGCTGCTGTAAAATAAGCTGCCCCGAATTTGCCTGCTGATCTGCAGTATTCTTGTCATTTCCAATACTGCTGACTAAAGTAGAATAACTGTCGGAAATAGTTGAACCGTTTATCAACGCCTGGTTGCTTAAACCGGCAATAGAAACTGCAATATCTCCATTCCCGGAAGTTCCGTCCGATGAAACAGCTACATAATTATTGTTAGATAAAATTCTATCATTAATTTTTAGAATACCATTTTGATAACTATCGAAAAAGTTTATCCCGGTTTCAGGTGAACCTGTATTAGTATATCCTTTTGAATGAACATTATTGACTGATTCAACTAATGTATTCATTACATTATTTAAATTATCCTGGTACTGAGGTATCGTATTCGAGTATGTATCCATCGAAGCAAATAGGGTTCCCCCTTTAATATTTGCAACACTGTTGCCATCGCTGGTTGTTAGCGCCAAACTGTTGTTTGCCGAATTTACTTTAAATTCAGTAGAAACATTCTGATCAGCTGCGAATACTCCGCCAACAGATATTATAGCAGCATTAGAATTGTCATAACTTACGCTTATATTAGTAATTTCACTTAATTGATCGATAACATGATCTCTTTGATCAAGCAAATCATTATTATCACTGCCTGAAACTGATGCAGATGCTATTTGATTATTTAAAGTTGTTACTTGTTTAAGTAGGCCATTAAGCTCCTGCACTTTTGATTTTGCATCGTTTAGTAAACTTCCTCTGATTTCATCCAACCCCTGATAAACTGTTTGTACCTGGCTTGATAATTTTTGAGCAGATTGAACTACATTAGTTCTTAAAGTCGGTGAGTTTGGAGTTACAGATAATTCGTTCCACGAATCAAAAAATGAATTAATTAATGATGAAATTCCCTGATCTGATGGTTCCGGGAAAAGAGATTCAACCTGGCTGAGAATTTCCGAACGGTGACTACTATCATTGTATGTGCTGTTATTATTCCTTATCTGTGTATCAGTTAACTGGTTTCTTGCACGCGTAATCTGATCAATTTTAACACCTGTTCCCCAAACCAAACCGGCTAAGTTCTGCGGCATGTTTGTAGATAGTTCAATTCTTTGCCTTGAGTAATTTTCATTTGCTGCATTTGCAACATTATGTGATGTCACATCCAGGGCACCCTGATATGCTGCTAAACTGCTTCTTGCAATATCAAATATTCTGCTTAAGCTCATTTTTATACTTTCTTATCTAATAAAGGACGTTTACTAAGTCCAATTAAAACAGCAATTGTTTCTCTCAGAAAATTTCTTGAATGATCGATTAAAATTTTATTCTGTTCGTTTATCTTGGAAGATTTATTTATCAAATCTTTTATTGAATTCCTTAAAAGATTAATTACTTTTATATTAATTTCTGTTTTATTTGTAACGGAATTCAGGAATTCTGATAAAGAAACTTCCTCTAGTTCTAATCCATAATCATTTGCCAGGATTTCTATTACCGATGATATTTTTTTCCCGTTATTCTCTATTTGGGATAATATTTTTTCTTCATGATTTAATGAATTATGCAGGTTTTCTATATCATTTTGAACAATTGCCTTTTGTTTATTTAAACTGCATTCCAGAAACTGCTTTAGACTTTCTTCCTGTTCTTTCAAAACTGTCACTAATTCATTTGTTTTCATAATAGTTAGCCGTTAAAGTGATTGAAATATCCTAAAACCCTTGATATATAATTTTTAGTTTCCTCAAACGGAGGAACACCATCATATTTTTCAACATTGTGAGGACCTGCATTATAGGAAGCTAAAGCCAGATTAACATCTCCATTATATAATCGAAGCATTTGTGACAAATATTTAGTTCCGCCAAAAATATTTTCCTTGGGATCAAAAACATTATTTACACCCAAATCCTGGGCTGTTTTATCCATTAATTGCATTAATCCCTTTGCTTTAGCACCGGAAACTGCTTTTTCATTTGCAGCTGATTCTGCTAAAATAACCGATTTAATTAAATTTTTGTCAACATTATATAATTCGGAAGCTTTATCAATATAAGATTCAAATTTATTTAACCTTTTTAATGAACTTTTGCTTGGAGGAATTGAAAACAGATTATCATCATGATTCTCCAGATCAATTTTTCCGGTTTCATTTTCTGCTGCTGCTTTTTCCGCGGGCAGAGCAGAATCAATTTTTAATTTATTCCCACTTTCATTAATACTTTGACTTGCAAGCTTGTTATAAATAAAATCTGCCAGCCCAATCCCCTTTCCTTCCGAAATTTTATTGGCAATTGCATTTTGGAAAATCATATCGTAATAATCGCCGCCAAAACTATTATCGTCACCAAAAAGACCCTGTGTATTTTTTGTCATACTTTTCAGCATCATGGTAGTGAAAAGACTTTCAAATTCTTTAGCTGCTTTTTGAAGTCTGGCTTTATCTTTAGCGGAAATATTATTATCAACTTCCGGTCCAGACTTAAAATGTTTCAGTTCGTTTGTTATTTTCAGATTCATATCTAATTATAGTAGTACAGATAAATAATCTGCGCTACAGAATTATTTTGGTTAAATAATTATTATCTCTGCAATTAAAGCTCCGGCTTCTTTCAAAGCCTGGAAAATTGATATTATATCCTGTGGTGAAACTTTTAGCGAATTAAGTGCTGCAGCTACTTCCTGTACATTTGATGCACCTTTAATAGCTATAGTATTCGTTGAATCCTGAACAACATAAGGAACCAGGTTATTTACAACTGTAGTTGTGCCATTTGAAAACGGATTCGGCTGTGAAATAATCGGGTAGGATTCAATAGTAATATTCAAATTTCCATGAGATATTGTTGCAGGCTGGATCTTAACATTATTGCCGGCAACTATGGTACCCGTACGTTCATTTAAAACAACTTTAGCCGGGTAATCAACCTGGACAGGAAGCAGTTCCAATTCTGAAATAAATCCTACAAGATCGTTCTGGCGATCTGCAGGAACAGTAATTTTTATTTCCCCGGCATCAACGGCTTTGGATGTATTTTCACCGAATTTAGTATTAATAGCATTTGAAACATTGCTTGAAGTTGTCATATCAGGATCTCTTAAGAAGAGACTTATCTCTTTGTTTGAAAGATCCTTTGCGTCAACAGGAACTTTTAGAATTCCGCCTCTTGGCACTCTGCCGGCTAATGAATGATTTCTTGCAACTCTGCTTCCAATTGTTGTTCTAATGTCATAACCGCCGGTCGAGATTGAGCCTTGTGCAAAACCTAAGACCTTACCATCCATGCTCGATAAGGGAGTCATCAACAAAGTTCCTCCCAGTAAGCTTGTTGCATCACCTAAAGAAGAAACAGTTACATCAAAGTTAGCTCCCTGTTTTAAATAAGGATTTAATGTTGAAGTAACCATTACCGCTGCAACATTCTTTGTACGTAAATTAGTTTGCGGAACAGTTATCCCGAAACGTTTCAACATACTTGTAATAGATTGAACAGTAAAAAGTGAACGTTGAGTATCACCTGTACCCGCAAGTCCAACAACAAGTCCATATCCAATTACCTGCTGAGAATTTTCGCCGGTGATATAAGCAATATCTTTAATCCGTTGAGCGAATAGGTTATAAGAAATAAAAATAATTATCAGTAATGTCGTTGTTTTTTTCATGTTAAAAGATCCAATGGAAAAATTTTGTTAGCCATCCGGGATGCTGTGCATTATCTATCATGCCGCTCCCTTCGAATACAATTTCAGCTTCGGAAATGTTATAGGAATAAACTGAATTATCTGCCTGAATATCTGATGATCTTACAACTCCTCTAATAAAGATAGTTTGTTCCTCCCCGTTAATTGATATTTTCCTGCTACCTTTAATTACAAGATTTCCATTAGCAAGAACTGAATCTATTGTAGCACTGATTTTTGTTTGGACCATCCCGGTTGTTTTAGTTGAGCCGGAACCTGTAAAATCGTTATTTGAACCAACTCCAATATCTGTACTGGGAATTGTGCTTGAGCCAACCCCTCCACTTGCATTAAAGCCCAGATCGCTTTTTTTACCTGTTGAAGTTGTGGCATTATTTGATGCTTGTGATGATTCAAGTACTATTATCGTTATAGCATCTCCAATACGATTTGCTTTCTGGTCTGCAAAAAGTGACTGAAATGAATTTTGCCTCATGTCCTGCGGGAAGACATTTATTGCAAGAATCAAGGACAAGCTTATAAAAGTTATTTTTAACATATTATTCAACTATAATAACGTTGTTTGAATCAATTATTTTTGCTTTAAATTGTTTTTTATCTTTTGTAACAATATAGATTATATCGCCAATTACTCCATCCTGCTTAGCTTCTGCATCGGTTGAAATTTTTACACTTCCGGCTATAGCTGATGCAGTTATATGATCACCTTTATTAATTACAGGTATTTCATCTAATAACTCTTTAATTAATACAGAACCAGGAGTGATTTTTACTTTACTTCGCAAGTCTTTTAATTCATTAAGTGATTCAATAGGAGTTCCTCTTAAATCAGTTACATTCACTAACTTAAACTCCACTTCCTTACCAGACAAAGATTGTCCCGGTTCAATAATGTCCTTAGCTACACAAATATTCTTAAAAAGTTTTAAGCGAACCGTTACATAAGTCTGGATAATACCTGAATTGGATTTTGTAATTTTAACAGGTATGTAAGCAAAACTGTTGCTTAGATTAATTTTTGTTTCATTTCTTATTTCATACTTACCTTCGAGTGCCGGTACTTTAACTATTGTATATTCATATTTATCGTATTTTTTAAGATTATTTTTCAAATAATCCGCAATTGTTTTCTTCAAACTTTCGTTTGGCTTCGAGAAAAAAGTTAACAATATTAAAAATGCATAAACCATATTAATGTTTCGAATTATGGAATTCGAATTGCGGAATGAAAATTCGAAATCCGCATTCCGAAATCCGGAATTAGATTATCTTTGTAAATTGTTTACTACTGTCATCATATCTTCAACTGTCTGAACAGTTTTGGAATTCAGCTCATAAGCTCTTTGTGCCGATATCATTGCAATCATTTCTTCAACAATATCAACGTTTGATTGCTCAAGGTAACCCTGGCGAATATCACCGAAACCGTCCTGACCCGGGGTACCCAGAATTGGAGTTCCAGCCGCATCAGTTGCGGCATATAGATTATCTCCAAGCGGTTTTAATCCTGCCGGATTTATAAATCTGACCAGTTCAATATTTCCCAAGACAAATTTACTCCCGTCATTTTGAGTAGCTTCAACTGTACCATCACGACCTATCGCCAGGCTTGTAATATTATTATCAACTGTAAGACCGGGATCTAAGAGAAGACCGTCAGCGGTAGTTATATTTCCATCGGCATTTGTTTGAAACGAACCGTCACGTGAATAGACATAAGAACCATCCGGTTTTTGTATCTGGAAAAAACCATCTCCCTGTATTGCCAAATCAAGTTGATTACTTGTGTTTACCAGATCACCTTGCTTGAAAATTTTTGAAGTAGATGAATTTTGTACACCGGTACCGACCAAAATTGTGTTTGAAGTTGTTTCATCTATTCCAGGGGTATCAGTTGTCTGCGGATTTATCTGAACTTCCTGGTACATTAAATCCTGAAACTCGGCCTTGTTCTTTTTAAAGCCGGTAGTATTTACGTTTGCAATATTGTTTGAGATTACCTCAATATTGACCTGTTGTGCGTACATACCTGAAGCTGCTGTGTTTAATGCTCGTGTTGGCATATTTCTACTCCTTTTTATACTTTCCCTATTTCATTTGCTTCTGATAAGGATTTGTTCAAAAAAGTAACCATCTTTGATGCTGAATCATATTCATTGTGTACCTTGATCATATTTGTCATTTCTTCAATTGGATTTACGTTCGATTGTTCCAGGTAACCTTGATTTACCTGGTAATCACTTTCGTTGGCTATGAAATATCTGCCGTCTTCTGAAGAAAAATTTGTTCCGTCTTTCCTAATAAATTTATCGGAAGGCTCAGGTTTCACCATAAGCAGTTTATCAGCATAATTACCGCCAACTCTTATTTCTCCGTTCTTTGAAATTTTAACATCCTGATTTTTATCTAACAAATAACCGTTCAGATTTATCGGGCCATTGCTTCCAAGTACTTTGTGTCCCTGGTCGTTCACAAGGAATCCATCATCTGAAATTGAGAATTTACCGCCGCGTGTAAAATCCATACCGTCCAAACCCTGGACAGTAAAAAATGCATCACCATCAACACTTATATCGAGAGGATTTCCTGTTGCAGTAAAACTTCCCTGCTTGTAATTTGTCAGCTGTTTAATTTCAACTTGATTATATTGATTTATAACTTCGTTAAACGGCATAGCTTTTTTGTAACCGTTTGTGTTAACATTTGCCAGGTTATTGCCGATCACTTCAATACTCTTAAATTTTGAATCCATACTTCTGCCGGCTAAGAAAATACCTTTAATCATTTTTCTGCCTTTTATTTATTACCAAAATGTGCTAATTGATACGATCTTATTTTTGCAGCGAGAATCATTTCTCCCTGTGCTATTTTCATTCCGTTTGTTTTACTGGGAAGAGAACTTTCCTTAATATCAGGAATTGAGGGATTTAGTTTATTTCTTAGTTGCTCAAAATCATCAGTTTCATTATTAATTGTCTCTTCCTTTTTAATTATGTTGATACTTTCTGGTTCAGGTAAAATATCTGAAAACTTCCGATTTTTGATAAATCTTCTAATGAATACAAACATGATTATTGTTACTGAAGATAGTATAAGTACAAGAACTTCAGGGCTAATTTCGATTACCGGTTTAGTTTCAATTGCAGTATTTTCATTTGAATAAATCAGATCATTTGAACTATTATCGTAATACATACAGCTTTTTATTTCTCCCCTAAATTCCCTGGCTCTTGCAGAATCAATTTGGACCTGCACCATCGCTCTTATATCTGCACCTCTCATAATATTATATTGTGAAGCAATGCTCTCTTTTTCTTTTTGAGCTGCCTTCGGGTTCGCCTGACAAATGCTAATGCTAAACATAAAAAGCGGTATAAACAATATGCTCAGTAATTTCATAATTTAATTTTCCTTTGAAGAGGAAATGTTAATATTATTACAGAACCATTAATTTCATTGCCCAAAATCTGTAATTCACCTTCATGCTTTTTCATTAAGTTATCAACAATCCTTAAGTTGTAAAATCCCGTATCGTTTTCATTAGTTATTTTTTTTAATTGATTAGTAAATACAATCCTTACATTTATTTTTTTGTCTTTGTACCTGGTTTGAATTAAGATCCCGCCGCCATTTTGATTCGGGGAATAGCCTGTAGGAACCTCCCTTGAAGATTCATCAGGGATAGAAGTATTCATTAAGCTGAAAACATTTGATAATATCTGGTAAATATAATCCGGATTGCTTAAAACCGGCGGCAGGTTATCGGCCAGATCGAGATAAGATTCATAATTTATGTTTTTTAAGGTTGAGGAAAGTAAGTTGAGATAATCTTTAATCAGCCTGTTCAAATCGCAGGGATATATTTTTATGTTGTCATTATTTACACCGGCAAATTTTACAAGCCGGGTAATAATTTTCTCAACTTTTTTTACCTGAGTTTTTATTGTGTCGGCTTCTGTCTCAGTTACTTCGGAACTTTCTTTTCTTAAGAAATCTACCTGGCTCATTATTACTTGCAATGGAGATAGGATTTCTTCAACAACACCGTTTGTTAATTCGCCAATGGCCGATAATTTATAATCGTTCAATAATTTCGATTGATATATTTGCTGATCCTGGTATGCAGATTTTAATTCATTTGTCTTTTTAATTGATTCAATCTTAGAAAAAACAATTGCACCGATTAATTGAATGACCTTGCTTTCTACTGATTCTCCAGGCAGTGTATTTATAGAAGACAGAATTGATAATATTCCCTTATTTTTCCCTTCTGATTTCAGAGGAAATACTATATAGTTTAATTTAGAACCTTTTATATTGTATAGTTTTAAATCGGGTATTACCTTTGGACTAAGATCTTCAAAAACCCAATCCAGAATGCCATCTTTATAAGCATTATTTATAAATTTAACCGAATATTCTGGAACAGAGTTGCTTAACGGAATCAGTTTTGAATCTTCAAAAAGAAAAACACTTATATCTCTGCTGGGAATTATTTTTTTAACCGCATCTTCCAATTCTATTGTCATTCCCCTCGTATCGGAATCTTCAAAATCGTTAACCCTTCCCTGAAAAGAAAATAGATCTTCAAAAAGAGTTTTATATTTATTTAATTGCGTAGTTATAGGAGTATGTTCTAGCGGCAGACGTTTTCCATTATTTAAACCATAATTCTTATCGGCTCTGCTTGTTCCGGTTAAATAAGGTAATGACTTATAAAAAGCTTCATACCTAAGAGTATTTTGTTTTATAACTCTCAACTAAAATTCCTCACAGATTCTATTTGACTAGTAAACAACTCCTGGTAACCTTCAATAAACTTGAGCATTTCGTCTTCATTTTTAAATTGCATAACGGTTAATGCTTCTTTATCTAATTCAAGATTAACATCCCAGTAAAAATCTCCGAGCTGCAGTTTTTGTGTCATATAATCTGCAAAATGAATTAAAGTAGACATAAGTTTATCTTCCTGCTTCGCTTTGGAAGGAGTATGATGTGTTAAAATTGCATTACATAATTCAATAGGGAAATTCCATCTTTCAAGCAGGTAATTACCTATTTCCTGGTGGTCCATACCAAGCACTTCCATTTCAGCATCTTTCAACGGTACATTTTCAATAGTAATAAGATCATGAATCTGTATAAAGCTGCTGTGCAAATACCTGTGAATAATTGAAATACCCATATCGTGCAAAAATCCGCCAATAAAAGCCTCACCACTGTTATAAAACCCGATATCTTCGGCCAATCTTTTTGAAGCACTGCCAACTAAAAACGAATGATGCCAAAAAGCTTTTTGATCAAGGTATTTATCAGTTTTATTCTTAAATGCTTCTGTTAATGAAAGTACGGAAATAATACTTTTCAGCTCACTGAAACCAAGAATTAAAAGGGCAAAATCGATTGAAGTGACTCTTCTTTGCAAACCATACATCGGTGAATTTGCAATAGCAAGTATCTTCGAAACGACACCCTGGTCCTTTGAAATAAGAGCACTTAGTTCAGCATTACTAGTCTTTTTATTATCTAAAAGTCTTAAAGCTTCACTCAAAACTTTCGGAAGCGGCGGAAGATTGTAGATATTCTTTAAGACCAACAAAGTCTTTTCTTTTTTCTGCTGTTCAGGTATTGTTGTGATCATATATTTACTCTATTATTGGTTCTAAATTATCGTTAAAAATTTCTTTATAACTCTCGACAAATTCATCAAGGTATTCGTCTGCCCAACCAAATACTTCAAATATTGAAGGATCAAGTGTTAAATCTTTATCAAATTCAAATCGTCCGAAATCGAGTTCCCAGCTTAAATAATCCGCAAGATGAATAATTGAAACAAGTGAGTTATTTTCACTTGCTTGTTCCGGATTATGATGATGAAGAATTGAATCACATAAAGCTTTGGGTAAATTCCATTTTTCAACCAGAAAATGTCCAACTTCTTGGTGGCTAATATTTAAGACTTCAGTTTCTGCTTCAAGAAAGCTGAGATCATTAGAGTTAACGAGTTTGTAGATTTTATTGTATTCCTTGTTAAAATATAATTGTATTATTGCTATACCGAGATCATGAAGTAAACCGGCTGTGAATGCCTCACCCGATTTTGGATATCCAAGGTCTTCGGCTAGTTTTTTTGATATGCTTGCTGTTGCCAGGCAATGATGCCAATATTTCTTCCTGTTCCAGTTTTTACCTTTTCCCTTAAAAGCTCCAATCATCGAAAGTGCTATGATAATATTCTTTATGTTTTCAAATCCGAGAATAACTATTGCAAATTCAATTGTAGAAATTTTTTTTGATAAACCATAAAATGGTGAATTTGCAATTGTTAATATTTTCGTAACCATTCCTTGGTCTTTACTAATTAATTCTGCAAGATCCGAAGCATTAGTCATAGGATCTTCAAGAAGCCTCGATACTTCAAATATTATCAGAGGAATTGAAGGAAGATTTCTTATATTATGAAGTCTTTCCAGATAAGAATTGTTATTCGGTATTATTTCCATCATTTCTATATTATTTACATTAGCTACAATATTTTTTTCTTTTTCAAACATTTAAATAAGCCAGCCTGCTTTTAAGAGTTTTGATTATTTTCGAATGAACCTGTGATACCCGGGAAACGGTAATGCTGAGGATCTTGGAAATTTCCTGGTAGTTCAAATGTTCAAAATAATATAAGCTTATAATCATTCTGTCTCTTTCAGGTAAACTCTTTATTGCTTCGGTCAAAAATTCAATTGCTTCATTTTTTTCAACTTCTTCGTTGGGACTATCATAGCTGCTGGGTATAATATCGGAAAGAGTATAGTTTTCATCTTCATCAATTGTACTATTCAGCGAAACATTGCTATAATTTACTCCATCCGGTGAATTTCTTTTTTTCTGAAGTTTTCTCAATTCATCAATTATTTTTCCCCTAATTCTTTGTATTGCATAAGTTTCGAATTTAGTCCCGTAATCAGGATCAAATCTGTCTATAGCTTCACTTAAACCCTCAATTCCAAATTGGAAATAATCCCTGTCATCAAGAATATCCAGGTTAATAAACCTGGAATTATGTATTACATAGTGAACAAGTCTTGTATAATTCATCATTATTTTTTTCTTTAATTCGGGGGTAGGAGAAACTTTATATTCATTCCATAATTGTGAATTATCCATAAACTTTATTCCCATTAAATTTATTTTGACTAATTATCATCATTGTATGATGTTTTGTGCAAAAGTCTAACAAAAATTAATGTTACTGCGCTTATCAGTATGGTTAATGCAAAGAATAAGATTATTGACCTGAGTAAAATATCCTGAATTGGTAGACCCATCTTCGCAAAAAAGATTACCGCAAGAAAAAAAAATAATAATCCGATTTGTATAATTACCTTTTGCATAATTTTATCTCAAAAATTCAAATAACATACCAAGAAGGGAAAATTTTATAGTTAGTAAAACAGGCTGATTTAATCAGAAATTTGATTGATTTGCAATATGACCGGAAATTGAGTGCGGAATATTAGCCAATTGAATGATATCGGTTAATGCCCCTGATAATTTAGTTAACCGGCTGCAGATTTGAGCAGATGGATTATTTATAATTAATAATTCTTGTTTGGTAATTGAGTTAAATACATTCTCATCAAAACTAAGATATCCTAAAAATTCTACATTATCTTTAAGGAAATAACCGGATGCTGTTTTTATATTATTAAAGGCTGTTTCACCTTCCTCTTCACTGCTGCATTTATTAACTAAAATAAGTTTTTTCCCTTTATATTTTTCATTATTTAGCAGTTTAACCATTACATAAGCATCCATCACGGCTGTTGGTTCAGGAGAAGTAACAATAATATTCACATCTGAAAATGATAAAAGATTTATTAGTCCCTTTTGTCCTCCTGAAGCTGTATCAATAATGACATAATCATAATTTTCTTTTAATTTATAGAGATTGTTAAATAACCTGTCAACTAACTCATTCTTAAGTTCCAGCGGTTCGCTTTCCCCTGATTCCCCGAATATTAAATGAAAATGTGAATTGTATTTTGTAATTACATCTTTTAATAATTTATTCCCTTTAAAGAAATTATCAATTGTTGTTTTAGGAATAGTGTTTAACAAAATGTTGGAGTTAGCAAAGTTTAAATCCGCATCAATAAATAAAACCTTCTTGTTTAATGTTGAAAGGATATATGCAATGCTGAGAGAAATAAAAGTCTTCCCTGTTCCTCCTTTTCCAGAGGTAAAACTGATAATCTTTTGATCACCAGAATTGGGTTTGTCATTCCCAAGGTTTCTAAGCTTGATAAGTCTTTCAGCCTGACCAATCATTTCCCAATTTTCCCGGTAAATATCAGGTTTGCTATAAATTCGGAATCTGCTGAAATTATATCATCAGGTATAACCTGACCATTTGAAAGAAATGTAACCGGCAGATTAAAATTGGTTACAGTATTTAATAAATTGCCGAATGCTACTCCTTCATCAATTTTTGTAAAAATAAAAGAATTGTAATTGAATGATTTAAATTTCTCTGCAGTATCGAAAAGGTTTTTTGTTGAATTTGTTGCACTTAAGACAAGAAAAGTTTCATCTACTTTAATTTTATCCACGTACATCTTGGTTTTGGCAAGATGTTCGGAATTCTTTTGGCTTCTGCCGGCGGTATCAATAAAAACCAGGTCCTTGTTTTTGAAGCTTTTTAAAAGCTCAGGCATCTCTTCCGGTTCATATGCAATAAGCATATCAATATTGCTTATCTCTGAAAAAATCCTTAACTGATCAATTGCTCCAAGCCTATAAGTATCAATAGAAATTAAACCTACGTCAAGATTATGAAGTATTTTTGCAATTACAGCCAATTTTGCAATGCATGTTGTTTTTCCCACACCCGTGGGTCCTACAACGGAAACAACTTTCGGCTTGCTGTCTTTATATAATTCAAAATTCTTTGTCGGGATCATTGAAGCAATGCTAGAGAGAACATAACTGTCAATGTTTGATTCATGTAAAAACTTTTTATACTGGTCAAGCTGATTTAAGATAACCGATGTCAAAGGTTTCGATATTTCACGGTGGACTAGTAAATCTGAAATTTCTTCTATTTCCTGCTCAATATTTCTTTGCTTTTCGTTCAATGCCGGTTTTTTATTTACTGCAGGAAAAACTCCTTCAAACAACTGTGGTTTCTTATCACTTTCAACCCGCATATTTGGTAAAGAGATTTTTGCTGCTTTCGACCGGTTATTTGCTTCCGTTCCGGATGGATATACTTTTTTTGTAAGTGAAGCAATTTCATCAACGAAACTTGGATCAGTTTCGAATTCTTCTTCAGTTTTTTCAACTTCATGTTTGATTTTCTCATCATATCCCACAGTTATTTCAAACATTTTTCTTTTACCGAATTCAGAAACATCTTCGATTAAGCGTGAACCAAGTATAATTGCTTCACTTCCCAGTTCTTCTTTCATTTGAACTGTTGCATCTTTTAATGTTGGACCAAAGAATTTTTTAATTTGCATTTTCTATTTCCACTTTGTCTATGAATTCAATTTCAATATGTGAAGGAAGTTCCGAATATGACAGTACGGCAACTTCGGGAAAACTCGAATTGATTAACCTGTAAAAATACATCCTTATTGTTGCAGAAGTAATGATTACAGGATGATATCCAAGAGATCTGAATTTCTTTACTACATCATCAATTTTCAGATTCAGATCTTTTAACAGCATAGGATTTAAACCCAGAGTTGCAGTTGTTTCCTTTTGATTTTGTAAAGATCTTGTAATTAAAGTTTCCAGGGTATTTCCTAAAGCAGCTGTCCGTATTATTTCATTATTATCTTTATATATATTAGCTATTGTATCACCAATTGAATGCCTGACATACTCTGTTAATACATCAATATTTTTAGTCGCTTTTGAATAATCAATTAGTGCTTCTAAAATCTGTACTAAGTCTTTTACCGGGATAAATTCTCTTAATAAATTCTGTAATACTTTTTGTATTGAGCCTAAAGGCAACACTTCGGCATTGATATCTTCAATTACTGCAGGATAATCTTTTTTAAGATTTTCCAGCAATTGTTTAACAGCCTGGCGCGATAGGATTTTATCGAAATTCTTCTTTAAAGTTTCCTGTAAATGAGTTGATAAAACCGATGTGCTATCAACAACTGTATATTCAAGCAGTTCAGCTTTTTCTTTTTCTTCCGGAGAAATCCAGCAGGCTGGTAAATTAAAAGCAGGATCTTCTGTTTGAATTCCGCTTAATTTTTCTTTTATATGACCCGGATTCATCGCTAAAAACCGATCCGTATAAATTTCAAATGCAGCAACTATATTCCCTTTTATTTTAATTAGATACTGATTTGGATCGAGTTGGAGATTATCTCTGACTCTTACTGGCGGTATCAAAATTCCATATTCCAATGCTATATATTTTCTTGTCGATGAAATTTTCTGGAATAAATTTCCACCCTGCTTTTCATCTACAAGGCTAATTAATCCGTAGCCAATTTCTATTTCAATCGGATCTACCTGTAAATATTGTTCAACTTTTTCTTCACCTGGTTCTTCACTTTCTTCTTCAACAGTTGCAACACTTTCAGCTTGTTTCAATTTCTTGTTACTAAGATATGAACCGGTACCAAGGAAAATACTCAGGAGTATAAAAGGAACGGTAGGCATACCCGGTACCAATGCAAATAAGAAAACAGCACCCGATACAGTTCCAAGAACTCTCGGATTTGAAAGGAGCTGTTTTTTCATTTGTAGATCTAATGCAGTTCCGGCAGCACTTCTTGTTACAACAAGGCCCGCAGCAGTTGCAATTAATAATGCGGGAATTTGTGAAACCAAACCATCACCGATTGTCAGAATAGTATAAGTTTTTAAAGCATCCTGGAAGGTTAAACCTCTTTGAGCAACACCGATTATAAAACCACCGATAATATTTACACCATTTATTATCAGGCCTGCAATAGCATCACCTTTTACAAATTTACTAGCACCATCCATTGCTCCATAAAATTCAGCTTCCCGTGATATTGAATCTCTTCTTGCTCTTGCTTCACTTTCATTTATTAATCCTGTATTTAAATCGGCATCAATTGCCATCTGCTTACCGGGCATAGCATCCAATGTGAAACGTGCAGCTACTTCGGATATCCTTCCTGAACCTTTAATAATTACGATAAATTGTATAACAACCAAGATGATGAATATAATAAAACCGACAACAAAATTTCCCCCGACAACGAAATTACCGAAGCTATTAATTATTTTTCCTGCATTTCCCTGAATTAAAATCAACCTTGTGGAACTTATATTCAAAGCTAACCTGAATAGGGTTAGCACTAATAATAATCCCGGGAAGATAGAAATATCAAGCGGTGACTGTATGTATAAGGAAACAATAAGAATTAAAACTGCAAAACTGATATTCATTGCAAGAAAGAAATCCAGCATTGTAGGAGGAAGCGGAATCAGCATCAAGCCTAAAATGAATATCAAGCCAAATGCTAAAAGAATATCTGTATTTTTACCTACACTTTTCATCATACAATCATTCTTCTTTTTCTGCTTTTTCTAAGCTGATAAACATATGCAAGAATTTGTGCAACCGCTTTGAATAGTTTTTCAGGGATTTGCTCTCCTACTTCACAGAATTTATACAATGCTCTGGCCAGTTCCCTGTCTTCATGCATCGGTATATTATGCTCAGCAGCAATTTCTTTTATCCTTCTCGCCAGTTTATCCGCACCTTTTGCAAGAACCCTGGGAGCCGAATCCTTTTGCAAATCATATTTTAGAGCAATTGCAAAGTGAGTCGGATTTGTTATTACAACGTCCGCTTTAGCAACTTCCTGCATCATTCTGCTTCTTGAAACTGAATGCTGAATTTTTCTTATACGAGATTTTATAAAAGGGTCACCCTCAGTCTGTCTGACTTCTTCCTTCACCTCCTGTTTTGTCATCATCATTTGCTTTTTAAAACTATATTTCTGATAGATAAAATCAATAGCAGCAAATAACGCATAAATGATTGCTATCTTCCAGGTTAATTGAAAAACCGCCTTAATCATAAAGGCAGTTATTTCACTTACGGAAACCTCAATTAAATTAGTAGACTGGAGCAAAAAGTCGCTCATCACGTAATATACTACACTGGAAATAACTGCAAGTTTTAATAACGATTTTAATACTTCGACAAAAGATGTTGGAGAAAAAAATACCCTTTTTATTCCTTTAAAAATATTAAATTTTTCTGCTTTTGGAGCCATTGCTTTAAAACTCATTTTAAAGCCGACTTGTGAAACTGCAGCAATAAAAGCAGTAATAAATAAACCTATAAATATTGGTACAATTGTGAAGGCCATGAACCAGAGTCCGTCTTTTGCATATAACCGGAATGAATTGAGATCTAAATTCAGTACATCCAGAGAATTAAAAATTTTTATTGTCAGCTTTGAAAGATTTTCACCGATCATCGAATTTGTAAAATAAAGAAACATCAACCCGGAAGTGAAGATAACCAGGGAATTGATCTCCATACTTTTGGCAACCTGCCCTTTTTCCCTGCTTTCAGTCAGCTTTTTAGACGTTGGTTGTTCGGTTTTTTCCTGTCCCTCAGACTCAGCCATTTCAACTTCCCATTGCTTTAACTAAGATGAAAAGATTATCTTCAAAAGATTTAAGAAGATTTTTTATTGCAAACATCATTAATGGAGTAGTCATAATTAATAACACAAATCCTATAGTTATTTTTAAAGGCTGTACTACAAAAAATACCTGCATTTGCGGTATAACTCTGGCTATTATTCCTTCGGCTACATTTATAAGGAAGAAAGATATTAAGAAAGGTGCAGAAATTTTTACGGCAATGATAAAAACAGCAGCTGAATATTTTATTATTAAATCATAAACAGGTTTTGAAATTGAATATTTCCCCAGTGGAATTACCGTAAAAGAATATGAAAGTGCTCTAATTAAATAATGATGCCCGTTAATAAGGAAAAATATTAATATTGCCCCCATATAAATTACTTCACCTATTATATTGGTATTGGTATTATCCAGTGGATTTAATGCCTGAGCCATAGATAGTTCCATATCAAATCCGATAAGACTTCCTGCATACGAAAAGCCATAAAAAGCCAGATTTAATGAGTATCCTATTAATAAACCTGTAATTATTTCTTTACTGGCATTAATAAAAAGCCAGGAAAGGCTTGTTTCAACTTTAACTGCAGAATTATCTCTTACTAAGAAAATTATATATGCAATTACAAATGCTAAAAATATTTTAGCAAGAGCCGGGATTGCTGCATTATTAAAAATGGGAGCAGCAAGAAATGCAGCCAGTATTCTCAAAAAAATCAACAGTACGATTATAAAGTCGAAAATTAGAATATGGTTCATCTAATTATACCTGGAAACATGGAAAATATTTTTAATGTAAAGGAAATAATTTTATCCATCATCCAAGGAAGAAGAAAAATGATTGCAACAGCTGTAACAAGTATTTTTGGTACAAATGTCAAAGTCATTTCCTGTATTGAAGTTGCAGCCTGAAAAATCGATATAATTATACCAACTATTAAAGATACTCCCAGTACAGGTAAAATTACTATAAATGTTGTTAAGAATGCTTCTTTAATTATTTCAATAACTATTTCTTCAGTCATTTACGTAAAACTCCTTACTACTGAACCGACAATTAAATTCCAACCGTCCACTAAAACGAATAGCAAAATTTTAAAAGGTAGTGATATAAGCATTGGTGGGATCATCATCATACCCATAGACATAAGTATGCTGGATACAATCATATCAATCATCAAAAATGGAATAAAAAGGAAAAATCCTATTATAAATCCGGCTCTTAACTCACTTAATGCAAATGCAGGGATAACTATATATGTCGGTAAATCTTTTCTGTTTTCAGGTCTTTTTAAATTTGCCAGGTTTATAAATAGTGCAAGATCTTCATCCCTTACATTTCTAAACATAAAATCACGGATAGGTTCAACCCCTTTATCATAAGCTTCTTCCATCTTTATTTTACCGTCCATTAGGGGTTTTAATGCTACATCATTTACTTTACTCCATGTAGGAGCCATAACAAAAAAAGTAATAAAAAGAGCTATTCCGGCTAAAAGCTGGCTCGGCGGCATTGTCTGGGTACCTAAAGCACTTTTAAGAAAATGGAAGACAATAATTATTCTTAGATAGGATGTAGTCATTATCAAAAGTGAAGGTGCGAGTGAAAGCACCGTCATCAGGAGAAGAATCTGCAGGGTAACTGAAACATCTTTAGGATTCTCAGAAGTCCCGATGTTTATTCCAATCTTAGGGATTGGAACAGTAGTAGATGCCTGCTGAGCAAACACCGGGGAAACAGCAAAAACAGTCAATAATATCAAAAAAATATAAACATACTTTTTCATTTAAATCCCAAATTCTTTTTTAAAATAGAAAGAAAATTATTCTCACTATTTTTTTCATTAAATACTTGTTCTTCATATTCATTTTCATCATCAAATTCTTTAAGCATGTTTATTGAATTTTCACTTACTCCGAGCACCAGGAACTTATCTTTTATCTTTACTATTGAAATGAATTTCTTCGGCATAATCATCTGGTTGCTGATGACTTTCACATTCAGGTTCTTATATAATTTCGAGTTATTGGTACGTATGGAAAATCCTGATTTTTTTACGAAGTGAAGTACGGTATATAGTATACCTACAATTAATACAAGCGGAAAGAAAACTTTAACAATATCATAAAAGCCCATTAATACAATCCTTTTAACCTGTTTGTCGCTTCGTTCAGATTGGTTATACGAATTCCAAAATGCTTATCAATAACAACAACTTCACCTTCGGCAATTTTTTTATTGTTTACAAAAATATCTACCGGCTCACTGGCTAATTTATCAAGCTCTATTACATAACCTCTTTCCAGTTCGAGAATATCTTTTATCTGCATCTGGGTTCTGCCTAATTCAATATAAACACTAAGCTGCAGATCTTTTAGAAAGTCCAGTTTATCGGAAGAATTTTTATCACGAATATTTGATTCCTCCAGGTCATCGAAATCAGCAACATTAGCTTCGACCTGTACATTTTGATTTGTATCCTTTTCGGATTCAGGTGCCTGCTGTTGTTCTTCGTTATTTATATCGTTGTTTTGGTCTTTTTCGATATTGTCAGCCATGAATGTTTACCTGTTTAGATTTTCTGATATTATTTTTTTTGTTACTTTTATAGCCTTATGCTTGTTGAGATTTCCGGCTCTTCCATAAAAAAGGACCTTATTCCCTATCTTAATTGTGTGTTCGTCGTTAACACCGGTTTCCAGTTCAATAATATCCCCTTTCTGCAGTTCCATTAATTCCTGTACTGTAATTTTTCCTTTGCCAAACTCTACAGTAAGAGGGATAAACGTGTGGTAAAGATGACTAGTTAATATTTCTTCCGATGTTGTACCGTCATATTTCATTGGCCTTACAGAAGAAAGCTTTTGAGAAGAAAGTTTATTCAAAATTAAATCGAACGCATAGGTAGCGAAGCAAATATTCATCATAAACGGCTGGTCTCCTATCATTACTTCAAAAGAAATTAGGAGAACAGATTCACTTTGTGTAGTAATCTGTGCGAAATCAATATCGGGTTCAAATCTTTCGATTCCAAATTCAAAGCTGCCGACTACCTGCCAGGCCTTTTTTAAATCCTGCATTATTTTTTCTACAACAGCACTAAGGACCTTCTGTTCAATAGGTGTAATTAATTTCGATTGTTTTGTGCTGCTACCGTTTCCTCCTAAAAGCCTGTCAACAAGCGTTAGAGCTAAATCAGTATTTATTTCCAGTATACCTTTTATGTCCGAATTCTTTATTTCAAAAGTAAAAAGGCATGCAGGGTTAGGAACCGATAAAATATATTCGGAATAATAAATCTGATCTACAGTTGTTACTTTTACTACAACCATAGATTGAAGCTTTGTAACTAAAAAAGAACTGAAACTTTCAGCAAAATTTTCATTTATATTTCTGATAGTTCTAAGCTGGTTTTTAGAGATTCTGTTAGGAAGACGAAAATCAAAAGGTATGACTTCATTCTCAGATGATTTTACAATTACATCATCCTCTTTTTCTTTTCCACTCTTAACTTTATTAAGAAGTTGATCTATCTCTTGTTGCGAAAGTACTTCAGCCATTTTTATTGAATGATATATTTACTAAAATAAACTGCGTTTAATTTAAGATCGGGAATTAAAGTTGTAACTTTCTGCCCGATTTCATTCTTTAGCTTATCCCTGTATGAACTGTCCGAAAGCTGCTCAAGACTTTTACTTGATAATGTAGATACTATTACATCTTTTACAAGCACTTCTTTACTTTTCAGCTCATTCTGTTCATTCTCATTAGAAAGGTCAAACCCAACTGAAGCAAGAAGCAATTTTTTTCCTTCTGTTCCTTCCGGGTTTACAATTACATCTTCTATTAAAAAGATATATTTTCCCAATTCGATTTTGTTTGCACCTTCTTTTCCACTCTTATTTTCAGTTTTAGCCCGGCTGCCATTCGGCGTAGAGCCTTCAACTCTGTTTAAGAGAAAATTTGCAGTTATAAAATAAACCGCTACTAATTGAACGATAAAAAGAGGTAATCCTATCAAGATCACTTTTTGACTAAAAAATGAGCTTTTCTTTATTTCTGCCGGTTCAGGTGTTTCTTCCGGCTGTTCTTGTTTTTTTTCTTCTTCTGCCATAGTGTTTTAGTTAAATCAATAGATATGCCATCCAATTTTAAAAAAATTTTATTGGTTGTTTTTTCGGAATTTGCTTTGATTGACGGGATTTTTTGGAAGCTAAATTAAATCATCTTTGATTTTTTCATTGTTTTTGCGAAAGAATCGAATGAAATAATAATTTGCCTGACCGATTATATTTTGGTCATTATTATACAGATGGTTGAAATTGACAAGTTCTGGGTATTGTAAATTATATTTTCAACCGTTAAACAGAGCGGCCGGTTAGACCGCTCTATGATAATTATTCACATACTAATTATCTTATCAGATTTGTTATTTCTTGAAGTAATGTATCTGCAGTGGTTATTACCCTGGCATTTGCCTGGAAACCTCTTTGTGATACTATCATTTTAGTGAATTCTTCAGAAAGATCAACGTTTGATTGCTCAAGTGCACCTGATTGTACTGTTGTACCTGTTTCTTCACCCAAGCTGCCGATCCTTGGTTCACCTGAGTTCGCATATGCTGAATAAAGGTTATCACCTACACTAATAAGTCCATTCAGGTTTTGAAATGTAGCAACCATTACCTGGGCAAGTGTACGGGAATTTCCGTTTGAGAAAATACCTTCTATGTTTCCATATTGATCTATATTAAGATTTGATAATGTTGCCGAAGCAGAACCATTCTGGTTTAAAGCTGATACAACTGAGCTTGCTGATGTTTGTGTAATTCCGTCAAAACCGCTTCCGAAGTTTAAATCAATTACCAGCGGATTCGCACCACCAGTAGGTGTAAATGTTAATTGCGGATTGTTAGGTGAAATATTTGCCGGATCTAGTGTTCCGTCTGCGTTAAAAGCAATTGTTCCTGTAGAAGAAGCGGGCTGACCATTGTCGGTGCTGGTTCCTGGTACTGATGCTGTCCATGTCCATTGATTATCTGCAATCTTAGTATATTTTAACGTAACCTGATGAGAATTGCCTAAAGAATCGAAAATTGTTACTGAACCGCTTACTACATTTGGTTGTCTGTTACCGTCGGCTGATATACTGATTGTTTTTGAACTAATTTGATTTGTTGTATTTATTCCGTCAAGCTGAAATTGTAAATCTCCTGAATCCGAACCTACTGAGTTTAACGCGACGGCCGAATTTGCATCATAACCTGCAGCAGTCGGATCAAATTTGGACTGTGAAGCTGCATCTAAAACCATATTCCCGGTGCCATCATCAGCAAATTGAAGACTAACAGGTGCGGCAGAAGTACCGACAGAAGTACCACTTGAGTCGAGTACTTCCCAGGTCATATTATATTGATTTGCTGTCCCGGTTTCCTGGTAATTCACATTCAATGTATATGGATCGCCATAAGTATCATAAACAGTGGTTGACACTGTTGTAGTTGTACCATCTGTAAAATCACCATCATTCTGAATATTTCCTCTCATAACAACATTCTCTGACCTGGTTAATTCAGAACTACTTTTCAGGTTGCCGCCCCATTTAATCAGGTTAGTTGCTACGGCAGGAAGTTTTAAATTTTTATCTATTACAATATCCTGAAGATTGTTGCCGGGAGGTAAAATACCATCTGAATTGGCAACTTTTCCCTGTACGATTGCTCCATTTTGAGGACTTACTAATTTACCATCAGCGTCAAAAATAAATGCACCGGCCCTGGAATAAAAATTTTCACCATTACTTTTTAATACAAACAAACCGCTTCCTTGCAATGCTAAGTCCGTAGTAATACCGGTTGTTTGAAAAGTACCTTGATTCCAGTTTCTGTCAATAGAATTTACTTTTGCACCAAGACCAATCTGGAATGTGTTTGTACCGCCTGTATTATCTGTCGGATTTGTACCTGCTTTTACAAACTGGTTAAATGTATCGCTGAATGTTACTCTCGATCCTTTGAAACCGATTGTATTAACATTGGCAATATTATTACCAATTACATCCATCATTGATTGGTGATTTTTTAATCCGGATACACCGGCAAAGAGAGAATTAAGAAGTGCCATAATAACCTCCTAAGGATTATATGTTTTTAGTTTTGATTCAACATCAGTCAGTCAGTCGAATCCAGAGCGTCCTCAAAAGGTCCCGCTCTATTGTTATTTATTTATTTTCTTATGCGAAAACTACACTGTCAATATTTGTAAAAATATTTTCTTCCGAATTATTTAAGGACATTGCTGTAACTACTGTTTTATTCGGAATATTAACGATGAAAGCAGTATCTTTCATCATTACTAATGAGTCTTTTGCTCCTTTTAATTCTGCTTTTTCAACTGCATTCTGAATTTTTCCCAGGTCAGCTTCCGAAAGACTTATATTCCTGTTTTCCAGCCTTTTCAGAGCATGATTGGAAAACTTGAGTTTTTCAAGTTCTTCCTGGAAAATCGACTTAAAAGGAGTGGAAGGATCCTGTACATTGGTTCTGCTGATATCCTTTCCCGGCTCAATTGGTACAAATGGTACATGTATACCATTCATTTCAATCATTGATTTACTCCTTATTGATTACCTAAAATTTCCATTATATCGGAAAGGTTATATTGTACACCATTTATTAAAACTGTAGCACCGGAACTTGAATATTTAATTCCTTCAATTGTTCCCGAACTATAAGTTTGTGTGGTTATACTATTTCCACTTTCGTCATATGCATCCACTTTAAAGGTATATTTACCTTCCGGCAATTCATTTCCATCATTATCGGAAAAATCCCATGAAACTTTATTGTCGCCTGCCAATAAAGGTATTCCCTGAATAGTTTTTACTGTTGCACCATATTCATCCTGTATTTCAATTGAAGCTGATGCAGCATTCTGAGGCAAAGTATAACCCAATTGTGTTTCACCCTGACCGGTATTAGCAACCGAATCAGATAAAACGGATACATTCTTCCCGACCAAATTAGAAGCTAATGAATTGTTGATTGATTGGGTTAAGTATAAACTATTGTTCATACTCTGCTGAATTGCATCATTCAAATTGGACAACTGCTCTAATGAGCTAAATTGTGCTAACTGGGATGCAAATGCAGTTCCATCAGTAGGATTCATTGGGTCCTGGTTTTTTAACTGTGTAATCAGCAATTTTAAAAAATCATCCTTCCCAAGAACGCTGTTGGAGTTTGTTTGTGTACTTGAAGTGGCTGTGCTTACTGCTCCACTATTTGTAATGCTGTTTAGATCCATTTTCACTCCTAGGCTAAAAATTCATAAGTATTATAGCCGTAATGTTTTGATACGTTAGTATGCTCTTTTTCATCAATTTCTCCTATTTGAGGTTCTGCATAGGTAGACTTTCTTTTAGTTAAATAGGATCTATTCGATTTTTGCTCTTGATGATTTGAAAGAGAAATATTTAAAGAATTCAATTGCATTCCTTGTTGAGATAATGCTTGTTTTAAATTTTCTAAGTTATTTTGCATTAAAGATTTAGCTGCTTCGTTTTCAACTTCTGCATGAGCATGAATGATGTTATTTGATATATCTAAAGATATTTTAACTTTGCCTAAAGTTTCGGGAACTAATTTTAATACAATATTTTTCTGATCTTTGTCCGAAGCTAATTTCGATATTTCTTTAACAATTTCACTTGAATCTATTGTTTTCATCTGATCAGCCATGTTTTTTAAGTAAACCGGACTTTTATCGTTTTGAATATGACTAACATCAATTTTATTTAAGTAAGAAGAAAAGCCATTTTCACTCCTGTCATTTGAAATTTGGTCATGCCCTTTTGAATTATTTAATAACTCCTGCTTATTGCCAGATAAATTTTCACCAAAATTATTTTCCGAAGAATTATTCAAGCTGACTTTACCGGCATTATCAACTTTTGCACTATTATTTAATTGCGAATTGGAAACTGTTTCTTTATGACTTATGGATTGGCTTTCCCTTCCGGCAACCTTAATTTCTTTGCTTACTTCTTTATTAAAATTTGAATCCTTGGTTATTTCTTCAGGAGTTCCCTGCTTTTTATTTTCAACTTTATTCGTATTGTTCTGCTTAAGATTGATAGATTTATAATTATCATTTTTTGTGGACTTAATCCTGTTAGTTTCCTGTTCCGGTTTATCTTCATTTATTTTTATTTTTCCAGAGAATTCCGCTTTTTTATTATCTTCTGCAATCTTAAAGTCATTTTTCGGATTTAAGGAAAATGTATCTGGGTTTTTTGAACTGATCTTAGCCTTGCCGAATGTATTCCCAATCTCAATTTTGGCATTAGGAACATTTTTAACATCTGCTTTAACAGCAGTATTATTCGACTGATTTGATAATTTATTTATATTTTTTAAGTTGTTTTTTGAAGCAACCAGATTTTCTATTGTTAATGTATCGGGTTTACTTTTCGCGACAACGTATGACTTGTTTGCTAAATCTTCGGCATCACCCGGATTAGGATTATTTTTAATCTCTTTTATGTTCTTTTCATTATCAACAATTTCAAACTTTAATTTATATATATCGTTCTTCCCGGAATTTTCATCAACATTGAATGATTTTATAGAACCAGTCGATTTTTGGAACATGTTTTTTGAACCGGTATCTTCGGTTTTATTTTTAGTTCCTGCTGTTAATATATTATCATCTTGTAATGCTTCGGTTTCCTTTACACCTAATTGTAATTCTTCTATTTTGTTTGAACCAGTAACCTGAACATTTGTTATTGAATCCTGCTCAGTCTGCTCTGCTGAAAGTATATTCGAATTTTGAGCAGCCTGTTCAGCAGGAATAGTCAACTTATTAGTTTGAATTTCTTCATTATTTCCAAATTTATCCGGATTTATATAGATCTTATTTTTACTTGGTAAATCGGTAATAAAATTGTTTTTATAATTATTAGTCCCGGATTTATTATCAACAGCCTCGACCCCGGTTTTATTTAACTCAATTTTAAGTGTTTCATTGTCACCAATAATATTTATTAACACCGGTCCACTGCTATTTAATGAATCAAGAATTTTAGATATAATTTCTTTTGTATTTTTATCTGCTTTATTTTTTTCTTTTGAAGAGTTGCCTTTTATATCTGTATTATTAGCCAGGTTATTTAGTTGATTTAGAAATGTTTTTAAGTCATCACCGGTTAACACCTTATCATTTGCAGAATTATTCGGAACTAATGAAATTTCTTCTTGAAGTGAATTGTTTTGCCCTGCCTGGAACAATTGGCTAAGTAATGCAATTATTTCTTTTAGACTAGATGATGATACCTTACCATTATTTGATGCTTTCAAATCCGGCAAATCATTGATACCAGTTAAATTAAAAGAGAAGATATTCCCGGCAGGTACTTGTTTGGAAGACGTATCAGAAGGTAAATTCAATCGTACATCCGGATTTTTTACCAGGTCTGCTCCTGTAAATACTTTAATAATATCAGAAAAAAGATATGAACTATTGCTTATCTTAAACGATTTTACAGTCCCTGCATTATTGATAAAAGTATTTGCTGGTAAAAAAAGTGGATTAAACTGCATCGAACCTTCACCGTTTTGAAAATCAAATATATTTGTATTCATTTTTTATTATCGCAACAATATTAAATTTCTTTATAGTCACATTAATTTTTTGAAATAGATGGGCTATCACCCGGAAATTGTGCAATTCTATTTGCAGTAGCCGGATCTAGTTCAGCCAAAACTTCGGCTGCCTTCTTTTTCTTCATTTTATAAATAATATCTCTGGCCGTTGATTCGGAATACTTTTTAATTATCAAAGCGGCTTTTTTAGGATCCATAGATTCATATAATTTAGCTGTTTGTTTTATCCACTTTTGGTAAATAGTATCAACACTTGAGCCTGAACCGGAACTATTAATTAGCACTTCATTTTCGTTAACAGGTACAGGTTGATTGACTGCTCCCTGCTGGACACTTTTTTGTGCAAGCTCTGTTTTCTTCACCTCTTCCTTATCGGCTGGTTTATTATTTACGGGAATAACCTGCGGAACAAAGTCAGCTTTTGGAGGCGGAGTAACAATACTATCTTTTGCTAAATTTATATCGACTTTAGCAGAATCTTTCTCCTGAATTGGTTCAGCTTTTTTACTTAATTGCTTATTCATTTCAAATTCAGGATCATTTTTCGATATTGTACTAGCAACCGATAGTGAGTCTGTCATTGAAACGGGTGAAAAATCAAATTTAAAAATGTTCGAATAGATTGAATTAAGGATAATTAATCCAACCGTAACAAGAATAAATGCAGCAACAAAGACCAGCATATTTGATATTTTCATGTCAGCTTTTATTTCTAATATATTTTTGGGTAGCAATTTCATTTATTTTGCTTTCATCTTTAAGATTTTCTTCATATTTGAAATTCTCAAAATGGTTTTCTTCCAGTGTTTGGAAGATTTTGTTTTCTTTACTTCTTTCTACCAGTTCATTTACTTTATCTGCTTTACGTTTATTTAATGAGGCAATTTGTTTTTGAATTATTTCAACTCTTTTTTCAAGCGCTGTTTTGTAATTTTCAACTGCTTTTAGTTCCGAAACTTTATTGCTATGTCGGTTCTTAAAATTATTTTCTATTTCTCTAATCAGCTTTTCCTTCTCGATAATATTTCTTTCAATTTCCAAGTCTATCAGGGCAATTTCTTTTTGAACTTTTTTTTCCAATAAATCTTTAACTTTTTTTATTGAGTCATACTTAAATTTAAATTTCGGCATATGTAATTAATCAGGCTAAAGGTTTTTCAATAATTTCGTTTAAACGGGAAACTGTAAAATCATAAAGTGTTTTTTCATTCATATCCTGCTTTAAAAATGATCTCAGCAAGTTAATTTTTTGAAGTGAGTGATCAATCTGGGGATTACTTCCTTTTACGTAGGCACCAATATTTATCAAATCTTCAGCCTCTTTATAAGTTGCTAGTATTTCATTAAAAATCATCGAACGCTGGTAGTGATCTGATGTCACAATATCAGGCATTACCCTGCTGACACTTTGAAGGGGATCAACCGCCGGATACTGCCCCTTGTTTGCCAGTTTTCGTGATAATACTACATGTCCGTCCAGGATGGACCTGACTGCATCGGCAATCGGTTCGTTCATATCATCACCATCGACTAATACAGTATAAAAACCTGTAATTGAACCGTTTTCAGTTGTTCCCGCTCTTTCCAGCAGTTTTGGAAGAATAGCAAATACAGAAGGGGTATATCCTTTTGATGTAGGCGGTTCTCCGACTGTAAGTCCTATTTCACGCTGTGCCATTGCAAACCTGGTTACGGAATCCATCATCAGAACAACATCCATTCCCTTATCCCTGAAATACTCGGCTATAGTTGTACCTATATAAGCTCCTTTTATTCTAACAAGTGCAGATTTATCACTAGTTGCTACTACTACTACAGATCTTTTTAATCCTTCTTCACCCAGATCTTTCTCTATAAATTCCCGTACTTCCCTGCCTCTTTCACCTATTAATGTAATGACGTTAACATCAGCATTAGTATTTCTTGCAATCATTCCCAGGGTTACACTTTTGCCAACACCGCTCCCGGCAAATATTCCCATTCTTTGCCCTTTGCCGACTGTTAATAATCCGTCTATTGACCTCACTCCGGTTTGAAGCGGAGTATCAATTCTCCTTCTTTTTAAAGGACTTGGTGGTTCACGATGAATGTTGGACATGAACGGACAATTTAATTCACCTTTACCATCAATCGGATTTCCTAATCCATCGATTACTCTTCCTAATAATTCATTTCCTACTGGAATTGAAAAACTTTTTCCGGTTGCAACAATCTCGCAAGCCGGTGAGATATTATGAACTTCTCCCAAAGCGATTGAGAGCACTTTTCCTTCTTTAAAACCAACAACTTCAGATTGGCAGACTTCTTTACCATTTCTATCTACAATTGTACATACTTCACCCAATGAAACATTAGGACCTATTGATATAATAATAAGTCCAACCACATCGGATACTTTCCCGTTCACTTTTATCAACTCAACACGATTTAAAATACCGCTGTATTTTTTTATATAATTTTGTGTTAAATTCATTTCCATTAATTTGTTGGTACAATTAATTTGAATAAAAATATTTTTTCAATTCATTGAATTGGGAAGAAATTCTTCCGTCAACATTTCCAATCTCTGTTTCAACAACACAACCGCCCGGTTCAATCCTATCATCCTGCTCAAATTTTACTTTAGAAAATGACTCGTCAAAAAATATTTTCTTGTTATTATCTTCATTAATTATTTTATAATCCTCCGGGTGAATTTTTATAATAACGGAATTTGCACCGAGAATTTTTCTTAAAGAATCTTTTAATACATCTTCAATTATAGAATCCTTATTTATTTCCCGTCTTGTAACCTTTTGTGCTATCTCAAATGAAAGCTTGAGAACAAGGTTTTCAAATTCCCCGTCATACCCGGCAATTTTCTCATCAATAGTATTTAAAATTTTATTAAATTCATCTACTTTTTTGATAAATTTCTCTTTATATATCTTCTCAATTTCAATACTGGCATTTTCGTAACCATCCTTAAATCCTTCTTCATATCTTTGTTTAAGCTGAGCCTTTAATGGATTTTCAACCGGCTTTTTTCGCTCTTCAATTTCATCAAGCTCGCTTTTAAACCTGATAGAAAGTTTTTTCGATGAAACCGGTTTCATTTTAATTACATTAAACATAAACTTCTTCTTTACTACCTCTTAAGTTCAAATTAATTTCACCAGCCTCTTCAAGCATTTTTATAAGATCAATAATTTTAGCCTGAGCTGCTTCAACTTCTTTTAGTTTTACCATACCCATATATTGAAGTTCTTCTTTAAGTAAATCCGACCCTCTTTCGGACATATTGGCAAATATTTTCTCTTTCAATTTATCATCAGCAACTTTCAGAGCAAGAGCAAGATCTTTTCTATCCACTTCTCTTAGTACTCTTTGTATATCCTTATCTTGTATATTAAGTATATCTTCAAATAAGAACATCAAACGCTTTACCTCCTGGGCAACATCCGCATCCTGCATTTCAAGTTTTTCAAGAATTTCTTTGCTCATAGAAGCATTTGTCTTGTTCAATATATTTGCCAAGCTTTTAGTACCTCCAATTTTACTTAAGGACTGAGACATGCTGAAACCAGCCATATCATCAACAACCTTTTCAATCTGTTTTAAAGTTTGAGGTGATATTTTACCCAATGTGGCGATCCTGTAAACTACATCATCCCGAACATTTTCAGGAAGTTCATGAAGTGCTTCTGCGGTTTGATTAGGATTTAAATGAGATAGGATTAAGGCCATAGTCTGGGGATGTTCTTTATTCAGAAAACTAACTAACTGTGCTGAATCGGCTTTTTTTAGGACATCAAATCCTTTCAACGTTGTCAAAGTTCTAACTTTTTCAATTATTTCCGTAGCCTTGCCGGGTCCAAAGGATTTTTCAAGTAAGGCTTGAGCATATTCGATACCGCCTTCAAGCACATACTGGCGTGCTGTTGCCATGGTATAAAATTCATCCATTACAAGATGAACAACCTGGGAAGGAATGTTTTTAACTTTGGAAATTTCAGTTGAGATTTGCTCTACAACCGATGCATCTAAAAACTTGAATACTTCGGAAGCAGTTTCAACATCTAAAGCGATTAATAAAAGTGCAGCTTTTTGAATCCCTGCAATATCTGTTGTTTTATAACCTTTTTCAGCCATTTCTAAATCCTATAACTCGTCTTCATGTATCCATGAATGAATTAATTTCGCTGTATCGTTCGGGTTTTTTGCAACATAATTAGCAATTTTTTCCTGCTGGCGTTGTCTTGTAGCGGCTTCATCGGAAATATCATCCTCAATATCACCGATTGGTAATAATTCCCGTTTAGATTTTGGTGCTATTCTTTTACTTGATTTACTTTTTTCAGCCGGAGCTTTATAACTTTCAATTCTCTTACCTTCATACTGGTCTACATTACCAAAGTCTAATTTTTGATTTTTAAGTTTTGACATCAAACTCTTCAATACAAACATTGCTCCGCCTATACTTAGGATGATCAAAATAATATTAAAATATCCGTCAAAATTGTTGATAATTGAAGAGGGTTTTTCCACCTGGAGATCTTCAAACGGTTTAGTTTCAAAAGAAATATTTTCAATTGAAAATTGATCTTTTCTTTCCTGATCAACACCAATTGCATTTTTTATAATATCTTCAAGTTTTTTCATTTGTCCCGGAGAACGCGGTTCAAAAACAGTTTCTGTTTTATCTCCTTTTTTAACTTCTTTTGCTATATCATTTATTACTGCAGCAACACTCAGCCTTTTAATATTTCCCGTTCCCTGGACAACCTTCTGAACTGTTTTGTTGATTTCATAGTTGGTAGTATTATTTTGACTTACCTGCGAAGAAGAATCTCCCGAGGTTTTACCTAAGTTTTCTGTTTTGGTTGTCTGTTCACTGATTGCAACCTGACTGTCGGGATCATACATTTCCATTGTCTTTTCAATCTGGTCGAAATCTATATCAGCATTAACTTGAATAACAGAATTGCCGGGTCCTAAAATATTATCCAGTATTGATTGAGCTTTCTGGGCAAGATAATTTTCTACATTCTGTTTAATCTCATATTGTTTTGAACTTGAATAAGCCACCGGGCTTTCTTCAAACTCTTTAGAAAGTATTCTTCCCCTTGTATCAATTAATGTTACATTATTCGGTTTTAATCCTTCTACACTGCTGGAAACAAGATTAACAATTGCTGCAACATTGCCTTTAGTCATCATATAATTGTTCTTTAATTTAAGAACAACCGATGCAGTCGGGGACTTTTCATCATCTTTAAAAATTGATCTTTGGGGTATTACTATTTGTACCCTGGCTCCCAGAACTCCATCTTCCTGCATAATAGTTCTTGCAAGTTCTCCTTCCAATGCACGTTTGTAATTAAGTTTCTGCATAAATTCGGACATACCCATAGTATTCTTATCAAATATTTCATAGCCAACTATCCCGGAAGTCGGTATCCCTTTACCTGCAAGAGCCATTCTCGTTTCATATACTTTGTCTTTAGGCACTTCAATGGTTTTACCATTATTTTCTATCTGGTAAGGGACTTTTTGAGTATTCAGATAATCAATAACTTTAGATGCATCTTCTTCCGCTAAATTTGAATAGAGTGGAGAAAAATTAGGTTCATTTAAAAAGAATAGCAGTATGCCGATTAATATTACGGTTGCAGCTACACTACCAACAACCAGAATTTTTTGCTGGAGTGAAAACCTGTTAAATAGATTTAGGATTGCTTCTAGAGGATTTTTATTCATGTTTTCTAAATTTGCATATTGGTTAATTCTTTATACATATCAATGGCTTTATTTCTAATTTCCATTAATAGTTCGAGACTGGTTTTTGCTTTTTCTGCCGAGATCATAACATCCTGAAGTTCGACATTTTTCCCAACAATAAAATCATTTGTGATATTATCAGAATCGATCTGGCTTTTATTTACATCACCGATAAAATCAGTCAATACATTTTTAAAATCCGTATTATTTGGTTTTTCGGTTTTATCAAGAAGAGTTGCACTTGGTAAAATGCTGTTTATTTCACCTATTTTCATGTCTCATCCTTTTTTGTCGAACAAATGACCGACTTTTACACCGGACATTGCTCCGCCTTTTTGATAGAAATGATAATCAATAATTTCATCTTTTTTCTGCGGGTATCGATCAATAAAAAAACTTTTTTCATCTGCAGATAAATCTGTTTTTGTCTGATTGATGTTTTTCTGCAGGGCTGCTTTTTGAATAACAGCCTTCTGAACATGATTGATTGAATAATTACCAATATTATTTGTAGAAATTTTCATTTATTAAATCTCCAGGGAATCTTTTGCCATCTGCTTTGAAGAACTCAGAGCTGTAAGGTTAGCTTCATAACTTCTTGTTGCTGCAATCATCTGAACCATTTCATTTATAATATTTACATTGGAATTTTCCACATATCCTTTTGCATTTGCATAAGGATTATCAGGATCATAAACTAATTCACCGGGAGAGTTATCCTGCTGTTGTTCAGAGATAAGACTAGAATCATCATTAGCAAAATTATTTACCGAGATTTCAGGTGATGTTGAAATATGATCTTTGTTTGTTGTATTCATCTGCAGTGTACTCTGCGGCGGTATTCCTTGGAACTGGAAAGGATCCTGTTTTTGAATAATAGTTAAAAATTTCCTCTTATAAGGAATTCCATTAGCATTTCGCACATCGGCATTTGCGATATTTTCAGCAATAACATTCATCTTTTTTCTCTGAATGCTTAAGCCTTTTGCTGAAATGTTGAAACCCGGGAAGTTGTTTGCAATTTTCAAAATTATAATCCTCCTCCCTTAATTACACCTTGAAGTATCTTGAAGTAATCCCCTAATTTCTTTGATGCTAATTTAAATTGAAGGGTATTTTTTGCTAATTCTGCCATTTCTTCATCAATATTAACATTATTTACCCCCGATACCATATCTTTGCTGTTATCAACTGTGATTTTGTTTTCACTCTCAAAATTTACCTGTCCGAAATGCTTTGGTTCAGTTGTTTTTAACAGTGAAATATTATCATTTAACAGATCTTTAAAAACAACATCTTCCCTTTTATAGTTTTGTGTACCAATATTAGCGATGTTTTTACTGATTACTTTATTCCTAAGAGAGCAGTAATCAATAAAATCTTCAAGAACTCTTATGTTGGTAGCAGCCATTTCATCTCCAAGTTATGCATCCTTGAATTTCAAAAGAAATGCCATCCACCCAAAATGTGAATTCCTTCTCTATTTTTGCACTTTACTGTTTAATATGTATTTGAGGTAAGAATAAAATTGGCTAAAACTAACCAGATGTAAATTATTATTCAGAATAGTCAAGCACTATTGATTTGGTTTTTCCACAAGAACAAATAAATTTTATTTCTTTAATTGTATCGTTTTCGTCTTTTTTAACAACTATTTTTGCTCCGTTATGCCCTTCTTCCTCAACGGAAATTTTTGATTTACCTACGATATTTACCTGGGGCGCTTTAATAACTCCTTTTTTAGTTCTGACAAATTCAATTTCATTGTATATCGATTCTTCAAAAGTTTCTTTCATGTTAAAAAGCCTTGTTTATTATTTCTGAAATTTTATCCAAAGGAGCAATAACATCGGCAAAACCTGCTTCTGTTACGGCTTTCGGCATTCCGTAAACTACAGATGATTCTTCATCCTGGGCTATACAATATCCCCCTGTTTGCTTCATTTTTCCGATCCCTTCGAGACCGTCTTTTCCCATACCTGTCATAATAATACCAAGTGTATTTTTCCCGTAACCATCTACAACGGAATCTATCATCACATCAACCGAAGGCCGATACAAAGAAGAAGATGGTTCTTTAGAAATAGAAACAAAAAATGTACCTAAATTATTCCGGTCAATAGTCATGTGTAAACCGCCGGGAGCAATATACACAACACCATCTCTAACTGCTTCCTTATTTTCTGCCTCTTTCACCTCCAGTTCACTCATACTATTTAGTCTATCTGCCAAAGATTTTGTAAACTTAGGCGGCATATGCTGAACTATAAAAATAGGACAATTTATTTTTTTTGAAAGCTGTGGAATAACTTTTTGTAATGATAATGGTCCACCTGTAGAAATACCTATTGTTACAGCTTTATAGCCAATCCTGGGTAAATATTTAGCATTAGATAGATTAATCTCAAGCTTTGAAGGCCCTCTTAATTTTTGAAGTCTCTTTAATCTTTCTCTAACTGAGTTCTGCCTGACAATTTCCTTGACCTTGCGAATAAGATCTTCTTTTATTTTAATTATATTAACATTAATATAGGAAAGTTCTTTAGGGATGAAATCTAAAGCTCCATATTCAAAAGCTTTAATAGTTAATTCTGCACCTTCAGAAGTTAAGGAACTGACCATAATAACAGGAACCGGACAGTCATGCATTATTTTTTGCAGTGCTGTAAGTCCGTCCATCTTCGGCATTTCAATATCCATTGTAACCAGATCGGGATGAAGTTTTTTGGTGAGGTTATAACCTTCTTCCCCGTCCCTTGCAGTAGCAATTACCTGAATGTTCTTATCACTTTCAAGCATAATAGAGATTGACTTCCTCATAAATGCCGAATCGTCAACTACTATTACATTTATCATTTTATTCACACTGCGATTCTAATTTATGAATCAGTTCACCAATATCAAGAATCATAATAACTGACCCATCACCTAAAATTGTAGATCCTGCGATTCCCTCGATAGTTCCCAAATAAGTTCCAAGTGATTTAATTACAATTTCTTTTTGACCGATTAAATGATCTACCTTAATTCCAAATCGTTTTTCTGCAATCCCAACAATAACAACATACTGCCATACTTTATCTTCTTGATAAGTGACACCAGTAAGCAACTCATCAATCCCAATCAACGGGATAACGCTGTCTCTCATCCTGATTACTTCACGTCCGCTGACTGTATTTATATTGTCAAGATGTACTCTTACTACTTCAATAATTGAATTTAACGGTATAACCATGGGTTGTTCATTAACTTTGACAATCATACCGGGAATAATTGCTAGTGTGAGAGGAAGCTTAATAATAATTTTTGTTCCTGCTCCTACTTTAGATTCGATATTTATTAAACCGCGCAGTTTAGTTACGTTTGTTTTAACAACATCCATCCCTACCCCGCGTCCGGAAATATTTGTTACTACTTCCGCAGTTGAAAATCCCGGCAGAAAAATTAGATTATATGCATCGCTTGTTGTAATTTCTTTTGTTTTCTCTCTGGAAATTAATCCTTTACTGATAGCTTTTTCTTTAATTACCTCTGGATCAATGCCTTTACCGTCATCTTCAATTGTAATTATAATATGGTTCCCTTCGTGTTCGGCAGAAAGTGTAATTGTACCCGTGGGGTCTTTACCGTTCTTTTTTCTTGCTTCCGGAGATTCAATTCCATGATCAATTGAATTACGTACTAAGTGTACAAGAGGATCATTTATTTCTTCAATTAAAGTTTTGTCTAATTCGGTTTCTACCCCCTTCAATTCCAGCTTTACATTTTTCATTGATTCTTTTGATAAATCTCTAACAACCCGCGGAAAACGGTTAAATACCTTACCGATTTTCACCATGCGTGTTTTCATAACGACTAATTGAAGTTCATTCATCATCAAATCAATTTGCCTGGTTGCTTCTGCAAGATCCCGCGAGAGTTTTGTCCCCTCGTATTCTAAAGCAAATTCAGAACTTACCTGCGCCAATCTGTTCCTGCCTAATACTAATTCGGAAGCTATATTTAATAGTTCATCAAGACGTTCAACATCAACTCTTATTGTATTATCTTTTTGACTGATTTCTTTTAACCTGGTAATAGCATTTTTTTTATCTTTTAGATTGCTGGAATCGTCAGTTTCAGTTTTATTTTCCTCAACAGCAATAAGATTTTCATCTAATTCTATCTTCTCAACAGTTTCGACTTCAATTTCTTTTTCAGCTTTTATCTCTTCATGTTCTTCAGAAGTTTTATCTTTAGAAGCCGGTTTATCTTCCTTTACCTTTCCCTGTTTATTATTTTTTACAGTTCCGGATGTCTTATTTGTTTTTCTTGGTTTATTTGCTTTGGCTTTGCTTTTAGCAGGCGGCTCTTTCTCTTTATTTTTAGCAGCTTTACTTGGACTATTGTTTTCCAGTGATTCAAGTGTTTTTGTCAAATCATTAAGTGCTTTATCTATGTCAACATCTTCATTGAAATTAGTTTCTATACTTACCAGCAGATCTCTTATTTTATCATAAGATAAAAGGATAGAATCCATAATGTTAGGATTTAATTTAGCTTCACCTTTTCTTAATTTATTAAGAATATCTTCACACTTATGCGTTATACTGGTTAGTTTATTAAGCCCAAAGAAACCTGAAGTACCTTTAATTGTATGAAAAGAACGGAAAACCTGGTTCAGCAATTCCTGGTCTTCAGCTCTTTTTTCCAGTTCCATTAAATCTATATCGAGTTTCTCTAAAATTTCCCTCGTTTCAATCAGAAAACTTTCGAGTATCTCTTTCATTTCGGGATCTTTTAATAACGGGTAATCTTGTATAGCTTCCATATTATTATGAGAATAATTTATCTATTTCATCTTGTGATGTTTTATGACTGTTAACAATAGAATCAACCACATCCTGTCTTCCGTCGGATTTTGAATAATTGGCGTTGGGATCAAAATGTGAACCTTCCGGAACAATTATCTTATTTGTATCAATATCATTAATACTTGTATCTTCAAGATTAAGTATTAATGATGCTAATTTTGACTGGACAGAACTAATCAGATGATTTACTGCTGCTAATTGCTGCGAGGTAATATCCTGCACCTGAAGCGACAGGGTAATATTATATGAGTTGTTCTTAATTTTTGAAGTTAATTCTGAAATCTGATTATATTGATTTGCAACATCATCCAACTTCTCATACTTATCTAAAAGTTTTATAACTTCTGTATTATCAATAAGTTTTCTCATTTTTTTGATAATATTATGTTTTTCTTCTTTAGCTTTAAAAATTTCATTTAACTGCTTTTCAATTTCAACAATATCGCTCGATATAAGATCTATAATATCCAGTATTTCTGTTGTAGCCAATTCTGTAGCGCTGGTTACATTATTTATCTGATTTGTAGCTTTAGGAATTTTTGTTGTACTTTCTGATATTGAAGCATTAATATTTTCCAATAGCGGAACGGTTTCAGACATAAAATCTAATAGGCTTTGGATTATAGGAATCAATTTTTGGCCATATTTAAAGACGGATTTCAAGTCATTTAATCTTTCAAATAGTTCTGCTATATTTGATGGTTGATTCATGATGTTACTCTCTTTATACTGTGGCTAAAATTTGTTCTATTTTTTCTTTTAAGATATTAGGTGTAAATGGTTTAACAATATAGTTACTTACTTTAGCTTGTAGTGCTTCAATTATATCTTCCTTTACACCACGGGTAGTAACCATCAAAATAGGGAGATTCATATACTTATCATTACTTCTAATGGTTTTAACTAAATCCAGCCCGGAAACTCCCGGCATATTCCAGTCTGTTATTACAAAATTTATTTGATCATCCGATACTATTTTTTCTATGGCTTCTTTACCTTCATTAGCTTCAACAAAATTGTCGTATCCAATATTTCTTAAAGAGTTTACAACAATTCTTCTCATTGTTACTGAATCATCCACGACTAAGAATTTTAATGACATTTTTTTTACCTCAATTTAAATATTTTGAAACTTCGTACAGTATTCTTTTTGGATCAAAAGGTTTAATTAAATAAGAATTTGCTCCACAGCTCATACCTTTTTCTATCTCCTCGTTCCCGCTCATAGAAGACAGAATTATTATAGGAATTTCCTTCAACTCTTCATTTCCCCGTATGGCTTTAATAAGCTCAAATCCATCCACATTCGGCATATTTAGATCTGTTATTACAAGATTTATTGGTTCAGTAGGAAGTTTCTCCAGAGCCTCCATACCATCAGAAACAGAGATGATTTCGTATCCTTTCATTGCAAGGGAAAAAGCCACAAACTTTCTAATTGAAGGCGAATCATCAGCAAGTAATATTACTTTTTTCATTTTTCTTTATTCTTTTTTATAACCTATTGTTTTAGGAAAGCTTAAAATTTTAAAAGCTTTTGATATATTATGTAAAGTCTCCGAATATCCAATAAATAAATACCCCCCTTTGTTAAGGGAATTATATAACTGGTTTACAACTTTAATTTTAGAATTCATATCAAAATAAATCAGGACATTTGCACAAAATATTACATCGAAATTAAACATGCTCCTCATCCCTGCTATATCATATAAATTCAATAATTTAAAAGAAACATATTTTTTAATTTCCTGGTTTATTTGATAGCTATTTCCACTGACTGTAAAATATTTTCTCAGATAATACGCTGGTGTATTCCGGATTGCATATTCTTTATAAGTACCTTGTTTTGCAGTTTCAATGACAGCATAACTAATATCTGTACCTACAATTTCGTACTCTAAATTCGGATATCTGGGTGCAAGCAAATCCGCAATAGAAATAGCTATGGAATAAGCCTCTTCACCGGAAGAAGAAGCCGCGCTCCAGATTTTGATTTTAGTTTTATTATTTTTTCCTTGTTTTTCCACTATTTCCGGTATTATTGTTTTTATTAAAGCATCGAGCTGTGGTTGATTCCTGAAAAAATAAGTTTCATTTATTGTAATCGCTTCATATAAATATTTCTTTTCTCTATTTCCGTTAATACTTTTAATTATATAACTCAAATAATCATCATAGGAATCCAGCTCCAAGTAATTTATTCTTTTCAGTAAGCGGCTTTCCAATAAATATTTCTTGTTGTCCTGGAAATAAATACCGCAATTTTCATAAATAAACTGTCTCCATTTATCAAATAATTGACTGGACATTATTTGAGATTTTGTAAAACCGTTTTGTGAAATATTTTTTAAAGTCGTATTAGAGTAATTGTCCATTCTTTATTCAAGTCTTAAGCCCGGGGCTTTTTGATTAATATCTCTATTAGAAAGGCAGAAATCAGCTCTTTCTTTTATCATTTCTTCCGGATCATTTGACAATTTTATCAAAACTTCATCTGCCTTCGGATGAACAACTTCGCCAAGTATTTCAACAAGTTTTAGCCTGTTCCAGATATTATTATCTTCTGCAAAGTCATCAACAAAAAGAACAGCAATATTTTTATCCAGGATAAAAAGTATTTCCAGTGACAACATTCTTACTTCTTCATCATGATCCGATAAATATTGTGTTAAAGCATCTATTAGATTTCTCAATTGCAACGAAGGCATCGAGTTATATTTCTCTTCTCCGTCCAGTTGAATTACATCTTTTAACAGGTTCAGAAGAGATTTAATATTATTCGGTTTGCAGCATAGCATACCTGCTATAATTTCTACAACCAACTGGGGATTTTCCCAGAATTTTGGAGAAACTATTTGATCAATTTCTTCATCGTCTCCAAATATCTTTAAATATACCGTCATTGTCTCTTTATCATTAAAAATTAATAATAAACTGGTTGCAATTTTCTTATATTCAATACTGGCATCAATAATTGTCTGAAGAATAATTTTCTTCATCCTTTCATCAAACGGGATATCAAATCCAAATTTCTCTTTTAAATCATATATTGATTTAATGATCGGCCAAACCAGCGGACCTTTATCTTCATTTAATTCAGCCAGAAGAAAAAAGAATGTTTCTTCATCCCCGATTAATCCCAGGCTTTCAATTATTGAAAATTTTATCAAGCCATCATTTTCTTCTTCATATTTGTACAAAATAAAACCAAGCGCTGCACGTGAACCTATCTTTCCTAAGGTTTCAATTACTGTAGGTTTATATAATTCATTTATTCCATAAAAAGCCATTATATGGTAAAGAGATTTTTCAGCTTTTAAATTGCCTAAAGCTTCTATACAAGCCAGGATAACATTCTCATTATCACTTGAGTTTAAAAGCTTGGTTATTTTTGTATTTGCACGGCTATCTCCGACCAGTCCAAGTACATCTATAATAAATTTTTTATCATCATCATTACCTACATCAATATATTCAAGCATTGCATCTACAGCTTTTGAACCTATTTTTAATAAAATTTCCCCGGCAAGATTTCTTATTGAAATATCGGGAGAAGAGACATACGGAACTATTTTTTGTGAAATTTTTTCATTTGCATTGTTCACTAATAAATATGCAACTGAATTTCTTATACCTTTATCATTGTCGGTAATCAAATCGCAAACAGAATTCATTTCATCTTCGGATAATTTCGTATCATATAAAGATTCCAGCAAAAGTATTTTTTCTTCGGAATCTTTGTCTTTTAACGACTCAAAATTTTTCTTTATTTTTGTTTCCATTTCTTCCATCATTATCCCAGTTAGCAAGAGAATATGAATTGTTCGTTAATAATATTATCGCAAATAAATATTTTTTTTAAATGATAATTCTTTAAATATTAAATAATTATACGTTAACAGCTTCCATCTTTTCTAATTTTTTCATTTCATTATTCAGGATGATTTTTTGAATATCTATCAGAATCAGCAGTCTATCTTCCAGCTTTCCAACTGATTTTATAAATTCTGATTCAATCCCAGACACCATATCCGGAGGTGCTTCGGTAAGATTTGCAGGTATTCTTAAAACTTCATTTACCGAATCAACAATAAACCCGATGGTTTTGTTTTCAACTTCAACTACAATAATTCTTGTATTTTTATCGTATTCTTTCTTTTCAATTTTAAGCTTTAACCTAAGATCGATAACAGGTATAACCCTTCCCCTCAGATTTATTACTCCTTCTACAAAATGCGGTGCGTTAGGAACTTTGGTAATATGTGTCATTCTATTTATTTCCTGAACATGGAGAATATCAACACCGAATTCTTCTTTTCCAATATTAAAAGTAACCAATTGCAATAATTCCGCAGTTTCGGTTCTTTGTTCTTTGTTTATATTCATTTTATCCTCTATTAATTTAATCTGCTAATTCATCAAGAATACTATGTCTTATTATCGGATTCTGATAAAAATTGTTGAGTAAATTTGTTTTTGTAACTTGTTCTTCCTATCAATATATAGTATCCTGCATAAAAGTAATCAGGGATACTATGAACAAAGCATAGATCTTTCCTTTCATTAAGCACTCCATTTTGAAATTTATAAAGTATCTTTAGTTATTAACTCAAACATTACTTATAATTCAATAATATATATTGCGAATAATTAATTTTAGGTAATAGGAACATTTAATGATAATTGCCGGATAAAAGTTGATAATGGGATATTAATTTTGAAGTATCTCTCTGTTTTTAATAATATTTTTAAGTTAAAGTGTTAAATAAAATTAAACCTAATCCGCTTTATTTGTGTCAAATATCTATATAAAATAAGTGTTTATATAAAAACAGGGAGAATTAAATTTGAATAAGATTACCATTGCTGTTCATATTCTAATCACATTTTGCTATTTATCATATGCCCAGGTAGAAGACAAACGAAACCAGGGAAAGATATCGGGCAAAGTATTGGATTTGGACTCCGGAACCCCGGTCGAATACGCAAATATTGTTGTTTTTGATAAGCTTGATAGTACTCAAGTAACCGGAGGTATTACTAACAAAGAGGGTGTATTCTCTCTTAGTGGAATTCCATTTGGGAAATATTATTTAAATGTACAATTCATTGGCTATGAAAAAAAGAAAATTGAAAATGTTTTAGTTAATTCTACTAATATTCTTGATTTAGGCAATATTTTTATTAGAGTTACGGCAATAAATCTGGAAAATATAATTGTTGAAGGAGAACGTAATCCGGTATCATTTCAAATCGACAGAAAAGTAATTGATGTTAGTAAAATGCCGACTTCTATTTCCGGGAATGCTGCCGATGTACTTGAAAATGTACCTTCAGTATCAGTTGACATAGACGGGAACGTAAGTCTTAGAGGAAGCAGTAATTTTACTGTTTTAATTGATGGACGCCCTTCCGTTATGGATGCTCAGGATGTACTCCAGCAAGTTCCTGCAAGTTCAATCGAAACTATAGAAATTATAACAAATCCTTCGGCTAAATATGATCCTGAGGGTAGTGCAGGTATAGTAAATATTAAGTTCAAGAAAGAGAAGAATTTGGGCCTAACTGGAGTTGCTAATGTTAATGCAGGTGCAAAGGACAAATATGGGGCTGATCTTATAATTGAAAATAAAACCAAAGAGTTTAATTATAATTTTGGTATAAATTATCGCCGGAGATTTTCACCTGGTAATGGCCTAGATGAAAAACAATTTGAAATCGGTAATAATACTTCATTTCTTAACTCAAACGGAAGCAGACAACACGGTCATATTTCCTTTGGATTGAGAGGCGGTGTTGATTTCAATTTAAGCAGCAGCGATTTGTTAAGTCTGTCAGGAAGATTCGGGACGAGAGATCACATAAATAATCAAATCTCAAATTATACTCAATGGTCTGATTTGGAACCACAAAATATTTATTACCTTAATAATAACAACAGCAGCAGGGATGGTTCCTATTTTGCATTTATTACGAGCTACGTAAAAAAATTCAACCTGGACAGTCATCAGCTCTCAGGTGAATTTTTTGCCAGCCGGAATAATTCTAACGAATCAGCGGTTTCCTCAAGTATTCAGGATGGAATTCAGACGGATGGCAAAAAAACAACTGAAAGCGGACCATCAACACATTTCAGGGGCAAGATTGATTATACTTTACCTTTGGGAGAAAACACTAAGTTTGAAGCTGGTTCACAAGGAGAAATAGAACTCGAAAAAAATTCAAACGGGCTTTTTGATTATGATGTAACTAATAAGTCTTATAATTTTCAATCACTTTATAGCCATTCTATCAAATCCAATATCAGTGAGCTTGCAATTTATTCTATCTATTCAAATGAATGGAATAATTTCAGCTACCAGGCCGGCTTAAGAACCGAACTAACTTATAGAACGATAGAATTAACAGATATTAACAATAATTTTTCTATTAACAGGTGGGATTTTTTTCCTTCTATACATTCATCTTATAAATTCAGTAGTGTAACTCAATTAATGGCAAGTTACACCAGAAGAATTGACAGACCGCACGGCTGGAATCTCGAACCATTTTTAACATGGTCGGATCCCAATAATGTTCGGATCGGCAACCCGAATCTTAAACCTGAATTAATTGATTCTTACGAACTCGGTTTTCAAACATTGTTTGGAACTATAACTTTTAATAATGATGTTTATTATAGAATTAATCATAACAGAATTGACAGGATTCGATCTGCTTATGCAGAAAATGTTACTCTTAATACATTTGATAATGTTGGAACTGATTATTCATTGGGTACCGAGTTTATGTTAATTTTCGATCCTGTATTAAAGCTGTGGAATGTCAATCTTATGGGTGATGTTTATGATTACAGGATAAAAGGAGTTTTAAATGAGATTCCTTTTGAAAGGAAAAGCTTTAACTGGAATGTCAGGTTAAACAACGGATTTAATATTACTAAAACTACCCAGTTGCAATTTAATATCAGGTACAATAGTCCTTCGGTCTCTTCACAGGGAAGGTACGAAGGTTTTTTAAGAACCGATGCAGCAGTTAAGCAGGATTTATTTGAAAAGGCAATTTCACTTACACTGCAGGTTAGGGATTTATTTAAAACCGGGAAAAGAGAGTTTACTTCTCAGGGTACGGATTTTTACTCTTATACATATTACACAAGAGAAGCACCAATGGTTATGCTGAATATGAGATTCAATTTTAATAATTATAAGGAAAAGAGAAATCAGGATACCGGTGTCCCTGATAATAGCGGGGCTGAGGAAGATTATTGATTAGAGTTGATAGCTTGTGCAAATCAATACTATTTATAAATAGAAGAGAGTATATTTTCCCGGAAAGTCTTAGGGACGAATTACCAATTCGTCCCTACTTTTTTAAATCATGAGATATTCAGGATAAAATTTATTGAATTGTGATAAACCTTTCTCTCGGAGTCATTGAGATACCGCACCGTTTTGGTGCTTTGCCATCATATGTATTTCCACAGGTAGTACAAACCATATAAAGAGACGAAAGTGTATTTTCTTTGTTATTATTTAATTTTTCCAGGGCATTTTGGTACATTGCCTTATGTTTCTTTTCAGTCTGGTAAGCATAATTAAATGAAATTAAAGCCAGGTTAACATTTCCTTCCTGCGCAGTTTTAATAAATCCGGGATACATAGAAGCTACTTCATAAGATTCACCTTTAATTGCATCCTCCAGATTTTCTTTTGTTGATTTTACTTCAAATTTAGGTTCAATTTTACCAACCTTAACACTCAGTTGCTCCAGAACTGCTCTATGGTTATTTGCATGGATTCCTTCTGCTTTTGATGCAGCTTTAAATAAAAGTGCTATTTTATTGTATCCTTCTTCTTTTGCCTTTTTCGAATAAGCCATATATTTTGCGCTTGCAGTAGTTTCACCGGTTAGGGCATCCTTTAAATTATTAATTGTTAAATCAGCAGACGGATTATTTGCATATACTAAAATTCCTGTAAGCAATAATGACAAAACAGATATGATAAAAGTCTTTATTCTCATTTTAAACTCCGGTTTATTTGTTATTAATTTATTTTACGGTTCAAAATTAGTCAATGAAGTCTAAAATTAACTTTAAACTTTTCTTAAAATATGATTAAAAAAATTCGGAATTTTTATTATAGCGGAAAATTTATAATTACTGTAGTTCCTGATTGGGGCTGGCTTAAAATTTCTAGCTTCAAATTTTGTATATCGGAAAGTTTTTTGACTATAGCCAAACCAAGTCCGTTCCCTGTTACTTTAGAATTTCTCGACTCATCGGCACGATAAAACCGGTCAAATATTTTAATTACCTGATCTTCAGTCATACCTATCCCCTGATCAATAACTGAACATACTGCAATAGTTTTATTTTTCCGTATCTTGATTTTGATAGTAGTATCAGGGTTAGAATATTTAATTGAATTGGATAATATATTCTCGAATATTATACCTGTCATATTAGGATCTGCAGTTACTGTAATATTATTTTCAGGATTACTAATCTCAACAGAAATATTTTTTGATTCAGTTTGATTCTTCAATCTGTTTACAACAGATAATACTTCATCATTTAGATTAATTTTTTGAATATTAGGAGAAATCTTTCCACTGTCATATCTTGCAAGCATCAGCAGCTGGTCAATAATATTTGACATCCTATTAACTTCATTAATGCAATAGCTTATTTTAGATTCATATTGTTGGACTTCTCTTGGTTTTCTAATCAGTACTTCCAATGTTCCTTTAATTACAGCTAGCGGTGTTCGTAATTCATGTGAAGCATCGGATGTAAACTGTTTTTCGCGTATTACAGCGTCCTCCAACCTATCGAGAAGCTGGTTTATGGTTGAAGTCAGTTTATATAATTCATCTTTATGAAGAGGTAGTTCTATTCTCTCTTCAAGATTTTCTTTTGTTATTCTTTCAGCGGTTGATATTACACTATTGACAGGTTCAATACTCTTTCCTGCAAAAAACCTGGTTATAAAAAAAAGTACAATTAAAACTGCGGGATATGCAAAAAATAAAACTGTCCTCAAATTATTAAGAACGACAGCCGATTCTTCAAGCGGAATTGCTATTATTAAATAACCGAGAACTTTACCATGTGGATTTTGAATAGGCATCTGAAGCTGTCTTGTAGGCTGCTTCGATAGTTCAGCATCAAAAAATATTTTTGCTTTTTCACCGGGGGAAAACTTTAATCTGGAATCAAGAAGATTTCCGGTTTTTTTTACTACAAATCCGTTTGTATCGCACACTTGTACAAATGTCGGGTTAACTTCAATTTGACTATGTTCCTTTTCTGTCCATTCAAACGGATTTGCAAATATAAATTTATCATTTAAAATAACTATACTTTTAAATACCTCACTCGATTCGGTTTTAAGATCACCATCAAGGTGAGTATATACAGTTTTATGGACGACATAATAAATTGTAATAAACAGGATTAAAATTAATACTGCAGTTGCAACCAAATAATAGAAAGAAATACGGTTTCTTAAGCTTAACTTTTTCATTTTTCTTTTATTATGTACCCTACCCCGCGTACAGTCTGGATAAAACTCTTTCTATCTTTAGAATCTATTTTTTTTCTCAAGAAGTTTACATAAACATCTATTACCGATGTATCAGAATCGAAATGTATATCCCAAACATGTTCAATGATTCTTGTTCTTGTACATACTTTATTTTTATTCCGGATTAAGAATTCAAGCAGGGCAAATTCCTTCTGTGTTAATGCAATTTCATCTGAGTCATTAAACACCTGGTGAGTGTTAAGATCAAGTTTTATATTCTCGAATGTCAGTATTGACTGCTCACCTTCTTTTGTTCGCAACTGAACTCTAATCCTTGCCAAAAGTTCTTCAAATTCAAAAGGTTTTTTAATATAATCATTTGCGCCTGCTTCTAATCCAAAAACTGTATCCTGAACAGTATCTTTAGCTGTTAAAAATATAATTGGAGTTAATATATCCGCTTTCCTTATCTGCCGGCATACTTCAATACCGCTTATACCCGGTATCATCCAATCAAGCAAAATTAAATCATATTCATTTGTTAAGGCCATATTCAATCCCGAATTTCCATCCGGAGCAGTATCAACTGCGAACGACTCTTCCTCGAGACCTTCTTTAACAAAATTTGCAATCCCGGTTTCATCTTCTACAATTAAAATTCGCACAATAAATTAATCCTCTTCCGCATTATTTAAATTATCTGAATTAAAATCAAAACCTAAATTTAGTTGAACTCCAGCCGCGTGTTTAAATACAAGTTCACCCCCGTAATATCCTGTTCTTGCAATTGAAAGAATACCGACTAAGAATAATACTATTGCAGCCCATTTAAATATACCGGTGTATTTTTTAAATACTACTATGCCAATCCTTACAACGGATACAATAACCATCAGCCATAATGATAATTCAGCAGCTTCTTCATGATTTTCCAATGCTTGTTTGAGTGCTCCTGCTTCAGAGACACCATCTCCAGCAATATTCCCTGAAAAGTAAGCTGCAATTACTCCTGCAGTACCCAAAATTAATAAATATAAACCTGCTTTGCTAAAAAATTCTTTCTTAAAGAATGCCCCGATCAAATCGGATAAAAATCCTACAATTAATAATGCTATAGGAAAATGAACTATCATCGGGTGTAAATGTGTTGTATCAAACATTTTTATCTCCTTTTTTTGTTTGATACAAAATTAGGATAGCAAATTTAAAATATTCTAAACGGTTTCTTAAAATTTGCTAAAAATTGTAGGAACTGATTGAATAATAAAATAAAAAAGGGCATTGACGTTTATGTCAATACCCTGTTTTAATAGATTAATAATTTATGGTCATTAATATATTCGGAAGTTTCCCTGAAAAGTTTATGAATATTCTATTCTGTTTAAAAAAAAATTACTCAATCGGAAGTCTTATATTGAATAAGCTTTCTTTACCAACCTTACTTTTCTATTTTTATTCCTAATGAGGCTCATATTAAGAAAGATAACTTCTATATATATTAGAAGGACTTAACTTTTTAATTTCTATAAAAAGTTAATATTATTTCAACATCTTAAAATCAGGGATAAAAGGGACATAATGAAAATTTCTACTATTATCTTTTTATTTATTCCATTTTTAAGCATTGAATTATTTGCACAAAACAGTGATTCAGTAAAAACATTTACTTTAAAAGAAATTACTGTTGTAGGGCACAAATATTCAATTGACAGGAGCGAATTCCCTATTGAACAGGATAATTTAGGATCCGTATTAAAATTAGGAGAATTTAATATTGTTAGAAAGGGAATTTCACTTGCACAGGATATATACGCTGATGGTTTAAAAGAGGTGATTATTCAGTGGTTGTTGATGGAGAGCGTTATCAAAGTGCCTGCCCAATGCGGATGGATGCTCCTATTTCACGTTTTAATCCTATTGATGTTCAATCTATATCCCTTGTAAAATCATCGGCAAATTTACAATCAGGTTTAGGAGGTGTTATAGCAATACATCGTTTAAATCCTGCCGAAAATTTTGGTTTTGAAAGCAGTATAAGCAGATTGTTTGGAAATTCGGATGAAACGAATTTAATCCTGGCTGTCGAAAAATTCCGGAACCGGATCTCCTTCAGATATACCAGGGGAAATCCATATAAAACCGGCAATAATAAATCATTCAAAGATTTGTACGGTTATAAAAACAATACAACATATCAATACGGTGAAGCTTCCTTTTACGGTATGAATGAAGATTGGAATTATAGTGCATCTATTATGTATACCGAAAATGTTACGTTCCCCTATCTTCAAATGGATGAAATAAATAGTACTGTGTACAATGCTTCACTTTCATACAGGGATTTCAAAATATATTTTAATTATACCGACCATCTGATGAATAATAACTTAAGAATAAGCCCGATGTTCATGGAAACTGATACAAAGAATTTAACCATCGGATTGATATCAAATTATTTTGAATTTTATTACCGGTATTGGAATGCAGATAATAATATAATAATGAACAATGGAGCAATGAAACTCTATAATAATATGATTCCAAAAATAAATTCTTATACAGCAAATTATTTTCAAAAGATAATTTATTCAGGTTTTAACATAAGCGGCAGATTTGGAATTTCCTATACAAATATCGGCAATAAGAACTTAGCCGTTTTTTATAAAATACTATATGGAGATGCTAAAGATAATAGATTATTCCCCCAATTAGGATTGAACATCTCCCGCTCATATGTATTTGGAGGATCGATGACATTAAGCAATCAAATTGATATTTCTGCCGAAGCACCGGAAGCACAGGCACTTTATGTTGCTCTTAAAAGGCCAATGGGAAATCCGTATTGGAGCGGTAATCCCAATCTTAAAGAACCGGTTCGCACTACTCTAAGAACAGAATTTAATTTTTCAAATTTCAGGATTGATGCCTTTGGCTCTTATATATTTAACTATGTATATCTAGCTTCGTCAATCGTTGATATGCAAAGATATCAAACATTCGGTAATGTTGATGCTCTTATCGCCGGGTTAAGTCTTCATTTTAATTACAGTAAATATTTTGAATCAGACTTATCATATACGTATGGAGAAAACCAGACAAACAATAAACCATTAATTGAAATTCTGCCTTTACAAATCTCGACAAAAATTTCATCACCGAAGTTTTATAATATTAAATTATATATAAAGCATACTTATGAGAATGCCCAAAAAAGAATTGACCTGGTATTTGGTGAAACGGCTAGTTCTGCCTGGAATGATATTGATGCAGGTTTAATATGGGATTATACTTCATTCACATTTAGTCTGGCTGTTGAGAATATTTTAAATAATAATTATTCCAAATATTTATCTTATGTAAGAAATCCTTTTGCAAACGGAATGAAAGTTGTAGAACCGGGAACTACAATAAGGACCAATTTTAGATATTATTATTAATCTCAGGATTACATGTAATCTTACTTGAAAACTGGAGCTCAAGTTTAGGTTCTGTTAATAGCATAAAATAAAAAAGGCCGCCTTTGAGGCAGCCTTCTCTTTCTTATCATCGAGGTGTGAGCACTTAGCAAATGTAATTTATGATATGATTAAATCACCATTCTATCTTATAGAATACAATAATTCTTTTGCAATTTTGAAATTAAATTCTGCTGGTTTTCAGTTAACATATTTAAATTCTTAGCTGTTCTATTAATATAATCGTACAATTCCTTATTTCATTTTGAGTTTTAAAGTAACCGGCGAATAGGGATAATAAATAGTAAATTAAAAGAATAAAAGCATTTCTCCAGTATCAAAAAAAATTGTAATTCTTTTTTCCCTACTCTGCCGTCAATTTTTCAATATTACCATTAGCGGCACAGTTATATATATATAACTTCAAATAAAACCGATTATTCAGTATATAATATTAGAAAGAGATAAAGGGACTACTCTTTTACACCGGATATTGAATGTACTCTTACAAACTCACAGTATAGTAAACCGGTTTCAATAAAAAGCGGTAGTTCTTTCATCTTATCCAGTGACGGCGGTGATGGGTTATTATATTTATGGATAGCAGGTAAAATAAAAATTTATGATAACCGGCCTCCGGGAAATTATACCGGGCTTTTCAAATTAAAATATCTTACGAATTATTTTTTGGATTAGAATGGATCTAAAACAACACATAACCGGTTATTTTAACAATATCATTTTTTTTGACTGTACAAATTCTCCGGCGTTCAGCTTATATATATAAACTCCGCTTGATAAATCATTCGCATAAAAATATATATTATGCTCGCCTTTCTTCTGAATTTCATTCACCAAAGTTTTTACTTTTTGACCAAGCAGGTTATACACTATTAGTTTTACAGGTCCGATTTCAGGAATAGTATAAATAATTTTAGTTCCTGGATTAAAAGGATTCGGGTAATTTTGCAAAAGAGTAAACTTCGATAAAAATTTTTCATTCCTATCTGTTTTTATATCAGTTATTATCCCGTTTACCTCAAAAATATATGATAAACCGGAGTTTGCTTTTACAGTTAAACTATCTGCATTTATTGTTGCATTTCTAATTCTTAATCCTGTTGATGCAGAAATGAAAACATTCTTTAAATAAATATTTTTTAATGGGGTTTCAGGGAGTCCAATAATTATACCTCCATAGGTACAATTTGTCGCAGTAACATTTTCGACAGTAATATCATGATAATATGGCGTTGTATTAGTAATAGTCTGGGCCGGATCACCTTGAGCCGGAAAATCAGGATAATATTCAGAAAATAAAATCGGGTATCTTACTTTTTTCATTGTTAGGTTTTTATATGTAATACCTCTTACATTTCCACCTCTCGTTCGGTTCGATTTAATTCTTATCCCGTTATCAGTTTCATTAAATGTACAATTATCAACGATCATGCTGTCAACTCCCCCGTTCGTTTCACTTCCAATAGATACTCCATGCCCGTGCAAAAAAGTACAGTTTGAAATTATTATATCGGATGAACCGGCATCAGGATAATCAGGATCATTATATCCTGATTTTATAGCAACATTATCATCCCCGGTATCTATATAACAATCTGATATTCGGACTTTATGAGAAGTTACAGGATCTATGCCGTCAGTATTCGGAGAACTGCTGGGTGAAAGTATAGTAATATTGCGGACAATAACATCAATACACCAGCTCGGTACAAAATGAAATTGAGGAGAATTTTTAAGTGTAATATTTTCAATTAAAATATGTTTGCCATGATTTAATTGAATTAATCTCGGACGTTTAGTTAAAGTTCCGGCATTATAAGCATCCCACCAAGGTTTACCATTTCCATCAATTATGCCTTTGCCTGTAATAATTATATTATCGGCATATGAGGATGTTATAAAGTTTGTTACTGAAGATGGAATTCTTCCACCGCTCGTATCAAATCCTGCAGGGTAATAATCCAGACGATCTGCAGAAGCTAGAATTGTTGCCGTACTATCAACTTGTAAAGTAACATTGCTTTTCAAAACCAGAGGAGCCGAATAATAAATTCCGTTCATCAGATGTACAATCCCGCCACCCATATTTGCACAACTATCAATTGCTTCCTGCAGCACTTTTGTATCTTTATGAATTCCATCTGCGTATGCTCCATTAAATACAGATGGTATTTTAATTTCCTTAATTTCCCCGTATGATGTTCCTATTGCATTCCTTGCAAATGCACATTCATAATAAGTTATATTATTTTTTAAGGCAAATGCTATAGAAGTAAATTCGTTAGATTCACTTGTATCTATTAATTTTTGACTATTTATATCAGGGTTACCTGTTGTATTAAAACATACACCCCGCTCAATAATTTCGCTGCCTCCCCAATCCACCAGTTCCCCTCCAAAATATGCAGAAGTACCGATTACTTTAACTGAATCTTTTGTAATTACTTCCGGTACAGAGATATTACTCCTGGTAATTAATGAGTCCTCATTACCATATGCTGTTCCAATACAATTAACAGCGTAAGCTCGAACATAATATTTTGTATCTTTTTCCAGGCCTGTCAATATACTTACATAATTACCCAGACCATTTCCGTCAGAGGTCTTGTAATCATTTATAGTTGGTGAACCTGTTGTATTCCAGCATACTCCTCTATTAGTAACTTCAGCATCACCATTAAAAGATATGTTCCCTCCGCAGACTGCAGTTGTTGTAGAAATATTTTTTACTTCCGAGGTAGAAACTATAGGAAGAACCGGTATTACTTGTCCGGTTGTTGTTCCCGATATTACAAAATTCTGCAAGCAGACATATTTTGTAGTTAGGTACAAAGTATACCATGGATAAATTCTTAAATAAAATTTTTGACCATAATTGATTTCTGTATTAAGCTGATAAACTAGTAAACTTAAAGAAGGAGTATTATCGCTTATAGCAATCGGAACACCGGGAGTATTTAACTGGGTTGATGTAGTGAAATTAGAATCAGTAGAATAAGCGATATTGAGTTTCATATTATGCCCGCCCATGCCGGTATAGTACATAGAAATTGTATCTATATTAAAAGTAATACCCGGTTTTACAGAAAGAGCAAACTGAATATACCTGGCATTATTTTGACTAGTTTCTTCTGGCCAATACTCCCCTGAAATAGTAGTCCGCTGACAATTACTTTCAATTCCGCCGGGGACAGATGAATAATCATGAACTATCATATCCGATAATGTTTCATCTTCTCCTAAAATAGGTCCATTTATTTCAGAGACTTTTTGATTAGCAGTCAAAGACCACCTGACAGAGGCTGGCTGCGCAGATAGAAATTTTGTGAGAAATAAAATTGGTAATACGAATAAAATAATTTGCAGTTTTACAGAAGATCTCATTTCTGAACAATTAATTTATAATATATGTTCCCTATACAGGATATTTATTATTTAATATTTTAATTTATCCCCTGCAATCCTATTTAAATAACAAACACTTTCAAATACATATTAGCGTTTATACTGTAATGATTCAGCATAATTTAAATTACTCATCCCTGGTTAAGGTTACCTTTAATACTACATCATACTGATTTTCATCTGATGGATACATCATTCTAAGAATAACTTCATTATCCGATTCTTTTTTAAAGGACTGTACCATAAGACCATGATGCCAATTAAAACAAAGAGTCTCATCATTAATAAAATTACATGCTGCAGATGAAAAATTGCCTGAATCCTCAAACCACCAATACCTGTATAATTTTGATTTGTTATCCCATGCAAAAATTTCTTTAGCAGCAGTTTCGGACAATCTTAATTTAGTCTTGTAATTAAATGTCACATAATTATCATTTAATACCTTTTTAAATTCACCTTTACCTTCACCTTCATCTTGTTCACTAAATATGCTTTTAAGTATTTCATATTTTAACTGCCAATGACCAATTAAAAAGTTAAATTTATCAATAGGTCTTATTAATTCGTGCATTTTATTTTAGTTATCCTTTCTTACACTTAAGAAAATCCGGTATTCTTACGAATACTGTCCAGGTATTTTTTAGATTCAGGAGAAACTTTAAATAATTCATTTAATTCTTCGCAGGCATAATCACCACAAAAAGCACAACTCCTTATCTTTTTCTGAATTGCACAGATTCTGATATTACAATTTGTGCATCCTGAGAATATTCTACCGCTTGAAGATTTGCATCCATCGCAGTCACTTATATCTTCAGGATTATATTCGATTCCATAATGCTCTTTGCATTCACGGATTATGCTTCCAATCAGATTATTTTTCTTTATTTCATCAATTTCTCTTGAAGCTAAATAAATTGGACATGTCCGGCAGGATAAGCCACAATATGCAATCATTTCATCCATTAATTTGTCTCCCGCAAATTTATGAATAAAACCTTTATACAAGGTTATATAAACTTAGCTTTATATCTATTAATGTACAAGAATTTATTTGTCATAATTAACTTCCGTATTAATTTAAATGTTCTCAGACCACGATAAAATTCGTTTGACCCAATTCTTAATTGTGCAATTGTTTAAAACCCGAAGGGGTGACATAAAATTATTTAATCCAATTTAGAGTATATTTATCTGCTTAGCTCGGACTTTCAGTCACTAAATTTAAAGATTAAATAACCAAATATTATATCATTATTAGTTTGAAATAATTATTATTTAAGATATAATTGTACATTCTTATAACATCTTAAATTGCAGGATAATTATGAAATCGCTTTCCTCTTTTATATTAACTTCTCTAATCTTATTTATTCTATTCTCTTTATCATTTACACAAGGACAAAATCTTTCAGCTGTCGAAAAAGGAAATCAAATCAATATTGATAAGAACAAACTTGCCGAAGAAGTTAAGAAAGAGTTCTTGCATGCATGGAATGGATATAAAGAATATGCCTGGGGACATGATGAGCTGAAACCACTTTCGAAATCATATCGTGATTGGTACAAAGTTTCTCTTTATATGACCCCGGTTGATGCTTTTGATACAATGGTATTAATGGGATTAACAAAACAAGCAGATGAAGCAAAAGAATTAATTTTGAATCATCTGTCATTTGACCAGAATATCTCTGTAAAAACATTTGAGATTACAATCAGGATGCTTGGAGGATTGCTTTCATCCTATCAATTAGATAGAGATAAAAGATTTTTATCTCTGGCAGAAGATTTAGGTAAACGTCTGCTTCCGGCATTTAATTCAAAAACCGGTATGCCATACGGATACATCAATTTAAAATCAGGAGAAACGTCAGGGGAGGTAACCAATCCGGCTGAGATTGGAACTTTATTAATTGAATTTGGCACTTTAAGTAAATTGACCGGCAATAAATTATTCTACGATAAAGCAAAAAGAGCTTTAGTTGATTTGTTTAACAGAAGATCAAAAATCGGTTTGGTCGGTTCTGTAATCAACATTGAAACAGGTAAATGGATTAATTCCGATAGTCATATTAGCGGTGGTATAGATTCATATTATGAATACCTGTTAAAAAGCTGGAAGCTTTTCGGAGACGAAGATTGCAAAAATATGTGGGAAGCAAGTATGAAATCGATTAACAAATACCTGGCAGATTCTGTTAGTTCCGGTTTTTGGTATGGACATTCGGATATGAATACGGGTAAAAGAACATCAAATATTTTCGGCGCTCTTGATGCTTTTTTCCCTGCATGTCTTGCATTATCAGGTGATATAAACAGGGCACAAAATCTTGAGGCGTCTTGTTACAAAATGTGGAATCTTGAAGGAATCGAGCCTGAACTTATTAATTATAAAACGATGGAAATAACTTATCCACAATATGTTTTAAGACCGGAAATTATTGAATCTGCTTACTACTTATATCATTACACACAAAATGAAAAATACCTCGAGATGGGAAAGACTTTTTTAAATGATATTGTTAAATACTGCAGAACACCGGTCGGTTTTGCATCTTTAAAAAGTGTTATAACTAAGGAAAAAGAAGATGATATGGAAAGCTTCTTTTTTGCTGAGACATTAAAATATTTATACCTGTTATTTGCTCCGCCTAATACTCTTAACTTCGATAAAATCATTTTTAATACTGAAGCTCATCCGATTCAACGGACATGGAAGTAATTCGAGGATAGTATCATATAGGAACTATTCCATAAAATCCAATTCTCCTATATTCCAGCTACTTTTATTCAAAGATACTGGATTCTTGATACTCGATCTTTTATCCGGTATCGAGTATCCAGAATCCAGGAGATTAATTCTTAGATTTAGAGAACAAGGGATCCAAAAGTTGCTTAACTACCAATGTTATTCTCCTTTTACCTCTATTACACCGGCACCGTTATAGGAATGAAATTCGGGATCATACATTGCTTCCGCTCCAATTACAGGTAATTGGAATTTCCCTTTACTTACAACTCTCAGCATATAATAAAATTCTCTTTTTACAAATCTGTCAAGGTTTGTAAATAACAACAAACGATCATCCCGTATATCCATGTATTGTACATTAATCGGATTCTTTGTTTTCCATTTTAATTCGGTAGAAGCAGATAGTCTTGGATTTTCTATTTCAAATCCTGCCGGCAGTAAATCAGTTATTACTATATTATCGGCTGATTTATCTGAACCTTCCAGTGATATTTTACATACGATTAATTGTCCCTGCTTAAAATTATTATTTTGGATTGGGTACCCGCTCCTGTAATCATAATAACTTCTTCTTACCCGCATGAAAGAATCTTCTTCTTTAATTTTAGGTGATTTTTTTATTCCTTCAGTGCTCCAAAAATAATATACAACACCCTTACCTGATGATGATAAAGTAACGTTATCACCATTCAGTTTATCCGATGTTAGAGCTAAATCTTTGTTGCTATAAGTACCTATCTTTTTACCATCTGCCATGATATCAATTTTCATATCAGTGTTCGCAGTTCTTGTAGCAGCTTTACCGAGAGCCAGAAATGCAAAAGACCTTTCCTGGGTTGAGTACATTTGATCAGCTTCCTGTGTTAAATGTTTTATCATATACGGTATCTGGCCGCTGTTTGGCTGAACCTCGAGAAGGACATTCAGCATTATTGCATTGGCTCTTATTTCCGAATCGAAATTTCCGCCGCTCATTCTACCTGTTACTTCGGGAGTAAATGACGCCGGGATAATTTCATAGTATGTATTCCAGTTATTTGTAAGAGCGTATGCACCCGCAAGTAAATATTTTGTATCATTTGAAAGAAGCTGCGGTCTTGCCTTATAAAAATTCATTGTAGAAATATCACCTTTATTTGCAAGTGCAAGAACGTAGAGCGAATACAAAATTTCTTTCTTAGCAATTTTACGAACAGTCCTTTTATTTTGCGAATAAGTGACATAATCATATGTACTGTTTTCTTTTGCTCTTTTTGCTAAATAATTTAATAATTTATTGATTACACTTTCCGATGGATTGAAACCTGCTTTTTTAGCTTCAATCAGAAAATGTGCTGCATAAACACTTCCCCACCAGTTGGTATAATCTCCCCCCTGCCAATAAGAAATTGAACCGTCATACATTTGCATAGATTCAATTTTTCTAATTCCTTCTTTTACAAAGTATGCCGGATTATTCATTCTGTATAAATCAGGAGCGACAAGTTTTGCCAGGTTCTCGAAATATAATTGCGGAAACAGCTTCGATACAGTCTGTTCAACACAACCATAAGGATAACCGACAAGATACTTCAATTGTTTGGCAAACCTGACTGCAGGAAATTTGCTGATTGTCAAAGTAGTATTCTGAGTTGACGGCAAATAATCTTTTGAAATCTCTAGTTTTAATTTTTGGTCGGGCTTAATTATTCCACTCCCACTTTCAACAACCAGGGGTGAAACAGGACGCACTCCGATTTCTATTTGTTCTTTGACTCTAGCTATACCGGAAGTCTCGAATATTATTTTACCTGTTCCGATTTTAAAACCCGTTTTAATCGCAAAAGAAACATGCCCGGTAGAATTAGCTTCAACAGTAACAGATTTGCTTGAAACCGAACTGATATGAACAGGCCCTTCGGTTTTTAGATTTACGTTTACATTGCCTCTTGATGAAGTTGTATTAATAACTGTTACAGTAGTTATCAGAGAGTCATTAGTAGCTAAAAACCGCGGCACTTGCGGTTCAATTATAATATCATCGGATACTTTCATATGTTCTTCCACACTGCCGAATCTTGAACCGGAATATGCCAAAGCCATTAATCTTACATCACCATTAAACTGTGGAATATTCAGTTCTACTTTTACAGTACCATCACTATTGGTTTTCTTTATTCCACTCCAAATGGAGAGGAGATGGAACCTTTCCGATTTTACAGGATTAGATCTCTTTTGCAGCTGTTTTGATTCCTCCATATAATCTCCACCAGGGGATGAGCTAATCGAAGCAATTTCCGGGAGCAGGAATTTATACAAATCATAGCTGGAAACACTTAAAGGTCTTTTACCATACATATATTTATAAGGATCGGGAGTCTGGAAATTTTTTATCTGGAGAATTCCCTCATCAACTGCAGCAAGTGTAACATAAATCTCTTTTTCAGGTAAAGTTTTAACTACAATTTTCTGTTTAGTCAGAGGTTTTATTTTTGCCGGTGCTTCTATTTTAACCGGGAGACGGTTTTCTTTCTTTTCAACTTTAATTGATGCAAAACCATGACCGACTAAAAACGAAGTACTGCTCTCCATAGTGTGTTTTCTGAATAATGTAGCAGTGAGATAAACATTAGGCATATAATCATTAGTTAGGGTTAATTCCATTTCTGTTGAACGGTTTTCAACATTAAGGAATTTGTAAAAATATACTCCGTTTCTTTCAACCGTAACAAGCATTTTACCTGCGAATGGGGTTGTAAATAATACTTTTGCTTTTTCTCCCGGTTCATAACTTTCCTTATCAAAAACAATTTCGACTCTTCCCTCTTTATCAACTGCAAAAGAAGATGTAGTAGTTCTGCCCCATCCATAAGCATAAAAAGATTTCTTCTGGTAGTCATTACTCCCCTTCTTATAAATTCTTAATTCATAATCACCTGAACGTTGAAGTGAAAATTGAAAATTAAACGGATTTCCGGAAAAGATTATATCCCTTTCCCATTCTTGAATTTCCTTCTTTTCGGAGGTGTAATAATATCGGCTCGAATTACCTTTTTTAAGAACAGTATGCCATTCATATCTTATCAGTTTCGCCACAGCATTAAAATTATTAATAGGATTATCATTTTCATCAACAGCAACTAACTGAAATGTCTGGTTTTCATTTGTAGCGAAATAATAACCAGGGGCTTTAATTCCCACGAAATATTTTTTAGGATAAATATTGAAGCTTACATTCCTGTTTACAGTTCTTCCCGTTACATCGAAAACAGAGACATATGCTGTTCCTTTAATAATACCGCCCGACCTGAGATCAGTTGGAATTTTATATTGAAAAGCAGACTTCCCGTATTGATCCAACACGCTATCTATAAAGAAACTCTGAACCTGGGAATTTCTAACGGAAGAGTTAGTAAAATCAAACTTAGGATATCTTTTACTCGTGTAAGAAATATGATTTAATTGTACTTCGGATTGATACTTTAAACCGGCAGCTTTAGCACCGAATAAATATTCCGATTCAACATTTATTTTTACAGTTTCACCGGGATATGTGATTTTACTATCACTGCTTAAATTGACCCTGATTTTATCGGGGACGAAATCTTCGACACTAAACCGGTATGAACCTAATAACTGTTTCGGACCGGAATAAACTTCTGCAACATACTCACCTGTTTGGGCATAAACAGGTAAATCAAGGGTAAGTTCAAAAGAGCCCTGAGGATTCAGCTTCTTTTTGAATTCTTCAAATACTTTCCCGGTTGGTGTAATAATTTTAACTATAATCGGTAACTCATTAACTATTTTAATTTTGTCATTTCTAACTATGGCAGATAAATTTACCCTGTCCCCGGTACGGTACAAATTTCTATCGGAATATATAAATGTATTATAATCGGGTGTGTATGAATAATTACTGCCAACATCATACCGGGAAGTCTCAACGCCCATTCTATTCAAATCAATAAAATTAAAATCATCATCCTTTTCAGCAGTAATTAATCTCGGGTAAAAACCATCGATACTTTTTTTAACACCGGTAAATTTAACTATCCCTTCGTTATTGGTTTTACCCGTAAGCAGGGTTTGATTATTTGTTGATATTACGCTTATTTCAACGTTTTCTACAGGTTCGGCATTACTTAAAGAATTAACAAATACAATTATTTCATCTCCACTTTTTTTACATATAAGTCCTAAGTCAGAGATGGCAAAAAACTTTGAATCACTTATCCATCTATCATCATTAGATCGCACGCTAAGAAGGAATATTCCCTTGTATTTTTGGTTTAATGCTTTATCAAGATTTACAGTGAATTTCTGAAGCCAATTTTTCTTATCCTTAAGATCAATTTTTTCTGTATAAATTGATTTACCGTCTGTTCCTGTATAATAATTACTTCTCCAGTAATAATAGTAGCTATCGTCATAATTCCTGTAGCCCGACCTGTTTAGAAAATGCAGAAGATTATTTTTAAATATTTGAGAAACTTCAACTTCAACTGATTTTAGATTTACTGCATTAACTTCCAGGTTTTTATTCCCTGTCATCATTAGATACATACCGGCTCTGTCACTGAAATTTATTGAAGGATTGATATCAACAAATGAAACTGTCTGGCTGTAATCAAATTCCAGTTCGCCTCCGTAAAGCCCGGGGAGTCCTTTTTTAATAAATAGCTCGGCAGTATTTAATCCGCTTAAATCAGTTTCAATTCTAAATTGATTTTCGTTTGAAAAAAACTTCAGATCTTTTTTCGGAGTTAAAGAGACAAAATCAGCTAATTTTTTTTCATCGACAGTTTGAGTTGTGGATACATTTATCCATCCTGTTGTACCGTTAAAACCAGAGGATACGGATGTAATAGCCAGCTTTGTAATAGGAGGCAGTTTCTGGGTAAATGTTCTTTCAACCTGCAAAGGTTTCTTGTCCAGAACACATTGAAGCCCTTTCTTAATAATAATTTTTAAATTTTGTTCCTTTTCAGTTTGACTTATTTCTCCGAAGTTTATTGCAATAACATCCGAAGGTGCATCCGATACAATTTTAAAATTAACAACAGGCTCATTATCCTTAAACACTTCAAGGTAATCTCTAATCTCCCCGGGGTCTATTGCATAATTAAAATATAAATTTGACTGCACACTAATCTTGTATGACTGATTTGGGATTTGCGTCCAGAAAAAATCAGCTTTTGTAACATCAAAATCGGGAGTCTGGAATTTATAAGTACCGAAATTTGAAGAATATTTAGTATCAAATAAAACTTTATCTGTAACTTTTGCAGTATAAGATTGTATCGGTTCCAGCGGGTAGTTGGGTGAAAATATGAGCGTCTTTGAATTAGTCCACTTAAACTTACCTTCTATCTTAGGTTCAAATGTTACATACCCATCTGTAACCCATTTATTTAGAATATCTGCAGGAGCAACATCCTTTGAAAATTCAATTGTAAATGTTGTTAATCTTTCTACATTCCCCTGAGGTGTAAAATTAGTAATTTCAACGGTGTTGCTTGGTCCGCATCCAATCAAATAAGAAAGGATTAAAATAACAGACAAGGATTTTATTTGATTCACGTTGAACTCCCTTTTTTGTTAATGGAAGGAAAAAAATTGAAATTTTAAAGTATATCATCAAATTTCTTAATCTGCAAGTGATGGATTTGAATGCTTGAATGAATGAATGAATAATTAAATGTCTTTATTCATTATTTTATTTACAATTGCTATCTGTATTTCTGTAATTAGTTACTTTGTTTTTAATCGTCTGTGAATCCAGGTAAAAATAATTCATTGCAAAATCTTAACGAACAATTTATGATTAGGCCGGCGCGTATATACAATAGAGGCAATAAAAGAGTAAACAATAATTAAGAATATCTTGCCCCTTAAAAAAACTCAACAATTAATTCATTTTAATTAAACCAAATTAGGTGAAATTATCAAGAATTTTTTAGTATTATATTAAGAAAGTCATTTGAGTATAAGCAAATAAATAAATGATCACACAGTTATTTTGTCAATTAAAATAAAATTTTTATCTTATGATCGATATTAAAAATAAATTCATAATTTCCGGATAGACTAATTCAGGAGCTGATATGGGATTAAATACCGGAGGAATAATTTTTATGACCATCGCATGGGCATCAATAATTTCCCTAGTAGTTTTTTGTTTTTATAAGGTATTTAAATCGGAAAGAAAAAATCACATTTAGATTTGAATATGAAATGAGGGGCTGTAATAACCCCTCATTTCGAAAATGAAAATTTAGATTCTGGGAATCAATTCCGCACCATTTCCATTATCATCATCTGAAGAAGCTTTTTTCGCTGTAAAAGCAGTATTTGATTCGGTTCCTTCCAGCTTTATTTTACCTTCCTTCAAATTCTGGTAAAGGAGATCATCTTCAATGAGATAAAAGAATTTACTTCTGAATTCCTCAAGGGATATTCCGCATGTAGCTGCATATTTGGCTAATTCATGAGGATCATCAAAATCTGATTGGTTCAATCTTAACATATATCTTCTGGCAACATAGAAAGATTCGGAAGCAGGATCAACCATTCTTACTCTTGTTCTGCCGGTACTTGGATCCAATATATCTTTGAAATATAATGGTACAAAATGTCCGCCTTGAATAGAAACCATTGCACCGCTTCCTCCATTAAGCATAAATTGTGATGCTGCAAAACCTAAATCTCTTGTATATTCCATATCAAAAGGAATTGGATCTGCACAGCGTAATTCATATCCAATGTTTTTGGCAACAATTGTTGCTTTCAAGCTGTACTCTTTCAATCTTTCCTGTACATGGTATTTTAATATCTCACCAAAATTGACTTCAGCCAATCTAATGTTATCATGTGCATCTCTTTCAATATTTATAAGAGATTCCATTTCTTTCGGATCGAGATGTTCTACCAATCCTTCAGCTAAAACTGCAACACCGTCGGTTCTTCCATAGCTCATTCTTTTAATAATCGCCCCGACTAAAATATCAACTACCTGTGAAAGTTTAATTGTTTTCCCCGGAAATTCTTCGGGAATTAATGTCAAAGTTGCACCGGCAGCTTTTCCAATACCCAGGGCAAGATGACCTGCTTTACGACCCATTGAAATAATAAAATACCATCTTGAAGTAGTCTGCGCATCAACCATTAAATTTTTAACGACTTCAACGCCGATATGCCTGGCTGTTTGAAAACCAAAGGTTGGTATTCCGTGAGGTAAATCGAGATCATTATCAATTGTTTTAGGTACGTGCACTACTTTAATTCTACCGGCAGCCATTTCATCAACTTTTAATGCACTAAATGCAGTATCATCACCACCAATAGTAATTAATTTGTCAACATTTAATCTTAAAAGAGAAGTGACAGTATTTTCCAAATGCTTTTTGTTTTTTGTTGGATTGCTTCTTGAAATACCGATATAAGAGCCACCTCTAAAATGAATACGGCTTACATTATGAATAGTAAGTTCTTTTGTATGAGAAACATCCCCTTCCATAATCCATTTAAATCCGTCTTTAATACCAATAACTTCAATACCTTCAACTATTGCACGAATTGTAGCCGCACCAATAACACTGTTTATACCCGGTGCCGGACCTCCAGCTACAAGTATTGCTAACTTTTTTGGCGCTATGGACATCTATTCAACTCCTAACTTTTTCAGTTGTTTGATTTTAGATAAATAATTAATTAGAGAATTTTTAATTTAGCAAATTTCAGCATTAATTGCTTGACATTATTTCCCTCAAAGACTACCGTAGCTTTCTGCATATCTCCAACACCTGATACCTGGGTAACCTTTCCCAATCCAAATTTTTCATGCATTACCCTGCTGCCCGGTTTTACAGATTTATTTTCCTGGTCAAAATCTTCATAATCAACACTTTCAAAATATTCATAATACATTTCTTTTTTAGATTTTCTATTTGCTTTCCTACCTATGCCGCCATTTACTTCCTTAAAAAGTTCAGGTTTAAGTTCATCAATAAAGCGCGACCTGCTCTGGTAAGCAACTTCACCAAAACGATACCTTGATCGAGCGTGTGAAATATATACTTTTTGCATGGCTCTCGTTACAGCTACATAAAAAAGTCTTCTTTCTTCTTCAAGAGAAGCTTCGGCACTAAACCTGTTTGAAAGCGGAAAGATATCTTCTTCACAACCTGAAATAAAGACAATCGGAAATTCGAGTCCTTTTGCGCTATGGACTGTTAAGAGTGTAACTGCATTAGCTTCTTCTTCGTACATATCTATATCAGCCACCAGGGAAACATCCTCAAGATAATCCTCAAGTTTTGCATCTTTATTAGCAGCCGAAAATTCACTTAACGCGGATAAAAGTTCATTAATATTTTCCCACCGGGCATGTGATTCCTGCGTGTTTTCTTCTTTAAATATCCTTAAAACACCAAGTTCATCAACCAATGCACGGGTAAGTTCACCAACCGATAATTGATCTTTTAGATCAATATATTTATCCAGGAGACCTTTAAATCCTTTTACATTTTTCTGAATTCTCTCTTTTATTTCGATTACCTCAAAAACTCTCGACATAGTATCGAAAAGAGAAATATCATGTTTCTTAGAAAACAATATCATCCTTTTTATAGTAGTGCTGCCTATACCTCTTTGCGGAAAATTCATTATCCGAAGTAAACTTTCTTCATCTTTTTGATTTGCGATTACACGTAAATATGCAATAATATCTTTTACTTCTTTTCTTTTATAAAATTCAATCCCGCCGATAATTCTGTAAGGAATTTTTTCTCTTCTGAAAATATCTTCAAGTGCTCTTGACTGTGCATTTGTCCTGTAAAGAATTGCGAAATCCTTTAATGAAAGTTTCTTTTTAGAAATTTCCTGTTTAATATATTTTGCAATTTGATAGGCTTCATCTTTTTCATCGGAGCATTTTAATAGTACTAGTAAATCACCGTCATTATTTTCTGTCCAGAGAGTTTTGATTATTTGTTCTTTATTGTTTTTTATTACAGAATCGGCTGCGGCCAGAATATTTTTTGTTGAACGGTAATTTTGTTCCAGCTTAAATAGTTTATGTTTCGGGAAATCTTTTTCAAAATCAAGCATGTTTCCGAGATTAGCACCGCGCCAACTGTAAATGCTTTGTGCATCATCGCCAACGACACAAATTTTCTGTTCTCTTGTTACCAACAATTTAAGCAATTCATACTGAGCTTTATTGGTATCCTGGAATTCATCAACAAGTATATAATCGAATTTCTTTTTGTATTTCTGATGAATCTTCTGATTTTTATTAAACAATTCGATTGGCCTTAATAAAAGGTCTTCAAAATCCATTGAGTTATATTCTAAAAGCCTTCTCTGGTATTCATCAAAGATATCAGCAATCTTTTCTTCTATAGAGGAGCTGATATTTCTCCTGTACTCATCTGGCAGAATCATATGATTTTTAAGAAAACTTATCTTATGTTTAACTGCATTTGGAGTTAAAGATTCAATATTTAAGTTAAAGTCACTTATAATATTTGTAACTAAAGATTTCGAATCTTCTGCATCATAAATTGAAAAATTGCTTCCAAAATTAATACTTTTTGATTCTATTCTTAGAATTTTTGCAAAAATTGAATGGAAAGTTCCCATCCAGATAGAATCTGCTTTGCCGCCGACCAATTCTTTGATTCGCTCTTTCATCTCGCTGGCAGCTTTATTTGTAAAAGTTAAAGCTAGAATAGTATCAGGTTTATATCCCTGATCAATTAAAAATGCGACTTTATATGTAAGAACTTTTGTTTTACCGGAACCTGCCCCCGCTACAATCATCGAGGGCCCATTGTCATATTCTACTGCTTTTTTTTGGCTAGGATTTAGAGATTTTAGGTTAATCATATTATTTTATATAAAAATTTGTTTATAATTGGTTAAATTTGAATAAAAATCACGATTTTAAGATTGCAAATATAAAGAATACTTTCTCTAATAAAAAGGTAAGAAAATAGTTGGATTAGTAAATCTTTATTTGGAAAGGAGTAAGAACGTTTTATTTAACGTTATTAATTAATTCATCATGATAAATTTAAAAGAAATTTACGTTTGGTTTTCATAAAAAATTTTTCACGCAACCAATACTAATTTACACCCAATCCAACGGCTGATAATATTTCATCATTTTCTCCTGCGAAGAATTTTCAGGAGGATTATAATTATATATAAACTTAACTTCCGGCGGCATTGAAATTAAAATGGATTCAATTCTTCCCTTTGTTTTTAAACCGAAAAGTGTTCCTCTATCATATATTAAATTAAATTCCACATACCTTCCCCTTCTTATTAATTGAAACTCTTTATCCTGATGTGTAAACTTTTCATTCATCCTTTTTTCAACAATGGGCAGATAAGCTTCTAAAAACGAATTTCCTACTGATTTAACAAGATCAAAATGTTTTTCATTACCAGGGAGATAATCAAAAAATATACCTCCTATGCCTCTCATCTCATTTCTATGCTTAACTGTAAAATATTCGTCGCAATACTTTTTAAATTCTGAATAAGAATTATCTTCAACTGAATTACAAGCTTTTTTCATGATCTCATGAAAATATTTAAAATCATCTTCAATTGGATAATACGGAGTTAAATCAATTCCTCCTCCAAACCAGGATTTCCCGTTTGCCATTTCAAAGTACCTGATATTCATATGAATTGTGGGTATTTTGGGTGAATAGGGATGAATGATTATTGACAATCCACAGACTGCAAATTCTCCCTCTTCTTTCTTTACCTGCCTGGCAATTGAATCAGGCAGAATTCCATAAACTGAGGAAAAGTTAATTCCTCCTCTCTCAAAAATATTCCCGTTTGAAATTACTTTGGTTATTCCTCCCCCTCCTTCATCTCTTATCCATTTATCTTCTATAAAATTTTTCGAATCTATTTTTTCCAGTTCTCTACATATCGTATTTTGAAGTTCGAGAATGAAATTTTCCATATATTTAAATCTTTTGGAATATTCCAATTTATTTACCATTGAAAAATGATTAAGATTATTTTAATAAAGATAAACTATTTTTATATTACGCTTCAATAAATTCACTTCGAATTAAAACTAAAAAATCAGGAGATGTTATGATAAACGAGAAAGTTCTTAAAGCACTTAACAAGCAAATTAATATGGAATTGAATTCTTCCTATATTTATCTTGGTATGTCTTCATTTTTCTATGAAGAAAATTTAAATGGATTTGCCTCCTGGTTCAGGGTTCAATCAGGTGAAGAATACGATCATGCAATGAAAATCTTTGATTATATTCATCAGGCAAATGCAAATGTTAAGCTGCTGAAAATCGATGAACCGAAATCAGAATGGAAAACAGCTCTTGATGTTTTCAAGGATACATATAAACACGAACAGGCTGTAACTGCATCAATTTACAGCCTTGTTGATCTGGCTATTACAGAAAAAGACCATGCAACCAATAATTTCCTTCAATGGTTTGTAAGCGAGCAGGTAGAAGAAGAATCTACAGCATTAACAATTCTGGGAAAAGTTAAACTTGTAGGTGATAATAAGAGCGGATTATTTTTACTTGACAGAGAGCTGGGACAAAGAGCAGCACACTAATCATTTATTGTATTCTAAAATAAACCCGGTTTCATAAAGAAACCGGGTTTATTTTTTAATGGAAAATTAATGTTTTACTTCTGCAAGAGGGATTGCAGTATGTCTCATCGAATGGACTTTATTCATGACAGGTAAATCAACTTCCGAACTGACTCTTTTTTCAAAATATTCTCTAAACCGTGTTACCATAAATTTTACAGGCCATGCGGCAGCTTCACCTAATGCGCAGATTGTATTCCCTTCAATATTATTTGCTACACTAATTAATAAATCTACATCACTCTTTGAACCCTGCCCGGCGAGAATTCTATTCAAAATCTTTAACATCCAGCCTGTACCTTCACGGCAAGGAGTACATTGTCCGCAGCTTTCATGATAATAAAACTTTGCGATTCTTGCCAGGACTTTTACTAAGTCTGTATCTTCATCCATTACAATTATACCGCCGGTACCGATAGCAGAGCCAACCGTCTTTAAGGATTCTGCATCCATCTTAACACCTTCGAGCTGATCTCCCCTTATCGGAGGCATTGAAGAACCACCGGGAATAATACAAAGGATTTTTTTATTTCCCGGGACTCCACCTGCGTATTTATATATTATGTCTGTTAAAAGTGTCCCTGAAGGTAATTCGTAAACTCCTGGTTTATTAACATGTCCACTGACTCCAAATAAAATTGTTCCCGGATGTTTTGGTTCACCAATCTTGGAAAACCACTCCCATCCTTTATTAATAATTGCCGGAACATTTGTAATTGTTTCAATATTATTAATAGTAGTTGGATTTCCCCATAAACCGTTCTGTGCAGGGAACGGAGGTTTAACTCTTGGGTACCCGCGCTTCCCTTCAATTGAATTCATTAAAGAAGATTCTTCACCGCAAATGTAAGCACCGGCACCTTTGTGAATAAAAATATCACAAGAAAAATCGGTGCCGAAAGTTTCTTTCATCTTCTCACCGACAAATCCTTGCGCATAATCATCATCAATAGCTTTTTGAAGTAACTTAATCCATTTATGATATTCACCGCGGATATAAATATATGCCGTTTTAGCACCGATTGCATAGCAAGTAATTAAAATTCCTTCGACAAGCTGATGAGGATTAAATTCAAATATTTGTCTATCCTTAAAAGAACCCGGTTCGCTTTCATCACCATTAACACACAAATATTTTGGTTTATTTGTAGTTTTAGGCATGAAGCTCCATTTTAAGCCGGTAGCAAATGCAGCGCCGCCACGTCCCCGTAAACCTGATTTTTTTACCTGGTCTATAATATCATCTGTTGTTTGGCTGAATGCTTTTTTTACTGCAGTAAATCCGCCATTTTGTATATAAACATCCAGTTTATGAATATCTTTTATATCAGGTAAAACTATCTTTTCCATTTAATTCTTATTTTTTAAAGATTCTAAAATTTTATCGGTTTGGTCTACATCAAGATTTTCATAATAATCTTCATTAACAGCAATCATTGGTGCAGTACCGCATGAACCCATGCATTCAACTTCTTCAATAGAAAACTGCATATTCTCAGTGACTTCCATATTGCTTATACCGAGCTTTTTCTTCACATGATCATAAATTTGATTTGCACCTTTAAGCATACATGATACATTTGTACAAACCTGAATATGATATTTTCCCATCGGCTTTTTATGATACATCGTATAAAAAGAAACAACTCCTAAAACTTCTTCACGAGTCATATTAAGAAGAGATGCAACTTCTTCCATTATTTCTCCTGAAATCCAGCCATTCTGTTCCTGTGCAATCCATAAAACCGGCATAACGGCAGGCTTTTTAACAGGATACTTTTTTAATGCTTCATCAATTCTTTTAAGATTTTCTTCTGTAAACTTGAACGACATTTTTTGACTTTTGATTTTTGACTTTTGATTTTTTTATTTATCAGCTTCACCCATAACTGGGTCAAGACTTCCAATAATTGCTACTACATCGGATATCATATGACCTTTTATCAGGTGAGGAAGAGACTGCAAATTTATAAATGAAGGCGAACGGATTTTACACTTCCATGGACGGCCTTCACCTTTGCTTACTAAATAAAATCCTAATTCTCCTTTAGGATTTTCAATCGCACTATAAACTTCTCCAACAGGCGGATGAATACCAAAATTAACAATCATAAAATCGTGAATAAGCTCTTCCATTTTTGAATATATCTCTGTCTTATGCGGAAGCACTTTTTTAGGTTGATTTAAAATTGTTTCACCTTCAGGCATTTTATCAAGAACCTGGCGGACTATTTTAATACTTTCTCTTGCTTCATCAACCCTAACAAAGTATCTTGCTAGACTGTCACCTTCAGTATAAACAGGGATATTGAAATCAATTTCATTATAAAATAAATAAGGGGTAGCTCTTCTTAAATCAAATTCAACACCACTGCCTCTTAAGCTTGGTCCTGTTAATCCGTAATCAATTGCATCTTCTTTTGAAATAACTCCTGCTCCCTCGAGCCTTTCAATAAAAATTCTATTCGTATTAATTAATCTTTCGGCTTCATCAAGATTTTCTTCAAATTGATCTATAAACCATTTAACTTTGACTAAAGCTTCAGGCTGAACATCATTTGCTACACCGCCGATACGGGTATAGCTGTTTGTAAATCTGGCGCCGCAGATAATATCCCAGATATCAAGGATTTTTTCTCTTTCTCTGAGAGTCCACAAAAATACTGTCAACGCTCCGACATCCATGGCAAGAGCCCCGATTGCGACAAGATGAGAAGCAACTCTTGCAAGTTCTGCAATCATCATTCTTATATATTGAGCTCTCGGAGGTGCCTCAATTCCTACTAATTTTTCAACAGCTAAAACCCATGCAACATTATTTGATAAAGGAGCGAGATAATCAAGCCGGTCGGTATGCGGAATAAATTCATAATAGCTCATATTTTCGGCCATCTTTTCATATCCTCTATGAAGATAGCCAAGCTCGGGAACGGAAGCAATAATTGTTTCACCGTCTAATCTTAGCAGAACACGCAATACTCCATGTGTTGCCGGATGCTGCGGTCCCATATTCAAAATCATTTCATTTTCAAGAGCATCTTCAACCGTAAAATCTGTTTTTGTATTTAATAATGCTTCAAGTATTTCAGGATTAACATCTTCTTTGTTAAGTTTTTCCATAAATTTATTCTTCTTTTTTAGGGAGAGGTAATGAACCGGGGATTCCTATAAGAGGAAAATCTTTTCTTAAAGGATGATATTCAAAATCTTCCGGCATATACATTCTTCTTAAATCAGGATGATTATTAAAAGATATTCCATACATATCAAATACTTCCCTCTCCTGCCAGTTGGCCGTTTTCCAAACATTAGAAACTGTATCTATTGAACATTCCTCTTCGTCAACATCAGCTTTTAAACGCAACCGGAATTTATTTTTTAAAGAGAAAATGTGATACACAACCGTGAACCTGTTTTTTCTCCTGGCCCAATCAATGGCAGTTATATCTTCACAAAGTAAAAATTCAAGATCGGGATTACTTTTAAGAAATTTACAAACTTCAACTATATTTTTCTTATCGAAATACAGAGTAAGTTCACCTTTATATTCTGATGGTTCGAAATTAATAGCCGGTAAATTTTCTTTGATTTTTTGAGAGATGAGTTCTTTAAATTCCATAATATTAATTATTCTGTATCACTGGTAATTCGGGTAAAGGTCTGTTCTGGAAATCCCTGGCTTTAGTTCTTCCGATTTTTTCCTGTATTTGAATTAAAGCATTAAGCAAATTATCAGGGCGGGGCGGACAACCGGCAAGATAAACATCAACCGGTAAAAACTGATCTATTCCCTGCACAACATTATAAGATCTGTACATTCCACCTGAAGATGTGCATGCACCCATAGCAATTACCCATTTGGGATCGGGCATTTGATCATAAATTTTTCTAACTACATGAGACATTTTATATGTCACTGTTCCTGCAACAATCATCATATCCGATTGGCGCGGGGTAAATCTCATTACTTCGGAACCGAACCGGGCAATATCATATTTAGGATCGCCAACAGCCATCATTTCAATTGCACAACATGAAATTCCCATCGGCATAGGCCAAACGGAATTTTTACGCGACCATTCAATAAGTGCATCTATTTTTGTAGTAAAAAAATTTTCACTCGTTAATCTGGATTCTAGTCCCATTTAAAACCGCCTTTCTTGTATACATATAAGTATCCTAATTCTAAGACAACAAGGAATATTAACATAGATATAAAGACAGAAATTCCCATTTGACCAAACATCTTTTTGAATTCAACAGCCCAAGGGTAAACAAATATTACTTCCAGGTCAAAAATTATAAATAACATTGCAATTAAATAATATTTTATCGAAATCCTTTCATTCGTTGAACCAACCGGGGTCATACCGCTTTCATATGTAGAAAGTTTGTCGCGATTCGGACGTTGGGGTCCAAATATCTTCGAAGATAAGACTGTTACTACAGCAAATATTCCTGCAACAATAATTACTATAAAAATGGGCAAATATTGATCAATCATTCTTAAATCTGGAAATTTTTAATCGTTAAACTTATCCAAAAATGAATTTATTGTCAATTTAAAGATTGTTCACTTTCCAATCCTTATCAATTATTTTTCAAATGGAATATTCAAATAAAGGATAATATTACAATATATTTTGTGATATATGGAAAAGACAGGAATTAAGTTGTGATAAAGAATAGATATAAAAACATCTCCCAAAAGGTTAATGCACTGAATTTTTTAAAATACCTTTTTAAATATAATCTGGGAAATTACCGGTTAATTTCTTTACCGCGTTTCCAGTATGTTAATCCCTCTTATCCCTTTTATTTTTCAATTTTAAGCTTGAAGGATTAAAATATAATCTCTCTAACCAGGGGAAATATGCTCGTTCTCCATCCGCATACCAAATCTGTATTTCCATGTTCAATGCATTACATGATATTGCAGCATACATCTATATATAATGATCTCTCCTTTTTTGAAGTACTAAAACAAAACTATAGAATATTTTTATAGTCAAATTATTCTATATTATTAATGTTATGATTTTTTGCAGTTTTTTATCTATTCGGAGGTAGTAATTTATATTTGGAAAAGCTTTAGTTTACTATTCTATTATTAGTTTCGGATGAATGTATAAATTTTTTAAATACTTATCTTTACTATTGCTTGTCGTTGTACAAGCCTGCACCAGGCCGGTAGAAATAAATAATTCCGATAATAACATACCTCCGGCAGTACCAACTAATGTAAGTATATTTGAATCTTTTGACGGTGAAATAGGAATTGAATGGCAGGATAATGCGGAATCGGACTTAAAAGGCTTCAATATTTTTCGAAGAACTGATAGTACAAATTATAAGTTAATAAAATTCACAAACAATAATTATATAATAGATGACTCACTTAATTACAATACAACTTATTTTTATGAAATATCCGCTGTAAATAATTCAAACCTGGAAAGCTCACGAAGCGCTGAGGTTTCTTCTACTCCTAAAAATATTTATAAGCCGTACCCTGTTCGTAATGTAACAATCAATGCAAGGAACTGGGAAGATACCATCTCGATTTATTTGAACTGGATACCCAGTGGAGAAACCGATATATCCGGATATAACATTTATAAAAGCACTTCTCCTTCTTATACGGCAAATAGCCTAACTGTTATTGCATTTACTAAGAATACTTATTATTCGGATACATCCGGTTTAGAATTATATACTAATTATTATTATAAGGTCAGAGCCGTAGATAATGGAGGTTTAATTAGTGATGAAAGTCCTGCTTTTAATGATGAAATATTTGGAATTCCCGAAGTTATATATCCCGGAAATAATGCCAGCCTCTCCTCTTTGAGAAGTTTTTTAATAACCACATTAAAAGTCCCTGCAACATATCAAATTATTGTTCAGTCCAATGAATTTTTTGGTGAAATTTGGAACAATACGGTTTCAACGTCAAAAATAAATGATACTTTATCAATTAATTTTAACCCGGCATATATTTATCCCGATAAATATTACTACTGGAGAATAGTAACTTTTTCCCAAGACATCTCGGAACCAAACAGTATTTCCGGACTTTATAAATTCATAATTAAACAGTAAATTAAAACAGGTTATAAGGGAAAAATAAAAAAATAATAATGCTCAACAGGAATGATAAATTACTACTTGCCGTAACAATTATAACGGTTTATTTATTATTTCTTCCGATACCAAAAGCCGATGCCCAAATCTTAAGTGACAGCCTGGAATACATTGCTGTAAAGAACCCGTTTAATAAATTGACTACAAAATTTGATAAGCAGCTTAATACTTATATTTTAAATTCAAATATCTTTTATAATAATAATTTCGGAAAATTTTCATTCAAAGTATCTGAAGATTATAACTCAACCTTCATTAAATCAGCAGAAAAAAGTATAAAGGACGAACATTTTTTTTCAATGTCAACGGCATACAAACTAAAACCGTATCTTAATATTGGCATATCTGCACTCAATAATATTTTATCGGATAACAGGAAAATTGAAATTAACCAGGCTTCCGAATCAAATGTTGTTCTATTTTCGAAATTTATACCTGAAGATAGAATTTATATTTCTCCATATTTAGGATATGCAAATAACAGGCAGGTTGGAGAAAATAACTACGGCTATTTATATGGAATGGAAGGACTTGTAAACCATTTACTTATCTCTGATTTTGATATTTCATCACAATTGAAACTGAGAAACGAAGATATAACACCAAGGAAAAATATAGACAGGTATTTTAATCTCCTGGTATTAAATAATTTTGATAAGGATGTACTTAATTCTATTAATTTAAAATTTTCACAAAGCAGGAGGGATTTTTATTACAAGGCTGATCCGGCTACTGCAAAATACTTTGATGTAACAAATAATATTCAAAACAGAATTGAAACCAATTATTTTTTACAGGATAATCTTAATTACGATAATTTAATTGATAATGTTTCCTTGAACCTTTCAGGAGGTGTTAATCTAAGAAGCATCGATAGAAATACCCGTTACCGTTCAGCAGCAATTGCAATTTCACCTTCATTCGATACCAAATCAATTTTTGACACCAGGATAGATGAATTAAGAATAGACCTTGAATCAGTAATTAATTATAAAGCAGATAATTTTAACAGCGCTCTTAGGTTAAATTATTCAGAAAGAGATGAGAAACATGTTACTAAAAACTTCCCTGGCATGGATAAAATTTTTTTTGATGAACGTTCTGACCAGGAAAATCAGAAGAATAATAATGCAATCAGAGCTTCCCTTGCATGGATAGGAAACTTATTCTTTTCACCAGCCGATAAACTCAGCTTCAGCTTTTTTCAGAATAAATTAAGATATGATACTCCAAGTCCGGTTAATTTTGATGATAGAGATGAAATTTTATCAATAATCAGATTAAGATACAGCAAAATGTTAACACCCTTTTTTGAAGCTTTCATTTCCGCAGAAGGAACTTTAAACCATATTGTTTATATTTATTCTGAAAAAAGTTCAAATAACAATATTAACAGGATAATTAGATTGTCGGCCGGCGGGAATTATAATGGCAAGAATTTTGCTTCATTAAATAATTTTGAAGTATCTGCAAATTATACAGTGTACGATTTTGAAGATATAAATCCGACATATAAAAGTTTTTCATTCAGGCAATATACTGCAACGGATTCTTCTTCAATTAATTTTAACAAAAAATTCGGTTTAAGTTTTTTCGGATACATAAAACTTTCCGAACAAGGGGATCTGGCATGGGCTTCATTTTCAACTAAACCCAACAGATTTCTTATCGAATTTTTTGCTGAACCGAAATTTAAATTTTTTTATTCTCCGCTGCAGCTTTCGGCAGGAATAAGATATTTTGGTATAAATACGTATAATTATAATGGCATGATAAGAAAAATTGATTCGAAGTATCTAAGTGTAGGACCGGTAAGTGAGATATTGTTATATTTGAATACTACTTTATACATAAGAATAAACGGCTGGTACGAATTTATTACCACCAATAGTATTACTAAAAGACAGCAGGCAAATTTAACAATACAAGTAAATTATAATTTTTAACCTGCCTTTATGTTAGACTTGAAAGAATATTCTGCAAGTAAAATCTGGCAGGCAAGTGGAAATAAAAAAATTTTTTATTAATTTCACTTATTAAACTTATAGGGAAATTTTGGCAGAAGATAAATACAGCCTGGAAATAGAAAGCGACCCAAATAATTTAATTACAGTTGAAGAGTTTGTTAATTATTTTGCAAAAGACCTTGGTGTAAATGATGAACGTATGAATGGTCTTCTTTTATCAGTTACCGAGGCAACAACCAATGCAATTATTCATGGGAATAAATGCAACCTTGATAAAAAAGTATACATTAATGTTTTCGTAGAAGATGGTAATATCATAATAAAAGTAAAAGATGAGGGAGTTGGTTTTGATCCTGCCAGTGTGCCCGACCCTACTGAACCTCAAAACCTTTTAAAAGATTCGGGGAGAGGAGTCTATTTAATGAGAGTATACATGGACGATTTAAAATATAATCCTACTCCGGAAGGTATGGAAACTATTCTCGTATTAAAACTTGAAAACTAGCATTATAAACAAACATTAACGCTAACCTGTCAGAAAAAGAATAAAAAATAATTTTATAAATATTTTCGGTTAATCTGGCAGATATAATTCATCCGACCTAACTCATACGGCACAAATTATTAAAATTAGTTACCTGATCTTTGGAAATGGAAATTCACATCTTTATTTTAAAGTTACAATTGTTATTCTAATCTTAAACAGGAGTTCAATATGTCCAGAAAAAAAATAGCTTTAATCGGTGGTGGGCAAATAGGGGGAGTATTAGCACAATTAGCTGCCACAAAAAAATTAGGCGATATTGTTTTATTTGATATAGTAGAAGATATGCCTCAAGGTAAATCACTTGATATTGCAGAAGCTTCCAGGATTGATGGTTTTGATTGTAATGTTACAGGAACCAACTCTTATAAAGATATCGGTAATTCTGATTTGGTAATAATTACAGCAGGACTTCCAAGGAAACCCGGAATGAGCCGCGATGATCTCCTTACAACAAATGCAAAGATTATGAAATCTGTAGCTGAAGGAGTTAGGGACAATGCACCTAACGCAGTTGTAATTATAATTTCAAATCCTTTGGATGCAATGGTAACTTTATTTAAAAAAGTTACCGGTTTCCCGGCTAACAGGGTACTCGGCCAGGCAGGGGTTTTAGACTCTTCACGATTTTCATCTTTTATAGCATGGGAATTGGATGTGTCCGTTAAAGACGTTAATGCTATGGTTTTGGGCGGTCACGGGGATACAATGGTTCCTATTGTTAGGTATGCAAATGTAAACGGAATACCTGTAATGGAATTGTTAGAGAAAAAATACAAAGACAAAAACAAAGCTCAGGAAGTAATGAATAAAATGGTAGAAAGGACCAAAATGGCCGGCGGTGAAGTTGTTAAACTACTTAAAACCGGTTCTGCATTTTATTCACCTGCATCATCTGCTATTGCTATGGCAGAATCAATTTTAAGAGATGAAAAAAGAGTCCTTCCGGCTTGTGCTTTCCTGAACGGAGAATTTGGTGTTAACGGTTATTACGTTGGCGTTCCCGCAGTGTTAGGTTCTAATGGTGTTGAGAGAATTATCGACTTCGATTTAAATGATGGAGAACAGGCAGCATTTGATAAATCTGTTAGTGCTGTAAAAAGTTTGATAGAAAGTATGGAAAAGCTGGGATTTTGAGGATTAAGTTCAAAAGCAAGTTCAAGTTCAAGAAGTAAGTTTCTTGAACTTGAACTTTTAAATCTTAATTGTTTCAGGCTGGATAAACATTAACGAATTTTCTGTTGCCTCTTCTTGTTTCGAATTTTACAATTCCATTAGCAACAGCAAATAGGGTATCATCACCGCCGATTTTTACATTAGCGCCTGGATGAAATTTAGTCCCCCTTTGTCTTACTAAAATATTCCCGGCTACAACATTTTCACCGCCAAATCTTTTTACTCCCAATCTTTGAGCATTGCTGTCTCTGCCGTTCCTTGATGAGCCTTGTCCTTTTTTATGAGCCATTTTAAAACTCCTATCCTATCTTTGTAATTTCAATTCTGGTTAATTGTTGTCTATGTCCGTTCTTTTTTTCATAACCTGTTCTTCTCTTCTTCTTGAACACAATTACTTTATCATCTTTAACATGTTCTAAAACCTTAGCAGAAACTTTTAATCCATCAACTGTAGGAGTGCCAACTTTTGTTTCTTTATCATCTCCGAACAGGATCACATTACTAAAAGAAATTTTGGAATTTGGTTTCTTATCCAATTTAGGGACATAGTACTTTTCATTTTCTTTTACTTTAAATTGCTGCCCATTTATATCAACGACTGCAAACATTTTTACCTCTAATTTCTAAAATGAACAACAAATTTACATAATTGAATATTTTGAGTCAAATACCTGTGAAATTAATTTTTTTTCAAGATATGTCTACTTTTTTAGTCTAAAAGAGAATTCACTTCCCTTCCCGGACTCACTTTTCACTTCTATTTTTGAATCATGAGCTTCGACCATATGTTTAACAATTGCTAAACCCAGCCCGGTTCCGCCGACTGCCCTTGAACGAGCTTTATCAACTCTGTAAAATCTTTCGAAAATCCTTACAATATCTTCTTCGGATATACCTATACCAGTATCTTTTATAATTATTCTACCGAACTTTTTTTCCTCTTCGACAATAATTTCGATTTTTCCTTTTTCGGTATACTTGATTGAATTAGTAATCAGATTTACAAATACCTGCCTGAGTTTATCCTTATCACCTAATAATTGAAGATTCTCTCTAACCGGATAAAATATTAATTCAAGTCCTTTATCATTTGCCATAGGTTCAAACTCTTTTTGCAGCAAGTTTATGTATTCATTTATGTTAAAATATCTAAAGCTCATACGCATTTCACCCGATTCAATCATTGATATATCAATAAGATCATTTAATAAATTGCTCAGGTTTATTGTATGCTGGTTTGCTTTTTCAAGGAAATATTTGTTTACTTTTTCATCACTAATAGCACCATCTAAAAGTGTCTCTACATATCCCTGGATTGCAAATATCGGGGTTCTTAGTTCATGCGATACATTAGCAAGAAATTCTGTCCTCATTTTTTCAAGTCTTGTTAAATAATTTATATCATTCTTTACCTTTTCAAACATTTTTTGAATTTCTTCTTCAACTCCGTGGAGATTCTTAGGCAATTTGATCTCCTCCACTTTTGTTAAATAATTCTTCCTTATGTTAAAGATGACCTGTTTAATGTTATTTAATTCCCGAAGTCTTCTTTCACCAAGAAAATTTAGAAACACAATACTAAGCAGAATGAAAAAGATAGTCAGAATGAAAAAAAGATTTGAAATTCCGAATACAAAATAAGTTATGATAATAAAAGATAAGTCAAAGAGAAAAAATTCTTTTAAGTAAACGCGGGAAGAGGAAAGATTTAAATTAAATTCATTCCACACTTTTAAATCTATACCCCACGCCTTTAACTGTTTCTATAAGATCTGAATATTGCTCCAGCTTTTCCCTTATTTTTCTTATATGAACATCAATAGTTCTATCAACAACATATACATTGTTTCCCCATACATCTTTTAATAAAGTTTCACGACTGAAAACTCTGCCCGGATTATTAGCAAGATAGAAAAGTACTTCAAATTCTTTTTTAGGAAAGACTTTTTCAGTTCCATCAATAAAGATAATATACTTTTCTCTATCTATTGTTAGAGGACCAATCGAAATTTTAATAGGCTGCTGAGTATCAGAACCATCCAACAGACCTTTTCTTAAGTTTGATTTAACGCGCGCAATAAGCTTTTTGGGTGATATAGGTTTTTGAATATAATCATTTGCACCGAGTTCAAGCCCTAAGATTTCATCAACCTCTCCCGATTTTGCAGTTAAAAAAACTACCGGAAGTTGCTCTAAACCTTCCATACTCCTAATTCTTTTACATACCTCATATCCATCCATTTTCGGCATCATAATATCCAGTAAAACCAATTCCGGTTTATCATTAATTTTTTTTAGGGCTTCAATTCCGTCGTAAGCTTTAATTACTTCAAATCCCTCCTTTGATAAGTTGTATTCCAAGAATTCAACTATGTCAGGTTCATCATCGACAAGCAATATTTTAGTTTTTGTTTTCATTTATAATTAACGTTTTGCTTCTGGTTTTTATTTAGAAGAACTGTACATTTTTTCCAGAATTTTCATCCTTAAAAGAGCTTCATCTCCAGATGAAAAGACCGGATTTAGGCCCCTTACTGCGCCTAAAAAACTTTTTAATTCATTTTCATAAGATTTCCTGAACAAGCTTAGAGAATTTTCTTTGTGTGATGGTGTTAAATCAATTATCTGCTCACCAATTTTTTTAAATACTTTAAAAGGATTAATCGATGCAAAACCTTTTTTACCATGTATATTTAAGTAAAAAATATCTTTTTCAACCGGTAGAGACCAGCTTGATTCGAGGCTTATCAAAGAAGAATCTTTACACCTTAGAAGGCTAACTGAAGTATCTTCAACATTTTTTGTAAAATGATTAAAATTCTGTGTTGATACTGATTCAATGATAGGAAAATCTAAAAGCCATAAAGAAAGATCAAGCAGCAATATACCTAAATCAATAATAACCCCGCCGCCGGAAACTTCTTTCTTTGTAAACCATTTTTCGCTACTGCTTGGTCTGCGGATCCACCCGCATTTTATATAAAAAGGTTCACCTATTTCACCGGATGATAAAATACTTTTCAGGATCATTGCGTCGGGACGGAAGCGCAAATTCATTCCAACCATTAATTTCTTTTTATATTTTTTAGCAGCATTCACTACCTGCTTAACTTCATTATAAGACCTGGCGAGGGGTTTTTCAACAAGGATATCTTTCTTTGCTTTCAGGCAATCGATAGCAATATCTTCATGAGTATTGGTTGGAGTAGCAATTATAATTGCATCCGTATCGCTTTTTTCCAGCAATTCCTGATGACTTAAATATTTTTCTTTTATATTAAATTTATCAGCAATAGAATTGAGTCTGCTTTTTCTTGTTTCAGCAACAGCAGTAATAACAGCATTATTTATTTTAGTAAAATTTGGAAGATGTACCAACTGTGCAATTGTCCCAAGTCCAATTATTCCGATTTTGGTTTTCTCCATTAAACGGCAACCTTCTGTTTAATATTTTGATTTTTACAAAAAGCTTTAACTTTTTTTGCGATTCCTTCAGGATCAATTTCCAGTAAATTATGAAGTTCACTCTGGGTACCATGGTTAATAAATCTATCGGGCAAACCTATTCTTAAAATATCATTCTTGTAATTTTTTTCATTAAAATATTCAAGAATCCCGCTTCCAAAACCCCCAACTAATGAATTTTCCTCAAGCGTAACGATTTTATTGTACCTTGCAGAAATATCATCAAGCATCTCTTTATCTAGGGGTTTAATAAACCGCATGTTTATGATTTCAGAATGGATCCCATATTCTGTAAGTAACCTGGCTGCTTTAATTGAATAATCAACCATAGACCCGACCGCCAAAAGTACAACATCATTTCCGCTTTCGAGCCGCTCAGATTTCCCTATTTCAATTGTATCAAAGCCTTCTTTTATTTTAACACCCAATGCAGAACCCCGCGGATACCGGAGAGTAATCGGACCTTCCTTGTAATTTATAGCAGTATACAGCATATCTCTTAATTCAGATTCATCTTTTGGAGCCATTATAACCATACCTGGAACCAGTCTAAGATATGTTAAATCAAAAGTACCATGATGTGTAGGCCCATCGGCACCAACAAGACCCGCTCTATCCAGGACAAAGACTACATGCAGTTTTTGAATTCCGACATCATGAATAATTTGATCAAAAGCTCTCTGGAGAAATGTAGAATAAATAGCAACCACCGGGATTACTCCCTGTGTAGCTAATCCGGCAGCAAAGGTTACGGCATGTTCTTCCGCTATTCCTACATCAATATAATTTCCCGGAAAATTTTTTTGCAGTATATTTAATCCTGTACCGTCAGGCATTGCAGCTGTAATTCCGACAACAAAAGGATTATCTTGAACAATCTCTTTTAGCGCATTCCCGAAAATTTTTGTATAGGAAGGCGGCCCGTCTGCCTTTTTAAAAGCTTTACCTGTTAATTTATCAAACGGATTTGAAGCATGAAGTTTTTGTTCATCCCCTTCAGCCGGTTCATACCCCTTCCCTTTTTGTGTAATCGCATGAACCAGGATTGGTCCGTTCAGTTTTTTTACTTGTTCAAATATTTTTATTAATTGATGGAGATTATGACCATTAACCGGACCGAAATACCGGAATCCTAGAGCTTCGAATAACATACCGGGAGTAACTACTGCTTTAATGCCGTTTTCCAAACGGATTGCAATTTTTCTTAATCTGTCACCAAATTGATCAAGTTTTCCTGTAAGATCCCATATCTGACCTTTGAATTTATTATAATCGGGATGAGCAATCATTTCTGTAAAATAATTGGATATCTGCCAAACATTAGGAGCAATAGACATATTATTATCATTCAAGACAACAATAATATTTGATTTTAAAATGCCGGAATTATTCATAGCTTCATAAGCCATACCACCGGTCATAGCCCCATCACCAATTACTGCAATTATTTTATTATCATCTTTATTAATATCCCTCGCAAACGCCATACCTAAAGCTGCGGAAATGGATGTAGATGCATGACCAGCACCAAAAGTATCATAATTGCTTTCAGTTCTTTTAAGGAAACCACTGATTCCATTAAATTTTCTTATCCTTTTTAAAGCTTCTTTTCTACCTGTTAAAATCTTGTGAGGATAAGCCTGATGTCCCGTATCCCATACTACTAAATCTTTTGGAGTATTAAATACCTTATGAATAGCTACAGTTAATTCAACAGTACCAAGTCCTCCGCCAAAATGTCCGCCTATTTCCGAGATAGTATCTATTAAATATTCCCTGATATCTGAACAAAGAATTTTTAGCTGCGGAACATCTAAGTTTCTAATATCGCCCGGATAATTAACTTTTGATAATATTTTATATTTTTCTTCTTCAGCCATTATATGAAAGATCTCCTATCCTATTATATTTCCGTTTTGTCAAAACAGATATTGCTTTATATTACTCAAATGGCTCCTCTTCCTTAGCAGTCAGATCAGTAATTTTCTTCTTTAGTTCAGTAATTTTTAATTCGGCGTTATTAAGACTTGTCAGGCATTTCTTTGAGAGAGCAACTCCTTCTTCAAAAAGATGTATAGCTTCATCAAGACCAATATCATCTTTTTCCAGTAATGCGGAAATTTCTTCCAATCTTAAGATATTACTTTCGAAAGAATTATTATTTTTTTTATTAGCCATAAATATTTTTTATTAAGTAAGTAAGATAAAAAAAATAAGACTTTTTCGGAAAAAATTAATCTCTTTTTTTAAGCACAAGCTCATCATCAAAAAATTTCAAAATAGTATCTTTTTCTTTCTTAAAAGAGCTTTTCCTTGTGATATATTCAGAATCTTGTTTTACCAATACAAATCCTTTTTTAAGCTGGCGATTTACATCATGAATTTCAATAGATTTTGTTAAGATCGATAGTTTTCCTTTGTAAGAAAATGTTTTTTGTTCTATATTTTTTAATAGTTTATAAATCAGATTATCAACCTGCTGCGATTTTCTTCTGACTAAATCCAAAGGCATACGAAATCCGTATGAGTTCAAATCATTATAAACATTTGTACGAAGTTTTCCAATAATATCGCTAATGCCTTTATAGGAGTTGTTTATAAATTCATTGATAAAAGTATTAAAATCTTCTTTACTGGGGGTAACTATTTCCATAGCTGCTGATGGAGTTGGTGCTCTTAAATCTGCAACAAAATCAGCGATGGTGAAATCTATTTCATGTCCTACCCCCGAAACAACCGGTATATTAGATTTAGCAATTTCCCTTGCAACAATTTCCTCATTAAAAGCCCACAGATCCTCAATTGAACCTCCGCCTCTTGCCACAATAATTACATCGATATCGTCAAACTCATTCAACTGTTTTATACCCTCTACAATTTCTATTGCAGCCCCCGAGCCCTGAACTCTTGATGGTGCAATTACTAGTTCAGCTAAAGGGAATCGTCTTTCGACAACACTGATCATATCTCTTAAAGCTGCACCATCTATTGCAGTAACAATTCCGATTCTTTCGGGAATAAGCGGAATTTCTTTCTTTAATTCTTCATCGAATAATCCTTCGGCTGCTAACTTTTGTTTCAGAGCTTCAAACGCTGCCTGAAGTTCTCCTACACCGGCAGGCTTCATCGATCTAACATCAACCTGGTAATTACCTCGTGGCGGATAAACAGTTATTTTACCATTAATAATTATTTTCATTCCATCTTGCGGAGTAAAGAAAACATAATTATTGAATCCCTTCCACATCGTACAAGCTATTACTGCATTGGAATCTTTTAAATTAAAATACCAGTGCCCCGAAACGTGAGATTTGAAACCCGATATTTCCCCCAGTACAGAAACCTGAGAAAATTTTTCTTCCAGAGAACTTTTTATCTCTTGTGTTAATTCGGAAACCGTTAAAATCATAGGTCTAGTATAAAGGTTAAAGTTAAAACAAAAAATATAAAAATCAGGTTTAATTCTTACTTATTATTTTAAAATTTTACGCTGAAACCGAGAGTTGGAATTATCGGGAACATATTATTCGGTGTTCTGCCTAATTGTAAATTATCCGATACATAATAATCATAAGCAATAACATTTTTTCTGTTATAAACATTAATAACATCAAGGTAAAAAGACCAGTCCCATCCCCAATAACCGGCAAGTGCGGTCAATCTTACATCAAGCCTGTGATACGCGGGTTTGCGAGCATTTAATTTATTCCCGCTGTAATCAATATCATAAATAACTTCAGCCGGCGCATTAGGATCAGAACTGCTCTTTCTTGTTGCAATAACAGGTGTTTCGGGAATCCCATCCAGATTATTATCCTGCAGAATTATCCTTGGTTTAATGCCGACTGGCTGACTAATCGGAAACCCGGAACCATATTGCCATCTTACTCCTATATCAAGCCAATTATTAATTTGATAATTGAATACAACGTTAAACGTATGTCTCTGGTCGAACCGGAACGGGTATTCTTTATCATCTTCAAAAGTATTAGCATATGCCAGTGAATATGAGATCCAGCCAGAAAATCTGTTATTATTCATTATATTCTTTTTAGCTAAGAAGAATTCCAATCCATATGCTTCACCGTAAGAACCATTGACAGGAATTTGAGTCAAAGAATCTCCGGTTATTGTAATCGGTCTTGTCCAGCCGGAAGAAAAGCGTGTATCTTTTCCCGGCACGGGTTCAGTATAATAATTAGAACCCTGAACAACTTTCTGCACAATTAAATTGGAAAAATCTTTGTAATATCCGTCCAGTTTTAAATTCCATTCATTTGTAATCCACCTGTCAATACCGACTATATAATGAATAGCTTTCTCTGCATCTAACCTGCTTGTATACTTCTTACTTAAGTCATAAAGAATTCCAGTATCCAGCAGTTTTTCATAACCGGGTGATTGATAATATATGCCCCAGTTTAAGCGAATAGTTGTTAATTTATCTAAAGCATATGAAAGTGAAGCTCTGGGAGCAACATAAGCTTTATCCAATATATTATAATAATCAAACCTCAACTCGGGTTCAAAATATAACTTATTATTTATTTTAAAATTATTCTGGATATAAGCACGGTAACGGTTATAGTTTTTAACATCTTTTATATCACTTAAAACAGCTCTGAATTGCGGATTTGCCGCAATGATAGCAGTAAGTTCAGGGTCAAGCCGGAATTTAAAATTAACTATTGTCTGCATATTATCCATACCGGCACCGGCTTCCAAAGTATTTTCATTCCATAAATAGGTAAACTTATCATCAACAGAATATTTCCTGAATGCAAAGTCGGCATTGAAATTAAATCCTAGTAAATAAGGAGAAAGCGTATCCGGAACAGCATCTTTAAATTTATCCCTATTCAAAGACGGATCCAGTATTGCGGAAGCAAAATCAGTCAGCCCGCTGTTCTTATACCATGATACAACAAATTTATTTAGAAAATTTGTATTGGGGGAATAATGCCAAGCTAGCCCAAGTACATTATTATTAGTTGCATTATAAATTCCAACACTATCAGCAGTCTTTCTATTTTGTGCACTAATCAAATCAACTCCATCCCTGGAAAAAATTCCATCAAATATAATTTTGCTTCCGTTAAAAGGACCAACTACCAGCTTAGATTGAAAATCATAAAAGTTAGGAAAAGAAACATTTTGATCTACAAGACCTGCATTTTTTACAAACGGTTCGACAATTAAATCATAATAAGTTCTTCTGGTGCTTATAATCCAGCTGCCATCTATATTAAAAGGATTTTTACCCTCCAGCACTAAGTTTGCATCAATAATTGAAGCATTAAGACTTCCTTGAATATTTTTTCTTGTTGTTCCTTCCTTGTTAGTTACATCTAAGACAGCTGAAAGTCTATCTCCATATTTTGCCGGGAATCCGCCCGTTATCAGGTTTACATTGGATACTGCATCAGGATTAAACATGCTTATTACTCCATACAATCTGTACGGATTAAAAATTTCAATATCATCCATCATAATTAAATTTTGATCAGGCCCGCTTCCGCGTACTATTAATTGAGAAGAAAAATCATTAGGAGCAAGAACTCCAGGTAATGCTTGTAATGTTCGAAGTACATCCTCTCCTGCACCTGGAAGAATTTTTGCACTTTTAGGATTTAAATCTATAAGACTTGCCCTTGTATCTTTCTGATCCTGTTTTTTTGAACCTGTTACTTCCACAGTACCAAATTCAATGACTGCCGAAGATAAAGTAATATTCAGTTCAAGAGTTCTTCCCGATTTAATCTCGATTTCATGCGTTTCAGTTTGAAATCCTACAGCACTAAACTTAAGCTTATAATTATCCGGCTGCAGCCCGGATATTTCATACTCACCCTTTTCATTGCTGAACGTTCCGAATAATGTTCCAACCACAGTTACATTGACATAAGGTACAGGATTGCTATCGGCAATTATTTTACCTTTTACTTTACCTGTCTGGGCAAAAGCAAGAGATGAGGAAAAGATTAATATGGATATTAAGAATTTCATTTAACAAAAATGAATATTATTAAACAATTGTTCAATTGATGAATTAACACCTCTAGCTTTTACATAAAAAAGAAGAGTAAAAGGGTACATATAAAGAGACATTGATAAATTTTAAAGTATCCACTTCAAAATTTAGTTCATTTAAAATAATTGTTCTTAAATTTATTTTAGAAGTACAAAGAGAAGAAATTGGAATATAAACCTAAAGATATTTCCTGGAACTCAGAACCCGTTTCTCCCGGTTTTACATTGTACCTGTACCTGGCATATAAAATAAATGTATCAAGAATTTTAAAAAGCCCCGCAGAAATTTCCGGGCTTATACCATTGAATCCCTTGAAATCTGTAAAACCATTTATTCCCGGGGAGATATATTGTATTCCTGGAATTTCAATAATCTGTTTATAACCAAATCTTAAGAAATTTTTTCTGGGTGCATTAAAAATATGTGAGTATTCCAGTGAGAAATACCCTGCGGGATAAGTAAATCCTTTTTTGCTTATTGATATAAGAGGTATTTCTTTTGTAAGACTGAAATATTTATCGTTACTGGTAAATGCATAAGTTGGCGAAGGTAATACAAAGACAGTCCCGCCAAATAAACATAAAAGGAGGAAATTAGATTCACCTTTAACTTTCATTTCCTGCGGTAACTGGAAATCATATTTTTCACTAGTTAATTTATTACCATTTGTATCTTCAACAATTATAATAAAAGGGACATCCTTTTCCTTAAATTTAAGTTTTGAAATATCTATCCGGGTTTTATGTATATCATTAAAAGTATCCGACACAACATATTTATACGTGTTATCAATTAAGACTTCTGATTTCGTCTTCTCACTAGTAAAAAAAGATAAAACAAAATTGTGAGGTATTTCCGGTGTTACAAAATTATCAATAACATCGATTTCAATTGAATCAGCTTGCGCTTTTAATTGGAAATTGCATAAAATAGATACTAAAACAATTAGGATAAAGGTTCTGTTTTTAATCATTATTATTATAATTTTAATTGTTAAGGAAATTAGTAACTATAAAGTTAATGAAAAAAGGTATCATTCACATTTCGAAAGTTGATCAAATTTATTTTATATTAACCGGGAATTTTCACTTCAACATTTCTATTTGAGATCAATGGTAAAATAATGTTGAATATTCTTCTATTGCTGTAAAGGATAAAAACGAGACAACTAAACAATTTTTGATTTAACTGGAGTTAAAATGAATTTTTTAAATAATTTTAATTTTTCTTTAATTATTGCCATAATCCTAATTTGTTTGAATAGTCTATTCACTTCTAGAATATATGCACAATCAGACGTTGCTGCATGGGGAAATATTAGAGGTATAAGGATAGACGGTGATCTTATGAAATTTGAAACAGGCCTGACTATTGTTAAAAATAACTGGATGGATCTTATACAAACTGCTAAGGAAAAACAAGAACCGGATTTCAGACGTGAAGACTCAAAATCTATTATTACATCTAAACTGAATAACCTGACCTTTGCTGAAACTATTAAGGATTCGGGAAAAGGTATAACAGCAGTACATTTTGAATTATCAGCTGATTCCAATATTTCAATGAATGGAGCTTATTTCTCAATTGAACTCCCTAATAATGAATATTCAGATGCTCAGATTAATTACATAGATGAAGTAAAAAGTTTGACAGATACTTCAACTAAAACCGGGCATCGTTCTTTTAGGGAGAGGTTTAGACCGGTTCCCAAAAAGGCGGGAGGAATTAATATAAAAACAAAGAAAAGAGAGTTTGAAATCAGAGCCGATAAAACAACTGATATTTTAGTGCAGAAACCAAATCCATTTATGGGTGGCAATACCAGAATTTATTTTACAATAATTTCCGGTAATGCAGTAAAAGGAGAGAAATTAAATGCAGATTATATATTAAAAATATCCGGTTCAATTGATAAGGCTCCAATCGAACTTTCTATTGATGCTTCAAATCCGGGTCGTGTATTTGATGGAATAGGTGGAAATTTCAGAATTCAGGATCCTGAGACTGATCCGGCAGTTATTGATTACTGTTTGAAAAATTTAAATGTTAGATGGGGACGTGTAGAATTACCCTGGTTTAACTGGCAACCTGATGAAAGTGTGGACCCGGCTAAAGCTGCTGAATCAGGTGACATTAGTCCAAGAGTTGTAAGCGCAATGGAAATGGCACAAAAGCTTGCGAAACAAAACATACCGGTTATTATCAGTGCATGGTATCCGCCGGCCTGGGCAGTGACAGGTGAAATAAGATTCCAGCCGCAGCCGGGAGAACCGAGAGGAAATCCTCTTAATCCTATGAAAATGAGAAGTATTGAAAAATCTATTGCTTCTTATTTAATCTATCTTAAAGATAAATACGGTGTTGAGCCTGAATTGTTTTCATTTAATGAATCGGACCTTGGAATTAATGTTCGGCAAACAGGTGAAGAGCATGCTCAGCTTATTAAACAATTGGGGAAATATTTTGCTTCAAAAGGAATAACAACTAAAATGCTGCTCGGTGACAATTCTGATGCAACAACATACGGTTTTGTTGAACCGGCACTGGATGACCCGGAAACATATCAATATATCGGGGCAGTATCATTTCATTCATGGCGCGGTTGTGATAACTGGACACTCTCAATTTGGGCAGATATTGCTAAAGAGCTTAATGTTCCATTAATAATTGGTGAAGGGAGTAATGATGCTGCAGCATGGAGATACCCTGAAATATTTCTCGAACCTTCATATGCACTTGCTGAAATTGATCTTTATATCAGGATCTATTCAGTCTGCCAGGCAAAATCAATTTTACAGTGGCAATTAACTTCCGACTATTCTGTTTTAAGCGGTGGAAATATTTATGGCGAAAAAGGACCTATGAAGCCAACTCAAAGATTTTATGATCTTAAGCAGCTTGGTCTAACTCCGAAAGGTTCCTTTTATCTGCCGCTTTCATACAAAGCAAATGATATAAGCTGTGTAGCTCTCGGAGATATAAAGGATGGAATATACAGCATTCATATAGTAAATAATGGAGCTTCCAGAAAAGTTACATTAACAGGAATCCCGGGAAATGTTAAAGAATTAAATTTGTATGTAACAGGTCAAAACCGGGGCATGGAAAAAGACAATACGGTTGATGTTAGTAACGGCATTGCAAAATTCACCATTGACTCGGCTTGCTTTACAACATTGATTAATAAATAAAAAATAATGTGAAGAAAAGAGTAAATATCTAATATCTTTATAAAAACAAATTGTAGGGGATGCAAATTGGCATCCCCTACAAATTAAACGCATCGTTTAATAGATAACTTTTTATACCCCTAATACTATACTATAAAATTGCTCGTTTAATATCTTCAATTAGATCTTCTATATCTTCAAGTCCGACAGAAAACCTTACGAGCGTATTTGTTACCCCAAGTTTTTCTCTCTCCTCTTTCGGTACTGAAGCATGTGTCATACTTGCAGGATGACTGATTAAACTTTCAACTCCTCCCAAGCTTTCACCTAATGTAAAGACTTTTACATTCTTTAGTATTTTTTTTGCAGTTTCCATATCTTTTAATTCTGCTGAAACCATTCCGCCAAATCCGCTCATCTGTTTTTTTGCAAGTTCATGCTGGGGATGCGAGGTTAATCCGGGATAATATACTTTTTTTGTAAAATCAGATTTTGATAAAAACTCAGCGAGTTCAATTGCATTTTTATTATGCCGCTCCATTCTTACTGCAAGTGTTTTTGTAGATCGCAACACAAGCCAGCAATCGAAAGGTGAAGGAATTGCCCCGGCTGCATTTTGGATATATCTTAACCTGTCATGTATCTTCTCATCATTTGTAATTAAAATTCCTCCGATTACATCACTGTGCCCATTTATATACTTTGTAGAACTATGAAGGACAATATTAATTCCCAATGTTAAAGGATTTTGAAAATAAGGACTCATAAAAGTGTTGTCCACAATACTAATCAATTTATACTTTTTACAGATTACAGCAGCAGCTGATAAATCCGTAAGATTTAACATTGGATTTGTCGGAGTTTCAAGGAAGACCAATTTTGTATTTTCCCTGATTGCATTTTCAATATTTTCCAGTTTGCTTGTATTTACCCAAGAAAAATTGATACCGTAACCTGTCATAACTAACTCAAATAACCTGTATGTTCCTCCATAGACATTATTAGAAACAATAACATGATCACCGGTTTTTACCAGGCTCATTAAAGCCTGGGTTGCAGCAACACCTGAACTGAAAGTAATTCCAAACTTCCCCTTTTCAAGTACAGCAATGTTTTTTTCAAGTGATTCACGGGTTAAGTTTTGAGTTCTTCCGTATTCATATCCTTTATGCTTTCCAAGTTCTTCCTGAGCATAAGTAGAAGTTTGATAAATCGGTGTTATAACTGCACCGGTAACAGGATCAGGCTTTTGACCTGCATGAATAGCGTCGGTTGAGAATCCCATTTATGCTCCATTAATTATTTTAAATTAAGTTTAAAGAAAATAATTCACAACTTCCTCTTGAAGTTTCTACGTTTTACAAAATATCCGTATGCTCCAGGATATCATACCTGGTTATTATATCGATTATCCTTCCATATTCCGAAACCAGCACAGCAGGCGATTTACTCAAATATTTCTTTGCAGATATCAGATCAGTCTCTTCATCAATTACAGGAAAGCTTTCATCCATAATATTTTCTACATTTGAATCCATTAAACCAGGATTTTCTATCAACTTTGCCATCAATCTTCCCTCTCTTATACTGCCGACTGACTTGCCATCACTAATAACAGGAATTTGTGAAAAACCATTCTTGTTTATTACTTCAAAAGCTTTTTTTATTTTATCGCTTGCATTAATGAAAACCAGTTCCTTCGAACCATTCTGTCTTTTAGCAATAGAGATATCATTTAACGATTTGATTTCCCTTTGTAATAACCTTTTCTCTCTTAGCCATTCATCACTAAAAAACTTGGATAAATATCTTTCACCGGTGTCGCATATAATAAAAACTATTACAGAACTTTCATCCAAATCTTTTGCTGCCTGCAATGCTGCCGAAACTATTGTACCTGTACTCCCTCCGCAAAAAATACCTTCCTGCCGGCACATCAGTCTGGCATAATTAAATGAATCCATATCCGTAACATTTATAATTTTATCTATATATTGAAAATGTACATTCTTCGGCAAACAATCCTGGCCAATTCCTTCAACCAGGTAAGGCTCTCCTTCGATTAGTTCACCTTCATCTTTATATGTTTTAAAGATAGAGCCATATGGATCCGCACCAATAACCTGTATATTCTTATTCTTTTCCTTTAAATATTTACCTACTCCGCTTATTGTACCACCGGTTCCTAAACCGGCAACAAAATGAGTAATCTTACCTTCAGTTTGCTCCCAAATTTCAGGGCCGGTAGTTTTATGATGAATTTCCGGATTTGCAGGATTTGAATACTGGTACATAAATATTGAATTAGGAGTTTCGTCAGCAATTTTTTTGGCAACTGTTACATAATAATCGGGATGATCTTTACTAACTGCATTGGATACAACAATAACATCGGAGCCAAAGGCTTTTAAATAATTTATTTTTTCTGTGCTTACTTTATCGGTGACAACAAAAATAGTTTTATAACCTTTAACTGCAGAGGCAAGCGCAAGTCCAATTCCGGTATTCCCGCTTGTAGCTTCTACAACTGTTCCTCCTGGTTTAATCTCCCCTTTTTTTTCAGCAGCCTCAAGCATTGCAATCCCAATTCGGTCTTTAACACTCCCACCCGGATTTGCAGATTCCAGCTTACCAAAGATCTGCGGTTTTAATCCTTTATTTAAATGATTCAGTTTTATAATGGGAGTGTTTCCGATAATCTCTAATATGTTGTTCTTGAAATGCATATTCATTCCTATTATTTAGTTAACTTTTTTAAAATAATATATTACATATTTTCATTTAGTAAATTTTTAATCAAAATCATAGTCAATCAGTTTAGTTAAAATTTTTACTATGATTTAAAAAATCTAAAAACGAAAACCCCTTAAAAATTCTTCCACAGTAAGTTTGTTTTTCCCCTCTTGCTGAAGTTCCAATAAAGATAATAAATTCTTTCCGCAGCCAACCAGCAGTTTAGATTTATCATGATAAATCTCGCCTGCAGAAAGATTTTTTCCGGGCAGCTGTTCTGTAATTTCAGATTTATATACTTTTATTATTTTATTGTTGAACTCAAAATATGCCCCGGGGTATGGTGAGAGTCCACGGATGAGATTATGTGTTTCTTCTGCAGATTTATTCCAATCTATTTCTGCAATTTCCTTGGTTATTTTAGGTGCAGGTGTAGCAAGAGCATCATTTTGTTTTTTAAATTCAATTTTTCCCTTTTCAATTATATCGACCGTCTTCAAAACTACATTAGCTCCCAATTTACTTAACTTGTCATGGAGGGAACCAAAATTATCCTGCAAATCAATTCCAATTTTTTCCTGGACAATAACATTCCCTGTATCAACTTTTTCTTCCAATGCAAAAGTAGTAACACCCGTTTCCTTTTCACCTTTAATTAATGCCCATTGGATTGGTGCCGCACCTCTAAATTTAGGCAAAAGCGAAGCATGCAGATTAAAGGATAACTTTGATGGAATAGTAAAAACTTCTTTTGGTAATATTCTAAAAGCTACAACCACAAAGACATCACTGTTTAATTTTTTAAGCTCATCAATAAAATCCTGATTTTTTAGTTTATCGGGTTGAAGAACGGGTAAATTGTATTTAATGGCAAATTCTTTAACTGCAGTATAAGAGATTTTCCTTCCACGCCCCCTTTTTTTGTCGGGAGCAGTAACCACAGCAACAACTTCATGGCCGCTTTCAACTAGAATTCTTAAGGAAGGAAGTGCAAAATCGGGTGTCCCTAAAAACACGATCCTCATATTAGCTGGTAATTTATATCATTAGTAATCGGGTATTCGATATCAATATCTCTGTTTTTTATTTTATCTAAAATATTCTTGAATTCTTTTTTTGTTTTATTATCAAAATAATCAATAAATAAAATTCCCTGCAGATGATCAAATTCATGCTGAATTACTCGTGCCAATAATGTATCTGCTTCCAGGACCTGTTCTCTCATATCGGAATCATAATATTTTATTATAATTTTTTTTGGCCTTTCAACTTCATGCCGGACATCAGGAATACTTAGACATCCTTCTTCCATATATATTTTTTCTTCAGAACGAAAAGTGATTTCGGGATTTATTACTGCCAATGGTTTATAATTTTCATATCCTTCAACGATAGAAATATCTATAACAAAAATTGATTTATTAACGCCCACCTGGTTAGCTGCAAGCCCAATACCGCTAGAATTTCTCATAGTATCAAACATATTTTTAATTAATTCAATCGTTTTAAAATCTATATCTTTAACACGATCTACTTTCTTTCTAAGTATCTTATCACCATAAACAGTGACCGGTAAAATAGCCATCGAATACTCCCAATTATTAATCTATCTGTATATTGTATTTTATATTAAGGATTTGAAAAATGTAAGCTTAAGATAAATAAAAAATGATGGATAATAAAGGAAATCGAATAAGTACCCGTGTTCTGCTCCACATGAGGATGTTACTAAGTAAATTAAGAGTTAAACCAACAATTATAATGGAAATCCAACATTTAATTGAATAACCGCATTAAATCCTCCTGCATCTATAAAATTATTCATTGGTTTTGAAGAATTTTCACTTACGGTTAACTTAGTTCCATCATCTTGATGAAGCTCATCAATTGAAAATACGGTATATGCAGCCAGACCTTCAATTGAAATATATTCATCAATCAATTGAAGGATAAAGCCTGTACCAATAGAATATCCCAATTTTGAGTCGCTTTTATATTCTTTTATATCAGTAAAAGAGCCGGGCATGTTTTTAGTATTTGTAAAAGTAGCTTTATTGAAGAGTAATGCAGCATCAATTACTTTCCAGCTTACAGACCCGGATATTGAAGTACCGACATCAAAACCAACACCCCAGGTATTTAATCTCAATTTATAATTTGCATTAGATGCACTGAAAGATGAATTCATCTGAGCATCTTTACTTTCAACCAAAGATTGATAGAATCCTTTGGAAGTTAAAATAAAACCGGTAAAATGAGCACGGAAGAAGTTGATACCGACCCTATATCCGGCAATGGTACCGAAGTTGCCCATTGGAGCACTTAAAGAATCTTCATTTGCTTTATTAAATTCAGCAACATAATTATTCAATCCTTCTGCTTTGTATTTTTGATAACTATATCCGCCAAATCCGCCGACAAATCCTAAGCATCCGAAACCAAATGTCTGTGCGTCAACCAGTGTGGCAAAAAAAAGAGCAGCAATCACCAAAGTTCTGAGCAAGAATTTAAACATAGCACCTTCACCAAACACTTAGAAGAAATATTATTCACAAATCAATAATAATATATGAATAATAAATCAAAAATATTCAATCAATAATTAGAGCCCTTACGTTATTAGACCTTGTCTTGTTTACTTACAGCAAACTTGAAGAGAATAGCGGCTAATGCGATAAACATAACTAATGATAAAATATCTCCGCCTGTACCTAAAGTCTGGGAAAAGCCAGTATTGATTTTACTTAAAAACGAAATATCATGCCCCTGAGCATCCTTTCCTACTGTCCATCCAATTAAAACAGCAATTAAAATTCCTGTTAATGCTCCGCCAGCTATTAGCCCTGAACTAAACAAAGCACCAGGACCAGTTTCTGATTCTTCGCTTCCGGATTTTCTTCTTTTATCAACAAACCATTTTACAAGTCCACCGACAAAAATCGGACTTGTAGTTGATAACGGCAGGTAAGCTCCTACAGCAAATGCCAGGGAATTAACGCCGCTTAATTCCATTACAGCCGCAAGTGCCATTCCTGAAATTACCAGCCCCCAGGGTAAATTCTGACTAATTAATCCTTTTATTACTGTTGCCATTAATGTTGCTTGTGGTGCAGGTAAAGGAGTAGGGTGATTTGGAGTAATAACTCCTATACCCAGAGTATTTTCCAGCAGAAGTAATGTAAACCCAATGGCAACAACCGATGCTAAAACACCTATTATCAAACCTATTTGCTGTTTTACAGGTGTTGCACCGACAAGGAAACCAGTCTTCAAATCCTGCGAAGTTGCTCCTGCATTGGCGGAAGCAATAGCGACAATTGAACCTACTACTAAGGCAATAGGCTGATAAAAATCCCCTGTCCATCCAATACCTACAAATATTAAAGATGTCGCCATTAAAGTAGCTATTGTCATTCCGGAAATAGGATTGGAAGATGAGCCTATTAAACCTACTATTCTTGAAGAAACTGTAACAAAGAAAAATCCGAAAATAACTACCATAATAGCCGACAGAAAATTTGTAGGAATCGTTGGTATTAAAGCCATAAAAAATACTAAAGCTATACTTCCTACAATAACGTAGGGAATCGGAATATCCTTTTCTACTCTTGATTTTTCAGTAAAAGAACTTGATTTTGTTTCCTTTAAAATGTTAAATGAGTCCTTGAACGCAGAAACTATTGTTGGTAAAGATTTAATTAGAGTAATTATACCGCCAAAAGTCACGGCACCTGCTCCGATATATCTTATATAGTTATTCCAGATTTCCGATGCAGACATTTCAGAAATTAATTTCGTTCCCGGTTTAACAACTGATGTCAGGCTGTCTCCAAAAATTGTAATTAGAGGAATAAGAGCTAACCAGGATAAAACACCTCCGGCTACCATAATACCGGAAATTTTCGGACCAATTATATACCCGACTCCTAAAAGTTCAGGAGTAATTTCACCATTTATGGTTCCATTTGGTAAAGCCGAATGCTTTCCGAAAACATGTTCGGGAACATCTTTCCAGAATCCCAGGATTGACATAAGGAACTTATAAAGAAAAGCAATTCCTAATCCGTAATAAACCTTCTTTGCAAGATTTCCTCCTCTTTCGCCAGCGATAAGTACATCGGCACAGGCAGTGCCTTCCGGATAAGGAAGGACACCATGTTCTTTTACAATTAAAGAACGTCTTAGAGGTATCATGAATAAAACTCCAAGAATACCTCCTGCCAAAGCCAAAACAAAAACCTGAAAATACTGGAAGTAATCTCTTCCTCCCGGTAAAAAAAGTAATGCAGGAATTGTAAAAACCACACCTGCAGCAACTGATTCACCGGCTGAACCAATAGTCTGTACTATATTATTTTCAAGTATAGTTGATTTCCCGATTTTCTTAAAAACTGCAATTGCCAATACAGCAATGGGTATTGAAGCACTAACAGTCAATCCTACTTTTAGTCCAAGGTAAACAGAGGCCGCACCAAATATTACTCCGAATATTGCACCTAGTATTATCGCTTTCAGTGTAAATTCCGGGATAAAATCCTTTGGTGAGATATAAGGTTTATATGAAGATGAATTTGAATTGTTTTCTGCCATTAGATACTTCTCCTAGTTTGGAAAGGAAATTTTAAAATTAATAGGGAATATTTGAATAAAGGTGTTGAAATGCAAGTTTTATTTATAAGTCTCAGTCGAACGCATTGGACCATAAATAAAGTAACCGAAAAAGATTTGTAAAAAGGTCGTTGGGTCATAATATAGGTAACCAAGAATATTAAAGGTTATCTATGAGCAATTCAGCAAAGAAAGAGTATCTGATTGAGATCAGAGAAAGATACTCCCTGGCAAGGAAAACAGAAAAATCACTAATTTTAGATGAACTTTGCACAGTCTGTAAATTTAATCGAAAATACGCAATCAGAGTTCTTGGAAAAAAGCAGACCGGACAAAACAAGAAAAAAGGCAGACCAAAAATTTACCATCACCAGGCTATCATAGAGTTCCTGAAAGATCTATTGGTGGTAACCAATCTTGCCTGTGCAGAAAGATTAAAAGCGGCTATACCATTATGGCTGCCATATTATCAGTTTCACAAAAAGAATTCTCTGAATGAAAAGGAGGTAAAACTCCTACTAGAGATTTCAGCCAGCACTATCAAGCGATTGCTCAAAAGACTCAAATCAAAACACAGGTTCCTGTTAAACTGAATCAATGGGATGAATCCGTCCCAGGCTTTATAGAGGCAGATACTGTAGCACATTGCGGATCTTCTGTTTCGGGACAATTTGCATATACACTTAACATCGTTGATATTGCAACCGGATGGACAGAGCAGAGAGCCGTTTGGGGTAAGGGTAGAAAGGGCGTCTTTAATGCCCTCAAAAACATCAGAAAGGCGCTTCCATTTAAGATCCTTGGTTTTGACTGTGACAATGGTGGAGAACTGCTCAACTATATGCTGCTGGAATATTTTACAAATAAAAAAAATCCTGTTCAGTATACACGTTCAAGGGAATATAAGAAAAACGATAATGCTCATATTGAAGAGAAGAACTGGACTCACGTCAGACAATTTATTGGTTATCAGAGATTTGATAATATCAAAACTGTCGACATGCTCAATGAGCTTTATCAGAGTGGATGGAGATTTTATTTGAACTTCTTTATCCCTTCTTTCAAACTGATTGAAAAGAAAAGAGACGGCTCTAAGATTGTAAAAAAATTCTCTTCTCCACAAACTCCTTATCAAAGACTTTTGGCTTCGGAGCAGATCAGTCCAACAAAGAAAAAAAAACTTACTAAAACTTTTAGTTCTCTTGATCCTTTTGTACTTGAGAAGAGAATGAAAAATAAAATTATAAGTATCCTCAAACTATACTAATAAAATTTCCCAGAAGCTAAGCTGCGTTCGGCTACGCCTCTCTTCGCTTAGCTTCAAGCTTTCCCTTAATCCCATTTATTATCTTTATACCCTTATTTTTTCCTAATGTAACCCTGTTTATTAATACAATTTTTTATTATTCTACGGTTACCTTTTATTATGACCCAACACGCGAAGGCTGATCATCCCGAAAATATTCGTAATGAAAAAGTCAAAATCAAAAAAAAAAAAATACGCCAAAGTTTAATAATCAGCTGCCTTTGTAATATGAATTCCGGAATTAAAAGATCATTTTTCTAATCCCAATATGGCAGATAGCAAAATCGTATTTTACAGGATCAATCGGATCAAATTTTTTCAGGTTCTCGGTAATCTCTTCAGCCATTTTCCAGCTTACATTTTTTCTTTTTGTTAATTTCAGTTCCCTGCAAATTCTGGCTACATGAGTATCTACCGGTATGACAAGTTTGTTTGCAGGAATATCATTCCACAAACCAAAATCAAGATCGTCTTTTCTAATCATCCATCTTAAAAACAAATTCATTCTTTTACACGCACTTCCGGTTAACGGATCAGCAAACATAAAACGGCAGCCAGGAGTAATTTCATTATATTTTTTTAAAAAAGATGATATAAAATAATTTGAGAATTCCGATAAAGGAATTTTTAAATTTTTATCATTTTCATTTTTCAAATACAATTTCAAAAAAAGATTCTTTAATGTACCTTCGTTGTTAATTACGGTATTTAATTCAATAAAAAAAAGCTGAATATCTTCCGAAGTGTAAAATCTGTGAATTGTTTTTCCAAAATAATATTCCAGCAATTTTCTATCCAGGTTCTTGATAAAAGTATAAGGATGTTTGCCCAGAATAGTAAATATTGAATCAAGAGTATTTATTATTTGCCTGACATTTCCGTATGCAAAAACCGAAGAAATAATACCTGCTATTTCTATATCTTCAGCATCTTTATATAAATGAAGAAATTGCAAAGGATCGGGCGAAATTTGAGACTTATCAAATGCCTTATAATGAAAATCCAGTTTTTCTTTTAATACAGAATTCTTCAAAACTTTAATATCTGTGACTAAAATAAATATCGACTTATAATTAAAAGAAAAAATTTAAGAAAAAGAAATCAGGTTAAATGGATAATTTCTGAAATGAAATCAAAATTTTTTATTACTGATTATTTTGCCTCTCTTTTCTGTCATTTACAATGTGATTCAGGATATATCCAATCCTGAATCCTTTATTTCCTTCCTGAATCGTATTCTTTTAAAATCAAAGTTAATAACAGTAAGAAAATTCGTTCAGATATTCATAATAATAACCAGGAGATGTAAATGATATACAAACAAGTTCGTTCAACTGACGGAACGGGGACTTTATCTTACTTATTGGCAGATGAAAATTCAAGGGAATCCGTTATAATCGATCCAAATTTTGAGGATACTCAAAAGTTGCTTTATATGATTGAGGAAACGGGAATTAAATTAAAATATATTATTGATACGCATACACATGCGGATCATATTTCTGCAGCCGGTGAATTAAAAAATTTAACCGGAGCTGAAGTAGTAATGCATGAAAAGACAAAAGATAAATGGCAGGTTGTTGATCAAGGTGATAAGTTCGGTATAGGTGATATTCTTCGGGCTAATGCCAAAATTAAAGTTGACAAATTTGTTAATGATAATGATTTACTTAATGTTGGTTCTTTAAAATTAAAAATTTTGCACACCCCCGGCCATACGGATAACCATATAAGTGTTCTTTGTGAGGATAAACTATTTACCGGAGATCTTTTATTGATTGGTCAGGCAGGAAGAAGTGATTTGCCGGGCGGCAATTCATCAGAACAATATGATAGTCTGTTTAATAAAATTCTGATACTTCCTGAAGAGACAAAAATATATCCGGGACATGATTATGAAAATAATGAATATTCTTTTCTAAAAGATGAAATAACTAATAATCCTTTCTTGGAAAACAGAACAAAAGATGAATATATATTATTTGTTAAAGAATTCTTTCCACCTGTTGCAGACCTGGAAAACGATGGGAAAACAATTCTGCAATGTGGTACAAAACGGGTTTCTACTGTAAATGAAAAATTCCAAAATATTTCTCCGGTCGAACTAAAAGAAATGATGGAAACTAATCCGGATTTATATTTAATGGATGTTCGTGAACCTTTTGAGCTTATGGCTTTTGGTGCAATACCGGGTGTAAATAATCTGCCTACAAGTCAGCTTTATAACCGGTTTCAGGAAATACCAAATGATATACCGGTAGTCGTAATATGTCAGAGTGGAAACAGATCATCGGAAGTTTCTCATTTTCTGAAATCGAAGGGTTTTAAAAATATATATAATCTTTCAGGAGGCACCAGCGGCTGGATAATGAGCGGTCTCGAAGTTGAAAGATTGCAGGGAGTGTTTCGATAATGGCCGAATATTTTCTTATCGGAATAATTGCTTTTACGGTCTCCTTAATATCCGGAATGCTCGGGCTGGGAGGAGCTATTATGCTAATCCCGGCCTATTTATATCTGCCATCATTATTCGGACTTAATGAATTAGGTATAAAAAACATTTCCGGAATAACATCTCTGCAGGTTTTTGCTACTTCCCTGTTTGGGATGTTGTTTCACAGGAAGAAAAAAGCATTTAATAAACTTGTAGTAATCACTGTCGGGATTCCGATTGTAATAAGTTCATTTGCAGGTGCTTATTTATCTGGATTGGTTAATCCTAATTTAATAATTAGTATTTTTGCTTTTATGGCAACTGCAGGTGCTATTTTAATTATCTTTGTTAGAAAAACAGAGAAAGAAAGTAAGGAAGACTTAAACGATTATAATAAATTTGCTGCAGTGCTGATCGGAATTACTGTAGGTTTCCTGGGAGGAATGGCAGGTGCACCGGGAGCATTCCTTTTATCTCCTTTATTGATGCTTGTACTAAGAATACCTATCAGAGTAACTATCGGTTCAACTTTAGGAATAGTGCTTCTTGCTTCTTTAGCTACAAGCCTGGGAAAAATTACATCCGGCATTGTTCCATTTAATTTAACATTTGTAGCAATCTTGTTTTCGATCCCCGGTGTATATCTTGGAAGCAATTTGAGCCATAAGTTTACCACTTCCGCATTACGCTGGAGTCTTGCTTTTATAATTGCATTAATGGGATTGGATATGTGGTATCAAATTCTATTTCAATAAAAAACTAAGGTAAAATTAAATGAGTGCAACACAAATATTAATTTATGTTTTAATAGCGTTAATTGTTCTATCAACTGTTAGAAAAGCAATAAATAAAAGGAAAATCAAACATTATAATGCTGAAGAAATAAATTCTAAGTTAAAGAATAGAAGTATACTTCTTCTTGATGTTAGAACAGATGCAGAAAGAAAAACACGAAATATTAAAGGTTCACTTCATATTCCTCTTAACCAATTGAATAGAAGAACAGAAGAACTAAGGAAATATAAAGATAAAGAAATTGTATGTTACTGCAGATCGGGAAACCGCAGTCTTAATGCAGCTTTAATACTGCAGAAACAAGGTTTTAATGTAGCAAATTTGAGCGGAGGAATAAACCATTGGAATTATTAAAATCACAAAAAAACAGGAAATGGGCTAAAAGAATTTTACCTGTAATTCTTGGTGCAGCCGGAGGATATCTTTATTATTCTTTTATAGGATGTGTATCTGGAACCTGCCCGATAACAAGCAATCCATGGCTTAGTACCGGTTACGGAGCTTTGGTCGGTTTGGCATTTATTTCCTGGAAACCCAAGAAAAAAGAAGCCGGCAACAATTCTTAAATTTTTGTTGGATGAAGTAGGATTATTTAAATTATCAGAGAAATTTCTTGAGTGAAAAATAGACAAGCAATATTTTAATCGGTTACTAACTGTTTAATTAATAAAGCAACAGCAATTGCAAACAAAGATGATAGAAGAGTACCGATTAAGACATATTCTGCAAATTCTCTTTTGTCAAGCTCTTTAAAACGTGTAAAACCTTTTGCAGCAATAATAAATCCTATTGCACCAAATTGGTTGACAAGTACGAAAAATAAAATTAATATACGTTCAAGCATACCAATCACTCTTCCGGCATTATATTCCTTTTCATCCTCTTCCTCTATTTCCTGCCCCTCTTTATCGGTAATTTTAGGTATTACTGAAAGTGCCTCAAAGAAGTATCTGATTATAAAATTAACTTCATTTAGTAAAAACAAAAAGCCAGCAGTAACTATACTTATATATAACCAGGATGGATTTTTAATAATTACCGGCGGGGAAAAATATCCGGATAATTTTATAATAAAATCTATTAGACCCTGGTTGAAGTTTATCAATGCATTACCGGAAGTAAACAATCCCGTTAAAATTATTAGTAATACTAAAGATAAAAATCTTATTAAATTTTTATAGGTATATTTTTTTTCTATAATATAAAGCAGGAGATTAATTCCGATTAATAATAAAAGAAAAATTATTAAAAGTATGTGTGGTTTAAATACAAAGAAAAGTAAAATCTGGATAACAGACATGTATAAAATTTTTTTTAATGAGACAGGCTTATCCCTGAATAGAAAAAACAGCCTGGCAAACATGATGATATTTAAGATATAATAAAATTGCAACTATTTTAAGGATTGGTTAAGATTGTTTATAACTTCTTTAATTAAATCTATTATTATTTTTAACGCACCTGCATCTATGTTTTTATAAACAGCTTTATCGGTTATCTTAAGTTTTCTGGCAATTTCTCCTATATTAAAATTTTTATTCAGAAGAACCAATATATCCAATCTCGACTTTTTCCATCCTGCAGTAAGATGGGAAATCAAAAAAAGGCTTTGCTTAATTATCTCTTTTGAAGCTAATTCATCGGAATTAATCATGAATAGAAAACCGGATTCCTTCAATTCATTTAATCCATTCCTCGCATTATAAAATGCCGGTCCATCCATTCCTATAGCCTGCTTTCTGTTTATTTTAGTAGTTATTTCTCCCACCCCTATGGAAAACCTTATTTTAAGAGGATAAATAGCCAGACTAATCTGCCAAATATGATTAAAGACACGGTCAGCTTTATTGTATACTGCCTGAAATTCATCTCCCAGTGTTATTGTATAAGGAGACAACAACAGCTTGTCGTCATTTATTTTGTTGAAGATACTACTTAATTGTGACTGGATTTTTGCTCTCTGAGATATGCTTTTGGAATTAACAATATCTCCAATCAAAACAATCTTTTTCATAATCTTATTGTTATTGTTTCGGTTTTTAAATATAAATTAAGGAGAATTAATATTCAACCATATTGGTTGAAAGATGGATATTCAACCATATTGGTTGAAAAAGAGATATTCAACCGAAATGGTTGAACCATATTAATGTAGCAAGTTTTAGATTCACCTGATCATGTTTATCATTTCTTTAACTGCATTATCAATACCGGTTATTATAGCACGTGCAATTACCGCATGACCTATGCTTACCTCATCGATGTCAGATAATTCTCTGAAAATTTTAATATTTTGATAATTTAGTCCATGCCCGGCATTTACACCTAATCCGAGTTTTTTAGCCTGCTTTACCGCAACTCTTATTTTTTCCAGTTCATCAAACTGTTCTTCTTCGGAAAGAGCATTTGCAAAAACACCTGTATGTATTTCAATGAAATCTGATTCAATTTCGGCAGCAGCGTTTATCTGATCCAAATCTGGTTCAATAAACAGGGAGACTTCAATCTCTGAATTATGAAGTTCTATAATAGAACTTTTTAAATGATCTATATTATCAATAACATTAATTCCGCCTTCGGTTGTGAGTTCCTGTCTTTTTTCGGGAACAATGGTTGAAAGCTCAGGCCCTATGTCACATGCAATCCTGATAATTTCTTCTGTTGCTGCCATTTCCAAATCCAGCTTTGTAGTAACAAGTTCCCGAAGTAATCTTACATCTCTTTCATTAATATGTCTTCTATCTTCTCTTAAGTGAACGACAATACCATCAACTCCGGCTTGCTCCGCAATTAAAGCAAATGTAACCGGATCAGGAAGATTTTCACCCCTAACATTTCTTAATGTAGCTATATGATCAACGTTCAGTGAGAATCTCATTTTACCCTCAAAAAATTTGTTTAACGACATGAATTAAAGAATAAAACCCAACTCCATAATTATCTGCCCGGTATCTTAGAATTGAAATAAAATCTATACTAAACATAACACAAGCATGGGTAATAACGCAATAAAAAATCGATCTTGTTCTGTAAGCAAGAACACCCAGAGCTAATCCGGCTATTATTGCTCCAAATGCTTCAAGAACAGGTTTACCGTCATGCAAAATAAGAAATGGGATCATCTGAATAAATATTGCATAATATCCGAATTTTTCTTTAAGCCCGAAGAGCATAAATCCTCTCCAGACAAATTCCCATGCAACCAGGTAAATAAAAAGCCCTATTTCAAAGATAAAAAAAACATTCCATGAATCAATTGTCGTTTTTAGTTCCGGGTATGCCGAACTAAATTGCGGTAACGCTGAAGCAAACCATATTGTAGGAAGCATAATACCAAGAAAGATTAAAGAGATTTTGATACCTGCTCTATAGTCACCTAAGGTTATACCGTAATTCCTGATTTTTTCTTTTAATAAAAATTTAATGATAAGCACCGGCAAAATGAAGAACGAAAAAAAATCACCGATAAACCAGTAGAGGTACTCAATTAAATATACATGCTGATTATTCTGCAGGTTATCAAATAGGTTGTATCTGAAAAATCTTCTTGAAGTATAATACCATGAAATGGTTTGAAGGATGGCAATAGAGATTAATATTATAATTACTTTCCTGTCCAGTTCTTTCAATTTTTTAAAAAGATATTGAATCTCTGTCTTTAAGTAAAACGGCTTTTTTTCCATCTGTTTTAAAATTCAAAGAAAATAAACCAAAAAATAATGGACTTTAAATCTTAATGAAAGTTCAATAATAATATAATCCGACTTGTGTGTTGAAAATCTTGACAAACTTGGGTAAGAATGTTATATTAGCACTCACCTTTTGAGAGTGCTAATAACATAAAATAAATATCTATTGGAGGTTTAAAAATGGCAAAAATTAACTTAAAACCCTTGGCTGATAGAGTAATTGTACGGCCAATGGAAGCAGAAGAAAAAACCAAAGGTGGAATCATTCTGCCTGATACCGCTAAAGAAAAACCAATCGAAGGAACAATCATAGCTGTTGGTCCCGGAAAAACTACAGAAGATGGAAAACAGGTTAAGATGGAAGTTAAAGAGGGAGACAAGGTATTATATGGAAAATACAGCGGAACTGAGGTTACAGTTGAGGGTGAAGAATATTTAATTATGCGTGAGAGTGATATTTTTGCAATAATTGGTAAATAAATCAGAAAATAAAAAATATAGGAGGACTAATAATGTCATCTAAATTAATTGAATTTGACAGCGAAGCTCGCAATAAGCTAAAAAAAGGTGTAGACAAGCTGGCAAATGCCGTTAAAGTTACATTAGGACCAAAAGGCCGTAATGTTGTTCTGGAGAAAAAATTCGGAGCACCAACTGTTACAAAAGATGGTGTTTCCGTAGCGAAAGAAATTGATCTTGAGGATCCTGCTGAAAATATGGGTGCTCAAATGGTTCGTGAAGTTGCTTCCAAAACCAGTGATGTTGCGGGCGACGGTACAACTACTGCTACAGTATTAGCCCAGGCAATTTATCGCGAAGGCTTGAAAAACGTAACAGCCGGAGCTAATCCAATGGATCTAAAAAGAGGCATCGATTTGGCAGTTAATAGTGTTGTAGAGCACTTAAGATCAGTTAGCCGTGAAGTTGAAGGTAGAAATGAAATTGCACAGGTTGGTGCTATTTCTGCAAATAATGATAAATCGATTGGTGATTTAATTGCTGATGCAATGGAAAAAGTTGGTAAAGACGGTGTAATAACAGTTGAAGAAGCAAAAGGTACCGAAACTGCATTAGAAGTTGTTGAAGGTATGCAGTTCGATAGAGGCTATCTATCACCTTACTTTGTAACTAACACCGAGAGCATGGAAACAATTCTTGAAGATCCATATATCTTAATTCATGATAAGAAAATCTCTGCTATGAAAGATCTTCTTCCTGTTCTGGAAAAAGTAGCACAGCAAGGGAAAGCAATGTTGATTATCGCTGAAGATCTTGAGGGAGAAGCTCTTGCAACTTTAGTTGTTAATAAAATTAGAGGAACACTCAAGGTTGCTGCAGTAAAAGCACCGGGCTTCGGTGATAGAAGGAAAGCTATGCTGGAAGATATAGCAGTTCTGACAAACGGTACTGTTATTTCTGAAGAGAGAGGATTCAAACTGGAAAATGCAACTGTATCTTATCTTGGCTCAGCTAAAAAAGTTGTTATCGATAAAGACAATACTACCATAGTAGAAGGTGCCGGAAAGACAGAAGATATTAAGAAAAGAATAAATGAAATTAAAGCTCAGATTGATAAAACTACTTCAGATTATGATAAAGAAAAACTGCAGGAAAGATTAGCCAAATTATCCGGTGGCGTGGCAGTATTAAAAATAGGAGCTTCAACAGAAGTTGAAATGAAAGAAAAGAAAGCACGCGTTGAAGATGCACTCCATGCTACACGTGCCGCAGTCGAGGAAGGAATCGTTGCCGGCGGTGGTGTTGCATTTATAAGAGCAATTGCCGGTTTGGAAAAGATTAAAGGTGATAACCTGGATCAGACCACTGGTGTAAAGATAATTGTCAAAGCTCTTGAAGAACCGCTAAGACAAATTGTCAACAATGCCGGTATAGAAGGATCAGTTGTATTACAGAAAGTAAAAGAAGGTAAAGATGACTTCGGATTTAACGCTGCTACCGAAACGTATGAGAACTTAATTAAAGCAGGAGTAATTGATCCTACAAAGGTTACCAGAACTGCACTTGAAAATGCAGCTTCGGTAGCCTCACTGTTAATTACAACTGAAGCAGTTGTATATGAAGTAAAAGAGAAAGAAGCACCAATGCCTCCGATGCCTGGCGGCGGTATGGGTGATATGGGCGGTATGTATTAAAATATCGTTCACTCATAGAGAAGAAATGGAAAGGGCGACCAAGTTAATCGGGTCGCCTTTTTTATTTGAAAAGCAAAAAGATTTATAATCAATTAAGATAGTTAAGAGATTTCCCCGGTATTTTTACCACTCATATCTTTTATTTAAAAATATCCATTAACTAACTTTGATTTTTGATTTCTCAAAAACAATTCTCAAATTATTAATTAACTGAACTTACGCAAAAAGCTATTTTTCAAATTCAAAAGATAATTGATGAACTTGCTGTAACTCTTCATAAGCTACTTTAATAGCTTTTTCATAAATCCTTGCCTTTATCGCAAAATGATTTAGTTTTGTTTTCATACTCATAGTCTCTAATTTGTAAAAAGCAAATATAGATGCAAAAATATGATTACTCTGAGTCCGAACCATTCTCGCCGGAGATTTGCATAAAGAAGCATTCTTTTTTAAGGACTTATGATATACTTCTATCTTCCATCGTTTTTGATAGAGTTCTGTAATTTGATTATATGTTAATGTCTTATCACTTGTAACTAAATATAAAACACCTTCAGTATCATCTTCGTTTTTGAAGATTTCTTTGACTAAATATAACTCAAATGGGACATCTTCTAAATAGATTTTATAAATAGTGTTTTCTTTTAGTTCAAGCGAACTTACTGTAACATATTTTCCATATATCTTATCCTTTCGACTCAATGCTACTTTACGATTTGTCTTTATTGGCATTATGAATTCTTTTTCTAATTTCTTCTTTATATGAACCATATTTGCTGCTGATGCATACCAAACATCATTTATTACATACTTAAATTGAACTTTATTCTTCATTATTTGATTTAACATCTGTTGATACATTTGATTCTTTGTAATTTCGCTTACTCTTTTGTCTTTACCTTTTTTCTCATCGTATACCGTTTTTGTCTTTTTAACTATCAAATAATTTATCGGGATCTTTCCTCTTTCATTTATGTACAATGCCGATAGAAGATTTATCCCTTTGACTGCTCTGCCTTTTGTATGATCATGATACCAACTTACTATTTCATTTTCTTCTGTGTAGGGTTTTTCTTCTATAGTATCGTCTATTACTACTATTCCTTCTTCTGTCTGTATTTCTTTGATGGTTGGTTTTACCATTTTCCATAATTCTTTTGAGCTGAAATCACTCTCACTTAAAAATCTTGTCACTTTATCGTGACTTATTTCTCCTTCTGTCATTATTGACAACCCTGTGGCTGTTGTATATGAAAACGAACTTAATAGATAATCAGAATACAATTCTAATAATTCTTTGTCCATTTTCTTCTCTTCTTTTGTTATTACAAAATTACTCCTTTTTTGTATCTTTGCGTAAGTTCAGTAATTAATTTAAAAATGGAAATTTTCAAAATGATAGCTGATAACTTAGCTGAATACCTTTAATATTATCGTAATTCATTTGAGGAAATGAAACTGTCTGAATCTTATTATGAGCTTCGTTTGAGATAAACAGCAAATCAATTTGGGTATACAGCCAAACAGCAGTCAGTGCAATAATAGAAATATTCCTTTTTCGAAATGCCGAGTTATAGCTGTTATATTTTGATGAGATTAATGATGCTTGCGTCTGATTCATATAATCCCGATGTCTTCTGTTCATATCGTAAATAAAGTATATAGTTGATCCTAATGTTGCAGCTGTTAAAGTAGTGAATATCCAACCCTTTGCGGTATAACCTCTTGTTAAATGACCCACACCCGGAAATATTATTGATAGCGCAATTGATTTTTTTAAGTTTTCCTCCGAATTAATATTCCTGACTAATTGAGGAACATACAAAGTATCAGTCCTGGCTGCAGCTAATTTCCTGATTTCGATTTGTTCTTTACGGAAATTATTTTTTATATCATTAAAAAATGCAACTATTTTGGGAGATGTTTTTGATGAATCAAGGTTATAAGTAGAATCTAATCTTAAGATTTGCCTAAAGCTATACCTAGCAGAATCATCCTGGTTAATGGAAAAATGAGATATTGCTTTCATTCTATATATTTCTTTCAAATTAGAATTGCTTATGGTGTCTTTTCCCGCTAAAAGTTTGTTTGAACTATTAATTACCTTTTGATACTCAAAAGATTCAAACTGCTTTTTTAAGGTTTTTAATGAGTCACCATTAATTTGACAGAAAATATTAATAGAAAAAAGAAAAAATAATGTACAAGTGATCCAACTTTTCATAAAGAGCTTTGCAAGTGGTAATTTCTAAACACTAGAAATTAAAGCCATAAAATAAAAGAGTTTATCAATTATAACAAGCGATAAATAAAAAAAGTATTGCTTTTAGGATTGTACTATTCGGATGGTGATTCTGTTTTCTGGAAATTATAAATATATTCTACTGTTTCTTTGGCATTTATTTTAATTGTTGTATCTACTTTACCGTAATTAGGATTTGTAATAATTATATGATAGTTACCTGGCAACAGGGCTAACGGCTCCCTTAAAGGGGTTGTGCCATACAGCTTCCTATTAATGTATATATTTCCCCATGGATTTATTTTACACTCAAGGTGACCTACCAGATTATTAAAGTTAATTGAAATGGAATCAACCATATTGGATTTGATTCTAATTCTCCTATTATATGCCGGGAAATCAGGGTGAACAAGCCTTAACTCATGGATTCCGGATTTCAAATTAATGTTTTTTGAAAGAGGTGTCGTATCAATCTTTTTATTGTCTATATAAACATCAGCCCACGGCAGACACTCAATAAAAAGCTGTCCTGGAATAACCGAAGAATTAGTTTCAAGGACTTTGCTCGTGACTTTTGGACTTTCATTTTTAACATCTTCCAGGGGAGCTAGAAAATTCTCTTCTTTTTTAAAGAAATAACCATCGATGTTGTTGCTGATTTCCGGTGTTTTATAAACAAAGGAACTCTTTTTCGAAATTATATCCGTCCGGAAATATAAAAATGCAAATACAGAAATTAGAATTATAATAGGCAGAGCAATATATGCTACCTTTTTACTTCTTCTCTTATAATATATTTCTTTTGTAATTCTGTATTGTATTTCCTCTTCAATACCGAGTTGGTTTAAAACTTCTGCGGCTGATTTAGCCCTGTTTCTAAGATTCTTCTGAAGCATGCTTTGCAAAGCCTTCTGAATATTTTCCGGCAGACCTTTTATTTTATCAATAATTTGCGAAACATTATAGTTTAAGACTTTATTAATTGTCTTACTGATATCATCTCCAAGTACAGGGTTCTCATTAAGATATAATTCATAGGCTACAATACCAGCAGAGAAAATATCTGTTTGAGGGGTCAGCTCTTCACCTCGAATTTGTTCGGGGGACATATAGCTCGGGGTTCCGACAATAGAAGCTTTTTGAGTTAAAGCAGTATCGTTTATTACAAAAGCTAATCCAAAATCCGCTATCTTTAATTCGAGATTTGAATTAACTAAAATATTTTCCGGTTTAATATCTCTGTGAATAATCCTGTTTTGGTGAGCTACATGCAGAGCTTTCAATAGCTGTATTAAAAGGTAAGTCTTTTCATCTACTGAAAGATTATTAAATTTAATAATAGCACGGAGATTTCTGCTGTCAAAATATTCGAAAGATAAATAGAAGTAATTCTGATATGTTCCGAAATCCAATACTTTTATAAGGTTGGGGTGATCAAGTCTTGCCAGTATTTTAGCTTCTCTTTTAAATCTGCCCAATACTGTTTTATCCGAAAGTTCATTGGTATTAAGAGTTTTAAGGATAATTTTTTTTCCCAGGTAGATATGATTTGCAACATATACCGAAGTGTTAGTGTCCTTTTTTAGACATTCAATAACCTCAAATTTCTCGAATAAAATTTCTGTAGAAATATTAGTCATTTACGTATAATTTATTTTCTTCTTCAAGCTCTTTAAGTTTTAACTGGACCCATCTAACAGAAACACCTAAAGATTTTGCAGTTGCAGTTCTGTTCCCGTCAAATTCTTTTAACCTTTTGTTAAGTATGGATTTCTCTATCTCCCGCAATGTACCGCTGAAGTTAACATCATCATCTTCTTCTATTATTATATGTTCCGGTAAAAGCTTATTCGTATCACAAAGAATTAATGCTCTTTGAATAACATTTTCAAGCTGCCTGACATTCCCCGGCCAGGAATAGCTTTCCAATATTTTCATTACCTTGGAATCCACATGTATTTCATTATCAGAATATTTTTTGATAAAATATTTTGTTAGTAGAGGGATATCTCCTTTCCTTTCCCTCAAAGGAGGAATCGTAATTGGGAATACATTTAACCTATAAAAAAGATCACGCCTGAATTTATCTTCTTTTACTAATTGCTGCAAGTCTTTATTAGTTGCAGCAATAACTCTTACATCAACTTTTATAACATCAGTATCCCCTAATCTAATAATTTCTTTGTTTTGAAGCACACGTAAAAGTTTAGCTTGAAGTGCAATTGAAATATCGGCAATCTCATCCAAAAAGAAAGTGCCATTATGGGCAACTTCAAAGAGCCCTTTTTTATCCGAATTTGCTCCTGTAAATGCACCTTTTTTATATCCGAAAAGTTCACTTTCAAGCAGGGTATCCGGTATTGAGCCGCAAAATTGTGCTAAATAAGGTTTTTCATTCCTTAAACTCAGATTATGTATTGCCTTAGCAACGAGTTCTTTTCCTGTTCCGCTTTCACCCATTAGAAGAACCGTAGCATCTGTTCTTGATACTTTATGAATTAATGCAGACATCTTCTTTATAGCACTGCTTTCCCCCACTAATTCGGCTATTTGATTTGATGCCTGTAACTGGTTTAATAGAATTATATTTTCTTTTTGCAATTCCTGGTAGCTGATTATTTTATCCAGGGAAAGAGAAACAAGGTTTGAAAAGAAATCTAAAAATTGAAGGTTTTCTTCTGTAAACTCTTTCCTGTTTATCCTGCTGTCAGCCAGGATTACTCCCCAGACTTTTCTGTTTCTTATAATCGGAACACCTAAAACAGATTTGATGTTATGTATCTGTATACTTTCAAACTGCGATATATTGGGATCACTTTGTACATCGTGATAAAGCATAGGTTCTTTTTTTTCAATAACCTGCTGTAAAATTCCTGACGAGAAAGTAGATATATCGTTTATATTTTCCTGCTCAATATTTCTTGCAGCAATTATACTGAACTTCTGGTTTTCTTCATTATATTTTACGAATAAACCTCTTTCAGCATTTATTACTTTAATAATCAAATCAAGTGTTTCTTCAATTAAAGTATTTTCATATACAGCGGAATTTAAAGTCTGGCTAATCTGGTAAAGAGTTTGGAATTGTTCTTTAGTAATTAAACGAATATTATCAATTTTGTCTGTGTTATAACTTATCATCTTTCTCCAATATCTTCTATTTTATTTGAAATCTTCCCGGCAGGGACTTATAACTATCTAAAAATTTATCTACAACGGAAACAGCCCAAAAATAATCACCTGAAATAACAGTGGTTGTGTCTATTTCCAGGGTTGTCTGATTCGGCGGTATATTATCCTGAGTAAATATAGGCTGTGGATTGGTTGCATTGTATATTTCAACTTTGTATGTGAATGGAAAACCATTCTCATATTGATTCCAGGTTAAATTAACCGGAAGAGAAAAGGTAAGAGAATCACTATTCGGCGATATTATATCAACTCCACTTTTAATTACCCTGGCAACTTTATTGCTTCCGACTAAAAACTGTCTGTTAAAAGTATCAATAACCCATACATCAAAACTATACCCGACAGTTTGGTCAAGGTTGTTAACATTAAGCTTGGCAGTTGTGAATGTTCCCTGATATAATTTGCTCTGCAGCTCTAATCCGCCCGTAAAATTCAGCATATCATTCTCTACAAATACTGAATCAATATCGTTATCACTGTCATTTATTTTCACCTTAAATACCAGGTCAGCCATTTGTCCAACGGCAACATTCGATTGACCGGATTGGTTGACAACTTCCGAATAAATTGAATAACTATCCAAAGTTGGAATTTTATTCATATTAACAATAGGTATAGTAATTTGTTTATTATTATTCCACTTAACTACTACTGTATCAGGTGTATAACCATCTTTTTTAAAAATCAAATTCCCGTTTACAGGTTTAATATTACTAATAGTAAATTTTCCAGAGTCATTTGTTGTAACTACTATATTACCGGGAATCCAAAAAACTGAGACATCGGATATACCTGTAAGCGGTGCACTAATTGTTTGCACAGTTCCGTCAATTTGCACAAGATTAGGTTTAATTTGGACCAGATCTGATTTGGGTCCGTTTGGATCCAAGGGATTATCTCTGGGAGCATTACAGGAAAAAGAAAAAAGAGCCACAAGAGATAAAAACAGATTTAGAATAAAATCCTTTTTATACATTTTTTACTATAAATGTAAGATTATTTTAGCCCAAAAGCCGAATTATTTAAAAAAATAAGATAGTTATCTTAATATTAAAAAACAGTACAAATTATCTTATTAATTTAATTTTGTAATAAATTGCATTAAATGTATTAATTGATGAATATCTAATTTATATCTTTATCAAAGGTCTGTACTGATAGAACCTCAATAACTTGGTTACTCTCAACAATTACTGCGCTTAACTTATTCCCGGTATAAACCGATGTATCTATATATATTGTATTACTTTTTTCATCTAAAGTTACTTCATTCATTCTCGTGTGTCCGACTACCTGTAATTTTCCAATATTAACCAGTTCGTCTCTTGTCCATAAAATTCCATGCTCGCTGGTTATATTATTATTTATAATTTTTTTTAAGTTATCTAAATTATCTAAATAATTCTTCTGCAGCTTTGATTTATAATAAGCTGAAATCCCTGCATGAGATATGAAGCAATCATCTAAGTTTAAGAAAAGGGATGAAGTCCGGATAAATTCCATATGTTCCGGTATTTTTTCGACCCTTTTTTCATATGAGACTGTAGTTGATTCGGAACCGTTATAAATCCACGCGTTTCCTAGTATGCTGGAAGGCTCTTCAATGAAATATAAAAACATATAATCGTGATTACCCGGAGTAAATACTATCTTCTCATTTTTTATATATTCGACTACCTCATAACTATATTTCCCCCTATCGACCAAATCGCCGACAGAATAAATTTTAATGTCCGGATATTTACTTTTGATTACTTTAACAAGCTCGGTTAAAGTATAATAACAGCCGTGAATGTCCCCAATTACTGCAATCATTAATAACAACAAATTGTTTATAAAAAAGAACTTATATCAAATTAATGAAAAAACATACAGTTTTCTACAGTTGAGTTAAAAGAATAAGTATATGATTTCCATTTTAGTCCCGATAAAACTTAAGCACTTAAAAATTAAATCGAAACAACGAAATAAATTTAGATAGAATTAAACAGGAGTGATAGGCTCCTTGCCCTCCATAACATTAATCACATTTTTTGCAGCTAATTCAGCCATCGCATTCCTTGTATCTTCAGTAGCACTTCCAATATGAGGTAATAAAACAACATTATCCAGCTTTAATAATTCCATGTTAATACTTGGTTCATTTTCATAAACATCAAAACCTGCAGCAAAAACTCTTCTTCTTTTAAGAATTTTTATTAACTCTTTTTCATCAACTATTTCACCTCTGGCTGTATTGATTAAGATTGAACTTTTTTTAAGAAATTTTAAATTCTCTTCATTAATTAAGTGATAAGTCTCTTTATTTAACGGAAGATGAATCGAAATAATATCGGAATCTTTAAGAAGTTTGTTAAGTGAGACTTTTTTAGCACCGGTTTGCTTTTCCATTTCTTCTTTCTTTGATTTAGAATAATAAAGGATATTTGAACCAAAAGCTTTAGCTCTGAAAGCAGTTGCAGCTCCAATCCTGCCGGCACCCAGAATCCCGAACTTTTTATTTTTTAATTCTATCCCAAGTAATAGTTTCGGTTCCCATCCTTTAAATTTTCCGGAACGGACTAATTTATCCCCTTCTAAAACTCTTCGTGCACAAGCGAGTGCTAAAGTTATTGCAAGGTCAGCAGTTGAATCAGTAAGAACATCCGGTGTATTTGTAACAATTATATTTTTACTCTTTGCATATTCTACATCAATATTGTTATAACCTACAGCATAGTTGGAAATAATTTTACATTTTTCCATTCCGTCAATTACTTCCGGATTAAAATTATCACTTAAAAGCGAGATTACGGCATCGGCATCTTTAACGTTGTTTATTAATTCTTTTTTTGATATTGGAATGTTTTTACTGTAAACCCGCACATCATAATTTTTATTATTTAAAAGATTAACAGCAGTTTCGGAAATTTTCCTTGTTATAAATATTTTTTTCTTTTGCTTTAGTTTTATCATTTCGACTATCCGAATAGCAGCCTTACAATAAAAACAGCACCTAATATACCGGCAATATCAGCAATTAAACCTGCAGGGACAGCATGGCGCGTACTCCTTATATTAATTGCGCCAAAATAAACTGCCAAGACATAAAAAGTTGTTTCAGTACTACCGAAGAAAGTTGAAGTAAGTATACCGATGAAAGAATCGGGCCCGTGAACAGATATAATTTCCGTCATAATTCCCAGGGATCCGCTCCCTGATAACGGACGCATTAGCGCCATTGGTAAGGCTTCTGCCGGCATTCCTATTAAATTCGTAACGGGTTTAAGAATATATATTAACCAGTCCATTGCCCCGCCGGCTCTGAATATTCCAATTGCCATTAACATTGCTACAAGATAAGGAATAATTTTAACCGCAATATTAAACCCTTCCTTGGCACCTTCAACGAATTCTTCATAGACTTTAACTTTTTTAATTGCACCATAACCAATAAACACAATAATTAAAAAAGGAATTGCCAGAGTAGAAAATATTTGAATTATATTTTTAAATAAATCGGGAGACAGAAAACTAAAAATTGCACCAAAAAATTTACCGAAACCTGTAAAAAAGATAAGAACCAGAGCAAGAATTATTGCTAAAAAAATAAAAAAACCTTTTAAATTGTTCCCAAGCCAATTTCCGAACTCTCCTTTTTTTATCGGGAATTTTTCCAAGGTTTTGGCGGCGGTAATACCTGCAACAGTAGCACAGAATGAACCGAATAATGAGGTTCCAATTATAATCGCGGGTTCCGAACTTCCCGCAGCTGCTCTGACAGCAATTGCAGTTGCCGGGATCAACGTCATTCCTGCCGTATTAATTGCAAGAAAAGTAACCATTGCGTTTGTTGCAGTTCCTTTTTTAGGATTTAGAGTATCCAATTCCTCCATTGCTTTTAAACCGAAGGGTGTAGCGGCATTGCCAAGTCCAAGCATATTAGCTGATATATTCATAATCATAGAACCCATTGCCGGATGGTCTGACGGGACCTCTGGAAATAGTCTTTTTGTTATTGGCTTTAACCATCTTGCTATTATAGTAATTAAGCCTGCTTTTTCTGCTACCTTCATTACACCAAGCCAAAGTGCCATTATACCTATTAAGCCCAGAGAAATGGTTACTGCTGTAGAAGCATATTCCAAAGCAGAATTAGTTACATCTTTTAATTTCAAAAGAGATACTTTTTCCAGATTAATTTGAGAAGAGGCTGTACTGTCATTAATAAAATTGTATGATTTTAAAGTACCGGTTAAATCATCTTTTTCCCCTGAAGCACCGGCCATTTCCTGCCAGATTTCAGGAAAAGAACTATTTACTATAAAAAAAATACTTCTCTTATTATCTATTTTGTTTAACGATATTTTGGCGGGAAAGATTAAATTCTTTTGAATGTTTGTATTGTAGAAGGAATTAAAATCACCAGAATTAATTTCTATTGATGCATGGTAGCTTTTCTCTTTATTCTGCAGGTAAGATTCATTAAAGTGAATTACCACCGGCAGAGGTTCACCATTTTTAAATTTATTTTCGGATTGATTTACTATATCGGTAGCAACGGCAGCTCCAATTCCCAAGATTAAAAGAGCCAGCCATACATAATTCAGCATTAATCAGTTCCGTTTCCCGAAATAATTTCTAAAAATGTATTTTTCTAAAGATAAGATTTTAAAATGTATTATTCTACCTGTTCGTCGAAAGCCAAGATCTCGTCAGTATCAATTATTAATGCTTTATTTAACGATAATAAATTATCGTTATCGTCAGGATATTTTTTAGCATAATTTTTCTTTATTTCGTCAAGAAGCTTCAACTCTTCAACTTTTTTCACTGCGCCCGATATGGAAATAGACATCAAACGGAATTTTTTAATCGTATCATCATTAAGACTTTCATTTTTCAAAATAATAAAGCTGCCGTTAATGTCTAAATTGATATTTTCGTAGATTTCACTCTCGTTGCTAAAAAAGATATATATATTTTTATCCATATATACAAACGTCGTTGCCGTTTGAACCACTTTTTCATTTTTCAATGTAACAGCAAGGACCCCTACAAAGTTTTCCGACAATTCTTTTTCAATTAATTCCAAATCTCTAATTTGAAAAGTTTTTTTCATATATCTTCCACCATAATTTATCTGAATATCTTTTTAACTTTTAACGCAATTCCCTTCGATGGCAAAATAACATTCTTTACAATGTTCCAGATTCTTAAGGAAATTTTTATTTCTTATTTCATTTACTAAAGTTTTAATCCCGGAACCGAAATTAACTACATCCAGCCGGCTCATAATTTCGGAAATAAATTCGTCAGGATGTTTTACAAATAAAAGTCTTAATTCAATAATATCAAAGTCCGCAAATAAATTTATTGCAATATATGAATAAAATTTTAATTGATTGATATATGTCCTCACCCTTGCCGGAATTTCACTTTTTGCAATATTATCAGTTTTGTAATCAACAATTATTATTTTATTATGATCAAATATTATCTTATCAATTATTCCATATAAGAAATAATCATTTTTCTTAACATATATCTCATATTCATTTTTAAAATTATTTTTCTTTTTTAGTTCCAAATAGTTACTTGAAACATAAAACTTTTTCAGATCATCAACAATTTCATTTTTCAGCCTTAATATGAATTCGTCCTGCTCCTGAAGAAGTTCATCTACTCCTTTCAATTGTTTTTCTGTAAACTCATCTATTCTTTCTATCGGTAATTCATTCTGGAATATTGAATGTATGATTCTTCCTTTGATATCTGCAAAGGATGCATAAGAAATTTTTTTTGAATTCTCTTCATCATTTACTTCAAATGATTCCGAAACAGGATTATATTCCTCCTTACCGGTAAACTCAAAATGGGTTCTTTCAGGATTGAAACGATGCCAGTTTTTATATTGATTAAAAAGAAGCGAAAATCCGTATTCATATGTTAATTGATATTTTAAAGGACACTGCTTAAAAACAGAGACTTTAGTTGCAGAAATAATTTCATTTTCTGTATTATCTTTGATTTCATTTATTAGTATTTTTTCTTTTGTTTCATTCCCGGTTTTACTTTCAAAATTTTTTGAAAACTCTTCAATCTTTTTAACTACCGGGATTGTGAAAGAAATTTCCTTCACAATGTTTAAATATTCATTCCCGTTACTTTTTAGAAATTTCAAATTATCCTTATAAGTAAACGATGGTTGAGCAGAGTTTGTATCAAACACCTCGCCGAAAAGTCCCATAAATGAATCCTTAGGATAACTGTCCTTATTTTCGGCAGAAATAAATAAATAATCTTTTGCTCTTGTAATCCCGACATAAAATAATCTTTTAAGCTCTGCAATATTCTTCTTGGAAGAGATATAATTTGCTGCACCGATTATTGGCGCTGACTGATACTCTGAATAATAATTTTCATTTAAAGGAATTTTGGAAAGCAGACCAAAATTTTTATCAACTAAAACCATTTTGGCTCTAATCGCATCAGACTTGCTCCTATCATCACATTTAAATAAAAAAACCGCAGGAAATTCCAATCCTTTTGCCTGGTGAAGAGTCATTATTTTAACCGAACCTGAATCAGTCAGATTTGAGTCTTCTGCCGGCATGGCCTGGGCTTCATCTTCCATTCGTTCAATTGAATCTTTTAAGAAATCTATATAATCATAAAGAGTATTAAATCCTTTTGAAGAAAAATTAATTGTAAGTTTTATTAACTTTTCAATATTAGCTATCTCCTGAACACCGTTTGGTTGTGATGCAAGAACAGCAAGCATATCCGATTCTTTCAATATTTTTCTTAAAAGAACAGATATCTCAATATTATTAACCAGTGATAAATTTTCGGAAATTGTCCCGGTAACTTTTTTATATTCAATATTTTTTTCAGAATAGTTACGGAATTTAGTCCAGAAATTGTCTCCTTTTTCCAAAGAAATTTCAAATATTTCCGAATCGGAAATTGAAAAGAAAGGTGAGCGTAAAATTCCGATAAACGCAGTACTATTATTAATATCTAAAAGAAAAGAAAAGTAATTAAAGACATCATAGACAATTTGCTTTTGATAAAAACCTTTCCCGCCTACTATTGAAAAAGGGATGTTATATTTTACGAAAATTTTTTCAAGCTCACTAAAATTTTTTCTCTTTCGGCTGAGGATTGCTACATCGCTCCATCCCAGTTTTCTTATCTTTCCATTTTTGTTTATTAAATTTAATATTCGTTTTGCAATCAATTCAGCTTCAGAACTCACCTCATTATTATTTTCTTCAGTGGTTTCCGCTAATAAAATTTCAACATTCCCTGTAAAATTATCGTCCCTTGCACAAATAAGATCGGAATGTTCAACCTCATTGAAAAGGTTTGTTCCCGGCTGAACTAATGAAGAAGAATTACTAAATAAATTTCTGAATAAATAATTCGTGAATACACAAAGATTGGGTGCCATCCTGAAACTTTCAGGTAAAGATAATATATTTTCGTTGCCGCTTGTTCTTTCAATTTCCCTTTTAGTCTGAAAGAAGACTTCCAGTTCTGCATCACGGAACATGTAAATACTTTGTTTCTCATCTCCTACAACAAACAGGTTTCCTTTTTTCAGATAATCTAAAATCGGGAGAAAAATCTGGTATTGAATTTCATTTGTATCTTGGTATTCATCGATCATTATATACTGAAATTTTTCAGATAAAGCTTTACGTATGTTCTCCTTTTTTAATAATTCGTATGAAATTAAAAGAATATCTTCAAAATCAAGATAACCGTTTTCCCTCTTTTTTTCGTCATACAACTCCAGTGTTTTGAGAAAGAAGTAGATTAACTCTTTACCAAAGCGAGCAAGTTCAAGTTCAATTTCGTGATGATCTTTGTTTAAGGTAAAATAATTTAATTCTTTGAAAAATCTTTCAACAAATGAACACTCATTTTCCAATCCCTCATTATTTATTAAATACCCGTTCTTTTTGATCGTAGTATTCTTCGTGCAAATTTCATTTTTAAGATCTTCAAACAGCATCAGTATGTTTTCAATTTTATTTTCCTGTGACAACTGATGCATAATCTTCTCTGCGCTTAAAGCAATTGAATTATCTTGTTTTCCAAACAGTACTTCATCATTTATTTTTTTTGCAGCAGTTATTACCCTTAATTTCGTTTCCTCAACAGATGAACCGAATAAAATATTTGAAGCTGCTCCTAGAAATTCCGAATAAAAAATTCCGGCAATTTTTTCTCCCGGGTATTTATATAACTTTTCATATAAAGAAAGAACGCTTTTCCTGTTTTTAATTAATGATTTAAGCTCTTTAGCAAATAGAGATTTAGATGAAAACGTTCTTATCAGATATTTTAACCTTTTTTCATTTTCATCTATTTGTAAAGATTTTTTAATCATTTCCTCAACAGCAAGTTCGATTAATTCATTTGATAATTTTTCTTCAATCGGAATAAAATTAGCATCTATTCCGGCTTCAACAGGATTTTCTTTCAGAATATCTATACAAAAGGAATGAATTGTGGAAATGTTTGCAGATACAAGCTGCCGTCTCAGGTTTTCCAGTTTTTTCAAAAGCTGTTCATCGGTTGATGAATTTATCCGGTCCTCAATCTGGTCTGCTATTTTTTTATAGAGTTCACCTGCAGCTTTATCGGTAAATGTAATAGCAGCAATATTTCTTAATGATATATTCTCATTAAGTGCAATTTCAAGGTAACGTTTGGACAAGACAAATGTTTTGCCTGAACCTGCGTTTGCAGTAAGTGAAGTATGGCTGCGGTAATTTAAAGCCATAAGCTGATGAGGAGTTAATGATATCATTTTAAACTATACTTGAGTACTTTTAGGAATTTGCAGCCTGAAGGCTGTTCCTTTTTCGGTAGATTCCAAAAGAAAAATTTTCCCATTTATACTTTCTAAAAATCTTTTTGCTAATTTAAGACCTAAGCCCATACCTTTTTCTTTTGTAGTAAAATTTGCATTAAATATTTTTTCTTTTGCTTCTTCGGGAATTCCTTTCCCGTTATCTTTAAAAATAATCATATAATCATTTTCTTCTTCCCCTGCAGTAATATCCACTACAGATGCCGAAGCTTGTATGGCATTCCTGACCAGGTTTATAAACAATCTTCTTAATTGGGTTTTATCTGCTTCAACAATGGCAGAAGTTAAATTTGTATTTACATTAATCTTCACCTTTTCCTCCCCAAATAAATCAGCTGTTTCATTAACAATATTTAATACATCAAGAGTCTCAAGTTTCAGCGAGGGCATCTTTGCAAAACGTGAAAATTCAGAAGCAATAAGGCTTAAATTTTCTATCTGGTTCAAAATTGTCGAAGATACTTTTTCAAAAATCGTATCAAAATTTTTTGTTTTATCTTTATATGAAATTATTAATTGCTGAACTGCAAGTTTCATCGGTGTCAAAGGATTCTTAATTTCATGTGCAACCTGTTTTGCCATTTCTTTCCATGCATTCTCTCTTTCCATCTCAGAAATTTCAACCTGGTTTTTACGAAGCTCTGTTGTCATCATATTGAAACTCTGAAACAAGTCTCTCATTTCTCCTTTTTCTTTATTGTCGAGCTCGACATTTAAATCACCATGAGCAACAGAATCGGTGGCTTTTGTCAATCTCCTAACCGGTGAAGAAATTCGATTAGCCAGGATAGTGCTGATTATAATAATTATTATAGCTGCAAAAGAATAAATCCCGAACAGGAAAACATCAATATCAATGGTAGAAAAAATGAGCTTAACTTTGTTGAAAGCATCATTTACGCCGATGATAAAATCTTTCCCTTCAATATTAATCTTTTTGTAAAAAGCATTGTAGGTATAATTTTCTATCCTTTCTTTCGTTAAATATTCCCGGTAAGTAAGGTAATACAAATTATAATAAGCCTGCGGGTTTAAACGGTAGCTGAATAGACCGGAATTATAATATTGTTCTTTTGAAGAATATACCTGGTTGGTAAATTCATAAACAGAAAATGATATATTGAGTTCTTTCGCAGCATAGTAAAAAGCATCTGAAAAATTCAGCTGGGGATTTTCTTTCAGCAAATAATTTACCTGGTTGACTATATAATCGGACCTTTCACTTAACTCTTCAAAGACAGCAGATTCACTCCTTTGGTCAACAACCTGGCGGTTATAAATGGCAAGTATTATTACCGGTAAAATAGATATCGATAAAAAAGCAATCAGCAGTTGTATCCGGAAACTGTATTTAAAATTCCTTATGTTAGCTAAAAACAATACAAAGAAAAGAGATATTATTATTAAACTATGGAGTATAAAAATCTTAAAAAAATTAAATAGATTCCATGAAATATCTTTTTCCCTTAATGCAACTGCCGTAACTTTTGATTTGCCGTCCGTGTCAGTTTTCAAAATGTATGTAAAGTAGGTTTCATCGCTTAAAGAAAGGTTCAGCCAGGCATCATTATTTTGTCTGAATTTTAAATTGAGAATCGGTTCAACTTCTTCCGTCGACGGATAAATATCACCGAAAACTTTTCTGAGCTTTCCTTCCGAGAATTCAAATATTTTTAATTGGTTTATATCAATAACATTATTTAAATAATTTTTTTTCGATTCAAGGAATTCAGGTATATTATTACTAATAAAATCTTCCTCATTTAATTCTACCGCAACAGAAATATATCCGAGCTGAATACTGTCATTGGTGAAAGGAACCAAGCCGATTAGAACATTTGTATTTTCATCATTAATATCTTTATACTCATTAATGTATGGGCGCTCCTTAAAACCGGATGTATCAAAATCTTTTTTAATTGATGATAAATTTAATTTAGAAAAGTCTGGTGTTTCCAGACCAACAGAAAAAGAACCTAATATATCTCCCGAGTTATTCAAAATATCTATTGATGAGTTAATAGATTCTTTTTGCAGGGAACTGTTAGCCCATATTATGAATGCAGTTGCATCATAATTTGTATTAATATTTGCGAATGTTTTTTTTATCTGTGTATCCCGGTTTGCATGTGAAAGAGTTTCATTAATCAAAAACCGGAAAAGGTTATCATTCGGTCTGTTCATTTCCAGCGCCGTGGTTTTTAACGATTCCTTTTCAATCTTAAGATTAAAAAAATTAAGAAGAGCAATTGCAATTATTGAAGCAGCTAAAGTTGAATAGATAAAATTATAAACGGAATTAATCTTTATGAATGCAGTATGATAAATAAGGATAAAAATTAATGTTACAAAGATTAAGCTAAGTACCGGGGTAAGAAGAGGTTCTCTTTGAACCATTATAAAAATTATACCGACTATCTGAAAAAAAATATAAACAGATAAAAATCTTAAGTTTAATTTTCTCCTGTTCGAAGAATAAAAAACCGGGATTACAATAAACAAAAAGCATAGAAGAAAAATCACCGAACTTAAACCGAGCATTAATATATTTACATTCATTGCAAATGCCGGGAGATTGGGGATTATATTCGGCTCTTTGAAATACCTTAAGGTTGAATCAAAAATAACAGATTTTAATGCAGCAGTTAAACCGCGCAGAGTTAAAAAGAATATAATTGAAACCGGGATCATTATTAATAGTGACAACGAGAGCTTTTCTTTTACCTCACCATTTAGTCTATGTTCAAGGTAACCGGATAAATAACGAAATCCCCGGATACTGATTATCAATACAAACAGGTTGGATATAAAAAATTCAATAGGTGATTTAACAATTCCCCCGCCGAAAGCAGATGAAAAATATGACGGATCGGTTAATGCTCCATCAATAAAATTTGACGGAAATTCTACATAAAAAAGGATCATCCGGAATATGGTAAAATAAGAAGCGACAATAAAAAATTTTAATAATCCTGATTTAATTTTTACGAATTTTCTTTTGAATCCTAAGGCAATAAAAATTAATGCCATTATAACCAGGATAGATTGAACCTGTTCAATAATTTCATCAACCAAGCTTACAGATGTGCTTATTGAAGGTTTGATAAAAGTAACAACAGCAATTTTATTCTTTTTATTATTTAATAATTCAAATGAAAAATCGGTGCTGTCATTTTTCAATTGTGCCGAAGAATTGTAGTTAATATTAAACTGAGTTAAATGCTTATTGGAAAGCAATCTTGAAAAATTTATATCTGCATAGTAGGAATTCTGGAGATAATATTTTTTTTCAAAGGGTCTGCTGATAATTATATAAAACAGATCATTTTGTACAGAAAGAGTATCGGTTAATGAAAGGTATATATCCAATGAAGCATTGTAAAAATAAACTTCCCCAGCAGGGAAATTTAATGGGAAAATATCATACTGCGGAATTGCTATATTTTCGTTCCATGCAATTAATCTTCCGTTAGGTGCTACAATTTCTACAGAATAATCACTGAATTCTTTTGAGTTAACTAACCTTACTAAAGAGCCATAAGAATTTTTACCCGGTTTTAATGTATCGGCAAGACTGGTTTTTAATTCGGATGCAGTTTTTAAAAGATTATTTTCCTTCTCTTTATATAAACTTTTTGCATCTGACTCAATTGATTTATTATTTTCATCCTGCTCTTCAGTCCAGTTGCGGGTTATATAAGATTTAAGATACGGTTCGACAAAAAGAGATATAACCAGGAGTAAAAAAATAAAAAAGACGATGGCAAAATATTTTCTATCGCCTTTAAAAGTTTTAAAGTTTTTCTTCAGCATCAATTAATAGTTATCTGAGTTATTTTCCAGGTATCGCCAACTTCCTTTAAAGAGATATAAACATTAGCCGAATCTTTTTTCCCCCGGAAATAATATTTGTATACACCAGTTGCGTAAGGCAGATTGCCGTTTGTTTGAACGTTCTGAAAATGGAATGAAGTAACTTTATAGATATTAAAAAAATCCTCCAAAACATAGAAAGCCTGGTTTGAGCTGTAATATCCGCTGATTCCATTTGCCAAGCTTAAATAAGTCTGGGTATTTAAATAGCCGGAAATTTCGGAAACATTTCCTGAGGATATTCCCATCCCAATCCGGCTAAGGATTGAGCTGGTTATATTGTTTTGTTCCCCGTTTTGATTATTGCTTTTATATAAAAAATTCTGCTGAGCAATAGTAAAATTACTAACCAGAAAGATAAAACCCGCAAAAAATATTAAAAGATTTTTTTTCATCGTCTTGGGTGACATAAATTTAACTAATATATAAATCTAAATCTATAATTTTATGTCCTGCAAGTAAATATAAAAATAGTAAATTCATTATTTAATTGTTATACCAGCTAAAATAAAGGCAGCACAGGCAAATTGTGCTGCCGTAGAAATATAGGAACTTTCCGGTAATTATTTTTTAGTTCTCGTTAGTGGTCCTCTTGCCGCATGATTCGTTTTTGCCTTCATCATTGGTTCACCCTTTATTAACTGGAACGACCAATCAAAAACAACTCTGTTTCCTGAGATATTTGAAACTCTTACTTTTGCATAATGGTTATCATATGTCCATATAACATAAGTGTGCCCGGTCTTTACAACAGCACTTCCGCTCGGTGACCATCCTGATTCAGGTGCAAACGGTATATCATAAATATCCTGGGTAGAACCCATATCCTGAATTTCAGTATCATCATAAACATCCAGGTAATAATTTCCATTATAATAATCCACAAAGAAATCAGTCGACATATCATAAAAAGGAACAATATTATAACTTGTAAAAGAGAAACCAGAATTATTTGGATTATATAAAGTATCGAATATAGCTTCATTAAATCCTTCCGGTCTAGGTGCCGAATAAACAGCATCATAACTTAAATCACTCTCATTACCGTTAAAATCATAAGCAGTTACAGCATAATAATATTTGTTTCCGTTTACTGCATCCCTGTCCACAAAATATTCATAAGAAGATGAGCCGATATATTCATACTTTCCATCGTATGTATCGCTGTAATAAATATTGTAGCCTTCAACATCACCTTCCCTGTTTGCATTCCAGGTTATTTCGGCCGTATTATCCCCATTGTATACAACGAGACCAGTCGGCGGTGCCGGAGGAGTATTATCATAATTATGATGATACGGGTCATTTATCCCGCAGGACATCAGTATGAATGGTATCAGTAATAATATGTATATTTTTATTTTCGTCATTGCCGGTCTCCTTTCAGAATTTCAAAAACCTGTTCTAAAGAGACCAAAACAATGCCACCTTAAATGTTCAATAATCTTAATGATTTTGAATTCTATCACTAAAGATTGTCCTTTATATTATACAGTTTTGTATAGTTTAAATGGTTTATTATTTTACGATTTCAGCCTGAAATCCAAATAAATCAGACAAATGAGAAATGATATTTTTTAAGAATTATGCAGTATGAAAAAACTGTTGAAACTGTTTAATGCTCAAGGTTTAAATATCTGATTAACATCGGGATTATTTCCGATGGTAATGATAAGACATAGGTTTGAAAATTGGAGTCTGTAAAATAATTTGTGTAAATGATATTTTTCATTAGAGGAAAGGCTCCAATCTTTCCTCAAAAATAATAGAAACCTACCTTTGGTAGGCAAGTTAGAAAGAACAATTGCCCAATTTCTAATGGGCATAGTCCACTTTTTAGATAAATCTCTATAAGCTAAATAAAGCATTTTCTTCAAAGCATCGTCATTAGGAAAAAGAGATCTTGCTTTAGTAACTTTTCTAAACTGACGATGAACTGATTCAACTGCGTTGGTTGTGTAAATAACAGTTCTAATCTCCTGTGGGTATTTGAAAAAAGTAGCCAGGTTATCCCAATTCTGTCTCCATGATTTCAGAGCCAATGAATATTTATTTGACCATCTGTCTTCAAGCTGGGTGAGATTTTCTAAAGCAGCTTCTTCAGTAGGAGCAGAATAAACCGGCTTAAGTTGTTTCATAAATTCTTTTTGATCCTTCGAGGCTATGTACTTTAGGGTATTACGAATTTGATGTATTACGCAAAGCTGTATCTCTGTTTTAGGGAAAACTGTGTTGATTGCTTCAGGAAAACCCTTGAGACCATCAATAGCGGCAATAAGTATATCCTTTACTCCTCGATTCCTCAGTTCAGTTAAAACATTCAGCCAGAAATTAGCTCCTTCTGCTTCTCCTACCCAGAGGCCAAGCAGATCTTTTCTGCCGCTGAGTTCAACTCCAAGGCAGGTATAGGCTGCCTTTGAAGTGACTTTTTTACTGTCATCTCTAACCTTGTAATGGATGGCATCAAAGAAAACTATCGGGTAAATCCCTTCAAGTGGTCTGTTCTGCCATTCTGTTGCAATGTGAACGATTTTATCCGTTATATTTGATACCAGTGTAGCTGAGACATCTAAACCATAGAGCTCTTGTATATGTGACTGTATATCCCTGGTAGTCATTCCTTTTGCATACATTGAGATTATTTTATCCTCAATGGGACCAATAGTCCTTTCATACTTCTTGACAATGACAGGGTCAAATTCCCCATTACGATCTCTGGGAACGGTTATTTCTATTTGACCGTTATCATTTTTCAGAGTTTTACGGGTTTTCCCATTCCGGGTATTTCCGCTGTTTCTACCGGCTGGTGAGTACTTCTCGTATCCAAGATGTTCGGTTAATTCACTTTCGAGCATCTGCTCCAGGGTTTTGGCCATGAGCTTTTTAATAGCTCCATCCTTACCCATTAGATCATCATAGTTTTTGGCTTTGGTAAGATCGGCTTTAAATTGCTCGATAATTTCATTGGTGAGTTCCATAATGTGTAAACTCCTTTTGGATTTTAGTTAAACATATTATTTATTTTCCCAAAAGCAATACCGCTATTGGGAGCATCACTTTCGGGCGCAGAGGATAAGCGCTGCTCCGCTACGCTCCGCAGCGCTTATCCTCAAAGTTATTGTTTAACCATTTACACAAAATTATTTACACTCCTGAAAATTGTTTAAATTAGTCTGTATTAGATGTTTATAAACTGATCATCAATAAACATCTTACTATTATTAATCACACCCCCAGCTTTACCTGTCAATAATTTTTTATTGAAAGGAGAATTTCTTGATTTGCTTTTAAACTTATCAATATCAACTGTCCAGACTTCATCGGGATCTAATATTGTCAGGTTTGCCTTCTCACCTGCTTCTATTTTAGGAACAGGAAGATTTAAAATCTTTCTTGGATTAATTGCGAGTTTCTCAACAACGTTTTCCAATGTTAAAACTTTTTTATGATACAATTCGGATAAAGATAGACCGACTTCTGTTTCAAGACCGATTATTCCATTTGGCGCAAATTCAAATTCTGTTTCTTTTTCTTCCGGTGAATGAGGAGCATGATCACTAGCTATACAGTCAATTGTCCCCTCCTTAAGACCCGCAATTACTGCATCAACATCTTCCCTTGTTCTTAAAGGAGGATTCATTTTAACGTTAGTATCATAAGTTTTAACTGCATCATCGGTTAAAGTAAAATGATGCGGGGTAACTTCTGCTGTTATATTAATCCCTTTCTTCTTTGCTTCTCTAACCATATTAATTGCGTTCTTAGTACTTATATGAGCAATATGAATTTTTCCTTTAACATATTCAGCTACCAGAGCATCTCTCATTACAATTATATCTTCGGCAACAGAAGGGATTGGAGATAATCCCAGTAGTGTGGAATTAATACTTTCATTCATTGCACCGCCGGCAAGTGTTTCATCTTCGCAATGTTCAATAACAGGAATGTTATACATACTTGAATATTCAAAAGCTCTTTTCAGCATACCGGCAGTTTTTACTGCAACTCCGTCGTCCGAAAAAGCAACAGCACCTGCTTCAACCAGCTCAGCCATAGGTGAAAGAAGCTCACCTTTTCTTGCAACTGTTGCTGCTGCAATCGGATGTACATCTACCAGATTACCTTCAGCTTGTTTTTTAATCAACTCAATAACCTGCGCCGAATCAATTGCAGGTTCCGTATTCGGCATACATGCAACACCGGTAAATCCCCCGTTTGCCGCACTATTGCATCCTGTTTGAACAGTCTCTTCATCTTCCCTCCCCGGCTCTCTGAAATGGACGTGCATATCAAAAAATCCGGGAGTAACAACTTTACCATTTAATTCAAATATCTTTGCATCTTTGTTATCTTCTTTCTCCAGGTTTCCTATTTTTTTAATGACTCCATCAACAATAAGCAGACTGGTTTTTTCTTTTGACTGTTTTTGTTGTGGGTGAACTATTTTTACATCTTTTAAGATAATTTTCATTGAAATCCCTTTTAATTTAGAGTGCCTAATAAATATAAAACTGCCATTCTAACGGCTACACCATTAGTTACCTGTTTTAATATTATCTGGTGCAGCCCATCAGCTACTGCCGAAGAAAGTTCAACACCCCTGTTTATCGGACCAGGATGAAGGATCAAAATATCCTTCCCGTTCTTTTCCAGTCTTTCTTCATTTATTCCAAAGTATTTTGCATATTCTCTTATAGAAGGAAAATATTCCCGTGCTTTTCTTTCAAGCTGAATTCTCAGCACATTCAATACATCATTTTCCTGGATTGCTTCATCAATATTATAAATTATATCAACTCCAAGATCATCAATATATTTTGGGATCATAGTTGAAGGACCGCATACCGAAACTTTAGCTCCCATAGTTTTTAATCCGAATATGTTTGATAGAGCAACACGACTGTGTGCAATATCTCCGACAATACAAACTTTTAATCCTTCAATCTTTCCGAATTTTTCCCTGATAGAATACATATCAAGCAATCCCTGAGTAGGATGTTCATGTATTCCGTCGCCTGCATTTATAATATTAGCATCACATATCTGAGTTAGAAAATATGGTGTACCGGCAGCGGAATGACGCACTACAACCATATCGACTTTCATCGCTTCAATATTTCTCATTGTATCTTTCAGTGTCTCACCTTTACTAACACTGCTTGCAGAAGCAGAAAAATTTATTGAATCGGCAGAAAGTCTTTTCTCTGCAAGCTCAAATGAAATTCTTGTGCGGGTAGAATTTTCAAAAAAAAGATTTACAACTGTTTTTCCCTGTAAAGTAGGTACTTTCTTTATCGGCCGCTCTAAAACCTCCCTGAAAGTAATTGCTGTATCAAGGATTAGCTGTATATCTTCTTTAGGTACGTTTTGTAAACCTAGCAAATGTCTGTTTGATAAGGGCATATTTCTATTATAAAATTAATTGGTGTATAGTATTATTTTGTTTATAAAACTTATATAATGTTCTTAATCTTTATTTTTCTTCATCTTAATCCTAATCTTAATTCAATTTAGTACATACAATTAAACCAGATTAAGAGTAAGATTAGCATTATAAGACGAAACCTAATCAGACTTATTAATATCAACTAAATAGATAGCATCCTCGCCGTCTATTTCTTCCATTTTTACTTTGATCTCTTCATTAACGGATGTCGGGATATTCTTACCGACATAATCGGCTCTAATCGGCAGTTCCCGATGACCCCGATCGACAAGGACAAAAAGCTGAATAGAGCTTGGGCGTCCTAGATCCATTAAAGCATTTAAAGCTGAACGGACTGTACGTCCTGTATATAAAACATCATCAACAAGAATAATATCTTTTTCATTTATGTCGGAAGTAATGTTTGATACAGAAACTTCCGGCTGTTTCAGCCGCATTCTGAAGTCATCACGGTACAAGGTGACATCCAGAATCCCGAAAGGAAGCTCTTTCTTTTCAATCTCTTTTATTTTCTCCCAGATTCTCCTTCCAAGGTATTCCCCTCTTGTTCTCATTCCCATGATAACCAGATTATTGGAACCTTTATTCTTTTCCAGTATTTCATGGGCAATTCTTGTAATGATTCTTTTTAAGCCGGTGCTGTCAATAACTTTTGATTTAATGTCCATATATAAAAAATCCTCCTTTCCCTTCTATCCGGGATTGGAGGTTCCTTTTTTTTGATTCTATTTTCATTCCTTTTCCATCTCACGGGATAGATTTAAAGGTTCAGTTAATTATTGAATCAAACTTAAAACAAATAAGAGAAAAAGTAAAGATGAATAAACCTATAATAAAAATAAATATTTACTCACTACTAATTTTTTACTACAGAGTTAGCAGAGAAGGTTCAGAGGAAACAGAGAAAGTTCGCCGGGAGCGCTTTTTATTTCTCCGGGTTCTCTATGGTTAAGTATTTCTTTTTAATAACAAATTTTTCTTGCCTCTTTATTATAAAAAGAGTTAATTTATAAATGTTATAGGGATTAATGGGGAATAAAATTGAACTGCTTTTTTAGATATTTCCTTTTCAGAAATAAAACTAATCAAATAATTATTCTTGAAAGTAAAAAAGGATCTTAGATGGCTTTTAAATTTAAACCGCCAGTAACAGTTATAATTATTTGTTTGTTCGAATTATTGGGAATAATTTTAATACCTTCAGCTTTATTTAAAGAAACAACAAAAGAAATAGGTCTATGGTACCAGGCTTATATTGTTCTTTCAGGTTTGGTAAGTGCTTTTGTTATTTGGCTGCTGGTAAGGATGAAAAAAGCAGGTATTTATATTTATTTCGCTTTATACGCACTGCATAATTTAATTGCAATATTTGTTGGAAATTGGGTTGTTTGTGTTCTTATTATTCCGGTTATAGGAGCTGCTCTATTATTACCATATATGAAAAGAATGACATTGGGACTCTAATAACAGTTCAGGTTATGTCTTAATTACATAATCGTTACTCGCAATAATATTATTATGGAATTAAAAGATATTATCCCTTGGGGGCGCTCATTTAATGAATACAAAGAAATGTTTTCATTAAATGATTATGATTTGAGTAAAAAGATTTTGGGCTGCGGGGACGGTCCGGCTTCATTTAGTGCTGAGTTAACAAAATCAGGCGGGAATGTAGTTTCAGCAGATCCGTTGTATCGATTCAGCGGCGAGCAAATACGCTCAAGAATCAAGGAAATTTATCCTATAGTTATGGCTGAAGCTGCTAAAAATGTAAAAGATTATATCTGGAAATCTATTGCGAACGTAGAAGAGCTGGGTAAAAACCGGATGAATGCTATGGAAAAATTTTTAAATGATTATAGAAAAGGGAAAGAATCCGGGAGATATATTAACGCATCTTTACAAAGAGTTAATTTGTAATAGTCATAGGTATTTACTGGAAATAAAATTGAACTGCTTATTCAGTCTTTTTCTTTTCAAAAATAAAATATGATTTTTGCCGTGGCAATATAATAAATTTAGAAAAATGACGTATGAGATTCATGTTTTCAAAAAAGATGATCCCTGCTGTTGTCCAACCGGACGAACAGCACGAGCATACCTAGCTATTAAGAATAATATATTTATTTTTGTTAAAAAAGAGTACTACCCGGATTTAAACTAAATTATTTGAAAGAATTTTAAAGCTATATTAGAATTATTTAAACCGGCATTTTTTTCTCTCTATTACAAAAGATTTAGTAGAAATTATTTTCATTTAAAATAAAAAAGAGGCTCCGGTTAGAAGCCTCTGTCAATAAAAGAAATATGTTTATTACTTTTAATTAGCTCTTTTAACATAGGGTCTTAGCTTGTCTTCCAAATGTTGTTTTGGAACCGCACCTATAATTGAATCACGAACCTGGCCATTATTGAAAATCCCAAGAGTCGGAATGCTTCTTATACCATATCTGTATACCGTATATTGATTTTCGTCTGTATTTAATTTAACAACTTTTACTCTTCCATAATATTCTTCAGCCACTTCGTCGATTACAGGAGCAACCGTACGGCAAGGTCCGCACCACGGAGCCCAAAAATCGACAACTACCGGAACTTCTGATTTTAAAACTTCCTGTTCAAAATTAGAATCATTTCCTTCAACGATGTAATTCATTTTTGCCCTCAATTGTTCTAAAAAACTACAACCAGTAAGATGGTTATTTTGATAAAAAGATTCAAAACAGAAAAACCGGGTATGCACCCGATTCTTTCATTTTAAGCTTTTTTGAAAGTTCTTGATAAATGAAAGGGCTGCAGATGTGATGTGCACAGCCCTGAACCCGTTACGAGATACCAGATTCCGGATATTAGGTGCTGGATTTCTGGATACCCGATTTTTGAAGTGCGATTTTAGATTCCAGAGGCCCGATATCCCGATTTTATCGAGAATCGAGCATCCGTTATTGAGTGTCTAACATCAAGAATCGAGTCTATATCCTTGAATTTCTTTATTTTCCTTAGTTTGAGCAACTTTTTTACCGAAAAGCCGTCCGAAAAATGCAGGTACGGTTTCTTTCCAGGTTTCAGCTTTTAGATAAACAACAGGTACAAGAACCAATGTTAGAAACATAGAGCTGATTAACCCGCCAATAATTGCCCAAGCTAAACCTGATTTCCATTCGGAACCGGAATCTGTTGCCAATGCCAAAGGCAGCATTCCGATAACCATTGCAGTTGTTGTCATCAATATTGGTCTTAACCTGTTCTTTCCTGCATCAATAATGGCATCATAAGGAGAAAGTCCGTTTTCTTTTCTTACCTGGTTTGCCCGGTCAACCAGCAGGATAGCATTCTTCCCTACCAGTCCAACCAGCATTATAATTCCTAATATGGAAAATATATTCAGGCTTTTCATAGTTAATGCTAATGCAAGCAAAGCACCAACCATTGCAACCGGAATTGAAAAGAGAACTATAAATGGATCCAAGTATGAATCATAAAGAGCAACCATAACCATATAAACAAACAGGATTGCTGCTATCATTGCAAGTCCTAAGCTTCCAAAAGAATCTGCCTGATTTTTAAGATCACCCTGATAATCAACACTAACACCAGTTGGCAGAATTCCTTTAGCTATTTGATCTTTCAGATCCTGCCCGATACTTCCGCTTGGTCTCCCGACTACCTGGGAATAAACAGTTACAGCATTTATCCTGTTATACCTTTGCAGTTTAGTTGGTCCTGTAGTTTGATAAATATCAGCAAATTGTTTTAATTCAACAGATTGCCCTTTATTGTTTAGGAAGGTTAATGATCCGACATCGGATATTTTAGATCTGTCAAATTTATCGAGTGAAATCCTGATATTATAATCATCATTTCCCTGCCTGAACTTGGAATCATCATCACCCGTTAATGCAACACGCAATGCAGCGCCGACATTTGCAATAGATAATCCGAAGCTTGCTAATTTTTCTCTATCTATCTCTACCCTTGTTTCCGGTTTTCCTTCTTCGGATGATAACCTGACGTCAGCAGTACCAGGAATTTTTTTCAAAACTTCAGCTATTATATCAGCACCTTCTTTAACTTTATTTCTATCAGCTCCGTTGACTATTACCTGTATTGGAGTTTGATTAGCTGTACCGAAAATACCAATGGGATTTACCCTAACTTTCACACCGGGTATCTGCCAGGCAAATTTCTTAATCAATTCTCCTATTTGATCAGTTGACCTTGTTCTTTCATCTTTGGAAACCAGAGCCACATCGAGCTCGGAGGCATAATTTGAAGTCTGTCCTACCAATCCTTCATTTGAAGCACCAACTGTTGTAAAAACATTTTTGGTTTCAGGAAGACTTTCAATATACTTTTCAACCTTCTGAGTTACGAAGTTTGTGTTCTCAACGGACGAACCGGGAGACAATTCCAGGATTACTGCAAATTCTCCTCTATCAGTTTGGGTTATAAATTCACTTCCGATAAAACCGGCAGGAACAAGAGCAAGTGCTGCAATAAATAAAACCACCGAAATTGTGATTACTGCCCATTTCTTTCTTAAACCCCATTTAAGGATCTTAAGATAATGACCTGAAAGCTTATTGTACATTTTCTCGAACCAATCACCGAATTTTCCTATTAGGGTCCCTTTACTCAGACTTTCCAGCTTGCTTATTCTGGAAGCTAACAGAGGAGTAACAGTAAACGAAACGAACAAGCTTAATAAAGTGGAAATAACAACAACAACAGCAAATTCTCTTATTATGTTTCCGACCAGACCGCCGGTTAAAGCAAGGGGAACGAAAACTACAACATCCACCATTGTTATGGCCAGAGCAGCAAATCCTATTTCATTTCTTCCTTTAATTGCAGCGCTTATTTTGTTTTCACCTTTTTCAAGATGATGATGAATATTTTCAAGAACAACAATCGAGTCATCTACAAGAATACCTACTACTAGAGATAATCCCAGCAATGTCATTAAATTCAAAGTGTAACCAAAAGCATATATTACAACAAAAGTTGAAATTAATGACGCAGGGATGGCGAGCATTACAATAAATGAATTCCTGTAACTGTGAAGAAAAAGAAGCATAACAAATGCAACTAAAACCACAGCAAGAGCAAGGTCGATTTTAACACCATTTGCAGCATCTATTGTATATTGAGAACCATCCTGTGCAATATTAAATTTTACATTTTCTGTGGAAAAATCTTTTTCCATATTCTTGAGTTCTTTTCTTACCAGCCTGGAAACATCAACAGCATTTGCGTCTGTTTGTTTCTGAACCAGAATACCAACCGAAGGCAGACCGTTTATTCTATTTATAGTGGTGATATCTTTTTGTCCGTCAACAATTTCCGCTACATCCGATAAATGAATATCTCCGCCTTCTCTTGATTTTGCAATTACCAGGTTTCTCAGGGCATCTAATGAAGCAAACTTTCCTGCAATTCTAACAACATACTGTTCTTTGCTGTCTTCAATCTTGCCGGTCGGATAATCCATATTAGATGATTTAATCGCCTGTGTGACCTGCAGAATAGACAAACCGTAAGACTGAATTTTATCTGCATTAAGATTTACTCTGATTTCTCTTTCTTCACCGCCGACCAATGTAATTTGTCCAACCCCGGGAATTTTTGCTAATCTCGGCTGAATTCTATCCTTGATAAACTGATAGAATTGAGTTGCCGGAAGGCTGCTTCTAACACCCATTCTAAGAACGGGAATTTCATCCAAAGCGAATTTGGACAGAGTAGGAGTTTTCACATCTGCCGGCAAAGTTGCCAAAATCTCATTCACTTTTCTTTGAGCATTTTGTAAAGCAACATCGACATCGGCTGATTGAAGGAATTGGATCAAAACAAATGAAACTCCTTCAGAAGATGTAGAGTTTACATTATCGATTTCATCTAATGTAGATATTGCATCTTCTATCGGCTTTGTTACCGAAGTTTCAACTTCATAAGGAGATGCACCCGGATATACCGTTGCAATTGTAATTACAGGAGGAGTAATTTTCGGAAGAAGTTCGTAATTCAACTGGGTTAAACTATATAAACCCAAAACTCCCAAAGCTGCGAATATCACCACAATAAGCGTTGGTCTTTTTATCGATAGCTCTGTTATAGTCATAACAAAATCCTTTTTAAAATTTCTTTAATTATCAAATTTTTCTTACTTAGTAGAAGAGAATGGTTAAATGACCTTAGAACCAGCGCACTTTTAAAACATTCAGTCATTCATACATTCAATCATTCATTCCTTCCTTTCACTGAACAATCATCACTTTATAATTATCTGCGAGATTATTCTGGCCATTAACAACAACCTTTTCACCTGTTTTCAATCCGCTTAAAACCTCAAGATTATTATTGTAAGCAGATCCGACAACCAGATCTCTTATTTTTGCAACTCCATTCTTAATTACAAAAACCTGCGGATTTTTAATACTTCCTAATAATGCGTCTCTCGGGATAAGAAGTTTTTCACCCTTAGAAACAGAATTAAAAGCAACTTTACCAAACATTCCGGCCTTCAAAGGATGTTTTTTACTGTTCATGAAAGTAACCTGAACCGGGTATGTATGTGCTTCATCTCCTTTATCACTTATGGTTTCTATTTTACCCGGGAAAGTTACTCCGGGATATATATCTGTTGAAATTTTCACTTTATCGCCGACATTTAATTTGAATACATCCGCTTCGGCAACATTAAGTTTCACTTTTAATTTTGAGATATCTACAACTTCGGCAACAACCATATTTTTGTTAACATAATTCCCAATATCAACATTACGTGATGTTACCATCCCGGAAATAGGAGTTGTAATTTTAGTATCATCATATCCTTTTTTGGCAACAATATACTGTGCATCTGCACTCTGATATGCCAGCTTTGCATTTTCAAGCTGAGCATCCGTAACAGCTTTTGATGCAAGTAGAGCCTGGTATCTTTCATAATCTTTTTTAGTTTTCTGGTAATTGACTTCAGCAGTCTTGAAAGCAGCAAGCTTTAATTCATCATCAAGCTGAATTAATGGGGAGCCGGCTGATTCATAATCTCCGACTTCAGTAAATACTTTAGTTACTCTGCCTTGTGCTTCCGAAACAATTGCCACATCATTATTGCCGGTTATAGTGCCGACCATTTCCAGGTTTCTTTCGGCTTTTGATTTTGCAACTTCAACAACATTAACCGGGTAAGCTTCAATTTTTGCATTTTCAGATTTTGCTTCCATCTTTGCTTTGTTGTTAAGTAGCAGGGCAATTATTGCACCAACAATTATAAAAGTTAATATGAAATATTTTAATCTTTGCATAAAATTTATCCTTTATGTTAATTTAAATTTCCGCCAATTGATTTTTCTAACCTGGCTTTTGCCAATTCATAATCGACCAAAGCCTGTATATAATTTGTATTAGCCCGAAGTAATGCAACTTCAGAATCAAGAAGATCCGAGTTTAGTGCTAAACCTTTTTTAAAAGTTTCATCTGTAACCCGGTAATTTTCCTTGGCCTGGTTTACACTTTCTTCTGCAACAGCTATTTTGTCCTTGCTTTGTTCAAGATTCAGGTAATTAGAATTAACTTCCAGCACGATATTGTCTCTAACTATTTTATAAGAATCCTTAGCTTCTTCAAGCTGAGCCTTTGCCTGATCTGTTTTATCCACGTTTGAGCCCCAGTTCCAAATATCTATCTGTACTGAAACTCCTACATCCCATGTATCTTTAAATTTATTTTCTGCCGGAAAAATTCTCTGGTTAGGTTTGGAATAATAATAATTACCGCCCAGGTATATTTGCGGATACCAATTTGATTCAGCAAAAGTTACCCCAGCTTCACCGGCTTTTATATTATACTGCATAGCTTTCAATTCCGGTCTTTTGTCCAGTGCTTTTTCAATATAACTATCAAGATCATTCATCTCGTTTGTCTTAATATCAACCGAATCAGTTATTTCAGAATTTGTATTTAGCGGTATTCCTATGACATTAAATAAATTAATCCTTGCAAGTTTAACTGCATTTTTTGAATCTATTTGTCTTAATTCAGATTCAGATAACTGAACCTGGACTTTTAACAAATCATTTTTTGTACTTAATCCCTGCTCATAAAAATTATGGACATTTGTTAAATGAGCTTTTACCTGCTGAACATTCTGATCTGTTACTTCTTTAACTTTCTTTGCTTTGAATAAATTCCAGTAAGCATTTTTTATACTGTATATCAGGTCCTGCTTATCTTTATTATAGGCTTCCTCTGTTGCCTTATAATTATATTCTGCAATATTAGAGCTACTTGATAATTTAAAACCTGTAAATATTGGCTGCTGTAGAGTCAGCTTAAGATTATAGTTATCAAGTATAGATGGCGAAATATTAAAACTGCCAAAAGGTGTGTTAAGAATAAATGGTGTAATCGGGCTTAACCTGGTATAAGCAGCCGAGAATTTAAGTAAAGGCAGCCTGTTAGTATTTATTTCACTTAATCGTGCATTAGCATAATTAACTTTCATCTTTGACGCATGAAGCATATTGCTGTTTTCAAGACCTATCTGGATGCTTTCATCAAGAGTAAGAATTTTTTCTTCCTGTGCAGAAACAAATGTTGAAAAAAACATTACTATTAAAACTATGTTTATTATATATTTCCTGATACCCATTTAATCTCATTCTCCTTTACTTTGTCTTCAATTTGATAAGAATTGTATTTGATTCTTCCCTCTTCAGTAAAAATGCCGCTGAAAATTATTTTTATTACAGATTCAAAAACCTGTTCCACTGAAAATGGCATCTGCGATAGAATTTCCGGGTTAATTAATCCTTGTACTGCACTTGAGTAAGTCAGAACAATTAATCTCTGATCGACATCTTTTCTGAATATCCCCTTTTCAACTCCCATATTGATCAGCTGAGTGAATTTTTGCCTCACATTCTCTTTTCTGAATTCATTTATCTGTTTCCAGACTTCAGGAATATTTTTATGTAAATCTTCTAAAAGAGGTCCCTGCAATTTTGACGATTGGTTTCCGATTAAATTCATTAATCTTTTAAGTTTCTCAACAAAATCCATTTCATCATTTGCTAACAGATCATCTATATAATCCTTCACACCGCATCTCATCTTGTATATTATTTCTCTAACTAATTCTTCTTTACTCGGAAAAAATTTATAGAGAGTCTTTTTACTCATACCTAAGTTTGCAGCAATTTCATCCATTGTAACCTTTGAATACCCGAATTTTAAAAACATTTCTTCGGCCCTGGTTAAAATTCTGTCTTTTATCTCAATATCATCTGCCATCTTAATTGTGCTCCTGTAGAAACTTGTTTAGTTTATTCAGTTTCCAGGTTCTACAAAAAATAAGCTGATTTAACAACTTTTCTCTTTGTTTCTACCAAGGAAACTTTATTTGTATTTTCGGTTTCCAAAAATAAAGTATAAAACTGCTCATGTCAAGTTATTTTTTATTAATAATGATTCCTTTCTATGATTTGTGATCTGGAAGGATAAACGGTTGATTGTAGCATTCGGTGGTTGGTAGTTGATTGTTGCTAGTGGAGGTGAATTGTGGTTGGATGATTGGTTATTCTTTAATTTTTTAATTATAGAAACTAATCTGAAGGGGTCTGATAATTTAACAACTAAGCAATTAAACATAAAAACATTCCGGTAACCAGATCAACAAACAACTTACCGCAAACAACATACTACAAACTATTAATCATTTAGATTAAACAATTTACAATAATGTTAGGTGATTTATATAACTGTCAAATTGTTGTATTTATTTCTTAAAACTTTTAATTTGCCAGTTCAATATCACAACATTACTTACCATATAAGCTTTGCTTTGGCTTAAATCACCGAAGGGTAAGTTTTTCATAAAATCGTTATCGATAAAATCGATAAAAAGAGGATTAAAATATGAATAATGGAAATAATATAGATAGTGAAATAGAGGAGATAGAAACCAGGGAATGGCTTTATTCACTTGACTATGTGCTTCAGCATGGCGGACCCGAGAGAGTAAAAGATTTATTACATCAGCTTCAAATTCGTGCTCAAAAATTTGGTGTGGAAATTCCGTTTACAGCAAATACTCCTTACATAAATACGATCCCCAGAGAAAAACAACCACCTTATCCCGGAGACAGGGAAATTGAAAGAAGAATAAAAAGTTTGATTCGATGGAATGCGATGGCTATGGTGGTACGTGCAAATAAAATGGAAAGCGGGATAGGCGGACATATTTCTACATATGCATCTGCTGCTACGCTTTATGAAGTGGGTTTTAATCATTTCTTTCATGGAAATAAAGATGGTTATGACGGAGATCAAATTTATTTCCAGGGGCATGCTTCACCCGGTATTTATGCAAGAGCTTTCCTGGAAGGAAGATTATCGATTGATCAAATGCATAATTTTCGTAGAGAATTAAAACCCGGTGGAGGATTATCTTCCTATCCTCATCCATGGTTAATGCCGGAATTCTGGCAGTTTCCAACTGTTTCTATGGGATTAGCACCTATCCAGGCAATATATCAGGCAAGGTTTAACAGATACCTGGAAGACCGTGGTCTTAAAGAGAATAAGAATAGAAAAGTATGGGCATTTCTTGGAGATGGCGAAACTGATGAGCCTGAAACACTTGGAGCTATTTCTCTTGCAGCAAGAGAAAAATTGGATAATCTTATTTTTGTTATTAACTGCAATTTGCAAAGACTGGACGGACCGGTAAGAGGCAATGGAAAAATAATTCAGGAATTAGAAGCAATATTTAAAGGAACAGGATGGAATGTTATCAAAGTAATCTGGGGAAGTGACTGGGATCCTCTCTTGCAAAAAGATAAAGAAGGGAAATTAGTAAAAAGATTAGGTGAAATTGTAGATGGACAATATCAGAAATATTCAGTAGAAACCGGAGAGTATATTCGTGAACACCTTGTGGATGGTGATGAATATTTAGAAGATCTTTTTAAAAACCTTTCCGATGAAGAATTAAGAAAAATGAAACGAGGCGGACATGATCCGGAAAAAGTATATACTGCATTCAGGGCAGCAGTTGAACATAAAGGATCACCTACGGTTATTTTAGCTAAGACTATTAAAGGTTACGGACTTGGCGAAAGCGGCGAAGGTAAAAATATAACTCACCAGCAGAAAAAATTAAATGAAGATGAATTAAAAGAATTCAGAGCAAGATTCGGCATTCCTATATCGGATGATGAGATCGCCAGTGCACCGTTTTACCGGCCAAGTGAAGATAGCCATGAGATGCAGTATTTAAAACAGCATAGGGAAGAATTAGGCGGTTTTGTTCCTATTAGAAAAACAGATATCAGACCAATTAAAACTCCGCCGGAAGATATTTTTGAAGAATTTTATAAGGGAACCGAAGGCCGTGAAGCATCAACAACTATGGTTTTTGTTAGATTACTTGCCAAACTTCTTAAAGACAAGGAGCTTGGGAAATATATTGTTCCGATAGTCCCTGATGAAGCCAGAACATTCGGAATGGAAGCATTATTCAGACAGGTGGGAATTTATTCGCATGTCGGTCAACTTTATGAACCTGTTGACAAGGAAAGTCTTCTCTACTATAAAGAAGCAGAGAACGGACAAATTCTTGAAGAAGGTATTACTGAAGCCGGTGCGATGTCATCATTTATAGCTGCCGGAACAGCTTATGCAACTCACGGAATTAATATTATTCCATTCTTTATTTATTACTCAATGTTCGGACTTCAGAGAATCGGAGACCTGTACTGGGCTGCAGGTGATATTCAGGCTAAAGGATTCTTAGTAGGAGGTACTGCAGGCAGAACTACACTTAGCGGTGAAGGTTTACAGCACCAGGACGGCAATAGTCATCTGCTTGCTTATACAATCCCGAACCTGGTTGCTTACGATCCTGCTTTTGCTTTCGAAATCGCAGTTATTGTCAGGGATGGTATCAGAAGAATGTATGAAGAACAGGAAAATGTTTTTTATTATATGACAGTGATGAATGAGAACTATGCAATGCCGCCGATGCCTAAAGGAGCTAAAGAAGGAATTATAAAAGGCATGTATAAATTCAAAGCATCACATAAGAAAAATTCCAAGCTCCGTGCACAGCTTTTTGGTAGTGGTACTATTATGAATGAAGTATTAAAAGCACAGGAAATTCTGGAAGACGATTATAAAGTTGCAGCAGATGTCTGGAGCATTACCAGCTACAAGGAATTAAGACGCGATGCATTGGATGCTGAAAGATGGAATATGCTTCATCCCGGTGAAGAAGCAAAAGTACCTTATATTACCGATAAACTTAAAAATGAGAAAGGTGTTTTCGTAGCTGCATCGGATTATGTGAAAGCTCTTCCTGATTCAATATCGAAATGGTTCCCCGGTAAATTGATAGGTTTAGGTACCGATGGCTTCGGAAGAAGTGAAGGAAGAAATGAATTGAGAGACTTTTTTGAAGTAGATGCAAAACATATTGTACTGGCAACATTATACGCCCTTGCAAAAGACGGAAAAATTAAAACAGAACAAGTTGAACAGGCAATAAAAAAATTGGAAATTAATCAGGCTAAAGTAAATCCGATGATTTCATGATTAATATTTCAAATTTATATTAACAGAAATTAAACAAAAAACTTATCTTTAAGGATTATTATGGCACAAGAATTTAAACTGCCTGAACTAGGGGAAAATATAGATTCAGCAGATGTATTAACTGTATTGGTTAAACCGGGTGATGAAATTGAAAAAGAACAAAGTGTCATTGAAATTGAAACAGACAAAGCTACTATCGAAGTCCCCTCGAATATTTCAGGTAAAATAAAGGAAGTATTAATTAAGGAAGGTGATAGTGTTAAAGTCGGGCAGGCAATTCTTATAATGGAAAACGGAGAAGATAAGCAGAAGTCTAAAGCTGTTAAATCTGCAGAAGAACCGAAGGCTAAAAAGAAACAGGAAGTTGTAAAACAATATAAGAATGAAGAACCCGTTTCCAAAGATGACAATAAAGAAAAAGCTGCTTCCGAACCTAAAGGTGAAACAAAAATAGTTGAATTAAAATTACCTGAACTTGGAGAGAATATTGATTCTGCTGATGTATTAAATCTTCTGATTAAAGAAGGAGACTTTATTGAAAAAGATCAGGGAATTTTAGAAATTGAAACAGATAAGGCAACCATTGAGGTACCGTCTACCCTATCGGGTAAGGTTATTCAAATTTTAGTTAAAACCGGTGATAAAGCAAAAGTGGGACAAACTCTTCTGAAACTTGAATCGGCAGCAGATAATGTAAAGGCTGATACTGAAGTAAAAAAAGATAAGGTAAAAGAAGCTGTTCCTGAAAAAAAAGAAGAACCTGAAGAAAAAGAAACTGAAGCCAAAGAAGCTGCAAAGGGTGAAAGATCTACCTTCATGCCCGGTGAAATTGATGACCAGCCTCCGATAATGAAAAACGCTGCTCCTGCTGCTCCTTCAGTAAGACGAATTGCAAGGGAAATTGGAGTTGACATCAGGCAGGTCAAAGGTACAGACCCTAGTGGAAGAATTTCTATGGATGATGTGAAAGCTTTCGCCAAACAACTGAACGAAGGAAGAACTAACTCTGCCGGTACACCTGTCCAGCAGGAAGCTTTACCCGATTTTTCAAAGTTTGGAGAAATTGAACGGAAAGAGATGAACAAAATCCGTTCAACTACTGCTATTCATCTAAGTTATGCATGGGCTACAGTCCCTCATGTTACTCAGCATGACAAAGCAGATATTACGGAACTTGAACAAATGAGAAAAGCTTTTAATCCAAAGGTTGAAAAAGACGGAGCTAAACTTACCGTTACTGCAATTTTATTGAAAGTTATTTCTTCTGCTTTAAAAGTATTTCCAAAATTTAACAGCAGTATTGATTTAAATAAAAAGGAAATTATTTATAAGAAATATTTTAATGTTGGCATTGCGGTAGATACAGAAAACGGTTTGATTGTCCCTGTTGTTAAAAATACCGACAAAAAGAATATCAAAGAGCTGGCAATTGAACTAGGAAATCTGGCAGAAAAAGCAAGAAACAGAAAAGTAACTCTTGAAGATTTACAGGGTGCTTGTATTACAATAACTAATTTAGGCGGAGTCGGAGGAACTTCATTTACTCCTATCATAAATTCACCGGAAGTAGCAATCCTTGGTGTTTCAAGAGGGTCTTATGAACCGGTTTATAAAGATGGTGAATTTACCCCTCGTTTAATGCTTCCATTATCACTTTCATATGATCATAGAATAATTGACGGAGCTGATGCAGCAAGATTTTTAAGATGGGTGTGTGAAGCATTGGAGCAGCCGCTGAAACTGCTGGTGGAAGGGTAAGATAATACAAGATTAAAAGATTACAAGATTTAAGATCTTGCAAATTAAAAAAAGGAGAATTTCTTGAGTATTAAGTTAGCCGTAATTGGCGGTGGGCCTGGTGGATATGCGGCAGCATTTCTGGCAGCAGATTTAGGTCTGGATGTAACATTAATTGATCGTGAAAAGAATCCCGGTGGAGTTTGTCTTTACCGTGGCTGCATCCCGTCCAAAGCTTTACTTCACGTTGCAAAATTACTTAACGAGACAAAAGAAGCTAAAAATATGGGTTTGGACTTTCCCCCACCAAAAATAAATCTTGACAGACTTAGAGAGTGGAAAAATGAAGTTGTGGGAAAAATGACCGGAGGACTTGGGATTTTATCAAAGCAAAGGAAAATAAATTATATCCAGGGAAAAGCATCCTTTATAAATTCAAAAAAGTTAAAAATAGAAAAGACTAACCGTGAGACTGAAGAACTTTCATTCGATAAAATAATCATTGCCACAGGTTCTGCTATAGCAACTGTTCCAGCCTTAAATATACAAAGTAAAAGACTTTTGAATTCATCAAGTGCTTTAGATTTACCTGAAATCCCAAAGAGCCTTCTGGTTATAGGTGGAGGATATATCGGTCTGGAACTGGGTTCTGTTTATAATTCTTTAGGGACTAAAGTTTCTGTTGTTGAAATGATGTCTGGTCTACTGCCGGGCGCTGATCGGGATTTGGTTACTTTTCTTTCCAGAAGAGTTGAAAAGAACTTTGAAAAAATTATGCTGAATTCCAAGGTCCTTGAAATGAAAGAAGCAGATAAGGGTATTAAAGTAAAAATTCAAGGAGAAAACGGGAAAGAATTTGAAGAAACTTATGAATATGTTTTAATGTCAATCGGAAGAAGGCCTGAAACTAAAGGACTTGGTCTAGAGAACACAAAGGTGCAGATAAACCAGAGAGGCTGGATAAAAGTTAACCAGCAATTAAAGACTGATGATCCTGATATTTATGCCATCGGTGATATTGTGGGAGAACCTATGCTTGCACATAAAGCTTCGCACGAAGGCAGAACAGCCGTAGAAGCAATTGCAGGTCATAAAGTTGCATTTGAACCCAAAGCTATTCCGGCAGTTGTTTTTACAGACCCTGAAATTGCATGGGCAGGAATAACAGAGAATTTTGCAAAAGAAAATAATATTAATTATAAAGTTGCAAAATTCCCCTGGGCTGCTTCAGGAAGAGCAACTACACTTAACAGAAGTGATGGTGTTTCAAAAATTCTAATAGATCCTGAAACCGAAAGAATAATCGGGATAGGACTTTGCGGCCCCGGCGCTGGTGAATTAATTGCCGAGGGCGTACTTGCAATAGAAATGGCAGCCAATATTACTGACCTGAAATTGACTATTCATCCGCATCCGACCCTATCCGAGACAATTATGGAAGCAGCTGAAGTATTTTTTGGACAAAGTACGCATATATACCGGCCTAAAAGAGATAAGTAAAATTTATTTTTTCTTTTAGTTAAATTGTATGTATGGTTATAATTAATAATTTTATTATTTTGTAACATAAATTTGATAACCGATTGTATGGGGATTAGACCAGAAGTCCTTTACAAAAAGCTTATTCCGTTCGTTACCTTTTTTTTTGGCTAATCACAATTTATTCCGGTAAAATGAAAGCATTATTAGTTATTGTAAAGATTTCTGTCTGTTCTTTTATTTGTTCAATTTGATACAAAATCTTTTAAAAAATTTCATTTTTTCTACAAATTGTAAAAAAACAATCGAAAAAGAAGCTTTTTTTTTGCATACTTATTGCTGTTATGCCTAGGATTATAAAATCATTTGATTCTGTATAATTATAAGTACATTTTTAATTATTCTATTAAAGTATTACAAACAAATTTTTATTCAAAATGAACAGCAGGCTTGATGAAAATTATTTCAATGTGGAATCTTTTTTAAATATTATTCAGAATTTACCCATCGGTATTTTAATTTTCTCTTCTGACTGGAAAATAAATTTTGTTAATGAAAATTTTTATCAATTCGGAAGTCTATACCAGATTAATACCGCTTCTGTTCTGGGAAAAAATATTCTTGAATATAAATTCTTCACAAACAAAGATGTTTCCAATGAACTTAAAAAATTGGAAGACGGTTATTCCTTTGAAACTGAAATTGAAGACATAAAAACTAAAGACGGCAAAATTTCTGTCGTTGTTAAAGCTTCTCCTTTATTTGATAATGGAATTTTTTCAGGTGGAATTCTAATTATCGAGGATCTTAAAATTAGTAATTTTGCTACTGAAAACGAATTAACGACAGAACATTTTGAAAACGCTTTAGGTAAATTAAATAATTTCCTTCTGGTAACCGATATCGATGGAAATATAAAATTCCTATTTGGTAAAAATATTCAAAAGCTTAAATCTGATTCGGATGATTCCAACGATAAAGAATTGTCTATTAATAATATCTTCAACCGGCAAATTCATCAATCTTTTAAAGAGCAATTTTTATCTGCAAAAGAGAAAAAAATTACTTTAAGCTGTAATGTAGAACTTTTCTTAGATGAAAATATAAATTATTTCAATTCCATTATTGAACCGGTTTTGAATGAGAAAGAACAAATACAATTCATCTTTATCTGGTTGAATGATATAAGTGATTTAAAAAATAATGAAAAGTCACTTAAGACTGAATTAAATAAGTTAAAGCAATATAAAGCTGTAATTGATTCGGCTAATGAGCCGGTTTTTATTATTGATGAAGAGGGAAATGTTATTTTCTGGACAAATTCCAGTGAGGAAATGTATGGTTATTCAAAAGAGGAAATAACCGGTGAATTTTTGGGTAAATTCCTTAAAGGATTCGATCAAAATTTCCTGCATAATTTAAAAAGCAAATTACAATCTTCAAGAGTCTGGAGTGGTGAATTAACTTCCATAACAAAAGACAACCTTGAGAAAATAATTTACTCACGTTTTGTTGTATCAGAAGAAGCAGATAGTAATATCATTGTATTATGTACTGATGTTACAGAAAGAGCTCATTTTGAAAAAGAACTTAAAGCTTCGGAAGAAAAGTATAAAAGTATTTTTGACAAATCAGGCAAACCAATATGCGTATTAAATGCAGATGGATATATAATCGATTATAATAAAAAGTTTATTTCGGAATTCAATTACACTTATCAGGAATTACTAAATAAGAATATAAGAAATATCATCTCTCCGGATTTTATTAAGGAAGCTTCCTTTGAATTAAAATCCCGTCTGAATGCCTCTAAATCAGCAATAACATTTTTAACGGGAAAAGGTGAAAAAATAATATTTGAGACTGTATTTGTTCCTGCCAATGATGACAACGGGAATATAAAAAATATAAATTGCTATTTTGAAAATGTAACCAAAGAATCGAATAATGAAAATGAGAAAAGATTTTTTAGTGCTGTTTTTAATTCCTCACCTGAGGGTATTGTAGTTGAGCATAAGGGTAAAATATTCCATGTTAACAGTATATTCTCGAATATTTTCGGTTATAATGACCCGGAGGAATTAATAAACAAAGATATCCTTGATTTAGTAGAAAAAAATGATGTAATCAGGATCGCTGAATATTTCCAGCTAATTGAGAAGAAAAAAAATATTATAGAAAGACAGGAATTTTTAGGTAAGCGAAAAGATAATACAAATTTTTATGCTGAGACTTCTGCTTCGGTTTTTGAATTTAACAATAAAACATTTACCGTAATTATAGTTCATGATATCTCCGAAAGAAAAGAGATACAGAATGCTATTACGGATTCCGAAGAGAAATACAGGAATATAATAGAAAGCATTGATGATTTCCTCTATACTTATGAAAAGATAAATAATATCCTTAAACCTGTTTTCTTCACATCTTCGGTAGAAAAGATAACAGGGTATTCACAGGAAGATTTCTTAAATGATTCAAAGCTGCTTGTAAAAATAGTTCATCCTGACGATCTGCTGATTGTCAAACAGAAAATTCGTTCTCTGTTTAAAAGCAGAATTTTAGCTTCCGATGAATTTGAATTCAGAATTATAAACAAGACCGGTAATATTGTTTGGGTTAGAAATAAAATTAATGTATCCAGAAGTTTTAATGGAAAAATTCAAAAAGTTTACGGTTTAATTAATAATATTTCTTTAAGGAAAAAGACCGAAGAAGATTTAATAAAAACAACCGACAATCTTATTAAGCTTAATGAGACAAAGGATAAATTTATTTCTATTGTTTCACATGATCTGAGAACGCCTTTTAGTTCAATACTGGGATTTACAGATCTACTGTTAACCGATGAAGAACTGACCGATGAAGAGAAGAATCAATATATCAGTTATATTAGGGATTCATCCAAATCAATGCTGTCGCTAGTAAATTCCCTGCTTGATTGGACAAGACTGCAGACAGGCAGAATAACAATTGAGATGGAGAAAATTGAGGCAAGCTCGATTATTGAAAAATCAATCAATGCTTTGTCAGGTGCTGCCTTTCAGAAAAATATTGAACTTATATCTCTTGTGGGAAATGACGTTTTTATTTTTGTCGACAAAGAATTAATCGGGCAGGTATTTAACAATTTGATTTCAAATGCAATCAAATTCACTAAAAATGACGGCAATATAATTATTTCTGTTAATCCATCTGATAAAAACCGTTTCGTTGAATTTTCGGTCAGGGACAACGGAGTAGGCATTAAGGAAGAGCATATACAATATTTATTTAAAGTTGAATCGAAATTCACTTCCGAAGGTACTTCAGGAGAAAAAGGAAGCGGGCTTGGTCTTTCACTTGTCAAAGAAATAATTGAAAAGCACGGCGGGGAAATACGGGTTGAAACCGAATATGAAAAAGGTTCGGATTTTAAGTTTACATTACCGATTGCGTCGGCAGATATCTTGCTCGTGGATGACAGCAAAACCGATAAATTATTATACTCAAAAATACTAAAGAATATAACTCCTGAATACAATGTTAAGATTGCATCTAACGGCAAAGAAGCAATGGAAATAATAAAAGACTCACCACCTGCATTAATTATTACCGATCACAATATGCCGGAAATGGACGGTTATGAACTGGCAAATGAAATTAAAAAATCGGACATCAAAAGCAGACCGCCTGTAATAATTTTAAGCGGCAATATTACTAGAAATGAAGTTGATGATTATAACCGGCTCGGAATCGAGTTTGTCTTTCGTAAGCCGGTAGATCTTAGCTTATTTAAACATGCAGTTGAAAAATCTCTCAAGGGTGGATTAAAGAATTAAATTTTTTCCAGGATTGCTCCTGTCGACTGAGCTAGAATAATACTTCCAGATATTTTTCCCAAAGATTCTAATCCTGCTTTTTCACAATTAACTAAGATATCCCATTCTCCTTCAGGTAATTTGAATTCCTGATCTTTTTTGCTGTTTGCATTAAAGAGTACCAGCAAATTTTCTTTGTTATGCTGAATAGAATAACAAAGAGCAAACAGATTGTCATCGATATCAATAAATTTAATACCATTATAATCAATATGCCGGAATGAACTATATTTATTTCTTAGAGCTATCAATCCTATGTAATAATCATAAAGTTCCCTATTTATTTCAACATGGCTATAATTTAAATAATTGGTTTCGTCATCTTTCTCATAACTATTATGATCCATCTTTCCTTTGTTATTATCCTGTACATTTTTATCAGAGCAAATAACTTTGCTGCGGGCATATTCCTGCCCTTCGTGAATCATAATAATACCTTGAGAAGTAATTAAAAAAAGTGCAGCTAATTTATTTAATCTTAATTGGAGTGGAGTTAATTTCGTATGCTTACTGATATCTTTGACAATTTTCTCTGCTTTTACTTCCTTAGTACCAATTCTGATAAAATCACCCAAGGTATAGCCATCATGAGACTCAAGATAATTGACGGAATGTTCTCTTTTCTGGAACAAACCATGTTCACCATTAACCAGTGTTCCCGTTATATAACTTTTTATTCTATCAGGATTATTATGCGCATACCATTGTCCAAAAATCCACCCCGGATCCTTCACAGGATTTTCTCCCTTAATTCCGTTTCTAAACTGATCATTCCAGCTTCCCCAGTCTCTTAAAGAAAAGCCCATTGGATCATATCCCCCTCCCCACGGCTCTGCAACAAATATTACATGCGGATTAATCATTCTGGCCAGCCTTGTAACTTCTTCTATGGTTTGCCAATCTATCAGCTTCGCAAGATCAAAACGAAACCCGTCAATATGGTATTCTTCCATCCAGTAAAGAATACTATCAATAATCATCCTCCGCGACATAGGTCTTTCGGTCTTAAAATCGTTCCCGGTATAACTTTCCGAAATATAGTTCCCTTTTCCATCCAGCCGAAAATAATATTCTTTATCTATCTGCTTTAAATTTCCTAATTCATATTCAGATATATGATTATAAACTACATCCATCATGACGGCTATTCCTTCTTTGTGAAAAGCCTTTACCATATCCTTAAAATCATTTATTTGCTTTGCAGATTCACCATGCCATTTATTCCATTCAATTTTACTTGTGTTTATACTGTAAAATGCTTCAGGAGCAAAAAAGGCAGCAGTCATGTAACCCCAATGATTTATCTCATATGGATTCCATGTGTTATATTTTCCATGTAAAGAACTTTTATAAGGAGATTCGATATTCCCAAACTCCTGTAAAGGTAAAAGTTCTACCGTATTAACACCCAGGTTTTTGATATAATCAATTCCTCCTGCCTTTCCTTTCTCTATTAGTCCATGATATGTTCCCGGTTCATTTGCACCGGAAGAGAAATGCGCAGTTATATCTCTTACATGCAATTCATAGATTACAAGCTCTCTCCAATCCCTTGTAATCCAATTATCCCCTTCCCAATCATAATCATTTTCCTTAACAATAATAGATTTCCTAGGATTAAAATAAGTATTGTAAGTTGCAACTGCTTTCGAATAAGGATCGATTGATAATTCAACGTGATCAGTAAACAAGTCTCCTGAATGATAGACTTTAAATCCATAAAACAATCCGTATTGTTCGCCATCCATAATGTATTCCCAAACTGCATTTTCATCTTTAACCATTTCAAACGAATTTCCGATATTATCCTCTACAGAGGAAAAAGTAGTTAGAAATATTTTTAATGCACCCGGTGCAAACAGTCTGAAAAAAGTTTTACCGTTTTCAATGAAAGCACCCAGTTTTTTTTCAGAATAATATTTATCAAGTTCTTTTAACTTATTTAAATATTTTGTTTGTTTAGCCGAAATTTTTGATTTCGATTTACCGGCAATGTGCAATATAAATCCCTTATCAGTAGTTATTTGTATTTATAAAAGCAATAAAATTATAGGGAAATTATGAAAGTTTAAAGATAATCCCTCGTATAATAATTGAATTAATAAAAAATAATAAGAGACAATATAATTACATGTGATTTGAATTTTCTGAAGGAGGGTGAATTTTATTCTATATCATTTAGTAACTTTAAACCGAAACCTGTACAAATACTAGTCACAAAGAGTCAATATCGGTTTAAGTTCATTTAAAATCCTTATATTAATTTTAAAAAGGATTTATCTAAAAGATATTAAAAAATTACTGCTGGCTGGATTTCAGCAAATAGGTTTTTATAAACTTATTCAAATCTCCATCCATTACTCCCTGAACATCAGAAGTTTCTTCATCTGTCCGGTGATCTTTTACCATATTATAAGGATGAAAAACATAGGAACGTATTTGGCTTCCCCACTCTATTTTCATCTTGCTTTTTTCTATTTCATCCAGTTCGGCTTCCTGCTTTTCAAGTTCAAGCTGATAAAGTTTGGACTTTAATAATTTCATGGCATTAGTACGGTTCTGGAGCTGCGAACGTTCAGTTTGACAAGCCGCAACTATCCCGGTAGGTAAATGTGTAATTCTAACTGCCGTTTCAACCTTGTTAACGTTCTGCCCGCCTTTACCACCGGAACGGTAAGTATCAATTCTTAAATCGGCGGGATTAACCTCAATTTCGATTGTATCATCAACTTCCGGAATAACAAAAACAGATGCAAAGGAGGTATGTCTTCTTTTATTTGAATCAAAAGGAGAAATCCTAACCAAACGGTGAACTCCATTTTCTGCTTTGAGATAGCCATATGCAAATTCACCTTCCACTTCAATTGTAGCACTTTTAATCCCAGCACCATCTCCGTCAAGCATATCCATAATTGTCATTTTAAAATCATTCTGCTCACCCCATCTTAAATACATCCTCATAATCATTTCCGCCCAATCCTGGGCTTCCGTTCCGCCCGCACCTGAGTGAATTGTCAAAATACAATTTTTATCATCATCTTTTCCACTGAGCATATTCTTAAATTCAGCTTCTTCCAAATCTTTTTCCAAAGACTTAAGTTCGTCTTCGATTTCATTAAAATAAGAGGTATCTTCTTCCATCTGAGCTAGCTGGATGAACTCTTCAATGCTTTTGGCTTTATTATACAAATTTTCCCAAAGCTTTACCCAGACCTCTAATGTTTTTATTTCCTGTAATGTTTTTTGTGCAGCTACCTGATCGTTCCAGAATGAAGGTTGAAGAGCCTGGTTCTGAAGTTCTTTTACTTTCGATTCTTTATTATTTACGTCAAAGATAACCTCGTAAATTCTCTATCCTTGTTTTAAACTGATCCAGCAATTTATTTTCTTCTTCGTACATAAAAAACCTATTATTTTGATAAATTAAACAAATTAATTTAAAAGTCAAAAATCAAAAATACCCTTAACAACCCTTTTGACCTTTGACTTTTTAATTTTGACTTTTAAATATCCAGTTCCATTCTTAACAAAGCCGCAGCTAATGTTTTTCCCTGCGCATCATGCTTTAACGATACAGTTCCGCCACCGCCCAGAGTATTGTGCAAAAGGAAATTTAAAGCCCGTATATTCGGTAATTCATATCGTTCAACATCACCTTTACAAATTCCTTTAAAATGTTCTTTAACTTTTTTAACTGTCAAATACTTCCTGATTATTTCATAACCATTATCATCATAAGCAATTATACCGATATTAGCAGCATCTCCTTTATCGCCGCTTCTGCCGTGACAAATGTCTTTTAATCTAATTTTCATGACTCATCCTTTTAAGTCAAAGGTCAAAATTCAAAAATCAAAAACCTGGGCTACAATTTTGACTTTTGACGTTTTAATTTTGAATTTCTAAAATTCTCACCTCCGGCTTCACCAACTTTTTAGGAATTAGCGCCGGCCAATATGCGACTACTTCACTGGGTTTTGGACGTCCGCCTGCAAATCCAGTTACGCTTGGAGGTCCTGTTAAAATTAATGGAGCTATCTCTTTCCCGAATCTTTCTACAGAATTGTAGTCATCAGATCTAACTGATACTCTTAAAATAACTTCATTAATACTATCTTCATCCAATTCTTTGGCAAGTGATTCATGGCAGGCATTGTATCCTAAAAATTCAGTCCTTATTTCATCAAATTTAAGATTCAGATTTTCCAATCTTTTCCTAAGAATTTTATCTGCAGCTTTAGCTTTGGTTAAAGCCTGAGGCCAGGAATATGTAAGATTTCCCGAAGCTGAATAACCTGAAGCATAAGAACATGAAACTTTATAAAATTCAGTTTCCTTTTTTCCTTTCACATTGTAGACCTTAACCCTGTTATTTTTTTCATCTTTCAATTTAATAGAAGTAAAATCAGCAACGCAGTCGGGTGTAATATACTGAACCGGATCACCTATTTCATAAACAAGCTGTTCTGCAATTGTATTGAAGGAGACTTTCCCGCCGGTATCCGGATGTTTGGTAATAATTATTTCCCCATTGGGATAAGCTTCAGCAATCGGGAAACCAACTTCTGCAAGATTATCAATTGATTCCCAATCTCCTAAAAAATTTCCTCCTGAAGACTGTGCCCCGCATTCTAGAATGTGCCCGGCCACAGTTCCGGCAGATAATAAATCATAATCTGTTTTTTCCCATCCAAATTCAAAAATCATCGGAGCTAAAGTTAATCCCGTATCTGTTGTTCTTCCGGTAATCACAATATCAGCTCCTTTTTGCAGAGCTTCAACTATTGGGAAGGCACCAAAGTAGACATTTGCACTTAATATTTTATCTTTAATTATTTTTACTGATTCACCCGTCTCCATATTATTTAATTCGGCACCGGATGATATAATTTCATCCACTCTATCTTTAATATCATCTCCAAGTACAACTCCAATTTTCAATTCAGTCATTCCAAGTTCTTTAGCAACCCGAATAACAGATTCTGCACAGGATACGGGATTTACACCGCCGCCATTTGTTATAACCTTAATATTTTTCTCTTTACAAATTGGTAAAATTCTCTTCATTAATCCCGGAATATCTTTAGCATATCCAAGCTCGGGATTTCGATTTTTTTGTTTCTGTAAAATAGACATAGTTACTTCTGCAAGATAATCCATTACGAGGTAATCAATATCTCCTTTTGTAACCTGGTTATAAGGAGCATCAATTAAATCGCCCCAAAAACCTTGTCCGGATGCTATTTTAATTTTTTCTTTCATTGTACTTTTCTTTTGACTAGTGTTTTAAGGTTTAGGTTGAACCAAAGATAAAGAATCACCCTCCATCTAACCTAAAGCTTTATAGCCATATTTTCCAGAATTTCTTTTGATATACTTTTCAGATCTTCCTTATTTTCTACTTTAAACCATTTAATTCTTTCATCTCCATTAAACCAGGTCAACTGCCTTTTTGCATAACGTCGGGTATTTCTTTTAATTAACTCCACAGCTCTTTCAAGTGTAATCTCTTTATTCAGGTAAGAGATGATTTCCTTATATCCAACGGTATTAAGTGAATTTAATTTCTTATCAAATCCCACATTTAAAATGTTCTTTACTTCTTCAATTAGTCCATCAGAGAGCATTTCATCGACTCTATGCTCAATATTGGAATATAATTTTTTTCTTTCCCAGTTTAATCCGTATTGATTAAAATTTATTTCCTTTTCTCTTTTATGCTTCTGCTGTTGTTTCCAAATAGGTTCACCTGTTTGATGATAAACCTCGAGGGCCCTTAATACACGTTTCCAATTTTGCGGAAGCATTTTTGAAGCACTCTCAGGATCAACCTTTTTTAGTTCATTGTAAATATATTCATTTCCATACAATTCTTTTTGATTTAATATAATATTCCTGTAATCTGTATCAATATCTGCCGAATCAAATATTCCGTCAATAAGAGCTTTAATATATAATCCTGAACCTCCCACGATAACCGGAATTTTGTTTTTTTTAATCAGGCTTTCACAAACTTCTAATGCATCTTTTTCAAATTTGCTTGCATTATAATATTCACCAGGATTCAATGAATTTATAAAATAGTGCTTAATTTTTTTTAATCTGTCAACACCTGGTTTTGCGGTTCCAATATCAAGATATTTATAAAACTGTCTGCTGTCGGCAGAAATAATTTCGGTACTTAACTCTTCCGCCAACAGCAGACTTAATTCAGTTTTACCGGAACAAGTCGGTCCAACAATAACAATTACTTTTCGTTCCAACCTTCCCTGCCGATTAATGGTACAAAAGTGAACTCAGGGATATCTTTTTCCTCAAATTTTTCATCTTCAACTTTGGTAACAATCTTCAACTTTTGCGAATGTTTTGTCCCAACCGGTATAACCAATTTCCCATTAATAGCCAGCTGCTTTTTATAAGAATTCGGAACAGAAGGAGATCCTGCAGTAACAATAATCCCATGGTAAGGAGCAAACTCATCCCAGCCGATTGTACCATCACCATATTTTGTATAAACTCTGATTCCCATTTTATCAAAAAACTTTTGGGTTTTTATATAAATTTCAAACTGCCGTTCGATGCTATAGACTTTCATCCCCATAAATTCAAGAATTGCAGCCTGGTAACCGGAACCGGTTCCAATCTCCAATACTTTTGAATTGGGTTTTAACTCAAGTGCCTGAGTCATAAAAGCAACAGTATAGGGTTGAGATATAGTCTGTCCGTAACCAATCGGCAGAGCGACATCTTTATATGCATGATCTTTCAATGCTTCAGGGATAAATAAGTGTCTTTCAACAGAATCAATTGCTTTTAAAACATTAAGATCTTTTACACCACTCATTGAAAGTTTATTTACTAATTCATGTCTTTCAGTTTCAAACATTTTTTTTCACAAATATGAACAATCATACAAAAATAAACATAATATTTTATAAATTTCTTTTAACAAAATATCTTTTTATTAATTGAATTATGTATGAAGTAATTAATATTTTTTCAGGTGCAGTTTTGATTATGTGCATGAGAATCTGTGATGTATCAATAGATACATTCAGAATGATATTAGTTATTCAAGGCAAAAAATATTTGGCTGGAACTGCAGGTTTTTTTGAAGTTTTAATCTGGATTTTTGCTATTAGATTCATTATGCAGCATTTAGATAATATTGCAAATCTTTTTGGTTATGCAACTGGCTACGGTTTAGGAAATATAATAGGGATTACCATTGAACAGAAAATAGGTTTAGGCCATGTTCAATTAAGTGTTATATCAAAGCATTATACTGATTTTATTGCCGATACACTAAGAAAATCAAAATACGGAGTGACAATTCTTCCAGGAGAAGGCGGTTCAGGCGGCGTTTCAATTATTATATTAATTACACCCCGAAAATCTCAAAAGAAAGTAATTAATTTAATCGAATCCATAGATCCGAAAGCATTTATTACAATTCAATATTCTTTACCTTATAGAGGATTTATGAGAGGAACAAGGAGATAGAATAGTCTATCTATAAATCGCTTAAGCTCTTATTAAACAATCAATTACTTCACATCTTTTGTAATAGATGTAAATTTTCATCCTCCCCTTTTAACACAAAAAAAAGAGAATACCTAATAAAAAAAGTGCAAAAGTAAATTATTTTTGCACTTTAGAGGCGCCGGTCGGATTCGAACCGACGAATAAAGGTTTTGCAGACCTTCGCCTTGAACCACTTGGCTACAGCGCCATAAGTATAAGATGTCGTCTTAAAAGTAATTATCTTAATTATATATAGAAATTATTTTTTTTAATTTTTCCCCGTTATATTTTTTTAAACTACATCTAAAACAACCTCATCTTTGAGCGGGAAACGGGACTCGAACCCGCGACATCAACCTTGGCAAGGTTGCGCTCTACCAACTGAGCTATTCCCGCATATTACTTCAAGTTTTAAGAACTAACGCTGAAAATTATTTTCCGCAAATCTTTTAAAACAGGATATAAATATAAAATATTTACTTAATTCATGCAAAAATTAAATATGGCCATTATTCCGAATTTAAAATGAAAAGGATTCACAATGTTTGTAAGTCTTTTAATTAAACTAACTTAAAATTACTATTTCGAATTTCAAATCCCGGGCAAATTAAATTGTCTAAAGGTTCAGAAGACCGAAATTAGAACAATTACTTTGTTAATACTCACATTAACCATTTTCCATTTTAATTAGCGACAATACCGTTCTGCAGATGTTACAATATTTCAAATATTTGTTACAGTGATGGTAGAGGAAACAATAATTATTTGTGATTTTTGACTAGCAAAAATGATTCAAAATAAAATAAGGAAAGAATAACATGGGATTTTTTGAGGCTTATGTTTTTTTCGGTATAACAAGTATAACTGCTCTTGTAACATTTTGCTTAAATCAGTTATTCGAATCCAAACATGAAAAAATAGGTTTAGTAATTTTATGGATTTTATTAATTCTTTCTGTGGTTCTAGGTTTTAATAAACTTCATTTATTATGGCTCGCACCATTATCTTTTATCGTTCCTTACTATGCTTTAATGATTAATAAGGATATTGCTTTTAAGTATTTTGGAACAATCTTAGGTATAATATTATTTTCGGTAATTCTGTTAGGTATTACTGTTTTGTAAAATTGTTTTAACATCAGTCTATATTTCTATACACTTTTTACATAATTTTTAATCAAAAGTCAAGAATACCTTTGGCACATTATTTGATTATTAGATAATGAAAGGTGAAAATATCAAGGCATAAGGTGAAAACATGAAGATTAGAATAACATATAAAATATCAAACAATCTTATCGGCGAAAAAAACCTCCATTTAACAAAATTTTTGGATTTAATAAGGTTAATATATTCTTATAATAATGTAATTAGTTATGTTATAGTAAATGAGGAGAAGTAAATATTGTTTTTTATTAATAATGTACAAATTTACTTCAGATAATCATTAATATTTGGGGAAAAATATTTCTAATGCAGCATAAATACCAGGTGTCCTCTTAGAAATCCCGGCTAATCAATATATCTGCTCAGTGACCGTTAAACTGAATTTTCGCTAAGTTCAGTTGTGTTTGAAATCTTCATTCCATTTAATCTTACTAAATCGGCAGTAAAATTTTTATTGGCTGATATATTGTTTCTTGTCAATTAATTATAGGAAGTATGTCAAAAAGATATTGAATGAATATTAAAGAAAAACCGGCATATTTTGGGGAAAATTTTCCATCAGTAAGGGAATTATTTCAATAAAAACTTTCGAATATTACTTATGATATTTGTTTTACAGTTGTATTTATTTATCTTTTCCTGCAAAACTCAATCTTCTCACTGGCTGTAGTAAAAAAATCACAAAAAAAATAACTTGTAAAAATAACGGTAGAACCAGAAAATTGTTTTTACAAAATTTTCGGCCAACAATTTAATAACAAAACAAGATTGTAATCATGATGAACCAGAATATTCTGCCTGATAATTCGGTTATGTACAGAGCCTTAATCGAAAAAGATAGTACTTTTGAAGGGACTTTTTTTGTTGGTGTCAAAACCACCGGTATATTTTGCCGGCCAACCTGCCATGCTAAAAAACCTAGAGAAGAAAATGTCGAATTTTTTCATTCCGTGAAGGAAGCCTTATTCCATGGATACCGGCCATGTAAATTATGTAATCCATTGGAGTATAAAGGTAAAATGCCTGATTGGCTGAAACCATTAATAGACGAAATAAACAGTAATCCTGTTATAAGGATAAAAGATTCCGATTTGCTAAAAAAAGGGATAAATCCATTTAGAGTAAGAAGATGGTTTAAAGAAAATTTGAATTTAACTTTCCAGGCTTATTTAAGAACATTAAGAATTAACGGAGCGTTCGGCAGAATAAAATTAGGAGAGGAAAAAGTAGTGGAAGCAGCTTTTAATTCAGAATATGATTCTTTGAGTGGTTTTAATTCGACTTTTAAAAAAACAACCGGTTTTACTCCAATAGAAAGTAAAGAAAAAAATTTAATTCAAATTAGCCGGATACTAACTCCGTTGGGTCCGATGCTTGCCGGTTCTTTCAAAGGGAAAATATGTCTTCTTGAATTTACAGACAGGAGGATGCTGGAAACTCAGATAAAAAGAATTAAGAAAATTTTTAATACAGAATCTGTTCCGGGTAATACACCAATCTTTGATGAACTAAATAAACAGCTCGAAGAATATTTCAATGGTAAAAGGGAAAAATTTTCTATTCCTTTATCATATGAAGGTACTCCGTTCCAAATGAAAGTATGGAATGAATTACTAAAAATTCCATACGGAACAACTGTCAGCTACAAAACGCAGGCAATAAATATTAATAATCCAAAAGCTTTGAGAGCGGTAGGGAAAGCAAATGGAGACAACAGGATAGCAATCATAATTCCCTGTCATCGGGTAATCGGCTCGAATGGTGAATTAGTCAATTATGGAGGGGGTATTTGGAGAAAACAATACCTGATTAACCTGGAAAGAAAATATAAAAAGTAATTAACTGAAGTAAATTATGGGAATAATGGAAATTATAGGATTTCACGACTCTCCGGAAATATTTAGGAAATGCTAAAATCAATAATCGATTCTTCCAGTTTTCCATTATTCCAAATGTTTTAAACAAATTCAATAATTACTAAATATTAGTGATGTGCTCCCCCAGGTCCGTGAATATGGCCATGTGAAAGTTCTTCTGGTGTTGCATCTCTTACATCGACAAGTTCAACATTAAATTCCAGATTTTTTCCTGCTAAAGGATGATTAAAGTCTATGGTAACTCCATTTTCTTCAATTTTATTTATGACAAAAGGCATTCGCTTGCCATCGGGAGAATTAGCAATAAGCTGCATTCCTTCTTCCAGTTTCATATCATCAGGAAATTCTTTTTTATCAATTTGCTGAATAGCAGCTTCATTATATTCACCGTAACCTTCGGCTGCAGAGACTTTAATATCTTTCTTTGTCCCGATTATCATCTGATTTACAACTTCTTCGAGTTTAGGTAAAATTTGACTATTTCCACTTAAATATGAAAAAGGTTCTTTGTTTTCTGTTGATTCAATTAAATTTCCATCATTATCTTTCAATGTAAAATTGATCGTAACTACTTTATTTGCATCTATAGGCATTAATCACTCCTTTTAATCGTTAATATTTCCTTTCCATAATACAATTTATTGTAACAAAATGAAAATATTTTGAAATGAATCAGCTAAATTGATTTATGCAATATTATTCGATTTGAGAGGATATATCTAAGAAAAATAGAATTGTCTTATTTACTTATCGGTCAAAAGTTCTAAGCTTTAACTAATCTTTACCATCAATTCCATGTTCTTTATCTCATTTAGTTTCTGCTACTTTTAATACAATTTTACCAAGACCATGATGTGATTCCATTCTTTCATGTGCTTTTGAAACGTCTTCCATCGGTAAAATTTTATCAATAACAGGTTTCGCCAGTCCTCTTTCAAAAACTTCCCTCATCTCTTCAAGTCTTTTCTTTTCTCTTGTTATAAAAACGCCATGCAATGTAATATTATTGCGATACAAAAGAGTTAAATCTCCTTTTGGAGGCAGAATACAGGCTATCCTGCCGAATGGACGAATTCCGGGAAGGCACCGTGATACAATTTCTTCTCCCAGAATATCAAAAGCTGCATCAACTCCTTTTCCTCCTGTTTCTTTTAGTGCAACTTCAGCAGCATCTTTTTTATGATAATCAATTATGACATCTGCTCCTAATTCGTGCAGAACCTGGTGATTCTTTGGACTGGCAGTAGCAATTATTTTTGCACCTGAAGCTTTTGCAAACTGAACAGCATAGGTTCCCACTCCTCCCGCAGCTCCATGAATCAATATGGTTTCTCCAACTTGAATTTTTAACCGCCTAATAATTGCATCCCATGCAGTTCCGCCAGCTAATGGTATTGCTGCTGATTCTTCAAATGACAAATTTTTAGGTTTTCTCGCAACTATAGAAGCTTCAACAGAATTATATTCTGCATAAGTTCCAACAGGGTTGTTCATTAATTTTGGTGTATAATAAACCTCATCGCCCGGTTTAAAATCAGTAACTCCCTCCCCGACCTTTTCGATTATACCTGCAGCATCATAACCAAGTACTATCGGCAGGTTTGATTTGCCCCAATAACCGTTTGCCCTGATTTTAGCATCTACGGGATTTACAGCGGAAGCAATTATTTTCACGAGTACTTCATTTACACCAATCTTAGGTATATCTATTTCTCTTAACTCAAATAAATTCCTTTCACCTAACTTTGGAAGAACCATTGCCCGCATAATTTTCCTCCTTTAATATTTGGTGAACTATAAAAATTTCTTTTAATAAAAACGATGATTTATATCTCATTAAAATAAATCTGCAATATTTTAATTAATTGCTCTTACAAAATTCATTAAATATGAGGATGTGGAATTTGGGAATATTGAAAAAACGTAAACATTATTACCCTATATTTCCATTTCCATTATCTCAAAGTTTTTTACGAAATCTTAAATTTTTTAACGTTTTTCAATAAATCCTGCCTTTTTCGCTTTAGTATCCATTGCTTTATACTGATCAGGATTTAATTTAGGGAGAACACGCAAAAAAGCAACCGTTTCCCATATCTCATCATCGGAGGTTCTTTCGGAAAATGACGGCATACCAGACATTTTTATTCCGTTTTTTATTATCCAGAATAATTCATTTGGTTCCCATTCATTGGCAGTTTTATATAATTCGGGAGGTTCAGGATTAAATGATCTGTTGCTTTCTCTTCCCGGAGCACCATGGCAGCCGCACATTCTGCTGTAATGCACATAACCTTTTAATATCATTGTAGAATCATCAAGTGACGGGATTTCAACATTTCTGGAATGATGTGCCACTGACTTTTCCATTGTTGTTTCAAGAACCCACCTGGAAATTCCTTTATCCCTGTTTGCAGCACTTACATCATACATGCCGGAATAGATATAAATAACTCCTCCGATGGCAAGAATTATCAGGCATAAAATAAAACCGATGAAAACTCTCATATTTATTACCTTTTATTTTTAGATAGAATTATAGAAAATTTCTAAAATACTCAATTATAAAAGTAAAATAATAAATTTTCCGGATTTATAAGTTATCTAAACAAAACAGATTACAAAAACTTTTGCTGTAATTTAGCAATATAGTCTGAAAAATTTATTAAATTTTATTTTAAAAAATAGAATAATAATGAATTATTTACTTAGCTGTATTATTGGTTATTTGCTTGGTTCATTACCTACGGCCTTCATCATTTTAAAAAAAACCAAGGGAATTGATATAACATCCTCGGGTAGCGGAAATGTTGGGGCAATGAATTCATATGAAGTTACAAATTCAAAAATTATAGGCATATTTGTTTTTATTATTGATGCTTTGAAAGGCCTGCTAAGTGTATATTTACCATTATTGTTTTTTCCGATTGATTTTGTTTTCCCGGCCCTGGCGCTTTTATTTGCGGTGTTAAGTCACTGCTTTAATCCATGGCTGGGTTTTAAGGGCGGAAGAGGTTTGGCAACAGCTGCTGGGGGAGGATTATTATTATTCCCTTTTATGGTATTTATTTGGGTAGTACTCTGGATTATCATTTATCTTGCCAAAAAAGATATTTTATTTGCTAATGTATGGGCAAATTTTATGACGCTGGTTTTAATTTTTTTATCCAGTAATGTAGCTTTTAAATACGCTTATCCTAAACCTGATTCTATATCTTCTTTAATGCTTTTTTCTTCTGCATTATTACTAATAGTCTTAATAAAACATATTGAACCTATGAAAGAACTCTTTAAGAATAAAACTTTTCTAACAAAAGGAAATTCTCATGAATAAATCAAGAAAAATTATTTTAAGCTTCGGATTAATTATCATAATTGTAATTGCTTTATATTTTATTTTCCGTACAAATACCAAACCCCCAGATTATTATGAAGCGGATAATAACTACTCTGTTGCAGGCTACCAGGTAAAACCGGATGCAAATGATCAGATCACAAACTCCAGGAAAAATATAATTACAGAAACTGTTAAAAAAGTCAGCCCTGCTGTAGTAGGAATTAATGTAACTGAAATAAGACAATATGAAAGTCCTTTTGGTTCTTTTTTCGATGATCCTTTTTTCAAACAATTTTTTGGAGGCAGAAATTATAACCAAACAGTTAAGGAATTAGGTTCCGGTTTTATTGTCTCCCCTGACGGCTATATTGTAACAAATGATCATGTTGCAGGGAATGCTTCTCAAATAACAGTTACAATGACAAATGGGAAGCAATATGATGCAAAACTGGTTGGAACCGACAAAGCATCAGACATTGCATTAATTAAAGTGGATGATAATAATCTTCCGTATGAGATTCTGGGAAATTCAGATGATATAATGATTGGTGAATGGGCTATCGCTCTTGGAAATCCGTTCGGTTTATTTGAAATAAATGATAAACCAACCGTTACTGTTGGTGTTGTTAGTTCTACCGGGATGAATCTTGAACCAATGAACAACAGGTATTATTTAAATATGATTCAAACCGATGCAGCAATAAACGGCGGCAACAGCGGCGGACCATTGGTAAATAGTAACGGTGAAGTTATCGGCATGAATACTCTTATTTTTACAGCGGGAGGGAACCAGGGAAATATAGGCCTCGGTTTTGCAATCCCGATAAATAAAGTAAAAAAAATAATAAAAGAACTTAAAGAAAACGGAAAGATCAACAGGGATTTTTCAGTTGGAATCCGGATTCAATCTCTCGATGAAGGATTGGCAAAATATTATAAGCTGAGCACAACTAAGGGTGTAATTGTTACTCAAATTATTCCCGGTACACCTGCACATAAATCAGGTATTAAAGTTGGTGACATTATTGTACAAGTAGAAAATTATAATATCAATGATTCGGAAACTCTTGAAAGTGTTTTCCAGGAATTCAGAACCGGACAAACTATAACTTTAAAATTGCTGAGAGACGGTAAAACAATAACAAAAAAAATGACTTTAACAAAGAGAGATTAAAGAGCTAATTAATTTTTTCTTGATTAAAAACTAACAAAGGAAGTTATTAGAAGATTTTCTTAATAGCATCAATTAAATCATCAATAGGAATTTGCAAACCTGGTCCGGTATATGGATTTATTTCATGTTCCGATCCTTCAGGATATTGCTGCTGCAGATATTTATCCAGTTCTTCATTAATCCTTTGTTCCAGGGCAAGTCGTGAAAATTTTTTAATATTTTTATTTTCCACAAGTTCTTTTGCCTGCTCCTGAAGAATATATTTGGCGTATTCAGGATGTCTTACCAAAAACGAATCCAGAAGAGTAGCAGCAAATTTTAAGGAATGATAAGTTGTATCCGCAAGCTGTTTTCTGCTTATAAAAATCTTCCCCTTATTTAAAGTCGAATCGACATCGTTTTTTTTAGATGTAGTATCTTTTACAGTTTTTAACTGTTCTTCAACTTTTTGCTGTTTAATTTTTACAGGTACCTCTTTTTGATGGAGAACTGTATTATTTATCTTTTGTTCCGGTTTTTCCTTTTCAATTATATTCTTTTCTTCCGGCTTAATTTCAACAAAATTTAACACAGAATATCTGGAATTTTTCACTTGAGGATATTCTATTTTTATAACAATAATGATTAAAATTAAAATTCCATGTATCAGGATTGAAAGGAAAAAGGCCGCAGCTTTTTCTTTATCCAGGTTCTTCTTTAATAATTTCAAAATTCAGGCAATCTATAAATACATTATTAAGTAATTGTACTAAGAATGACAAATTCCGTTTCAAGTTCAATTGAAAAATTAAGGAAAGGAACAACAGAATGAAAATGAATAAGAAATGATTAATTTTTTCTAAAATATCATTATATTAAACAATAACTATTTTCTCACACAAACCTAAATAAATAATATGATTGAAAGATATACGCTTCCCGAAATGGGGAAAATTTGGCAGGATGAATTTAAATTCAATACCTGGTTAAAAATTGAAATACTTGCCTGCGAAGCCCGCAGTGAACTGGGAGAGATTCCGAAGGAAGATGTAGAAGTGATAAAAGAAAAAGCAGTATTTGATATTAAAAGAATACTGGAGATAGAAGAAACTACCAAGCATGATGTAATCGCTTTTTTAACTAATGTTGCAGAAAATGTAGGACCTGAATCAAGACATATCCATTATGGAATGACATCATCCGATATCCTTGATACAACTCTTTCATTCCAGATGAAAACAGCCGGTGAGCTTCTTTTAATAAGGTTAAATTCACTTAAAGATGTTCTTAGAGAAAGAGCCCTGGAGCATAAAAGAACAATTTGTGTCGGCAGGTCACATGGTATACACGCAGAACCTACTACTATGGGATTAAAATTCGCTCTCTGGTTTGAAGAAGTTAAAAGAGATATAATTCGTCTTCAAAATGCAATTAAATCTATTAGCGTTGGTCAGATTTCAGGAGCAGTCGGTACTTTTGAACATCTTACCCCAAAAGTAGAAGAATATGTTTGTGAAAAAATGGGACTCTCCCCCGATCCCGTTTCCACCCAGGTAATTCAAAGAGACAGACATGCAGAATTTATGACTGCTCTGGCAGTAATCGGAGCAACTCTCGAAAAAATTTCAATTGAAATTAGACATCTTCAAAGAACAGAAGTACTCGAAGCCGAAGAGTATTTCTCAAAAGGACAAAAAGGTTCTTCGGCAATGCCGCATAAAAGGAATCCTATTATCAGCGAGAGAATTACAGGTTTAGCCAGGATTTTAAGGAGCAATTCAATTGCTGCTATAGAAGATGTCGCACTCTGGCATGAAAGGGATATCTCACACTCCTCTGTTGAAAGAATAATTATACCGGATAGCTGTATAGCACTGGATTATATGCTCGATTTAATGATCAGGCTCACAAAGAACCTGATCATATACCCTGAAAATATGATTAATAATTTGAATATTACGCGAGGCTTAGTATTTTCACAAACTGTACTCTTAAAACTAATAAACAAAGGTCAGTCGAGAGAAAATGCTTATAAATGGGTTCAAACATCGGCAATGAATGTGTGGAATGATAAGCATAAAAATTTAAAGGATGAATTGTTGAAATCTCAGGAGATAAAAAAATACTTATCCGAAGAGGAAATAAATGAAATCTTTGATTACAAAAAAATGTTGAAGAATGTTGATTATATATTCTCAAGGAGTATAGAGTTAAATTAATTACGGAGGTTAGAATGAAGTTCTATTTTTTGTTTGCTACGCTATTCTTTCTAAGTATTTCTGTTATTCCAAAAGATAATGAACTAAAAGTTGGAGATAAAGCACCCGATTTTACTCTAAAAGATTCTAATGGCAAGTCTTACACATTATCCGATTACCAGGGTAAATCACCTGTTGTTGTATATTTCTATCCAAAAGCCGGAACTCCCGGCTGCACTAAAGAAGCATGCGGAATAAGAGATGATAAGAACAAATTTAAAGAAAATAATATAGAGGTATTTGGAATAAGTGTAGATTCACCAGCTGAAATTAAAAAATTTATTGCAGACTATCATCTGAATTTTCCGCTGCTATCTGATAACGAGAAAGAAGTTTCGAAAGAGTATGGCGTTTTGATGGATAATGGAGTAGATAAAAGAGTAACATTTATTATAGACAAAAAAGGGAATATCTCTAAGATAATAAACGTTATAGATATTGCTTCGCACGCAAATCAAGTTTTCAATGATGCTAAAGAATTAAACTAAAATTTTTACTGTAGTAGCAGAGTCTGTAAAATAATTTGTGTAAATGATTTTTTCATTAGAGGAAAGGCTCCAGTCTTTCCTCAAAAATAATAGAAACCTACCTTTGGTAGGCAAGTTAGAAAGAACAATTGCCCAATTTCTTATCGGCATGGTCCATTTTTTTGATAAATCTCTGTAAGCTAAATAAAGCATTTTCTTCAAAGCGTCGTCATTCGGAAAAAGTGAGCGTGCTTTAGTAACTTTTCTAAATTGACGATGAACTGATTCTACAGCATTGGTTGTATAAATAACGGTTCTTATCTCCTGTGGGTATTTGAAAAAAGTAGCAAGATTATCCCAGTTTTGTCTCCATGATTTCAAAGCCAGTGAGTATTTATTTGACCATCTGTCTTCAAGCTGGGTAAGATTTTCTAATGCAGCTTCTTCAGTAGCAGCAGAATAAACCGGCTTAAGCTGTTTCATAAATTCTTTCTGATCCTTCGAGGCAATGTATCTAAGGGTATTACGGATCTGATGTATTACGCAAAGCTGTATCTCGGTTTTAGGAAAAACTGTGTTAATTGCTTCAGGAAAACCCTTTAGACCATCAATGCATGCAATAAGTATATCCTTTACTCCTCGATTTCTTAGTTCAGTCAAAACACTCAGCCAGAAATTAGCTCCTTCTGCTTCTCCCACCCAAAGACCAAGAAGATCCTTTCTGCCGCTGAGTTCAACTCCAAGGCATGTATAGGCTGCCTTTGAAGTGACTTTCTTGCTGTCATCTCTAACCTTGTAATGAATGGCATCAAAGAAAACTATAGGATAAATTCCTTCAAGTGGTCTATTCTGCCATTCTGTTGCAATATGGACTATTTTATCCGTAATGTTCGATACCAGTGTAGCTGAGACATCTAAGCCATAAAGTTCTTGTATATGTGATTGTATATCCCTGGTAGTCATCCCTTTTGCATACATGGAGATTATTTTATCCTCAATAGGACCAATGGTTCTTTCATATTTCTTGACAATGACAGGGTCAAAATCTCCATTACGATCCCGCGGGACAGTTATTTCTATTTGACCATTATCATTTTTCAGAGTTTTATGGGTTTTACCATTCCGGGTATTTCCACTGTTTCTACCGGCAGGTGAATACTTCTCGTACCCAAGATGTTCGGTTAGTTCGCTTTCAAGCATTTGTTCCAGGGTTTTGGCCATGAGCTTTTTAATAGCTCCATCCTTACCCATTAAATCATCATAGTTTTTGGCTTTGGCAAGATCGGCTTTTAATTGCTCGATCATTTCATCGGTTAGTTCCATATGTGTAAACTCCTTTTGGATATAGGTTAAACATATTATTTATTTTCCCAAAAGCAATACCGCTATTGGGTAAATCGCTTTCGGGCGCAGAGGATAAGTGCTGCTCCGCTACGCTCCGCAGCACTTATCCTCAAAGTTATTGTTTAACCATTTACACAAAATTATTTACACTCCTTATTAGCACGGAAGATAATTCTGTGCTACTAATCTTTTTTTAATATTTTATATAACTTATAACCGGCAAAAGATAAACCAATCAATCCCCCCGTAGCTTTAAGAACCTTAGAATTAGCAATCTTTTCCAGGTTAATTCCTGAACCAATCTGCTTCATTTCATTATCGCTATAAATCGAATCCACAAATTCAATTCTGTCTTTTAACGATTTAAAAGCTATTGTAATGTTTGATGAATCTCTCACTGGTGTAAATTTAACAGCACATTTATCCGGATCATTCTCATCAATCCCATCTAAATTTTCGAATTCCCATTTACCGCGGAAGTTTGTATAATTCACAACACTTCGTTTTTCCCTGGAATATAGCGGATCGCTAAAAACTAAAATTTTTTTCCCTTCCTCATCCATAATAGTTTTAGGATGTAAATCTTCTTTCGAAGTTTCATTACTTTGGCCGTCAATACTGCTCCTAAGCGATTTTACTTCGTTAGCTTTTTGAATTAAAATATCCTTGCTTTTTAACATTACAAATTTCTCCCAAAATCAGGCATAAATATATAAAATATTTTTATTCAATTTATAACGTTCAAAATCCGTTTTTAGCGATAAAGCGTATTATTTCAAATTTTAATATCTTGTATATATAAATTCTTAAAAAAACGTACTTAAGGCAGAAATATTTAAGTATTTTAATTTAAAAAATTTATGGCTATATATTTATATCATTTCTTTAAGGAACTTTATAAACACAATCTTCGTATTAATGATTTATTTTAATGTATTAAATTATATCTTGGAAATTTCATGAAAAAAACCCTGCTTTGGATTCTACCTGTAATTGTTGCGAGTTTATTAATTGCGAATTCTCTTAGCATTAATATTCCCGGAACTACTACTTCGATTACTAATGATTCGCTTAATATTACCCCCCAAAGTTATATGCCTGAAGAAGATCAATTAATAAATACAATACTTTCAAGATACCACTACAGGAAATTCAAGCTTGACGATTCTTTATCATCTGTTATTTTCGGCAGGTACATAAAAGCTCTGGATAACGGTAAGAGTTATTTTTATGCATCAGATATTAAAAATTTTGATCAGTATAAAACTTTGCTGGATAACGACATCCAGAATGGAGATTTAAATCCGCCGTATCAAATTTTCAATACATTTAAAAAGAGAGTTATTGAAAGAATCAATTATGTTGATACACTGTTAAACAAAGGTTTTGATTTTACGAAAAATGAAAAATTTTTAATTGACAGAGACAGTGTTTTGTGGCCCCAGACTCAGGAAGAAATAGATGATTTATGGCGGAAAAAGATTAAAAATGATGCACTGAATCTTTTACTTGCCGGGAAAAAATGGGATGGAGTGAAGGAAACTCTTAAGAAGAGATATGCAAATTTCAGGAGAGCTATTTCCCAGTATAACAGTGAAGACGTATTTCAATTATTCATGAATTCATATACTGAAGCCATTGATCCGCATACTAATTATTTGTCTCCGACTACATCTGAAAATTTCAAGATAGATATGAGCCGTTCATTAGAAGGAATCGGGGCTCAGCTGCAGCAGGAAGATGATTATACAAAAGTTAATGAAATTATTCCCGGCGGGCCAGCATATAAAAGCGGTTTGTTAAAACGTAATGATAAAATTATTGGGGTAGCTCAGGGTAAAGAAGGAGAAATGGTAGATGTTATCGGTTGGAGACTTACTGATGTTGTCAAATTGATTAGAGGTCCAAAGGGAACTATTGTTCGCCTGGATATAATACCCGCAGACAAAGGACCGAATGCCATTTCACATGAAATTACCATCGTACGTGATAAGGTTACTCTTGAAGAACAGTCTGCAAAAAAGAGTACTATTAATATAAATGAAAATAATAGTTTTTATAAGATCGGTGTTATTACTTTACCTGCTTTTTATATTGATTTTGATGCCAGACAAAAAGGAGAACCTAATTATAAAAGTACAACCAGGGATGTAAGAAAATTATTAAAGGAATTAAAAAAAGAAAAAGTAGACGGAATAATTATGGACCTTCGAAATAACGGAGGTGGGGCTTTGGATGAGGCTGTCAATTTGACCGGTTTGTTTATAAAGGATGGCCCTGTAGTTCAGGTCAAAAGTGCAGACTCAAAAATAGATGTCGATTCCGATACTGATCCCAGCATTGTTTACAACGGACCCCTGGCTGTTTTGGTAAACAGGTTTAGTGCATCTGCATCTGAAATTTTCACGGGCGCTATTCAAAATTATGAACGTGGGATTATTGTTGGAGAACAAACCTATGGTAAAGGAAGCGTTCAGAATCTTATTAATTTAAATAGGTTGATTGGAAGTTCAGGAGATAAATTCGGACGGTTAAAATTAACTATAGCTAAATACTACCGGATAGACGGCGGAAGCACACAAAATAAAGGTGTTGTTCCGGATATTAAACTCCCTTCAGCTATTGATCCACATGACTTTGGGGAAAGCTCCGAGCCAAGTGCATTACCATGGGATCAAATTCGTTCTACAAAATATAAATTATATTCCGATTTGGATAAATATATCCCGGAGCTTAGAAAAATGCATGAAGACAGAATGGATACCAGTACTGAATTCGATAACGTTCTTGAGGATATCAGAGAATATAAAGAATCTAAAAATGAAAAGTATGTTTCTTTGAATGAAGCTGTTAGAAAGAAAGAAAAAGAGGAAGATGAAAATAAAAGATTTCAAAGAGAAAATGAGAGAAGAAAGCACAAAGGTCTGAAGCTATTGGAGAAAGGAGAAACTCCGGTAAATAAGGACAAAGCCGATCCCTATCTTGAAGAAACAGGCCATATTCTTGCCGATTTAATTAAACTTTCAATTGGATAAAATGGACCCGGTTAAATTAAAAACCGGGTTTGTTCCTAACTTTAAATAAAATTTATTTTTGATTTATATATTCAAGACCTGCTTCTTCTTGGTTTGATTCTTTTGGGTGAAAGAATAAATAGCTTTCAACTAATGCTCTTACCAGTTCTTCGATCTTGAAAGGTTTTACAATATAATCATCCATTCCCGATGCAATATATTTAACACGGTCCGATTTCAATGCATTTGCTGTCATAGCCACAATTCGTGGTTGCTGGTTTGGTAAAAAGCTTCTCCTAATTTCAATAGTTGCTTGTTCTCCATCCATTTCCGGCATCTGAATATCCATAAGAATGACATCATAGAACTGACGCCGCAAAGCATCCAGTACTTCTATACCGTTAAAAGAAACATCTGCACGGTATCCAATTTTCTCCAAAAATCGAAGCGCAACTTTCTGATTAACCTTATTATCCTCTGCAAGAAGTATTTTAAGAGGATAATGTTCCCCGATACCGGAATCGAACTGCATCGAGTTTATATCCCGCTGTTTTTTAATAGGACCTTTATTTTTCTTTAATACAGTTAACAAGGCACTATGAAGTTGGGAAAATTTTATCGGTTTCGTTAACGTTGCTGCAAAATGAGTAAGATTCATATTCTTGTTATGATGATAACCATATGAAGATAAAAGAATAAGCGGAAGAGATTTCCTTTCAGGGATGTTTTTAATTTTTTCTGCCAGCATTATTCCATCCATCTCGGGCATTTGATAGTCCAAAATTGCAAGGTCAAATTCGTATTTATTTTCAAGTTCTTTTAGTGCTTCAGCACCTGAAGCTAATACTGTTGAAATCATCTGAAGTGATGAAGTTTGCTGATTCAAAATATTTCTGTTGGTTTTATTATCGTCAACAATAAGAACCCGTTTACCGGAAAGAGCTGATAAATCAGTCCTTACCTCATTTTCTATTGATAATTCATTAAGAATAGTGAAATGGAATGTTGTACCTTCACCAAGTATACCTGTACTTTCCAGCCACATAGTTCCTCCCATTAATTCGCTAAGCTGCTTACTAATAGCCAAACCGAGTCCGGTTCCTCCGAATTTTCTGGTTGTAGAAGCATCTGCTTGAGTAAAAGATTGGAACAACTGGTTCTGCCTTTCTAATGGTATTCCTAATCCTGTGTCTCTGACTGAAAAATGGAGCATATAATTATTATAATCTTTTAACTGACCGGAAACACTAACAACAACTTCTCCTTTTTCAGTAAATTTAATTGCGTTTCCGAGGAGATTCACCATTATCTGACGAAGACGGGTTACATCTCCAATTACATTTGTGGATAATCCCTCGTCTAATGAATATAAAAGTTCAAGATTTTTATCTGTAGCTTTTGAAGCAACAAGATCAAGTGCTTCTTCAATACAATCTCGAATATCAAAAGGCTGCTTTTCCAATTCAATTTTTTGGGCTTCAATTTTTGAGAAATCCAATATATCATTTATTAAGGAAAGCAATATATCACCGCTGCTATAAATAGTATCTGCAAAATCACGTTGTTCATCATTTAATGGTGTATCTAAAAGTAATCCCGTCATTCCAATAACAGCGTTGAGAGGTGTGCGGATTTCATGACTCATATTTGCCAGGAACTGGCTCTTTACTTTGTTTGCCTTAATAAGTTCTCTATTTGTTTGTTCAAGTTCATCATATGTTTGACGCAAAGTTGTTTCGGCAAGTTTCTTATTTGTAATATCGTGTGCTACACCTAAAACACCTTTAATTTTCCCATTTTTATTTTTTAGAGGGATCCAGCTTACTAGAAACCATCTGTTTTCATTTTTTGTTTTATGGAAAATTAATTGTTCCATTTCAAAAATTGATTTTCCGCTTCTGATAACTTCCTGCTCTTCTTTGTAAAATTCTTCTGCCTGTCCATTCCGGTAGAAATCGAATACGGTTTTGCCAACCACTTCAGTTTGTTCATTAATACCCAACAATTCCAAATATGCTTTATTGCTAAGTATATATTTTCCTTCTACATTCTTAAAAAATATTAAATCAGGTAAGTTGTCTATTAAAGTTCTTAATTGATTTCGTTCATTTTGTAGAGCTTCCTCAGCTCGTTTTTTTTCAGTAATATCCCGATCTATTGTAATTATATATTTTTTACCCTGCATTTTAATTGGTGCCACAGCGTATTCAATAAAATTTTCTTTACCATCAGGACGTTTCCAGGAAAAAGTTCCTTTGCATGTAGTTGTTTTCAAACCGGAATCATCTTCACACAGCGCTTCCTGCAAACCATATGTACTACCAAATTCCAATAGCTCTTCCTTTGATCTGCCAGACATTTCAACATAACGCAAATTACAATCAACTAATTTTCGTTTTAATGGATCCGGGTTATCCTCGTAAATGCTCATCCCGTCAAAAGCATTTTCGAAAATGAGGCTGAACTTTTCTGCTGTTTCATGAAGTTGTTCCTGGGCAATTTTTTGATGAGTAATATCACGGCTTACACAAACAATTCCAATAACTTCATTTTCTTTCCATAAAGGTATTTTACTGGTTAAATGCCAAACCTGTTGATTAGTGCTTACATCCAGCGCAATTTCTTCCTTATTAAGCATCGGTTGACCGGTTCGTATAATTCTCATTTCATCTTCATAATAATTTTCAGCCAGGTTATGCGGATTAAAATCAAAAGTTGTTTTACCAATTACATCATCTTGATTCTCTACACCCAGTAAAAATAAATGAGCACGGTTATTAAGAACATATCTTGCTTTATTATCTTTGAAATAAATTAAATCCGGGACATTATCTATCAAGGTTTTTAAGAAATTATGCTGATCCTGTAAAGCTTCTTCAAAGAGTTTTTGTCCGGTTATATCACGGCCAATCCCGATTAACCCGGTAATAGTACCACCAGCATCTCTGAGTGGAAGCTTTGATGTTAGTAACCATGATTTTCTTCCATTGTCATCAGTAAAAAATTCTTCTCTGTTTAATACTGCTTTTCCACTATTAATAACCGCTCTATCATCTTCATAGAATTTATTAGCTATCTCTATAGGAAAGAAATCAAAATCAGTTTTCCCCAAAACCTCTTCTTCCGAAACTTTACCCATATTCATTAAATCAGCTTTATTTGAAAGTGTCTTTCTGCATTCAGCATCCTTAACGTAAATACCATCAGGCAAGTTGTCAATCAATGTTCTTAACAATATTCTTTCTTTTTGGAGAGTTTGTTGAATTTGTTTCTGTTCGGTCACATCACGGTCAATACCAATTGTAAATGTCTTTCCATCCAATTTAATGGGAACTGCAGTATATTCAATTATATTCTCTTTTTTATCAGGGCGATCCCATGTGAATGAACCTTTGAATACCAATCCCTCGTTTATATATTTATTATTATTTTCGGTAAGGTTATGTGTTAAACCTGCTTCCTCAATATTACCGATCTTTAAAAGTTCTTCTCTGCTTCTTCCGGCTATTTCGGCATAACGCTCATTACATTCAATTAATCTTCTTTTACCAGGTTCATAATTCTCTTCAAAAATATTTATACCGTCGTAAACATTTTCAAAAATTAGCTTAAGCTTTTCAGTTTGTTCGTGAAGTTCTTCCTCTGCAAGTTTTTGTTCGGTAATATCCCTGCCGATGCCAATTAAACCGATGATATTTCCCTTGCTATCCTTCAAAGGAAGTTTTGATGTATGAAGCCAGCGCTTTTTCCCTTCCTTATCAACAAAAAATTCTTCTCTTTTAAGAATGGCATTTCCGGTCTTTATTACCGAATGATCATTGGCAAAGAATCCTTCTGCAATTTCTTTCGGGAAAAAATCAAAATCAGTTTTGCCTAAAGCTTCATCTTTCGAAACGCATCCCATATTATTCAGATCGGCAAGATTAGTCACTATTCTGCGTCCTTCAGTATCTTTTGCAAAAATTGCATCCGGAATACTATTGATTATTGTTCTAAGTAAGACTCTTTCTTTTTCAAAATTTTCCTTAATCTCTTTCTGTTTAGTAATATCCTCGTAAGTCCCAAGGATTCCTATAACATTTCCGTTTTTATCGTGAAGTGGAACCTTACTTGTTTTAAGCCAAAACTTTGTTCCATCAGATCTTACTATAGATTCCTCAAAATTCAGCTTGGGAGAATTATTTTCAATTACCTTACTATCATCAGCCCTATATAAGTTTCCCATCTCTTTCCAAGTTAAATCAAAGTCATTTTTACCGATAATTTCAAAAGGACTATTAAGATTAGCATCTCCCGCAAATTTTTCATTACAGCCAAGGTATTTATAATTGATATCTTTCCAGAATACACGCTGGGGAATCGTATCAAGTATTAATTGCAGCATTTCCCTTGATTGAAACAGTTCATTTTCTATCTGTTTACTTTCAATTTCCGCATTTTTAAGTTTTTTTACTTGTTGGCGAAGTTCGGAAATTTCTTTAAGGAGTTCGGCTTTAGTTTTCTTATTATCTTCCATTAACACTCTTTTTTAACCCCCGGATAAATTCTTATATTTATTACTATTTTTTAGAAAAACAACCATTTTTAAAGTGAACATGGTTAGTCTTGGCAATTTTAGTGCCATCTGATAAAAATTATCCAATATTAATAATTTTTACAACTTTTTAATAAAACCATAATATTGATTTTTAATTTTTCCTCAAAAATTGTATACTATTACACAAGAGAGCAAAAACATATATTTTCTATAGATTTGATGACCCTTTACACTATAAATTTTTTCATTTCTTGAATTAATAAAGATGGATTTAAAAATGAGGAAATGATTTTCATTAGATATATGTAATTTGCAATTAACTAACCACAAACATATTTTTACAATTAAACATCCTTCTAATAAAATTGAAAAATCAAAAAGCTTCAGAAATATTTAGAGAATACCTGAAAAAGGGTAAAAACAGGATAACCCCTGAGAGATTTGAAGTTATGGATGCAGCATTAGATCAGGAGGGACACTTTGGTGCTGATGACCTATTTATCCAGATGAAAAACCGTAAATCAAGAGTTTCAAGAGCAACAGTATATAAAACACTTGAACTTCTTGTCCAATGTGATTTAATAAGTAAAAGACATTTTGGTGATAACATAAGCCGGTATGAAAGCAGTTATAAAAAGCAGACTCATGATCATTTAATCTGTATGGATTGTGGAAGGATTGTAGAATTTGCAAATCCAAAAATTAAAAAGCTACCGGAAGAAATTAGTGAAGAATTAGGATTTGAAGTGGAAAGCTACTCTTTTAATATTTTTGCCAGGTGCAAGAATATTAAAAATTGCAAATATTATCTAAACAAAAAAAAGTAGTCTGATGGCTGATCAGAAATATCCTTTAACTTGGAATAAAAAAAACTTTTCAATTAAAATATTTTGCTCAATACCAAATATAGCCACCGGTATTTTAATTAGAACCGATAAAAACTTCTTTGTTGTTGATCCCGGAGATGGAATATTAAGAGATTTAAATAATGAAATAGGAATGAACAGCATTTTAAAGATATCAAATCTCTTTATAACTCACGGACACCATGATCATGTTGGGGGGGTTTGGTCTTTATTAACATACTTAAGAGTGATGCATAAAGTTACTCCCCTTTCAATCTATTACCCGAAAGGATGCATTGAAATAGAAAGTATCTATAATGCATTTAAAAAAGTTTATGCAAAAACTCTTCCGTATAAAATCGTACTTAAAGAGATTAAGGATTCGAAATCTTTTAAATGCAGCGGTTTAACAGTGAAGCCATTTCCTGTAATTCATAAAGAATACCTGCATGACGGGATAAATACCAGGCAAGTTCCAGCCATAGGATTTAAATTTACTTTTAATAACTTAAAAATTTGCTATGGAGGTGATACAGCCTATTGTGATGACCTGGTTAAAAATGCAAAAAATGCTGATCTTGCTATTTTAGAAGCAGGCCATGATGAAGATACACCCGATGAAATGCATATGACTAAAAAAGAAGCACGTGCAATTGGAAATACTGCCAATCAATACTTCCTTGTCCACGTTCCCGAGAAATAATCAATCAAAAAAAATGAAATTATACCAAAAAGAAATTACAATTTCTGCAAAGAAAAGGGGTTTTCATCTTATAACAAGAGAGATACTTAATGAAATCCCTGAGATTAATAAAATTTCAAAAGGTATAATGCACATTTTTATCCAGCATACATCAGCTTCATTAACAATAAATGAGAATGCAGATCCTGACGTTAGGGTTGATATGGAAACTCATTTCAATAAAATTGCACCCGAAAATGCACCATATTATATTCATACTACAGAAGGTTCTGATGATATGCCGGCTCATATAAAATCCGTCATTCTTGGAAGCAGTGTAACTATACCTGTAACCAGCGGGCATCTTAACCTTGGTATCTGGCAGGGTGTTTATTTATGCGAACACAGGAACTACGGTGGAAGAAGGAAACTTGTTGTTACTATATGGGGAGAAGAGTAATTAAGTAGTTTTAACAAAGCGGGAAAAATGGAATAATGAAAATTTTTTCCATTATTCCAAAATCCCAATAGGACGATTTAATTACTCAGTAGTAAAACCTTATCCCGACTCGAAACATTAACCCGCTCATATCAAAAGAACGTTCAAATGTTTGCGTGGTATTTGTATAAGGATCATAAGCTTCATATTGCCATCCAGGCCGCGAAGCATGGTAAGACAATTCTCCGAATATATCCGAACGTCTGCCAAGCATATAAGATAAACCACCACCCACGCTCCAATTTAAATCAAAAGCACTTTGAAATTCGTCTTTCCCCGGATCCTGAAAATTACTATAGCTGATTAATAGTACTTCTGCACCCACACCACCGGTTAAGAAAAAATTTACAAATGGTCCGGCCGGGAAACTTGCAGTTAAATTTAGCATTAAAGGGAGGTCATGCAAGTTTGTTTGCGCCCTTAACAAATTTATTGAACCACCCCCTAGTCCATATATATTATCAAGATTCTGCACTAATCTTTTATCTACAAAATCTTTATGAAACCAATCAAGGCTAAATCCTACACTCAGGTTTCTATTTATCGCCTTCCCACCCTCAAAACCTATAATAAAACCTCCCTCAGTTGCTGAAGGACTGAAATGTCCGATTTTTATTGCTCCCATCCCCCATTGTGCATAAGTAGCAGTTGATATTGAAATAAATAAAAGGAGTATGAAAGTTTTCATTTTATTTGTTCCTTAAAATTTGAATTCGGGGGTAAATTCCAAAACCGGTGCCAAAGCTAAATCATTATAAAAAAAGCATTTTATATTGAAATATTAAGCTGATTGTATTTTATCGAATACAGCTTTGATGAAATGAATATACACCTAAAAATTCAGATGTAATTTCAAGGGGAAGTGTTTTTCCCGCTTGCCGTAAAAAATAGAAATAGTTAATTTTAATCGATGAGAAAAAGAGTAATTTCCCTGCTAATTAGTTCCTTTATTTTTTCATTTCTATGTTATTCATCATTAACAGCTCAAAACCTGAGTTTTGCTAAACAACGACCAATTATTTCAGAAATCAGCTTAAATTTTCCACGAATATCAACGGGAAAAATCCGATTAAATAATTTCAATTCAGGTCTTTCATCTTTAGACCTTTCCGGTTCACATACTCCTGATTTACAGTTCTTCGGAAATTTTGGAAAAAATATAATTAACAGCTTTAAAGGTGATAATCTTTATCTTCATTTAGCAGGCATTGCTTCAACATTTCTGCTTGTATCAAGTAATACCGATTATAAAGTTGAAAAGTTTTTTAATGAACACGAAGGATACGGAAATGCTGCAAGACCAGTTATAAGGATTGCAATGTATTTTCCTTTAGTAATCAGCGGTTCTCTTTATGCATATGGAAAACTTAATAAAGATAATGAAGCTGTTGGAGCATCTTTTGCTGTTTTACAATCCAGTATAATTGCTCTTGCATACAATTCACTTTTAAAAGCAATCACAGGCCGCCCCCACCCTGATTGGAGAAATAATGATGATATGAAGAGCTTAAGCAAAACTTTCAGATTCGGATTTATGAGAGGTGGTATTTTCTGGGGCTGGCCATCAGGTCATACTTCATCAACCATGGCAGTTGTATCTTCATTGACAAATTTTTATCCGGGTAAAACATGGCTTAAAATTGCAGGTTACAGCTATGTGGCTTATATGATTTTTGCTGTTTCTTCTCTCAACAGGGGCGGAATGCATTGGTTTTCTGATGCAATTGCTGCAGCTTTCATGTCTTATGCAATTGGCTCAACTGTGGGCAAATATTATAGAAGTCAATTTCAAAACTCCAGAAATGGAATTTCACCCGGAACGAATCCCTACTTCTTAAGTTTTGGAATAAATTTTTAATCTATTTAAATATTTTCAATTACATTTCTATTTAATTTTCTAATTTGACTTTCGATTTTTGACCTTTGGCTTAAGCTTCATATCCCCATTTTTCCTTATTAGACTGTACTTCTTCCGGGGTCGGCATTTTCTTTTCTTCATCTCTTTTAGGAACAAATCTTTTTTTCCCTACTATTCTTGCATTCAGTTCAATATCATCTTTAAAAACATCCGGGACTAAATCTTCTTCAAATATTGCTTCCCATGGGCACTCCGGAACACATGCATTACAATCTATACATTCATCCGGATCAATTAATAACATACTTTTAGGAATAGTAGGATCATCACCTGAATATTCGTAGATACAATCAACGGGACAGACCTGTGTGCATGCAACATCTTTACAATCAAGACAAAGTTTTGTTATTATATATGCCATTAAAAATTCTCCTTTGCAATTTTTAAAGAATATTTTAGAAAAATTAAATCAATCCTCTATAAGATTAATTATTTAATAAAAAAACGATAATATATCAATTGATGAAACATGGTTAATCAAAATTATAAGAGATACTCAGTTTTAGCAAGTAATTTCTTATAAAAGTATTATTCATGTTAAGTAGAATACATGGGAAAGATGGTATCTGGAAGTTGGAAAATGGATGAGAGATGATTTGGAAGTTTGATTTTTCATATAATCGTATTTTAATTTTATTTGAAATTTTTATTTTCACTTGTCATTCTTAAGCTCAATAGAAGTTTCAGCATAATCAGAACTCTCTACTTGTTTGTTGCTTAAAGTAGTAACAACATAAGTTACTTTATAATTGTTCAGGATTATATCATTATCTGTAAAAGAAGATTGCTGATATATTACATTTAAAATATTTTGAGGATTGTTCAAATCGATTTTTTCATTGTCGTAAAACCTATAGATAACATAATTTAATGCAGAATCCATGTTAATAACAGGTCTTGACCATTTTAGTACCCTGCTTGAATCATTTCCATCAACTATCAAATTAATTGGAGCATCAGGCGGAGTAAAATTTTTCCATTTCATTACCGGTACAAATGCAGGATACTTAAAGAATGAATTTTTCAAACTGTCTGCCAAACCGGAAAAATTTTGAGCAATAGATTTCGCACTAAATAAGACAACACCGCTTATATTGTTAAACTGCCTTGTCATTCTCATTTCATTAAACAATTCAGATGGATCTCCCTCCCAGTCCTGAGAAGCCATTTTACTCGAACTTAATCCGATATATATGTTTCTTTCATTTTTGATGGAGGCCCACCAGGGTAGCAACTTTTCATAATCCGCATACTTATTCCCTACCTCCCAATATAGTTGCGGAACAACATAATCTATTGTTTTATTTTTTATCCATGTTAAAGGATCGCAGTAAAGTATATCATAGGAATTAAATCCGCTCGTGTTTGCAAATTTATTTTCAACAATTCCAAAAGGGCTCACACCAAATATTACCTTAGGATTAATTTGATTTATTGTTCTATAAACTTTTGAAATCATTTCATTAATATTATTTCTTCGCCAATCATCTATATTGTTAAATTTTTCTTTGTAAGTTCTAAAAGCAGCAGAATCCTGATCGGTTATTTTAGGTGTATAAGGGTAAAAATAATCATCAAAATGAATTCCATCTACATCATATCTGGAAACAATATCAACAACAATTTTTACTATATAATCAGTAACATCCGGAATACCTGGATTTAATATTTTTAAATTCCCGAATTTTAATATCCATTCTGGATGAGTTTTTGAAATATGATTTTCGGAGTTTTTGTACTCACCTGTATCCTTAACTGCTCTGTAAGGGTTTATCCATGCATGCAGTTCCATCCCTTTTGCATGAGCTTCTTCAATTGCAAAAGCTAAGGGATCATAAAAAGGATCGGGAGCTTTTCCCTGCTGCCCTGTAAGCCAGTAGGACCAGGGTTCATATGAAGATTTGTAAAGTGCATCGCACTCAGTCCGAACCTGGAAAAATACTGTATTGATTCCTGCTGATTTAAGTGTATCAAATAATTCAACTAATTCACTTATTTGTTCTCCTGATGTTTCTGTTGGTGAAGATGGCCAATCAATATTCTTAACTGTTGCAACCCATGCACCTCTCATCTCCCTTTTAGGATATTGACCTGCTGAAATATTGCTCCAGCCGCTTAGAAAAAGAAATAAAATAAAATATATTGTGCTCTTCATTAAAAAAAATTTTTGCAATTTGTATTTTAAATTTAATATAATCTAAACAGAAAGAATAAATATTTAATGATTAATAAGAAAGTACTATTTGTTTGTCTGGGAAATATTTGCAGATCCCCGGCTGCTGAGGGGATTATGAAATCTATTATTAAAAAAAATAATTATGAAAAATTTGTAGAAGTTGATTCGGCAGGAACAATTGGGTATCATGCGGGGGAAACTCCCGACGAAAGAATGCAATTATCTGCGAAGAAAAGAGGTTATAATCTTGATAGTTTAGCCAGGAAATTCAATCCAAAAAAGGATTTTATTTATTTCGATTATATATTAGCTATGGATAATGAAAATTATTATACTTTGCAGAGATTAGATAAAGAAAGTAGATACACAAATAAGATTCATAAAATCATTGAATTTTCTTCAATCAAGAATTGTAATGAAGTACCTGATCCATATTACGGCGGACCATCTGGCTTTGAAACTGTTCTTGATATATTAGAAGATGCCTGTATGGGTTTATTCATTAAAATTAAGGATGAAATTGAATCAGGAAATAAGAAATAAGCTTGAAGAGGAACTGAAGGTAAATATATCTTCCTTTAATTCACTATCCGGCGGCTGCATCAGCAATGCATATAGAGTAAAAACAACAGATAACAAAAATTACCTGCTAAAAGTTAATGAAAACCATAAAGGTGATATGTTTTTAAAAGAAGCACACGGTTTGGTCGAATTAAAAAAAGCAAATGCAATAAAAGTTCCTGAAGTTATTCTGACCGATAAAGATTTTATTCTTTTAGAATTTATTAATTCTTCAGGCAGATCAAAAACTTTTTTTAAGGATTTTGGAATTAGATTTTCCGAGATGCACAAATATAATTCTTCAACATTCGGTTTTTATGAAGACAATTATATAGGTGCAAATGCCCAACCGAATATGCCGAATAAAGATGAAGGAGAAAATTGGGTTAAGTTTTATTTTAATAAAAGGATCTTATATCAGTATAAACTTGCGGAAAAAAACGGGTATTACACACACGAATTAAGAGAAGGAATTTCAAAACTTGAAAATAAGATTGAGGGAATTTTATCGGGAAGTGAAGAGTACCCTTCCCTTTTGCATGGTGATTTATGGAGCGGTAATTATATGGTTGATGGAAATGGAGATGCATGCTTAATTGACCCGGCAGTGTATTACGGTCACCGTGAGGCCGACTTGGGAATGACAAAATTATTCGGCGGATTCAACTCCGAATTTTATAATTCATATAATGAAAATTTTCCTTTACTATATGGTTATGATTACAGGGAAAATATTTATAAACTTTACCATATCCTGAATCATTTGAACTTATTTGGGAGAGGATATTACTCGCAGGCAATGTCACTTATCAATTATTACTTATAAATTTTTCTCATTATAAACCCGGTTTCTTTGAGAAACCGGGTTTATTGATTCTTATTTAATATTCAGCAACTCAACATCAAATATCAGCGTTGAGTTTGGCGGGATTTTTCCTATTGGTCTGTTTCCGTAAGCTAAACTAGGTGGAATTATAAAACGGGCTTTGGCTCCTTTATTTAAAAAGCGAATACCTTCATCCCATCCCGGAATAACCTGATGCTTTCCTACGGTAAAAGTAAATGGTTCATCACGTTCAATAGAACTATCAAACTTAGTGCTGTCTTTTAACCATCCGGTATAATTGACAGTTACCACATCTCCGGAATCGGCAGTTTTACCAGTTCCTTCCTTTACAATTATATATTTCAAACCGCTCTTAGTTGTTTTCATTTTTGTAGTATCAACATTCCACATCGATGCAGTAATCTTATCTTTAACACCCAACAATTGAACAACCAATTTTATGCTTGCATTCGGTGGGATTGGCCCCATTCCGGTTTTGCCATAAGCTAAATTTGCAGGAATAATTATTGTTCTCATTCCACCGACTTTCATACCTTCAATTCCTTCATCACTTCCTTTAACAAAGTTACCCGCTCCCAGTACAAATTTATACGGTTTCCCTTTCATCCAGGTATCTTCTATTTTTTGTTTCATCTTTGATGAATCGACTTCCCAATTACTGAAATCATCAGTTGAGTCTTTCATAAACCAAACTTTAAAATTAATTGTAACCAGATTCCCGCTTTGAGCAACTCTTCCTACACCAACTGTATCGTCAACATAATGCAGCCCGGAATCCTTCTTCTTAACCTCGGGTTTACTACTGCAGCCTATAGCTAATAAAACCAGCAAGCTAAACACGAATGCAAAAATAATTTTCATTTTGTCCCTTCAATTAATGAATTTTACATAATAAGTGGAGTTATGCAAAATCTAGTATGATTATCTCATATTTGTATTTTACATAACTTATAGTTAATAAGTATTTATCGGCTAAATTTTTTAATTTGAAAGCATAAACATAATAAAATTTATGTATAATGAGTAAAAATTTTATAAAGTTTTTAGTGCTTTTTTTTATGACGGCATTATTTTTATCCAATTCCTACGGGATAAAAAAGAATCGACATACTTCAATTACAGGTAAGGAAATAAATATTACTGATTCTGTCAAAGTTATTACAGACAGCAATTGTTCACTTTCCGAAGCTCTATCCGGAATTGATATACCAGCCTCAATCCGGAAATTATTAACCATAGTTTCTGTTTATTATTATTCATTTGACGGCAGACTTCATAAAGGACAAATTGTAATAAATAAGAATCTTGCAGAAGATATTAAAGAAATATTTAAAAAAATTGAGAAAAGAAAATTCCCGGTTGATAAAGTTATACCTATTTATAAGTACAACTGGGATGATAAGGTTTCGATGGAAGCTGATAATACTTCTGCCTTCAACTATAGAACTGTAAAAGGGACCAAATCTTTATCCAAACATGCTTCCGGAAGAGCAATAGACATAAATCCTAAATTAAATCCGCAAATTAAAAACGGGATCGCTACTCCTAAAGGTTCTTTCTATAATAAAAAATTACCGGGGACCATATCGGATTCATCATTTATTGTAAGCAGTTTTTTAGCAAAAGGCTGGCGCTGGGGAGGTAATTGGAAGCGTTCAAAGGATTATCAGCATTTTGAGAAATAAATTTCACCCTTTTATTTTTTAATTATGCACCAGGCATTCTCTTCAATAACAATATTTTTTTGCATAATATCTTAATAAATTAGGTAGAAATAACTTTTTACTTAATTTTTTTATGCCAAACACTTGACAAAAATAAATTTTATTATATATTTTAACATCAAAAATTTAATTATTAAGTATAAACATGCTATAATATTTAAAAAATAAGGCTTTTAACAAATATTAGTTAATAATATTTAATTATATCCAGCATATTATCTTAATAAATAAAAATATCATGAAAATCAGGAGGGTATATATGAGGCATCTAAAACAATTACTTTTTTTCACTATTCTTTTATCTCCGGGAGCTTTATTAGCTCAAGATGTATCTGCAGATATATTGGGAAAAATCTCTGAAGTACAAACTAATGCAAACTACGTTTGGACTCTTGTAGCAGCTTTTTTAGTCTTCTTTATGCAGGCTGGTTTTGCAATGGTCGAAGCAGGATTAACAAGGTGTAAAAATACTGTTAACATATTAATGAAAAACCTAATGGATTTCGCTGTTGGTTCACTGGTTTTCTGGGCAGTAGGATTCGGACTAATGTTTGGGGCAACCAATGGTTTATTTGGAACAGATGGTTTTTTCCTTTCAGATTTTGCAAAGAGCGGTGATAAATGGGTTTTTGCATTCTGGATGTTTCAGGTTGTGTTTGCAGCAACTGCGGCAACAATTGTTTCCGGTGCTATGGCTGAAAGAACAAAATTTGTGGCTTATTTAATCTATTCTGCAGTAGTTTCAACAATAATTTATCCAATATTTGGTTCTTGGGCATGGGGAAGTTTGTTTCACGGCGGCGGATGGCTGGAAAATTTAGGTTTTATTGATTTTGCTGGTTCCACTGTAGTACATTCGATTGGCGGATGGGTAGCCTTAGCTGGTGCGATAGTTCTAGGACCAAGAATAGGTAAATATACTGCAAACGGGAAACCAAGAGCTATTCCAGGTCATAATCTGACACTAGCTGCATTAGGTACATTTATTTTATGGTTTGGTTGGTTCGGATTTAATCCCGGCAGTACTACTGCTGCTAATGGTGATACTGCTTTGATAGCTGTTAATACAAACCTGGCTGGAGCTGCAGGCGCTATTGCTTCAATGTTTACTGCCTGGATTATTTTTAAAAAACCTGAAGCAACAATGACATTTAACGGAGCATTAGCAGGGCTGGTAGCTATTACTTCACCCTGCGCAAACGTTACAGCATTTAGTTCAATAATAATTGGACTGGGTGCAGGTGTATTAGTTGTTTTAAGTGTTCTCTTTTTTGAAAAAGTTGCAAAAATTGATGACCCTGTCGGAGCAATATCTGTACATGGTGTATGCGGTGCATTTGGAACTATTGCAGCCGGTGTATTTAATATCAACGGTTTTTCCTGGTCGGTTGTTGGTGTTCAAGTCCTGGGAGTAGTAACCGCATTTGCATGGGCTTTTGGATTAGGTTTTATACTCTTCAAAATAATCGAGAAGACAATTGGTCTCAGAGTTACAAAAGAAGAAGAAATGGAAGGTTTGGATATCGGAGAACATGGTTTGGAAGCTTATCCTGAATTTGAAAAGGTATCTTAATAGTTAATAAATATTTACTTAACATAATAATTAATGGAGACTAAAATGAAATTGTTTGATATCAGAAAATCATTTATCGGAAACTTGCTCTTAATTCTATTTCTGGCTTCCACCATTTATGCTCAGGAATTTTCTGTAGGTACAGATGTTGTTAGTAGATATATCTGGCGAGGTAGTGACCTGGGTGAAAATACACCCAGCATTCAGCCATCATTAAGTTTTTCCGCCGGAGGTTTTACTGCAGGTTTCTGGGGTGCCTTACCTACTGCTAATCCAAAGGGTTTGAACGAAATAGATATATATGCCAGTTATGCAATTGATTTAACTACTGCCGGAAGTCTTTCCTTAGGAGTCACTGATTATACAAATCCTAATAGCGGTACTAAAATGGGTAATTTTCATAATTGGGATGATCCGCAAGGACCCGGAGCTCACTTCCTTGAAGGAAATCTAATTTACACTGCACCTGAAAGTTTTCCGATTTATTTATCATTCAATATTTTCTTTTATAATGTTGAAAACAATCCAATATATATGGAAGTGGGTTACTCAACTTCATTAAAAGATGTCTGGATAGATCTATTTTTAGGCGGGACACCCGGAGAAAGTGCAGGATATTACGGAGTCTCAAAATTTAGTGCAATCAATACTGGTATAAAAGTTTCTAAAGAAGTTAAAATCTCAGACAGTTTCAGTTTACCGGTCTTTGGTTCTATAATATTAAATCCTGCAAGCGAAGATTTATTCTTCGTACTGGGTTTTAGTCTTTAGAATTATCATTTATCATTTTATTTAAAACACAATAGATAGATTAAAAAAAGGAAATTTAAAATGGAAAAAATTGAAGCAATTATAAGACCTCACAAAATAGATGAGGTGCAGGAAGCTCTGAGTGAAGCGGGATTTGCAGGATTAACTGTTTCCGAAGTAAGAGGATACGGAAGACAAAAGGGACATAAAGAAGTATACCGTGGTACAGAGTATAACATTAATTTCGTTCCGAAAATTAAAATTGAACTGATATGCCCTAATGAAAAAACAGAAACTGCTGTCGATATAATTATTAAAACAGCAAAAACAGACCAGGTAGGTGATGGCAAAATATTTATTTACGATTTGAAGGATGCGATAAGAATAAGAACAGGTGAATCAGGAGATAGTGCTTTATAGAAAAGTTCAATTTTAATCATAAGCGGCAAAATAAATTATCTCAATTTTTGCCGCTTAATTTATTTTAAAGCTAACATCACTCCAATTATTAAAAAAAATTAATTTGTTTTTTGTTGCAATTAACCTTAATAAATTATATAATTGCTCTCGATATCCTTATTTATTATATATATAGACGCTTTATAGTTAACTATATAACGTTTAGATGGGAAACATTTTAAGAATATTTTAAGGAGCTGTTTATGAAAAAAATTGAAGCGATTATTCGTCCGCATAAGCTTGAAGATATTCAGAAAGAGCTGCAGCAATCCGGTTTTGGAGGCCTTACGGTAATTGAAGTTAGAGGATATGGAAGACAAAAAGGACACAAAGAAATTTACCGCGGTTCGGAATATAAAATTGAATTTGTTCCAAAAATAAAAATAGAATTAATATGCACCGATGATGAAAGTGAAAAAGCTATTGATATTATTATTTCACATGCAAAAACAGGTGAAGTTGGTGATGGAAAATTATTTATAAGCAGTATTGATGAAGCAATCCGGATTCGAACCGAAGAATCCGGTGAAAGTGCTATTTAATTGAAGTTGATAAAATTTATTTGAACATATTTAAGAGATTAATAACACATACACTAAACTAACAACATTAAGGTAGGAGCTTAACAATGAAAAAGAAAAAGGTTATAAGCAGTCTTTATGTTTTTCTCTTTTTATTAATCCTGGTTTTTTCTGTAAATAATAATTTGCATGCGCAGCCGGATCCTACCGGCGCCAAAACAGGTACAATACAGGATGTACCTGCCAGTAAACCGGGAGAACCGACAATTTCTGAGATTGCTTCGGCGGTTGGACATAACAGAATTGCTGAAAACATAATGTGGACATTAATTACCGGTTTTTTAGTAATGTTTATGCAGGCTGGATTTGCAATGGTTGAAGCAGGTTTCACAAGAGCTAAGAATGTAGCTCATACAATGGGAATGAATTTTATGATTTATGGGATAGGCGTGCTTGGTTTCTGGATTTGTGGTTTTGCTTTAATGTTTGGAGGTGTAGGAAGTATTGCAAACCTAGGTGGAACTCCCGGTCTCACAAATGAAATAACAATTACTCTTCTGGGAAAATCATTTGGACTTGCAGGACTTACAGGTTTCTTTTTAAATCCTCATGTATATGATGTGGGAATTTTTACATTGTTCCTGTTTCAGATGGTATTTATGGATACAACAGCAACCATTCCAACCGGTGCTATGGCTGAAAGATGGAAGTTTGTATCATTTATTGTTTATGGATTTTTCATTTCAATGATTGTTTATCCACTATTTGGAAATTGGGTTTGGGGCGGCGGATGGCTTGCTCAATTAGGTACTAACTTTGGTCTCGGTCACGGTCATGTTGATTTTGCCGGATCATCGGTCGTACACGAAGTTGGAGGTGTTGCTGCTCTTGCAGGTGCAATTGTACTTGGTCCACGTATCGGAAAATACAACAAAGATGGTTCATCGAATGCAATTCCTGGTCACAATATACCGATGGCAATAATCGGAACATTTATACTTGCATTCGGCTGGTTCGGTTTTAATCCTGGTTCAACCCTGGCGGGAACCGATTTGAGAATAGCAGTGGTTGCAACAAATACAATGCTCGCATCAGCAAGTGGAGCATTTACTGCCACAATTTATATGTGGTGGAAGTACGGTAAACCCGATCCAAGTATGATGGCAAATGGTATGCTTGCCGGTTTGGTTGCAATTACTGCTCCATGTGCATTCGTAAATGCTCCCATTTCGGTTTTAATTGGAGCAATTGCCGGTGTTTTAGTAGTAGTTGCAGCTTTATTCCTTGATCATAAAGTAAAGATTGATGATCCGGTTGGTGCTGTTGCAGTTCATGGTGTAAATGGTTTATGGGGCGTTCTTGCACTAGGTTTATTTGCTGATGGCTCTTATGGTGATGGATGGAATGGTGTTTCCGGTACAGTTAGAGGATTATTCTATGGTGATCCGGGTCAGTTCTTGGCAGAACTAATCGGAGGTGTTGCCTGTTTTGTTTTTGTATTTGCAGTTATGTATACATTCTTCAAGGTATGCGATAAAGTTATGGGCATCAGAGTACCTGCAAAAGATGAAATCGAAGGACTTGATATGCCTGAGATGGGTATTAAAGGTTATGATGATACTCCGGTAGTAGCACAAAATAGTTAAATACCAGCTTCTGAAAAATGTATTGAATAAAATGTTATTATTTCAGTGCAGTATTCTTTTCTGCATTGGTGAAAATAGTTTTTAATGTAATTAATTCTCCTCAGGAGGCGGCATTGTAATCTAACTACTTTAATTAGAGTAATTTTGCCGCCTTTATAATTTCCTCCCTATCATTATAATAATTTTTTTTGAATTTACCTTATATTATTATATATTTGCCCTCGTTATCCTTATCTTTTTAATAATTATTTACAATTATTTTAATAAAATTCATACTAATTACTAATCAATGGAGTAGTCTTCATGAAAAAAATTGAAGCAATTATCCGACCCCATAAATTGGATGAGGTTCATAGCGCACTTCAGGAAGAAGGTTTTACAGGTTTAACCGTTTCTGAAGTCCGGGGATACGGTAGACAGAAAGGTCATAAAGAAATTTATCGTGGTTCTGAATATAATATTGAATTTGTTCCTAAAATTAAGATTGAATTAATATGCACTGACCAAAGAGTTGAAAAAGCGTTGGAAATTATCGTTTCAAAATCCAAAACCGGAGAAGTTGGAGATGGTAAAATATTCATAATTCCAATGGACGATACAATTAGAATACGAACTGAAGAATCCGGGGAGGAAGCTCTTTAGTTTTCAATTAAAAAGGGAAAATTTAACAAACAAAATTCAGGATATATCAAATGGAATATAAAGTTATTATGGACACAATCTGGGTCCTTTTTACAGCAATGCTGGTTTTTTTTATGAACCTTGGATTTGCAATGGTAGAATCCGGGTTTGCCCGCAGTAAAAATGCAGTAAATATACTTTCAAAAAATTTTATTGTCTTCGCTATCTCTTCACTTGCATTTTGGATAATTGGTTGGGGATTAATGTTTGGGAACGGAAATGCTTTTATAGGTCTGCATGGTTTATTATCATTAGGAGGGGCTGATAATAGTCCTGCTACTGGAAATAATTATTCCGGTGTATATTCGGCAATCAGTTGGACATCTGTTCCGCTTCTTGCAAAATTTTTCTTCCAGCTTGTATTTGCAGGTACAGCAGCGACAATTGTTTCTGGAGCTGTAGCCGAAAGAATAAAGTACCTCTCTTTTATTATTTTTTCATTTATACTTGTAGCAATTATGTATCCTATTACCGGTCATTGGATTTGGGGAGGAGGCTGGCTGGCTAATTTAGGATTTTTTGATTTTGCAGGTTCAACGGTTGTGCATTCAGTAGGCGGATGGGCAGCATTAGCCGGAGTAATTTTACTTGGCGCCCGAACAGGGAAATACAGGAATGGTAAAATATTTCCTATTCCAGGTCACAATATGACATCTGCAACATTGGGGGCATTAGTTCTATGGCTTGGTTGGTTTGGATTTAATCCGGGCAGTACTATGGCAGCAGATCCTGAAAGCATCGCGAGAATCTGTATAACAACTAATAGTGCCGCAATAGCCGGAATACTAACATCTACTGCAATTGCATGGATTGTATTGGGTAAACCTGATTTGAGTATGACAATAAATGGCTGTCTTGCCGGTTTGGTGGCAATTACAGCTCCATGTGCATATGTAAGTGTGGGAAGCGCACTTGTAATTGGAGCAGTTGCAGGAATACTTGTTGTTTTTGCTGTAATCGGTTTTGACAAACTTAAAATTGATGATCCGGTTGGAGCTTTAGCTGTTCATCTTGTAAATGGTGTATTTGGTACTATAGCTTTAGGTTTATTTGCTGAAAACAGCTTTATGCCAGGGACAACCGGTAATGGTTTATTTTTCGGAGGAGGACTTACTCTTTTATTACATCAGTTAATCGGAGTGGTTGCTGTCGGGGCGTTCACATTCGGTGTATCATATATTGTATGGTCTATAATAAAAGCAACTATGGGAATCAGAGTTTCCGAAAGTGAAGAAATTGAAGGGCTTGATATGGGAGAACATGGTTTAGAAGCTTATCCTGATTTTGAAAAAGCTGTTCCTTTTTAGCGTGTCATACCTTCGTAAAGCCCGGGATTAAATATTTTATTTTCCGGGCTTTTATTTTTACACCCTTTCCTATGTGTTTTTTTTCACTTCTTTTTTTGCTAAAAATATTTAGTAACAAATAACATTAATTCCGGTTCCATTATTAATTATTTTGCAGACAAATACGAAACAGTTAATAATATAGAATGGATAGATATGAAGAAGACATTTTTTTATTTTACTAATACTTTCTTTTTTATCTTTTGTCTGCCAGAATAAAAATGAACAACCCGCTTCAAATACGAATGGAATCACTATGCATAAAGATACAAGCAAAGTCGCCCGGGACTCTAGCTTTTTAGATGAAGCTGCACAGGGTGGGAAGATGATGGTTCAGTTAAGTGAAATAGCTGAAAATAAAGCTCATAAAAAAAAATCAAAGACTTTGCTAAGATGATGATTACTGCTCATTCAAAAATTAATGATGAATTGAAAGACCTGGTACATCAAAACCGTATAAAACTTCTGGATTCACTAAATGAGGATAAACAAGATAAAGTTAATGATCTTGAGAAATTATCTTGGAAAAGATTTGAGAAACAATATGTATATATGATGTCGGAAGATCATGAGAATGATGTTGCTAAATTTAAAGATGAATCACAAAACGCAGTTTCACCGGAAGTTAGATAATGGGCTGCAAAAACTCTTCCTACCCTCCAAAAACATCTTGATAAAATTAAAGAGATCCAGAAAAAATATAAATTTTAATATAAATGAAATATGATGACATCTTCATCAAATAATCAAGATGTCATCTCATACAAATTTTAATTTAATTACTTATTAATTTCTATCTTGGCAAGACTTTTAAGTTTAGTATTAAAAGTGTAATAATAATTTTTTGTCTTAACAAGAATAAAATCTTTTGAAGCATCTATTTCCTCAACATCAGGCCGAATTTCCCATTCACCCATTTTCAATAAATTAGCATTATAGGTAAATATGCTATTCCCTTCCTTTGTAATTACATATCCATCAGCAGGAATATATTCATTTAAATCCGATTTGATATATTTGTCTCCAATCCTGTTGAATCTTTGGTCATAAGAATAAAGATGACTTCCCTCTTTAGTTAAAATATAACTATTTGTAAAATATATTTTCTCCAGGTTAGAGGTAATTTGCTTTCTTCCCATCTGATTAAATTTTGTATCAAAAATATAATAAGAATCATCCTCTTCATTAGGATTTACAGGTATGCCTGTAGGTGTTAGGTTAACTTCCTTTGTAACAATATAATTATCAGGAGCAATTACATCTTTTAAATACTGATTAGCTAACCTATCATTCAATTTTTGGAAATACTTATCATAGGCAGCAATAGTCATGTTATCTTCAATCAGAATATAGTTATCTGTAGCCCAATAATGTTTTACCTGGGAGGAAAGAGAAAACGCACCATCTTTCCTGAAATTTTTATCAAATATTTCTAGATTATTATTAACCTTTAAAAGTATATAATTATCGGTTACATTATATTCATTATCTGTAAAATTAGCGGGTAATGTAATCCTTCCTAACTCTTTCATAGTTAAATCATAACTAACAAGGTATCCGTTTTTTTCTTTCATAACAATAAAGTCCTGAACAGGTATATAATTTTCAACATTGGTAGCATTTAACATTTGACCGATTATTTTAAAGTTTTTATCAACCAAATTAATGTTAATACCATCATCCAAAATGATATAATTATAATTTCCTCCTTTTTTTATTAATTGCTGGGCATCGAGGTGGATAAAAATTGCGGAGAAAACAAAAAACAAAATAGAAAATATTTTAACTTTCATAATTTTAATCTGGAGTTTTTTATAAAAATGATTTGGTATCTGTTACTTATAAATTTATTATTTTTTATTATCAAATTAAAATCAAAATTTTTGTTTTTTTTAATATATATAACCATCTGCTTCTTTTACACTAATATGTAATACTAGCTATATAATTTTGTTAATGCCATACTAAATTAAGCCGCAGCTAAATCCAAATGGATTTTACTTAATTCGGATTGCAAGAATATTTTTATTTAGTATTTTCAGTCGATTAAAAAATAAGGAAAGGAGAGAATTACTTTTATTGAGTGTTTCAAAACACACTATCAATTTGCTTCATTAATTACTAAATATATTTAATTAAAAGGATTTAGCAATTAATGAACGAATAAAAATGAACAAATATTATATTTTTATCCAATTACAAAAAATTTTCTTTCTAAAAAATTATTAAGGATATTGACATAATAAATTTAATAATTTATTTTTGTCCGAAATGAAAAATAAAAATATATATAACAAAAGGAATAAAAAATATAAGGCTATGTGTCGTTGTTGCATGATGATGTGTATTCATACAGAAGGGACACAGCCTATTTAAAAAATAAATTTTGTAGACTGAGCCCTTCCGAATAATTCGAGAAGGGCTTTTTTATTACAAAAAGAAATAAATATATAAAGCTCTTATCGAGAAAGGTGGAGGGATCAGGCCCGTTGAAACCTTGGCAACCACTCCGTTTTTGACCCGGAGGTTTTGGTGCTAACTCCTGCCCGGTAACACCGATAAGGTGGTATCAAAGGGAAAGATGAGAGAAGAATTTAAAAACCTCTTCGAAAAATCTTTCCCGAAGAGGTTTTTTTTTAAATAAATTGATGCAGTATTAAATGATATTGAATTTGATAATACAAAATAACTTAATATACATAATAGAAAGGACAGCATAATGAGCACAAATGGCAAAGGGCGTAATTATAAGTTCGAGACGCTACAGTTACATGCGGGTCAGGAACCGGATCCTACGACAGGAGCCAGGGCAGTTCCAATTTATCAAACTACATCATACAATTTTAATGATGCACAGCATGCAGCTGATCTATTCGGACTTCAGAAGTTTGGAAATATTTATACAAGGATTATGAATCCAACAAATGATGTTTTTGAGAAAAGGATTGCTGCTCTTGAAGGCGGAGTTGCTGCTTTGGCTACTTCTTCCGGGCAGGCTGCACAATTGCTGGCAGTTACTACAATTGCTCAGGCAGGAGAAAATATAGTATCAACAAGCCTGCTTTACGGCGGTACTTATAATCAATTCAAGGTCACACTTCCCCGTTTAGGAATAAACGTTAAATTTGTGGATGGAGATAATCCGGAAGATTTTGAAAGATTAATCGATCCAAAAACAAAAGCTTTATATATAGAAACAATTGGAAATCCAAAGTTAAATATCCCGGATATAGACAAGATTTCTGAAATAGCTCATCGTCATGGTATTCCATTAATAGTTGATAACACATTTGGAGCAGCAGGATATTTAGTACGTCCAATAGATCATGGTGCTGATATTGTAACAGCCTCGGCTACAAAATGGATAGGCGGACATGGAACCTCTATTGGCGGTGTTGTTGTCGATTCTGGGAAATTTGATTGGGGTAATGGAAACTTCCCGATCTTTACTGAACCTTCTCCAGGTTACCATGGACTTAAATTCAACGATGTTTTTGGAAAAGGTTCTCAATTCGGAAACATAGCATTTATAATTCGTGCACGAGTTGAAGGCCTTAGGGATTTAGGCCCGGCACTTAGTCCTTTTAACGCGTTCCTGTTTTTACAGGGTCTTGAGACTCTATCTTTAAGAATTGAACGACACGGACAAAATGCATTAAAGCTGGCAAAATGGCTTGAAGGAAATCCGAATGTTGAATGGGTTTGGTATCCGGGTCTTGAAAGCCATCCGTATCATGAAAAAGCTAAAAAATATTTGAGAAATGGTTTATTCGGTTCAATTTTATCTTTTGGAATAAAAGGAGGAATTGAAGCAGGGAAAACTTTTATCAACAATGTTAAATTAGCAAGTTTATTAGCAAATGTGGGTGATGCAAAAACATTGGTAATTCATCCAGCATCGACAACTCATCAGCAATTATCTGATGCTGAACAGAAAGAAGCCGGGGTACTTCCGGAACAGGTTCGGGTTTCAGTTGGATTGGAACATATTGATGATATAATCCTGGATTTTGATGAAGCTATAAAAAGTGCGGTAAACTCTATAACCTTAGTATAAATAAATTAAAACCCGGTTTCTTTCAAGGAACCGGGTTTAAATTTTTCTTTATTTAATAAGAGAAACATTGTATAGACAAAAAATTAAATATGAAGTAAATCTTTACTATTTTATATAATTATAGTTAAAAATTTTATGGAAATAAATATTGAAGAACTTGTGGAAATAGAAGCCAGAACACAATTCATTAAACTTCATGATAATTTAAATCCACTGATACTGGATTCAGGCAAAGAGCTTGATTCAGTTGATGCAGCTTACCAAACTTACGGTAAATTAAATAGTGAAGGAACAAATGCAATTTTAATCTGCCATGCATTAACCGGGAATGCACATGCAACCGGTTTAATAACGGAAGAAGAAATATCCGGGACAAAAAACTCAGAGTTCTTATTTAAATATAATAACATGTTTAACGATAAGCCTGGCTGGTGGGAAGGTTTGATAGGACCGGGAAAAGCTTTTGATACAGATAAATATTTTATCGTATGCTCCAATTTTTTATCGGGATGCTATGGCACAACCGGCCCCTCAAGTTTGGATCCTAATACCGGTAAAAAGTATGGAATGAATTTTCCGATCATTACAGTTAGAGATATGGTAAAAGTTCAATATGAACTTTTAAATAGGTTAGGAGTGAATGAGCTGGTAACTGTTTCCGGTGGTTCACTTGGAGGCATGCAGGTTCTTGAGTGGAGTATAATGTATCCCGAATATATAAAGTCAATTATCCCGATTGCAACTTCTGCAAAGCATTCCCCCTGGTGTATTGGTTTAAACCAGGCTGCAAGAGATGCAATAAAAAATGATCCTATCTGGGATAACGGAAATTATGAAATACAACCCGTTCACGGATTGAGCCTCGCCAGAAAAATTGCAATGATTAGCTACAGAAGTGATATTTCTTTTGAAACAAAATTCGGAAGAACCAGAATTAACGAAACAGATCATTTCTACAATCCTGAAAATTTTTTCCAGATTGAAAATTACTTATCGTACCAAGGGCAGAAGCTGGTAAATCGGTTTGATGCCAATTCATACATCTATATTTCTCATGCAATGGATCTTCACGATGTTAGTTACAAAAGGGGGAAATTTAAAGATGTTCTCGGAAATATTAAAGCATCTTCGTTAAATATCGGTATTTCTTCAGATATACTTTATCCTCCCACAGAACAAATGGAAATCGCATCCCATATACCTAACTCAAAATATATGGAAATTAAATCTATTTACGGGCATGATGCATTTCTGATCGAAATTAAAGTATTGAGCGAAATTATTAAAGATTTTCTCAGAGGAATTTAGGTAGTTTTTAAATTATCTAATTTTGTTAATTCATTACAATTGAGGTCATTACAGCTACAAGATAAACTATACTTATTCAATTAAATTTGACAAAAAAGAAGTCTTTCTTAATGTAAGAAATGGAAATGGTAAACATTTAAAAAATCGGGTATGTAGATGCTTCTATCAAAATTTAGATTGAAATAAATCTAAATTACTACTGAACAATTATTTTTTTTCTCCTTTTCTTTCTACCCTTTTATCTCCTTTTTTCTCATCTCTACTTGCTAAATCTAGTAATTTTCTAAAATGAGCAGCTTTCTCTCTATCACTTAACAGGGATTTATGTTTAAATCTTTTTACGACCTGGGTTACTTTCACATTGCCCTGCTGAGAGTGCTGTGCCCTCCTCTTGAGGTAATCTTTAAGAATTCTGATTTGTTCCGAAGTAGATTTATTAGTTAAATTTATCTTTGGCATTACTATTATTGATAGTGATTAATAAATATGTATTAATTTTTCTTTGAAATGTAATCTATTTTAATAAAAAAAGCATTAAAACTAGAAATCATTTTTTTTTTTTGTGATAACTATCCCTTCCCTGTTCTGTGGGGTTAAAATAAAAGTTCACTTTTAGGAAAAAATCATTTAATTACAGTACAACAAATATAAAAAAATATACTTAAACAACTAGTAGCACAGATACAAATCACTTCAAAATTTATTACTATTTTTGGCCAAAACAGCACTAAACAAACCATTCTTCTTAAAAAATTAGATATGAAGCAATTATTAATTTTTTAAAGAAATTTGCGAAAAACAATAACACTATCTAAGTTATTTTGTATAATATTTTTTCTTCATTTTTTTCCATTTCAAATATTTATAAATTTTATATTAAAGATATTGAACAGGCATATTTGAAATGAACTCCGGTTTAAAATCAAAAATAAAGAATTTACCTTCCAATCCCGGTGTTTACCAATTTATGAATGATAAAGGAAAGGTCATTTATATAGGTAAAGCCAGGAACCTTAAAAACAGGGTTAAAACGTACTTTTCAAGCGGAATTAATTCACCTAAAACATCAGCACTGGTTCATAAAATAAATGATTTTGAATTAATTGTAACAGATAATGAAATAGAAGCCCTGGTTCTTGAAAATAATTTAATTAAAAAGTTTAAGCCGCGATATAATGTTAATCTGAAAGATGATAAATCATATCCTTTCATTAAAGTTACAAATGAGCTTTTTCCCAGAATTTATCCAACTAGAAGAGTAACAAAAGATGGTTCAAAATATTTCGGGCCGTATACAAGTGTTAAAGATATGAAATCATCTTTACGATTAATTAACCAGTTATTCAAAATCAGAAGCTGCCGACTGGATATAACAAACGAGGCTATTGAAAAGAAAAAATTCAAAGTATGCCTCGATTATCATATAAAAAAATGTGATGGTCCATGTGAAGGATTAGTCTCCGTTCAGGATTATAACGAAATGGTCAATGAAGTTGTTAAAGTGTTGAAAGGCAAAACCGACGACTTAATAAATGATTTGAAAATAAAGATGCAGAAAGAAGGCGAAATATTGAATTTTGAAAAAGCTGCAGAAATCAGGGATAAAATTGACCATCTTCAAGTAATTTCTTCAAAACAAAAAGTTGTAAGTGACGATTTTGCCGACCGGGATGTTATTGCAATTGCTTATGAAGGAAAAGACGCTTCCTGTTCAATTTTAAATATTAGGAATGGAAAGCTTGTAGGCAAAAAACAATTAAAACTTAGTATTGAGGGGAATGAAGAGATTGATGAGATATATTCATCCACTGTTAAATTTTATTATGCTGATTATGTTGAGATACCGAAAGAAATTGTTTTGGAAGTTAAACCTTCAGATTCAGAGACATTATATGAATGGTTAAACTGGAAAGTAAATAATAAGCAGGGAAATAAATCAGCTAAAATTAAATTTATTGTTCCTCAAAAAGGAGGATTAAAATCTCTTGTAAAAATGTGCAAAGAAAATGCATCACTTCAACTGAAAGAAATTCAGATCCAGAAGATGAAAAACGAAGGACGAATCCCATATTCTGTTGCGGCTTTACAACGGGATTTAAGATTAAATAACCTTCCAAAAAAAATTGAATGTTTTGATATTTCAAATCTACAGGGTACGGATTCTGTTGCCAGTATGGTAGTTTTTGAAGACGGCAAACCTAAAAAGAGTTTATATAGAAAATTCATTATTAAGGATGTGGTTGGCCCTGACGACTTTTCCAGCATGCAGGAAGTTATCAGGAGAAGATATTTAAAGCTTTTAGAAAACAATGAGCAGATTCCTGATTTAATAATGGTAGATGGGGGCAAAGGACAATTATCTAGTGCAGTCGAAGTATTGGATGAACTTGGAATGAACAACTATAATATTATAGGACTTGCTAAAAGATTAGAAGAAGTGTTTTTTCCAAATCATTCCGAACCCGAATCAATTCCCAAAACTTCTGCAGGATTAAAGCTTCTGCAGCAGGTAAGAAACGAAGCCCACCGTTTCGCAATAACTTTCCACAGGGACAGGCGAAGCAAAAGAACTATTAAATCGGAATTAACCGATATAAAGGGAATTGGTTCGGCTACTGCTCAAACACTTCTAAAAAATATCGGGAGCATAGCAGAGATTAAAAATTCGGATTTTGAAAAATTAGCAGCTGTAGTTGGAAAGAAAAAAGCCGAAATTTTGATTAAGCATTTTCATACTGAAAAAGTGGAATAATTCAAACTTAAAATCCTTCTTTGAAATCATTTCAATTTTATCTTTGGTATTTTAGATATATACTCAACCTAAAGAGGAGAATTTAAAAAACCATCAAATATTTCTTTTAAAATACTGATATTGCTTACGCTCTATTTTATAGACTATATGTTTCATATAAATATTATAGTCTTTAATATGTTTATCAAATTCTTTAACCCGAATCATATTCAATTTTTCTGCAACTCTTCTTGAGGGAACATTTTCAACATATGTATGAATATAAATCTCATTTAGTCGTAGCTGTTCAAATCCATAATATAAACATGCAATAGATGCCTCTGTAGCAAAACCTTTTTTCCAGAATTTTTTATTTATATGATAACCGATTTCGGGGACAACAACTCCATCGATTTCCTGTTCAGTAATACCGCATTCCCCAATAAATTCATTCTGCTCTTTAAGTATAATTCCCCATAATCCGAAATGATTTTCTTTATAACTGTCTATTGACTTTTTAATACTGTTTCGTACTCTGTTAATATCGTATGGCGCAGGATAATATTTCATTGTTTCTTCATCAGATAATGTCTCATAAAGAAATTTTTCATCATTTTCATTTAATTCTCTGAGTTTCAGTCTTTTGGTTTCTATTGTAAACATAGTTTAATCAAATTATAATATAATTATGACCAGGTTTGAAGTTCTATAATATTATCTTCAGGGTCGGTAACGTAACACCAGGTAACTTCTGAATCAGGATTTACCTGAAGAGTAACAATATCTCCTATTTCCTTACCACCATAGCTTAAAACAATTTCTTTTGCTTTTTCAACATTATCAACCTGGAAAGCGATGTGTCCAAAGCCAGGTTTGTTTATTTCTTTTTGCCGTTTTTCTGCCTGTGGCGAATAGCTAAAAATTTCTAAAGTAGGTCCTTTTTCTTCATATCCCGGAAGCTGTAAATGAACACCTTGTAAATGTACATTTTTAATCCCTGTACCGGCTTCTATATCTTTTCCTTTAAAGTTTCTTTCCGGCGGAACAACTTTACAGGCAAAAACTTCTTTATAAAAAAATGCTAATTTTTTCCAATCTTCTGCTATTAAATTGGTATGCACATATTTGGCTTTGATACTCAATTGAACCTCCTTTGTATTCTCAATACACAGGTATAAGGATATAATGGTATCTAGGTATAAAGGAAGCACTCATATATTTTATACCCATCTTTTTCTAAAAAGAATAATTAATATAATAAGGACAAAATATATAACAGAAATAAATTTATCTTATATAGCACCTTTTAGCAAGAAGGATCTTTATTGAACTGCTACTTTTAAAAATTTCTTTCTTTTTATTTGATCAAGTATAACTCCCAAAGCAGCTATGATCATTCCCAATCCTTTTTGAAATGAAATTTCTTCTCCGAGAAGGAAATAAGCAAGAACTGCAATATGGATTAGCATAGTACTATTAATTATACTCGATTCAACAGCAGTTAAAGAACGAAAAGTAAGATTCCATACGATAAATGCAAAAGCTTGTTTGCAATGATTAACCAAATTAGATAGAGCATTGCTAAGTTACTTAATACGGGAAAGCCTTCAATAATTAATCCGGTAACTACAAATATAATTGAACCCGCACCCATACTAATAAAAGTTACAACTAAAGGACTAATATTACCGCTTCGATTAATATCCCACCCCATAATTGCAGAACCGGAATTAGCTAAAACTCCCAAAATCATAATTAATAAACCAAGGCCATGGCTTCCATTGATAAATATCGGTGAAAAATATGTTACGATACCTGCTAAAAAAATTAAAGCCCCAAACCATTGAAGATTAGTAAGATTCTCATCAATTAGAAATATCCCCCTTATCGCAATTACCAGAGGAGTAAAATTTAACATAAGACTCACTGTAACAGCCGGAAGTAATGATAAACCCAGAAATTGAGTTCCCTGCGTATATGTATAAAATAAAAAGCCTAACAAAATAAGCTTTTTAATTTGGTAAGACTTCAGCTGATTAATTTCAGCAATATATTTTTTTTAATAACAAAGGGGATAAAACAAATGAATGCACCGAAATAGCGCAACCCGGCAAAGGTCACCGGCTTAATTTCGGATAATCCCCATTTAATAATTATAAAGGAAGTAGATCAAAGAAATGTAACAAATAATGCCGGTAATATTGGTTTAAATCTGTTTCTAATGTTAATAAGCCCCTATTAGTTTTCAATTCCCAAAGTAATAGTCTGGACAGGGGTATTCCAGCCTGCTACTTCAAAACTCACTTGTCCGGGCAGAAGCTTTTGTTCTTTATTTTCAATTGTAATGACTATATTCCTGCTTTCATAAGGGAACAGTGCAACATAGTTATCACTATAACCTGATTTTAGTGTTTTACCTTCTTCAATCATTTTTATTCCAACAAAAAAAGCAAGGTTTTCTGAAGGATTTGAAATATGAAGAGTAGTAATGTTATTTCCATTTGAATCAAATTTAATATTAGAATCTTTAAAAGAAACTTTTAATGAAACTTGCGGCATCTGGTTTAACTCTTCAAAAATACCATTATAATCTTCCATGTTGCCGGTTTTACTAACAGCTATAGGATAAAGTGCATAAGAAATTTCCCTATCATTATTATCATTCAAAACAACCGATACAAATACAGTTCTTCCTTCCATCTTGTCAGGTATTTTATATTCAATCTTTCCTATTTCAACTGATTGGTTTGTTTTCGCTTCAGCTTTTCCGGATTTTTCTACAAGAGTGCAGCCTTTAATATCAAGAATCCTGGCAATATATTTACAACCTTTTACTGGTTCCTGTTTATCGTTCAACAAATAAATATCAGCATTAAATACTTCACTGGTATTCCATAAATATTTTTTATAATCAGCAGAAATATGGACAGGTCTTGAAGCACGTTTTAAGAAATAATATGATGGTTTTGGAGTGCCGTACCAATCAACCTGCGACCAGGAAAAGCAAGGCCAAATATCATCAAACTGCCATACCAAAAAACCGCTGTTCCTGAATTTATTTGACCGGCAGAATTCCATATCAAACTCATTTCCAATTGCCTGGTAGAGCTGACTTTTCAGGATAAATTCCCGAAGATTTTCAGATATGCCAAATTCATTTGCATATCTCAAAAGCTTACCCAGATGGGCAAACCGGGTATTTGATTCACCGCGGTATTCAACATAAATTGTATCCAGAGGCCAAAGCATTGAATCAGGAGTAAACTTAATATAGTCTTCATAAACAGGAGGAGCATTTATACCGGCTTCACTACGGAATGGTCTTACAATTCTATATTTAGTATACGGTTCTTTATTATGCCACACTCCCCAATAATGATCATCTCCCATATAAGGAGATGCCCTGTGAAATTCTCTTTGCGGATCATATTTCTTCAACAGTTCACCTAAAAAATCAATCACGGATTTACTCCCTTTATCATCAGGATCAAATTCATTTCCACCACACCAGAATGTTAAGCTGGGATGATTCCTCAATCTGTAAACTGCGGATTTTGCTCCATCTAAAAAATTGTCTCTATCTATCTTCGAAAAATTTCTATTACTTAAAAATTCCTGCCAGGTTAGAATACCATACTGATCACATAAATTATAGAAATAATCTGTTTCATAGAGTCCTCCTCCCCAGACTCTTAACAGGTTGAAATTAGCTTCTTTAACCAGTTTAAGTAAATGCTCATATCTATCATGATCCAACCGCAGAAGTTGATCTATAGGAATCCAATTACCACCTTTGGCAAACATTTTTTTCCCGTTTATTTCAAATGTCCATGGATATGATCCAACAACTTTTCCAAGGTGATATTGATTTCCAACATACTGATGCATCGATTTAATAAACTCTTCAACATTTTCATTATCGACAAGATTCAATTCGCGAATTCCGAATTGAGCGGACATACTATCGGATAATGTTGAACCTTCACATACTTCTGTATTAAAAAGATAAAGATTCTGTTCGCCCATACCATTTGGCCACCATAATTTTGGCTCCTTAACTTCAAGATTTGTTTCAATTGTTTTTACGGCATTAGGTTCCAAGTTGATGCTCTTTTTGAACCCGGTTATTTTCTTTTTTGAATCTTTCTCAAAAATAATCCCGGATATCTCTGTTGTTTTTGATTGGTTTGAAAGATTAGAAACATCAACCCGGATATTGCATTGGGCTTTACTATCAGATATAATTTTTGAACGAATATAAGGATGACTAATTCTTAGAGGACCAGTTGCAATAAGTTTCACTGGCCGCCACATGCCGATAGGCACACAATGAGGTCCCCAGTCCCAGCCGTACATGCATTGTGCAATAGAATAAAGTTGGTCCCTATCGTTGCTTCTCCACGTCAATCCGTGCAATGTTAGATTAGTCCATGCATCAGGTGTTGCTTCCAGACGAACAGCAATATTATTTTCCTTACCATAAATCAATAAACCGGATACATCAAAAGAATGAGGATTCAGCATCCCCTTAAGCGCTCCCACTTTCTTTCCATTAAGCCAGACTTCTCCTCTGAATGAGGTCCCTTCAAATAAAAGTTGGATATACTTCCCCTTTAATTCTTTTCCGATAATAAAGTTTTTAAAGAACCACCATTCTTTTTGTTCTACCCAGAGTGACTTTTCATTATCATATCCTGTATACGGATCAGGAATTTCTCCGGCAGCAAGTAAAGAAGTTCTAACAGTTCCGGGAACATTGTAAGGTAAACATCCTGCAAGTTTTTGAGAAGGGAGATAAACTTGTTTAACAATACCGATTCCGCGAGTAAAATCTTTCATTTCCCATTCACCGTTAAGGTTAATCGTTATTATGTTATCTTTAGGATTTAATGAAGTACTAGTCATAGTATTACTTATTGATTGGCTAAATGATTTTTGAAAAAAAGTGGGTAAAGAAAAAGCAAATGCATAGACGACAACTATTTTTATAAATTTAGGATATAACATTATTCTCCTAATTCTGTACCCTGCAAAAAAACTTGGAATTATTAAAATGGATCGAAAATTATTTTAATTGAATTTTCCAGCTATCAGTTCTGAAACTTGATGCAGGCAAACCTTCTTTATTGAACAAATTCGGCTCAACGGCATTTTTCCATGCATATCTAACTGCAATCGGATTTTGAACTTTATCAGAATATACAACCACAGTACTATCTTTAATTTCAGCTTTTGCAGGAATAAACACACTATCATCACCTGCAATTTGAAAGTTTGTTAAAGTTCCTCCCCTTGCGACTAACCCGTTTTCTGCATAGTCAAAATAAATCCTGATCTTATTTCCTTCAATTTTATATGAGCGATACAAAGGTTCTGAAAAACTAATTCCTTTTTTATCATATGTATTTGCCAGTGCCCAGTTTGCTAAACGCTTTCCGACATCCTGTTTATCTTTGGGATGAATATTTGTCAGATTACCAATATCACTAATAACCACCATACCGGTTTTAGGCAAAGACAAACATTTTAACTGAGCTTCTCTAACAAGCACACCAGTGTATGAAGTTTCATAATTGAATGGAGCAATTTGTACATAATAAAAAGGAAATTCCTCTTTCCATTCATTTCTCCAATCCCTTATTAAGGTTGAAAATAATTGAGAATAAGATTCAGGACTAGCAGTATTAGTTTCCCCCTGGTACCAGATAACACCTGCAATTTTAAAAGGTATAAGAGGATAAATCATCGAATTGTATGTCTTGCCCGGTTTTCCGGGACACCAGGGCATTGTAACAGATATTTTTTTAGCCGCTTCGGAAAGTATTTTATCGGAAGAAATTGTGTCTGGGTTTATCCAAGTTTCTGCCGGTGTTCCTCCCCAACTACTATTAATTAATCCTATCGGTACATTTAAATTATTGTATAAATCTCTTCCAAAAAAATAACCCGCAGCACTAAAATTTTTCATTGTTGCTGGAGTACAGGTTTTCCAGGTTCCTGCAACATTCAGTTGCGGGTATTGTGCTGCTCTTTTAACAACGTGGAATAATCGTATATTGGGAAAATTTGCTTCAGATATTTCCTGTGCTGAATCCTTAATTCCCCAGCTTGCAGACATTTCCATATTAGATTGACCTGAACATAACCATACTTCTCCAATCATTACATCTTTAAGTACAATGGTATCACTACCTACAATAGTAACTAGATAAGGACCTCCGGCAGTTGGTGTTTTCAGAGTTACCCACCATTTTGCTTGATTATTTGCAATCATTTTAGCAGTATCATTATCCCAGCTTCCAACAACTTTTATATTTTCTAAAGGATTAGCCAAGCCCCAAATAGTTACTTCCGAATTTTGCTGCAATACCATACGACTGCTGAAAATAGCAGGTAAACTTACTTTTGCTTGAATATTGGTAAATGAAATAATTAATAAAAAATAGAAAATATTTTTTTTCATTTTGCTGTTTCGGTTTTTAAATAATTACAGAAGTGAAAATATGATCTTCTCTTCAGATATAATTTCATTTATTCAAAATTCAGCATTTTTTGTATTGAATACAAATATTTACAACTCAGATAAAGAAAATATTAACTGATATCATCACATATCATGTAATAACAAATATTGATTGAAGTGGTTTCCAAATCGGGAAAATTACATCTATCTTACAATAAAAAAGAGAAGAAGGGAATGACTTTTGTTATTCCCAACTTCTCTTAAAGTACAATCTTGGGGTGTTCTATTGGAGCCCTGTTAATTGTTCCTGAATCTTTTCACTTGCGGATTCGGAGGCTTCTTCTTGAGAAGCAGTACCGGATCTTTGAGCAGCCAGTTCCTTTGCAGCTTCGGAAATTGTAGCCGAATCTTTCCGGCCGTTTGAACTCACAGATGTTGTAGCCGGTAAGTTGCGATTAACTGCAGACAAAATGGTCGCTGTATTATAGGTTTGGCTAATTGCACCAATTGACATTTACCTATTCACCTCCTTCAATTAGTTTGTATGATTTATTCTACGAACGCCCCTTTTTTGATTATCGTGTCTAAATCCAAAATATTTAGTGATTTATTTCACATTAATTAATATGATTATTTACACAATTGAAAACATAGGTATTTAATTTTTTGTTCATATTTGATAGGAAATAAGGGTATCTGATTATTATGAGCTGAATGATAAATACATGGCAATTAAACTGCAAATAGAAAAAATAATTCAGACTTAGATATTCTTTGTATTAAATTACTAAAATCACCAAGGAAAAGTAAAAACGTTAATTATAAGTGCGATTAACACAATCCCAAATACAAGGATAAAAATAAAACTGGCGATAATCGATCCGAAGCTGCATCCAATCAGACCTGTTGAATATCGGTTTTACCTGGCCGATTTGATTATTTGTATTATTCAAACTTGAAAAAGTAAAAATACTTGCAAAAAAAATTCTACAAAACAATAAAAAGATGCTTACAGTTAAAAGTTAATATATTAAATCGGATTTAGTTAACAAATAAATTAAAAGGTTTATGAAAGTAAAAGCAATTATTAACATATCTCCTACGTGTTGGGTCATAATAAAAGGTAACCGTAGAATAATAAAAAATTGTATTAATAAACAGGGTTACATTAGGAAAAAATAAGGGTATAAAGATAATAAATGGGATTAAGGGAAAGCTTGAAGCTAAGCGAAGAGAGGCGTAGCCGAACGCAGCTTAGCTTCTGGGAAATTTTATTAGTATAGTTTGAGGATACTTATAATTTTATTTTTCATTCTCTTCTCAAGTACAAAAGGATCAAGAGAACTAAAAGTTTTAGTAAGTTTTTTTTTCTTTGTTGGACTGATCTGCTCCGAAGCCAAAAGTCTTTGATAAGGAGTTTGTGGAGAAGAGAATTTTTTTACAATCTTAGAGCCGTCTCTTTTCTTTTCAATCAGTTTGAAAGAAGGGATAAAGAAGTTCAAATAAAATCTCCATCCACTCTGATAAAGCTCATTGAGCATGTCGACAGTTTTGATATTATCAAATCTCTGATAACCAATAAATTGTCTGACGTGAGTCCAGTTCTTCTCTTCAATATGAGCATTATCGTTTTTCTTATATTCCCTTGAACGTGTATACTGAACAGGATTTTTTTTATTTGTAAAATATTCCAGCAGCATATAGTTGAGCAGTTCTCCACCATTGTCACAGTCAAAACCAAGGATCTTAAATGGAAGCGCCTTTCTGATGTTTTTGAGGGCATCAAAGACGCCCTTTCTACCCTTACCCCAAACGGCTCTCTGCTCTGTCCATCCGGTTGCAATATCAACGATGTTAAGTGTATATGCAAATTGTCCCGAAACAGAAGATCCGCAATGTGCTACAGTATCTGCCTCTATAAAGCCTGGGACGGATTCATCCCATTGATTCAGTTTAACAGGAACCTGTGTTTTGATTTGAGTCTTTTGAGCAATCGCTTGATAGTGCTGGCTGAAATCTCTAGTAGGAGTTTTACCTCCTTTTCATTCAGAGAATTCTTTTTGTGAAACTGATAATATGGCAGCCATAATGGTATAGCCGCTTTTAATCTTTCTGCACAGGCAAGATTGGTTACCACCCATAGATCTTTCAGGAACTCTATGATTGCCTGGTGATGGTAAATTTTTGGTCTGCCTTTTTTCTTGTTTTGTCCGGTCTGCTTTTTTCCAAGAACTCTGATTGCGTATTTTCGATTAAATTTACAGACTGTGCAAAGTTCATCTAAAATTAGTGATTTTTCTGTTTTCCTTGCCAGGGAGTATCTTTCTCTGATCTCAATCAGATACTCTTTCTTTGCTGAATTGCTCATAGATAACCTTTAATATTCTTGGTTACCTATATTATGACCCAACGACCTTTTTACAAATCTTTTTCGGTTACTTTATTTATGGTCCAATGCGTCCTACATGCTTTTTTTAATATTCCTTGCAGAAATATAATATTTTCATCAAGTTAAGTTTTATTTTTCTATTTTTTGATAATTGAGCATGTCAGACTATATTTTAAATTGATTTACTAATTACCAGGAGATCTATAATGAAATATACACGCCGCAAATTCATAACAACTTTAGGAGCCAGTTCTGCAATGCTTATGCTGCCTTCTATTCCGAAATTCCCGGGAACATTTTTTTCCGGAGATAAAAAACTCGGAGTTGCGCTGGTAGGTTTGGGTAATTATGCAACACACCAGCTGGCACCTGCATTGCAGGAAACATCACGATGCTATTTAAGCGGTATAGTTACCGGTACTCCTGCAAAAGCAGAAAAATGGAAAAGCCAGTATAATATACCTGGGCAAAATATTTATAATTATGAAAATTTTGACCGGATAGCTGATAATAAATCAATTGATATAGTCTATGTGGTACTACCTAATTCCATGCATCATGACTTTGCAATTAGAGCAGCAAAAGCCGGAAAGCACGTATTTTGTGAAAAACCTATGGCCGTTTCGGTAAAAGAATGTGAAGAAATGATTGAAGCTTGTAAGAAAGCCGGTGTAAGACTCTTCATTGGATATAGACTCCACTCCGAACCTCATCATAAAGCAGCTATGAAATTCGGGGCAGAAGCAGGCATAGGGATAATGTATGTTCAATCAGAATTTGGTTTTAAAATTGGAGATCCTAGTCAATGGCGGTTAAAAAAATCCCTTGCCGGCGGTGGTGCAATGATGGACCTTGGAATTTATGCCTTACAGGGAGCAAGATATTCAATTGGAAGCGAACCTGTTTCAGTAACAGCACAGGAATTTAAAACAGACTACAAAAAATTTAGTGAAGTTGATGAAACAATTACATGGCAGATGGAATTTCCGGGCGGTCATATTTCAAATTCAACTACTTCTTATACTATTCCGGCTAACAGATTTTATATCGGCTCAGAAAGGAAATGGCTTCATCTTTACCCGGCATTCGGCTATCATGGAATAAAGGGATGGACTAATGAAGGAGAAATGAACTTACCGGATATAAACCAGCAGGCTGCTCAAATGGATGATTTTTCCAAATGCATTATTGACGGCTCCGAATCAAATGCAAGCGGTGAAGAAGGTTTGAAAGATCTCAAAGTTATTGAAGCAATTTATAGATCTATTGAAACAGGAAGTAAGGCAAAGGTATAAAAAGATTTTATATTGCTTAGATACTTGGATTGACTCTAATTCGATTTTAGTGAGGGTAATAGATATTAAATTGAAGAATAGCTCCTTTGTAAAGGGTTTGGAGATATAATCCATACAGATTATCTATATACTTCACATTTAGGACTCATATCAAACACCTTTCCCGGATTTAATATATTGTTTGGATCAATTACAGATTTAATCTGCTTCATCATATCAATCCCGGGGATCCCTGCAACTTTTTCAAGAAATTTCTTTTTTGAAAGACCGGTCCCGTGCTCACCTGTTATAGTTCCCCCCATCTTAATTGCTTCGTTAAAAATAAAATCAAAAGCTGAATGTGCTTTATTTATCTCGGCTTTATCTCTTTCATCGGTTAAACATGTAGGATGAAGATTTCCATCTCCTGCATGTCCGAAATCTCCGAATATAAGATCATATTTTTTAGCAGCCTCAGTAATTTTCTCGATCATAACCGGAAGCTCACTCCGTGGGACAGTAGCATCTTCCAGTATCGTTGTAGGTCGTTTTCTTGCAAGTGCACTGAAAGCACTTCTCCTTGCTGTCTTCAAAGAATTTGCCTCATCGACTCCTGATGCTTTTTTAACAAATGATGCGTTGTTTCTCTTAAGAATATTAATTATTGTTTCGGCATCTTCTTCTACTATACTTCCTCTTCCGTCAACCTCGATTAATAGAATTGCTTCACTATTTCGGGGCAGGCCTACTTTAGTATAATCTTCAACACAATTAATAGTGGTATTGTCCAGGAATTCAATCATGCTTGGAACTATGTTGGAAGAAATTATTTCAGATACTGATTTAGCACTATCCGAAAGTTTATCGAAATATGCCAGCATTGTAACAGAGTTTGCAGGAATAGGAATCAGTTTCAATATTATTTTAGTAATTATCCCTAGTGTTCCTTCGCTGCCGATAATGAAATCTTTTAAATTATAACCTGCTACATCTTTAAAATTTTTCCCCCCGGTTTTCAACAATTCCCCGTTAGGAAGAATCATTTCAGTTCCCATAACATAATTCTTCGTTACACCGTATTTCAAACCCCTTAATCCCCCGGCATTATTTGCAACATTTCCGCCGATTGTGCATACATTCATACTTCCCGGATCCGGCGGATAGAACAAGTTTTGTTTTTCAACTTCCTTTTGCAGATATCCGGTAACTACACCGGGCTGCACTGTTGCAGTTAGATTTTTAGTATCAATTTCAAGGATATTATTCCATTTGGTCATCACAACCAGGAGGCAATTTTCAACAGGTACAGCACCTCCGCTTAATCCTGTGCCTGCTCCACGCGGTACAATATTAAACTTCTCTTCATTAGCTAATTTTACAATTTTAGAGATTTGTTCTTCATCTTCCGGGAAAACTATTGCTTCCGGTTTCTGCTCAAAGATAGGTGTTGCATCGTATGAATAGACCCGTTTATCTTCTTCCGCATCAAAGAAATTATTGTTACCTACGATATTTTTTATTTTTTCTTTTAAGGAATTATTCATAAAAGATTAACTTAATATCTAAACTACCTATATATCATATTTGCTGCTGATGCATACCAAACATCATTTATTACATACTTAAATTGAACTTTATTCTTCATTATTTGATTTAACATCTGTTGATACATTTGATTCTTTGTAATTTCGCTTACTCTTTTGTCTTTACCTTTTTTCTCATCGTATACCGTTTTTGTCTTTTTAACTATCAAATAATTTATCGGGATCTTTCCTCTTTCATTTATGTACAATGCCGATAGAAGATTTATCCCTTTGACTGCTCTGCCTTTTGTATGATCATGATACCAACTTACTATTTCATTTTCTTCTGTGTAGGGTTTTTCTTCTATAGTATCGTCTATTACTACTATTCCTTCTTCTGTCTGTATTTCTTTGATGGTTGGTTTTACCATTTTCCATAATTCTTTTGAGCTGAAATCACTCTCACTTAAAAATCTTGTCACTTTATCGTGACTTATTTCTCCTTCTGTCATTATTGACAACCCTGTGGCTGTTGTATATGAAAACGAACTTAATAGATAATCAGAATACAATTCTAATAATTCTTTGTCCATTTTCTTCTCTTCTTTTGTTTTATAATTTTAATTATATACAGCAGATTAGAGTTTTTAAATTAATTAAATAGTATCTAACAAACTAATTAAGCAAATCGTTTAAGCAGCTGCAATACTACATAACCTGCAACAAGAGCTAAAATCAAGTAAAAGAGGAGACTTTTTACAGAATCAGCAGTAATACTGAAGGTTGAAAGGTAACCCCGCCAGCCGCATTTAGCACAACGATAAGTTTTAAAAAAAGTAGTATGCTTAACTATCGTTTCATATGCATTTCTTGACCGGGATCTTCGCATTGAATTTGGAGCGGAACAGGAAGGGCATTTCTCATATAATGGATTTCTTCTAAATAGTAATTTACGAGTTTTCATTTCAGGAAAATAATTTCTATTACTGCTATAATCAACTCTTTCAAGAAATTTTTAACAGATTAAGTAAAGATAATAATTTTTCTAAACCTCAGGAAAACAGTTAAAACTTCTCATGGAAGAAAGAATTTTTTTTCTTTAGATCAATAAATAAAAATCGGTTAATGAATTAATCGTAAAAAGATGACATCTTATCTTGGTTCTCATTTAGTTCTGAATAATATTTTCCAAAAAGATATCATCTTTCTCAATTAAATTTTCTAACGATTATTCAATAGATTGTTATAAACAGCAGGTTCCTTCAGAATATTTAGAGCCGTCTGGAATTGCTTATCATAATCGAGGCCTATCTTAATTCTACCCTCTGTTCCGGAATATCGTGATGCCACCTCTTCTTTTATTTCTCTTAATACCTCGTGCTTATAGATATTGATTTCATGGCTGCTGATCCCTTCAAACTGATTTTTTAGACGGTTAAGTTCTGATGATATATTATCACCGACTTTTTCAGTAGAAGCCACTTGGATTAATTTACTCAGTTCTTTTTCAACATCAGAAGTATATTCGAACTTTTGTTCTTTAATATAATCCTTAAATAATTTGAAAATGCTGTCATCTTTTATTGAATTAAAGTTTTCATCCTGGTGAGAGTAATAGTAATGATCAGCAAATTTAAAGAATAAACCTTTCGCCAAAAGTTCTTTTGTAATATCACCCTGGATTTTATATTCAACGGTAGTATCCGGAGTGATACCGCCGGCACTATAAACTGTTCGTTTATTATCAGTTAAAAAAGGAGTTGCAATGATAGAATCGACATCAGTAATTACTTTATTCTCTTTTGAATAATCAATTTTTTGAATGCATCTTCCGCTAGGTGTATAATATTTAGCCGTAGTAATTTTTAAAGATGTGTTATAACTTAGCGGTGTAATTGTCTGCACCAAACCTTTACCAAATGATTTGGTTCCAAGAATAACTCCCCTATCATGATCCTGCATAGCTCCTGCAACAATTTCAGAAGCAGACGCCGAGCCTCCATTTATTAAGACAATCAATTTTGCTTCGCCTACCATTGGTTCTTGGACAGAATAATATTTTTTTTCACTATCCAACGTTTTTCCCTTAGTAACAACAATTACTTTACCTTTATCGAGAAATTTATCACATATATCTACAGCTTCATCCAGTAAACCGCCCGGATTTCCTCTTAAATCAAGAACAATTGATTTTATTTCCTTTTGAGCTTTTAATTCCTTTAAAGCATTTCTTACCTCTTCAGCAGAGGACCTACTGAAATTAGATAATTTTAAATAAGCATTATTACTATTTCCAGGGTAAAATCCGTAGAAAGCTAAACTCTTTACAATAACTTCTTCCCTTACAAGATTAAAATTAATTGTATCCTGATCATCATTCCTGGTTATTTTTAGACCCACTGTAGTCCCGGGTTCACCTTTAACCAGAGAAGAGATTTCTTCAACATTTTCGGGAGTTATTTTTACACCGCCGGCTTCTAAGATATGATCTCCAATCCTGATACCCTGCTTTTGGGCAGAATAGCCATCAAGCACTTCAACAACAGTTACTTTGTTTCCCCTGACACCGATTGAGACGCCGACTCCTCCATATTTACCATTAGTAATTAAATCGATTTCATCTTTCTTATCAGCTCCAATATAGATGGTGTACGGATCGAGAGAACCAAGCATTCCCTGAATGCCGGCTTTCATAAATTCAGCAGGATCAATATTATCTACATAATTAAATGTGATCTCTTTATAAACCCTGCTGAAGAGATCCATATTTTTATTTATTTCAAAATAAATATCGTTTTTCCCGGTAAAAAATCCGGAAAAAACAAATATTACAAAGCCTGCTATTATAAAATGCGAAAGCTTTTTGAATTTCATGCCAACTCCTTATTTTCTAAAAATATAATTTCCTTGATAATATTGTTATGAATTTCTTCGATGCTATTTCTGCCATCCATTATGCGAAATCTTTTTTCTTTTTTTGATATTTCCAGGTAGCCGTTTCTAACACGTTTATAAAAATTCATTTCTGAGATTTCAATTCTATCAAGATCAGTTACAGATTTCCCGGTTTTCCTCTTTTCAGCTTCCTCAACAGGAATATCAATAAAAAAAGTTATATCAGGGATTGTTGAACCGATTGCAAGACTATTCACATTTGAAACAGCTTCAATAGAAATACCTCTTCCGTACCCTTGATAAGCTACACTTGAATCATGAAAACGATCCGAAATTACGTAAAATCCTTTTTCAAGGTAAGGTCTTATTTTTTCTCTAACCAGCTGTGCCCGGCTTGCAGAGAACAGAAGGAATTCTGTTTCCATAAACATATTTCCATTCTTTTTATCAAGAAGAATATTCCTGATTTCCTCAGAAATATTAGTACCTCCGGGTTCCCTGATTATTTCAACTTTTTTATTTTTATCCGTTAAATAATTCTTTAGAAGTTCCACCTGCGTGGATTTACCGCAAAAATCTATTCCTTCAAACGTAATGAACATTTACTATTATCCATATGATTAAGATTAAACAAACCCAGGTTACTATTTTTTTAATTTATCACAGATAAAACCTAAAAGGGTAATTGCAGAAGCTGAGGCTTGCTCTCAAGGCTCTTTAATTTATATTTTAATTAAATTTCTTAATAATATATCTTAACCTTTCGGGCTTTATATAAATTAGAGACGTGTTTTCAGGAAGTACTATCTGGGGTGCTACACTTCCCAAAGTATCCAGGACAACATCTCTATAATTTACATAAGCATTTATCCGGCTATTATCCAGTTTTGCCAATACATCAACCCCCCCGCGTAAACCGACACTTATTGTATTTGGAAGCAAAACAACATTACGATCCGGCGGAACATCAATTATTTTAACTGTTAAATTATCAAAATTTTTGTCTACTATTTTTTGCACATCTAAAATAACATTTACATTACTATTGCTGAAGTTCATTTCTGGAATTTTTTCCAGGGGAATTTTTTCGTCTACTTTATCATCGAGATTATTTAATGATAATCTTCGTGTTGTAACAGCACGTAAATTTTTAATTTTACTCGTCGGGCCGAATACTGTAGTAGTTTCCGGTTTAATGACCATTGGAGTAGCTAGTCCGAATCCCGGTTTGAAATTTAAATTTAAGTTAGGGATAATCTCTGCACGTGTAGAAGCAATCTTTTCGACGTTATAAGATAATGTATCCGGGGAAATGTCGATAACCTCTATATCAGATGAAAGCCATTGATTATCAACCAAATAATTATAAAGATTTATAAAACGTTTACCAGTTTCATTACCGGCAGAAACGACATAATCAGTTTCTCTTCCAAGTTTTAAAGCTGCCAATTTCCATCCCTCTCCTTTTAATTTTACAGATATATAATCCGGTAATTTAGATCCAATCGTATATCCTTCCGGGAAGTTAACAAGCTTAAGAGGAATTTTAAAGGTAGCATAGTAGTCATTTGATAAAGATATAGAAACCCATAAAATAATTGAGAAAATTACCGATATGATTATAATGTGCAGATTCTTTTTCATTATTAAATTTCAGATTATTTCAGATTGTTAAAATAATCAAGAAGTATTTCTCTTTTAGCTTTTGATATTTCTCTGCCCAGGATTGGAAAATTTTTTGTGTCTCTAGCTAACTTTCTCAACTGATGAACATTCATGGATTTTAAATTATTGTTCTCGTCTTTATTTATGTTTTTGCCTTCTCTTTTCTTTTTTATCTCTTTTTTTATCGGTTTTTTCTTTTTGGATTTGTTTAATCCAAGAGCTTCCTGTCTTAATCTTTCAATAGTATCATTTATATAACCTGGTCTCTTTCTTTCTTTGATTTCCGGTATTTTTTCTTCAACCGTTTTTCTATTTGCTTTTTCTCTCTTTGATTTTTTTTCAGGTCTTTTGATAATTAGAATATCATTATCATTTGCAGGAATATTATCGGCAGCTATAATTTTTTCACTTTTAAGTTTTGTCTTTTCAACTTTTGGTTTTTTAATCTTTGATTTTTTATTCTTTATCTTTTCAGGTTCCGGTTTCTCAGGTTCGATTATTTCAGGTTCCAATTTTGCTGCCGGTATTTTTTCAGCTTCAACTTTTAGTTTTTCTGCAGGTTTTTTAATTTTCTTTTTTGTATTCCTTTTTAAAGAAAAATATAAACCGCTTATTTCAGGGAGAACAGATATTATTTGTTCATCAGGCTCAATTATGATATGTGAAGATACATTCAATTCTAAATTTCTTACTGCTTCTGTCCCGACATTAATAGCAGCCTCCACAGAATCTTTTTCACCAACGATTTTAATGGTAATTGAAGCCTGTGAGAGGACTTCTTTTCCTAATAAAATAATGTTAGAAGTCTTTGCCATTACATTTGAAGCTTCAACTGCTCCTATTAAACTGTTTGTTTCCAAGAACCCTAACGCAACAGGCATAAAGCACTCCTGTATAATTACATTTGACTGTAATATAATTCTAAAGTTAAAAATAATGAAAATTTCAAACCATGCCTAAAAAATTTTTTTGAATAATTAAATTGTGAAAGAGTTGGTATTGGGATATCATGGTCTATTCATTATTCCAATTTTTGTCATTCCATTATTCCTTTTCTTCATTCAAATACTCCTGCAAAATTATGGCAGCCGAATTTTGATCAATCAATCCTTTATCCCTTCTTTTAGATTTTTTAACAACTGATTTTATAATAATTTGTTTAGCCATTTCAGAAGTATAGCTCTCATCCCATAAAATAACTTCAAGGTTGAATTTCAGGCTAAGTTTATTTTTAAATTCCAATACATTTTTTGTTATATCCTTATCCGGCCGGTTACTTTTTTTAGGAAATCCAAGAATAATTTTATTCACATTTTTTTTTTCAATAACAGAGTTTAGATTGTCCCATAAAGAATTATCATTTGAAATGGTTGTGTAGGGATAAGAAAAAGTTAAAAGCGGGTCGGTTAATGCAAGTCCAATCCTTTTTAAACCGAAATCGATCCCTAATATTCTATATTCATCTTTCAAAATTAGGTACTTTCAAATCTTTCTACAGAATAAACAGACTTAACTTTTTTAAGCCGTTCCATAATCCGTGAAAGATGTTCAAGGTTATGAACGTAAAGAGTTACACTCCCTTCAAAAGTAGAATTGCTCGTATTTATATTGATAGATTTGATATTTGTATTCTGATAAGATACTATTGCGTGAGAAATTTCATTTAATAATCCTGGTGCATCTTCACCCATTACAGTAATTCCGGCAACAAATAATGAACTTTCATTCTGCGGCCATTGAACCGGAACAAGTTTGCTTTCATCCTTCATAGAAAGATTTAACAGGTTTGGACATGTCTTCCTGTGAATTTTTATCCCTTCCCCGACTGTTATATAGCCTATTACCGGATCACCCGGAATAGGATTACAGCATTTGGCATAAGAATATAAAATGCCATAATCCTTTCCGTCAACTAAAACACCTCCTGCATCTTCCCTTGCAATATTTGCAAAATTTTCAAATTCAAGTACCTGTGCTTTTTCTTCTTTTTTCTCTTTTTCCTGGGTTGCAGTTAAAACATCTTCCAGATTTATTTTTCCTTGTGCAATTGCAGTATAAAATTGCCTGTTATTTTCAAATTTAAGATTTGATGCTAATTTTGCTACATCACTTGAATTAAATTCCAGCTTAAGTTTTTTAAGTCTTTTTTCCCAGATTTCTTTTCCGGAATTTACAATATCTTCTTCTTCTTTATTTAGAAATTTCCTTATAGCCGATTGAGCTTTATGCGTAGTAACAAATTTCAACCAGTTTTTATTAGGATGCTGATTTTTTGAAGAAATGATTTCAACCTGGTCACCGCTATGCAGTACTGTATCCAAAGGTACAATTTTTCCATTTACTTTTGCTCCGATACAATGATGCCCGATTTTACTATGAATTTCAAAAGCAAAATCAACAGGTGTTGAATGTACAGGCAAACGTCTTAAGTCTCCTTTAGGAGTAAAGACATAAATTTCATCCTGATAAAGATTTAATTTAAAACTTTCAAGGAGATCTTTCCTTGTTTCCTCTCTCGTGGCATTTTCAAAAATATCCCTTATCCAATTGACCCAATTGTCAAGATTTTGATCTGCAGCGCTCTTATTTTCTTTATAACGCCAATGAGCCGCTACACCTTTTTCTGCAACTTCATGCATTTTCCTGGTTCTTATTTGAACTTCAACCAGCCTTCCTTCCGGACCTACTACAGTCGTATGAATTGACTGATAATTATTAGTCTTTGGAATGGAAACATAATCTTTAAAACGATCAGGAACAGGCAGGTACATTTGGTTGACTATTCCTAATGTAGTATAGCAATTGTTTGTATTTTCGGTATCCAGTATTATCCTGATTGCAAAGAGATCATAAATTTCTTCAAATGGTTTATTTCGTCTAACCATTTTCCTGTAAATAGAATAAAGATGTTTGGGGCGGCCGCTTATTTCATATTTTAAATGATAGCCATCAAGTTTAATAAGAATAGGATCTATAAACTTCTTAATATAAGCTTCTCTTTCTTTTCTTTTACTTTGAATCTTTTTTGCAATTTCTTCGTAAGCTTCACGGTTTAAATATTTAAAGGAAAGATCTTCAAGTTCCCACTTTACTCTTCCCAAACCAAAACGGTTTGCGAACGGTGCATAAATTTCCAGGGTTTCCTGGGCAATTCTCCTTTGTTTTTCAGGATTTACATACTCAAGTGTTCTCATATTGTGAAGCCTGTCAGCAAATTTTACAAGAATTACCCTTACATCTTTAACCATGGACAGAAGAAGCTTACGGTAATTTTCAGCCTGGGTGATTTCCTGTCCTTTAAATATCCCGCTAATCTTTGTAACACCATCAACAATTTCGGCAACTTCATTACCGAATTCTTTTGCCAGTATATCCAGATCAAATTCAGTATCTTCAACTACATCATGGAGCAATGTGCTTGCAACAGTCACATCATCAAGCGGAAGTTCTCTAGCTACGATCATTGCTACTTCAAACGGATGGGTAAAATACGGCTCACCGGAGGCACGCAAATCATTTTTATGCGCTTCCATAGCGAACTCAAAGCTTTTTATTATAAGCGGTTCATTTACCGCCGGAAGATGTTTCCGGCAGATATCCAAGAGATCGTTAAGCATTTTCTTATTTGTCGCAGCCAGGTTCATACAAACTTATAGTTTTCTTTCTCTTTTAATTTAACTTATTTACCGGACTAGTTAAAGAGAGTAAATATTACAGATTTTAGGAAAATGAATAACAATCCGCAATTCTCAAACGGTGACTGATAGGCCTGTGATCAGAAATCCTAAATTCATAATTCTTTTAATTTTACTTTCCTATCTCGTTTAATATTTTTTTCTTCAATTCTTTTACTCTTTCTATCCTACTGTCAAGGCTGTCTTTATTCCACGAAGAATTATAGTCTATAGTTAATATTTCATTACATAAAGTCAAGGCTTTATCAAATTCTCCTATATGCTCATATTGCTGAGCAATTAAATGTTTAAGCAGAATTTCGTGGAATTTGCTTAATTCATTTATTTTTAAATAAGAATTTAGAATTTCATAATATATTTTTACAGATTCCTTTTTATCAATTTCCTCGTAAGCTCTTGCTAATGCCCACTTAAAAAAACGGCTTTCCGGATATTTCTCAAGTACCGGTTTTGAAAGCTTAATAACATCACTATACTTTTTTTTGTCAATATATATCCATTGAAGAGAGTGAACAGCCAAATAATTATTATATCCCGGATTATTCACGGCTCTCATTATGTATTTTATTCCTTCGCTGCTATTATCGCTTACAAAGGGAATCCAACCTGCTTTTCTGCTTTTCCAGTATTCAAAATTTCCGATAGCTGTATATGCATCATAAAACGATGAGTCTTTTATCAGGCATTTTTGAAAATCTTCAACAGCATCAAATCCGTTCGAAATTGCAGAAAACCAACTACGATTTAAAGCCTGGTAATAAGCATAATATCCTTTAGACAATGCGTCAAAATAAATGTTCCAAACATTTTGGTCATTATCATCCAGGAGTGAATCCGATTCATTAATTGCACTTTTTAGATAAGTGGTAATTAATTCATCATTAAATTTCTGATTAAAATCATATGATCTAGCTATTTCTGCAGCCGCAAGATAAATTTTACCAAAAGGAAGATTTGGATAAGCATTATTTAATTGGTTAAAATTTTCTATTGCAGATTCATAATTTTGAATTATTATAAAATTGATTCCCCTATTCAGCAGACTATCAACGATTTTGTCAGGATACTTTTGGCAATAAAGAATTGATGATAGAGATAAAAGAAAAGCCAGTGTGAAATAAATTTTATAACGTCCCAAATGTTCTATCTCCGGCATCTCCCAAACCTGGAAGGATATATCCTTTTTTATTCAGTTCTCTGTCCAGTGCTGCCGAATAAATTCTAATACCCGGATGATCCTGCATAATTTTATTTATTCCTTCAGGTGCAGCTACAAGACACGCAAATGAACACTCTTTTGCCCCTCTGTTTTTTAAATATTTTAAAGCTTCCGTTGCACTCCCTCCTGTTGCAAGCATCGGATCAAGTAAAATAACCTTAGATTCATTAATATCTTTTGGAGTTTTAAAATAATATTCAATAGGCTGAAGGGTCTCTTCATCACGCTGCAGGCCAATATGTCCAACCTTGGCTTCAGGAATAACTTCCAGAAATCCGTTTACCATCCCCAGCCCTGCTCTTAAAACAGGTACCAGGACAATACTTTGATTGAGCTTATGGCCTTCGGTACTTTCAAGAGGAGTTTCTATTTTAATTTCTGAAATTTCAAAATCCTTACTCATTTCCACAGCAAGGATAATTGAGATTCTTCTTACAACGGCACGAAATATTTCAGGAGGTGTGGAAACTTCCCTTAAGATTGTTATATCCCTTTTAACAAGAGGGTGATTAATAAGATTAAAATTTTTGTTCATTAGCTTAATTGATTAATTATTAAATTGTTAATTATCAATTGTTAATTATCAGGAGCCTCATTTTTTCTTAAAGCTTAAAGTAACAGGTACACCGTTAAATCCGAAATTTTTTCTAATCAATTTTTCAAGGTAACGTTTGTAATGTTCAGCAACATCTTTTGGATAATTTAAAAAAAACAAAAATACAGGATATTTGCTTCCAACCTGGGTTATATATTTAATCTTGACCTCTTTACCTGTAGCTGTTGTCGGCGGAGGAGATTTTTCAATTTCCGGCAGAAGGATATCATTTAATTCGTTTGTTGGTATATTCTTTTTTCTTTCCTCATTAATTGATAAAGCAAGATCAATAAGTTTAAAAATTCTTTGTTTAGTTTTTGCTGAAACAAAAATAATCGGGATATAATCTATCGACCCGGTTTTAAATCTTATTTCATCTTCAAATTTCTTTGCTGTATTTGTATCTTTTTCAATAAGATCCCATTTATTAACAGAAAGTATTATCCCTTTTCTCCATCTTACAGCTTCATCAATTATTTTTTGGTCTTGTTTTTCTATACCGTATTGCGCATCTATCATTATAACCGCAACATGACATTCCCCTATAGCTTTTAAAGAACGGACAGTTGAATAAAATTCGATGCTTTCTTCAACTTTTTTCTTTTTCCTGAGACCAGCAGTATCAATTAAAACTATCTCCTTTTTGTAATATTTCAATATAGAATCAAGACTATCGCGTGTCGTTCCCGGTATATCAGTAACTATGCTTCTATCATATCCTAGAAGAGCATTGGTTAAGGAAGATTTTCCAACATTAGGCCGGCCGACAATTGCAATTTTTAATCTTTCATCTTTATCTTCTTCATCATTCTGAATAACCGGGAAATCAGCTGTTAATTCATCCAGTAAATCTCCAATTTTTCTGCCGGCCAAGGCAGAGATATCATAAATTGTATCAACACCTAAAGAATAAAATTCAGCTACTGCAGATTCAAAGCTTTTGGAATCAACTTTATTGACTATTAGAAGAAAATTTTTATCAGCAGTTCTCAGCATATTAGAAATTTCTATATCTACCGGGTTAACACCTGTTCTGGCATCAACCATAAAAAGAATTGCATCGGCTTCAGAAATTGCAATTTCGACCTGTTCTCTTATAGCAGTTTCAAAAAGCTCTATTGAATTCGGTACATATCCACCCGTATCTATTAAAGTGAATTCTTTTCCTGCCCATTCAACTTCACCATAATTTCTATCACGCGTAACACCGCTTTTATTATCAACTATAGCTTCTCTTTTCCCAATTAACCTATTAAAAAGGGTTGATTTGCCAACATTCGGTCTTCCAATAATTACTACTAAAGGAGTCTTCATATGAAACTAAATAAATAATAATATTTTTGTATACTAAATCTTATCTTAATGTTGCCCATTCCAAAGGAATCCCTTGGGGATAATCCTAATCTTAATCCTTTCAGAGTAAGATAAGGATAAGGAATTAAAATAAAAGCGATATCATAAATTAATGATATCGCTTGAGAAATGATAACGTTAAAAGTCAAAATTCAAAAAAAGGACCTTTAAACAGTTCTATTCAATAACTAAAGTCTAAAAGTTATATTTTATATTAAATGTTGGTACTAATAATGATTTATCAGCAACATTAATTGTATTAACTCTGGTATTAAAAGCTATATCTTTATTAAACCTGATTGCGGACCAAACACCATCCAGTGCACTCAAAAAATGATTCAAATATATTCCAATTACAGCTGTTTCAGCATGATTATAGTAAGTATTAGCATCACCACGCATTATTGCATAGGATTTCATCTGAGCTGGAATAATATGGACATCACTACCACCTTCATATTTATCCCAACCTGGACTGTATTGATGATATTTACCAATTAATTCATAGTACTGCTGCTCACCGTGTAAAGGCAACTGGTGAGTAAAACCATAACCATTTGAACCGACAAGGCTCTCATAATAATTTAATTTAGCAAAACTAACTTGCTGCCACGGATGTAAATTAGGATCATTTTTAACAATTATATCACTATAAGTCAGGTTATCAGGTAATCCCAATATATCTTTATGATCAACCATCCATTGGGCATATTTAACTACACTCCAGTTTTGATCTGCATAGTTTTGAAATTCATCAGTCTTATTATTTCCTTTATTGTTATAAATAATTGCAGTTGTTACAACGGCAGCTTCGACAACGAAAAAAATTCCCGCCTTCAAATAACTTCCTGAATAAAACTCTCCCGCACCGGGAACAACTAATGATAAAAGGCCTCCAAGTAAAGGAGATTTTTTACCGGTTTCAGATGATTGAAATTGCTTTGCTGAAAAGACTTGTGGTTGTTTTAAATCTCGATTTTGGCTGGATAAGTATCTTGAGTCCACCTGCAGATTTCCTGATAATACTTTTTCTGTTTGGGCTTCTACAGGAATAATTAAGATTGCTATTAAAATTAATATATATTTTTTTTTCATTTAAATTCCTAGAAATTATGAATTTTTTAATAGTATGATTTCTTAACTTTTAAAACACCAGTTAATTAAAAATGCAGACATTTTAACTATTTAGTTATATATCAAATCCGAATAAGATACCACCATAAAATCGCCATTCTTTTCCATAAGTAATTACATCATTATTTACCGTACGTGTGAACTTATCGAAGCCGTAAGAAGCATTGAAGAAAACGCTTGTCGGGAAAAGATAAAAAGAATTCATTTGCAAACGTATTTCTGCCCCGGCTCCTTTTTTGAATGTGCTTAAGCCCGGCATATTTCCATTCCATGCATTTCCCAAATCGCCGTATACCGATAAGAAAATTTTATCAAAATAAAGATGACCAGCACGCATATCCATATTGCGGAACAAAGGGAACCGGTAAGTTAAATTTAGCCAGCCGACCCTGTTACCCGAAACCGCATAGAACGGGTAAGCCTTCATACCGATTAAACCGCCGAGGTAAAAGTCGAAGAAATCCGGCACTGTCGGACCCAGAATAGAGCCTATTCTTAGTTGAGCAGTTAATGTATGATCATACCATAAGGGGATATGAAATTTCGTATTAAGTTCTAACCTGTGAAAATTGAAATGATTGTAATCAGGTTTTAAGAAACCGGCATCCGCACTATACTTGCCTTCATTATTATACCTGTTCATTTCATAATTATACTGCAGTGATAATTCAGTACCAACAGGATTTATATCAGCATCTTTATAGGGCAGCAAAGCTTCAAATGTATATTTTGCCTGGAAATTACTGCCGATTAAATATGTATCATTAAATGTGGGATTAAGCTGCGGACCATTAGGTGTAGGATAAATGAAATCTCCAATCGTAGCAGTGTATCTGCTATATATATATCTTAGCTCAAGGTCACTTCCTCTTGTAAAAATTCTGTGCTTTGCTGCTAAATCCACTTCAAAAAGATCATAACTTACATCGGTTGGAATTTTAACATCATAATGAACTACATTATTAACCGTATCAGCTCCGAAAAGGACATTAGAGTTCGTTTTCCTGGTAATATTATAAAGTTCTAATGAAAGCTGCGGTTTAAGACCAAGATCAAAAAGCAAAGGCAGCTTATTCCTGTATTCAAAGTTTAAGAAAAGATCTCTTTCCAGCCGCGAATTAATTGCAGCACCTGCAAAAATTGAATACCTGTCAAGCATATCGTTGGAAGCAACAAACACACCAGGTTTTATTCTCTGGAAAAAACCATTTGCCGTATTATAATTATCAAAACGAAGAAACGGGTAAAAGGTAAGCTTTGAAAACACTCCCTTATATTTTGTTTCTTTATAATCAGGAGTCTGATAATCATTATAATGCTTTAACTTGTCAAGATTAAATTTAACTAAATCACCTTTGGGCTTATCTTTATCCAAAGGAGGATCGTTTTCCCAGACATAATCATACCCTATTTTAACCTTACTTTGTTCTTCAGGTGTTATTTTAAATATTTTAAATCCGGACGAGGTATAACCCGTATATAAAATATCACCATTAGCGGAAATATCGGGCATGAAAGCGCCGCCAATTACATTTGTTAACTGTTTGGTTTCACCTGTCTTCAGATTTAAAGAATAAATATTAAATATACCCGTCTTATCCGAACAAAAAATCAGGTTTCCGTTCTTATCAAAGACAGGATTTCTATCGTCGCTTTTAAGTGAAATTATTTTTTGATAATCACTTCCGTCTATATTGATTTTTGCAACATCCCTACCTTCACTGTAGGAATAGTCGAAAACAATAAATTTATCATCATTTGAAAATTTGGGATTATAAACCTGTTCACCGTTTTCAAATTTTGTAAGTTTCTTAAAGTTTTTTCCGTTTATATCTACCATTCCCAGATTTGTAGTCCCATCTCTTTCAAATAAGAAAACTATCTTTGTTCCATCATGTGATACGGCAGGTTGATTTGCTCTCATATCATATGTTAATCTTGTTTCATCGTCTTTATCGATATCATAGCAGTAAAGGTCATGAACATTATACCAGTTGGGATTATCTTCTGTTAGCTTTGAATAAATAATTTTATTTGTACCAGGTATCCATCCGACAGTAGAACGGACATTTGAAACAATAAGCTTTTCCTTTTTAGTAGCGAAATCATACAGATAAATGCCCGAAAGTCCGAAATAATCAGAATATTTATTAGATACATAAATGAATTTAGAACCGTCTGCAGAGAAAACCGGATAAAAATTGCCGAAACCTTCATTTACAATTTTATCTCCCTCAACAAGATTTTCCAGAACTTTTGCAGATCTTTTCTTATAGTTTTTAGTTATATAATCTTTCCACTCATTATATATCTGATTGCCGTCTTTTCCAAGAACATCTTCAAAAGCAGCATCAATAGTAAAATTAGTTAACTTGCCTAATGCATGAGATATTTTCTCAAGCTTGTCTTCACCATACTTTTGAGAGATATACCTGGTTAGAGCAAATCCCTGGTTATAAACAGATTCATTACCCAAACTTGTTTTCCCAAATACACCCATTTCATTCCAGGTAAGTAGATTTCCATCAAGAGCATAAGAACGGAGTACCATATCACGGTGAGTGTCCCAATTATCATAATTAAATTCTTTCCGCATATACTGCGCAGTTCCTTCAGCAAACCAAGCAGGTACATTTATAGTAGCCAACGGGTATGAGGCAATAAAATTAGGAAATCCATAGAGTACATCGGGTCTTCTTTCATCCTCATAAGAAAGTACCTGCAGGAATATTGCGGGCAATGTTCTTGTAACTTTCATAGCAGATTGTATCTGTACCATATGAGTTGTTTCATGACTGATAACATTACGCAGCCAGTTATGTGCACCTCTCAAATCGAAATCCAGTGCACTTGTCCATATTTCTATTTTATTATCAAAGAAATAAGTTGCACCGTTTGAATAATCATCCATATCTTTTATTACATAATTAATAATGCCGGGGTCATAATCATATAAAGAAGTAAGGGGTCCGATAACTTCGTCGGCAATTTTTGCAACTACCCTGGCAGTTCTTTCAGCACCTTTATGGAAATGCACCATGCAGTGCTTTCCCTTTATAGTATACCATTCAAGTTCAGGATGAAATTCCGTAAATTGTGCAAACGAGTTAACACTAACTAAAAGTACAAAAAACAAAATCCAAGAATATTTTCTCATAATCACTTAATTAAAACCATTTTATATGTTTGTTGAAAATTAGTTGCTTTTAAAGAATAGAAATAAATACCCGAGCTTAAATCCTTTCCATTAAATTTAATCTCGTGTCTCCCGGCTTTAACCGGGCCGTTTACTAAAGTAGAAACCAGATTACCTAATACGTCATATACCTTTAGTTGAACTATATCATCCATTGGTATATTAAATCCTATTGTTGTCGATGGATTAAACGGATTTGGATAATTGTGTTCTAATTTATATTGCTTCGGCATTAAACTTACGTGCGGATTAACACCGGCTGAAATATCATACTTTAATTTTATCGAAGGATCGCCAAATATATTATATTGTATCTTTTGTGAATAAGAAGAATTATTTAATACCAAGTCCACAACCTCACCTAACGTAAGATGAGGTGTTGAGTATAAATATTTTATGTAATCACCGATCAAATCGGATCCTTCAAGCGCAAAGACCATACCAACAGTATTGAAACCTGCAACTGCTCCATCTTTTTTAAATAGCATTTGATCAATTAAACTGGTTGATGATAGATCTGAGAAACTGTTTTTACCTAAAAAGTTTACAAAGAAATATTTTTCACCATTGTTAATCGAATTAATATCATTTAGAGTAAACAGTTTTTCATGGGTAAAGACAGAATCATTGCTATGTCCCACAAAAAAGACCGATCCCGTTCCGGTAGTATTTATATAATTTATTATTGAGTCTTTATTACCGTAATACATGGAAGTATCAGATTCAAAATAATATTTTACTTTAATGATTGAGGGAAACTGTGCTCCCGTTTGAAGGGATAAATCCTGGAATAAATTTCCATCACTTCCGTTGGGAGTTTTACCATCATCAGAAACGAGTAGTGAATTTTGATTCCATCCCTGGATATTACTGCCGTTTTCATAAGTAATAACTTTATTGAAATAATTATTCAATTCATCCGCAGTCCTTGCCGCAATTCTTCCTACATAAAAATCAGTATGCAGACTAACCGGATCATATAAATTAACTGAATAGTAATAATCAGTTTTCGTTGTATCATTGTACCCGGTAAGACTCAAATATTCATAATTTGGTATTTTTGATAAATCGCCGGCCAATAGAAAATATTTCGGCCTGGGAGATTTCCAATATGTTCCTGCATAACTGATAAAATCTCTTAAATTATCCTGCCTGGAAATTTTGGAATTGAATTGAGAATAAACTTGATCCGTTGAAACGACAAAAACCTTTAGGCCTTCTATTTCTTTATGTATTTTAAAATTGTTACACGAACTCATTAAACCTGGGGCAGAAATAATTACATAATCATATTGATTGTTATTGTCTCTTAAATCTATACTCTGTGCTATTAAAAACGGCGCAAAGAGAATTGCAAATAAACCGATTGAACATCTCATGATAACCTCCCTATATTATTTTTGAGAACTTCAATTAGACGGTATCAGAGATTTCATCCGGTTCCTATTTTATGATGGCAATTTTAATAATGTTTGTTTCGGTCTTACCGCTGCTTCCTGTTGCTTCAATTCTTGCAAGGTAAACACCACTCTGGATATCATTCACTTTCCACATTGTTTCATTGTCCATTCTGCCTTTAGCATCATCTTTTAATTCAGCCACAAAATCACCTGCTAAATCAAAAATCTTAATATCTATTTTGGAATCTTCCGACACATAATAGTGAATAAAAGTCTGATTGTCATAAACCGGGTTAGGGTAATTATATGCCTTTTCCTTCGGGAAAAATTCATTTACTACTGAAGTATTCCGGGCTGTATTCAAGAATGAATTATTTAGACTATTCCCGTTTTCCTCACTCCAAAAAATAGTTCCTGATGAAGCTCCTATTACCCATGCGGAAAAATTATTCTTATTATTAATTGCTCCCATCGATATTTTACCGTTACTCTCAAATAAAGATGGGGTTGAAGTTAACTCAGCACCTGCAGAAATAGGAAAACCATCCACAACTTTCCCGGTTTCTCCATCAATTGCGTAAATTCTTCCGTCTTTAGTTTCTGATATTATTTCGGAATTTTTATTCCCGGAAAAGTCTGCAGCTAAAGGGGTACCGGTAAAACCTATTTCAAGCGGATCTTTAAATGGGAAATTATCCGCAGGAACACCTTTAAAATTTACAGCTTCAAGGCTGCTGCCGTTATTAAATATTATATAATTTTCGCCATCCTGTTTTAAATCTGCAAGAGCAAATGAAGTAATCTTTTCAGTAGTATTTATCTTGAAATTTTCAAAAGATTTACCTGAGACAGCACCAAAGTAATTATTATCAGAAAGAATTACTGCAATATCATTACCATCAGAATTTTTTGTCAAAGCCAGCTCATAAATATTTTGTGCTGAGGTTCTAGAATCATTTTTATTGTTATACAATATCTCCGGGTATTCGCCTGATTTTGATTTTTGAAGAGCTGCTATTTTACTAACTCCTACATAATAGATATCATTTCCGTTTGCAGCAATTCTTTTAATCCATACATCATCCGGTGCTGTTAACGAATCTGTTTTTGTCTGAGAATCAAGAGAATAAGTTAATATCTTTCCTGAATAGGTTCCGATTAATATTTCAGGATTTGTACTGCTGTTTATTATCACCGGGGGGGAAGTGATTTCTTCATGAATATTAGTTGTATTTAAATTTTCGGGATTATCTGTCCACACTTTAAGAATTTTTCCCGATACTCCTACAATATAGTTTGTATTATTAATATTTACAGAAGCAGGTTTAAAGTTTGAAAAGTTATGCAGAGTGTTTTCTACATTCCCATTTTCATTTACAATGATTAAATCGGAATCATTTAACACAGCAAATTTATTCACCAAATTTGTAAGATGATTATTAGAAGATGTTAAGTTTAATTGTGTAGAAAATATTGGGACTATCAAAGAATCACCATAGCTAATATTAAAACTCATCTTATCTGCATAATTAGAAAAATTTGACATAGTAATTAGACTATAAGCACCTGAGTTTGTAGTGCTGCTTGGTCTTGTATCTTTTCCGAATTTATTTTCATAAAAATGCGATGGATTAGAAGAATACCAAAAGTCTTCAGGAGTACCTTCACCAACTACAACATCACCGAATAGATCCGTGTATTCCTTTCCGATATCCTGGATACCATCGGCTTCTACAACACCTACTCCCCTATGCTGCATATCTGTATTAATCTGATTTTCGGCTATCTTTGTATTGATTATATTATCATCGATATGCCAAATAACAACTCCATTTCCAGGGACCGCCCAGTCAAATTCATCAACATCTATAACAACTCCTTTAAGAGAATCTGTCTCATAACTATAAAAACCTGAAGTATCATTTGGAAATACTTTTATAAGTGTATCACCTCCAAGGACGTACTTTATTCTGGCTCCGTCTTTATTGGCATCCCGGATTCTATTCTCAAGAAGATAATATTCTGAAGAATTTATTGGAACTTTTAAAATAGTTGTATCATTCCCTGAGGCAGCAAGATTAGTAAACAAATTAACATAATAATTTCCCGGTTTTACAGAAACAGGCTCTGCCCAGCCTAAGAATATCTTTTCCCAGGCAGAAGGTTCCGGGGGAAATAAACCGTTATACGCAAAAATAGCCTGACCGTCCATTAAACCAAATCTGCCGATTGCACTTTTGCCTGTTTGCGTATCGAAAAGATCAGGCAAACCAAGATAGCTTGCAATACTTGAAACCAGTAAGCCATTAATAGAAATTTGAATTAGAGCAGTACCTCCTAAGCCTGATAATTCCCTGCTTTCAGTTTCCGGAATGATCATACTATTTGTAATATTAAAAGTACCATTGGAAACCGGGAATCCTAAAAAATTTTGTCCGTAGATATCTTTTAAAGTTTTTGTGCTTAAATAAATTGAAGGGAGATCGCGTTCATCCCCAACACTACCGGGAAGTGAAATATCTCTCCCAACACCAGCATGGAATATCAGGAATATATCATAATCCTTAAAATCAAAATTCGGATAAATTTGCGCTGCCTTTGTCCAAACCTCTTTAGAATAATCTGCCAGAGTAGTGAAGTCGCTTGAATTTGAAGGCGGAGAATAATTCCTCATGGTTTTTGATACTGAAAAAGTATCAGGTAAAACATAATAAGATATCTTTTGCTTCCCGTTTGAAACTTTTTCAAAATAATTCTTAGCAAACTGGAGGTGAGCATCAAAATACTGCCTGTTATGAGGTAAAGGATCAAGGATTGACAATCCATAATCTTTAGAATAGACTGACCCGAACTTACCGTTTCCGAATGTTGCTTCATCTTTATCTTCCTGGAAATTAACCATTACAGCAAGAATTTTTAAAGTGTCATTTCGGGAATATAATTTTTGTGAATCTGAAGTTCCGGCATTCAGTTTACCAATAAATGTTTGGGCAGATAAACTGCCCAAACCAACTAAAACGATAAAAAGAGAAAATATTTTTAACATTTAGATTTAAATTCCTCGAGGTATCCCCATTGTTTTTTGAGGGACTCCGCCCCATCCAATTAAAATAGAAAATCTTAGTGTATTAGAAAGAGGGCTTTGCTCACTGCCTTTAAATACATCCGTAGAAATATAACTGAAGTCAAAACCATAAATGTCATACCTGATACCGGCTCCGAAGGTGATAAATTTTCTATTTCCAAAGCTTGGATCTTCATAGAAGAAACCTGTTCTTAAAGCAAATAAAAAGTCTCCGGGAGTTCCATACCAATATTCAAATCCCATTGATGTAACAAAAGATCTCATTACTTCACTAAAAGGTTTATCTGTCCATGATGTAAAGATAGCCTGATAAAATTCTTTTGAAGTAGAGGTATATATACCTTTTGCACTATCAACCGGTGTTTTGTCAATAAGGAGCCTGCTGAAATCCAGAGTATAAATTAAGGAATTAAAGTCATCTCCAAATAATTGATAAGCAAAACCTAATCTTAATTGTGTTGGAATAGGATCGGCCTGTGCCCTGTCGATATATGAAATCTTAGGTCCAAGATTACTTAAGTTAGCACCAATACTAATTTTTCCACCAATATCTTCATCAATAAAAGGAAGAACAAAAGTTGCTGGTCTCCACATTCCTGCAACATCAAAACTAACTGAAGTGGCAGTACCTTTCCCTTGCTCCTGACCGGTCGGCTGATCTGACAATTTACTATATATGAGTCTAAAATTAAAACCTATACCCCAATCGGGTGATAACTTGGTTGCATAACCAACTGTAAATGCTGCATCAAAAGAATGAAAAGTACCTATAGGGTTAGGTGAGTCCTCACTTGTTCTCACGAATTCACCGTAATTCATATATGTAATACTTGAAGTTACGCTTCCCTTAATATCTTCAATATATTGTCGGAAAGTAAGGTAATCATAAAAAAGATCGAGATTAAATTGCGGCAGCCAGTTACTGTGAGTAATGCTTACTTCTGTTCCTGAGAGAAAAGCAATACCCGCCGGATTCCAGTATATTGCCGCAGAATTGTCAGCTAATCCTCCTCCTGATTCACCAACTCCACCTGCTCTTGAGTCAGGATTTAACTCGAGAAATGGTACAGCAGCTTCACCTTGTGCATACACAACCTGATGACCTAGTACAAACACCATGCTGACCAACATTAGTCTGAGAATTATTTTCATTTTATTGTTCCTCCATTTATGATTTATTTAATCTTAAATAAAATCAATCTATGTAATATAGGCCTTCTATATATAAGAATTCAATGGCAAAAAAATTTATCTAATAACAGCAAGCTTGCCTATGACACTTGTATTATACTTGCCGTCAATGGTCTTTACTATCAGTTTATAAAAATATGTCCCGTTCGCTATTACATCTCCATCTGCATCCCGCCCATCCCAGGGGACCAATACATATTTGTCACTTATATTATCTTTCTCTATCTCTTTTATCAGCCTGCCGGCTATTGTATAGATCTTTATCTTCAAATCAAGTAACGAATTTAAGTTCTGCTGAAATGTGAAGGTTGTTTTACCTGAAAATGGATTAGGATAATTGTATACATTGCTCAATACAAGATCATCTCCATTAACCACTGTAAAATAGGCTGTCCTAGATGAATAATTATTAAATACATCCCAAGCTTTTACTTCTATCTTATATTCTCCCGGGGTGATATCATTAAATGTATAGTTTATCTCTCCTGATTTTCCTCCCGAATCTTTATCTCCGGTAAAATAATTTGTGAAATCTATCGGGCTGCTTATTTTATTATTCAATATTCCTTCCAGCTGATGTCCTACTCCTGTTCCCGTTGAATTTATCCCTGTCTCATCTGACAACTTTACTATCAGCTTTGAGTTGGGATTTATCAAATATGATGTGCTAGGAGTAGCATCATCAAAATATATTTCCACATCAGGGCCCTTACCATCATTTACTACACTGGAATCTGTTCCGCCTATTGTTATATTATCCGTATAGCCTAATCCATCACCTTCATTATTATAAAAATAAATAATTACTTTACCATTTTCATTCTGATACGAAATATCCTTGGGTACTATAAAATTTGAACTGAAATGTCCGTTCGTTATTGATACTTTTCCTCTGAATATTGTTCCACCTTGTACTGTCATCGGGTAGCCGTCCGGATAGGCAGGACCAGCTAGCTGAGGCAGCAGTACTTTCCTTTCAGAATCATATACTGAAACGATCCCTTCTCCGTTAAAATTACTCCAAACTGTATTATCCGGTTTTTCTATTACTCCTTCAATCCTCGTATGACTTAAGGCTTTTATTTGAACCGAGGCAACGGGAGTAGCAACCCCGGAACTGCTTTTTGAAATATTAAAACTATGACCATTAATAGAATCTATTGATGCAGTATAGTGAGGAATTAACAATCTTAATGCAGGGTCTCCGAATAATGTAAACTTTTGATCATTGGTTTCTGAACGAATAGCCTTTGTTAAAAAGTAAGCATCTCCAACGGTTATAGGCATATTTGCGCTATCCTTTGAACCAAGGAAATAGTTATAAAATGTATAGCTAAGAGCAGCATTTTGTAATGCATAAACCGGTCTTGTAGCAGAAAAGACACCTATCGCACCACTATTGGCTTTTAATAATAATAATTCCGCCCCGCATTGTGCTGTTGTCTTATCGTAATAACCAAATGCACATGAAGCAACTGTAAGAAAAAACAGATCAGTATTATGTAGTCTTGGAATTGAACTGCTGTTTTCAAAAACTGATTCATGCGCCCAGACATGCTCATTTCCATGTCCTACATAATGAACGATTAATGAACCGTTATTCATTGCAGCTATTATTGCTTCATTTACTGCTGGTTTTGTCCTGCCTACACCAGTAATAACAGTAGGATAAGCTGCAAGATAAATTTTATTTATATTAAATGAACCGGGAATAACATTATTGGCTAAATATTCAGCCTGCCCTGTATGGAGGGAACCATCATTTTGGCCAGGCCCGGCAGGACCATCATCGGCAACAACAGTTATTAAATTCCGCCAGAGGTCGTTATCCGTATTATTTTCATAACTTATTATTTTATCCACTGCTGTCTGAGCTTCGTCTTGACTTTGTATATTTATCCGACCTATAGCCAAATCAATTTTATTATCATTACCATCTACCATTACATAATAATCATCCATTGGATAGGACCATATCTCATTATATTTTAAAGAACCGGTTGGTACTGTTTCATAAGGAGGAACAAAATTATTTTTACTTCCTTCTATATTCTTATAGTCATAATTTCCATCTCCAAACAATAGTACATACTCAGGTTTTATTGTCCAGTTATCATAGGCATATTTTATAAAATTCCTTATCCCGGATACATCCAATGTTCCTCCTGAAAACTCATTATATATCTGGTCTACATCTACTACTATCGATGATAACTTCTCCTTTGATTCATTCTCACGGTAATTCTTAAGCCTGTTTGCCTGCTCGTTAAAGGATTTATCTGTTATAATTATGTATTGGGCCCCGTTGGTTATTCCATGTAAATTCTGATTGCTGATTTCTTCCGGATTTATCGGTGTCTTATACTTGTCATTTCCTACTGCTATATACTTGGATACTTTCCCTGCATTTTCACTTGACTGGAACTTGAACTCTCCTCCGCTAGGTGAACTCATACCTGTTACTGTCTTCATGTTTGAATAATCAGAGATATCATACACCTGGATATCGGAATTCGAAAATCCTAATAAGTTATATCCGATTACTGAGGTTGTATCTTTTGAGTAAAAGATTAAGCTGTCATTTGTGGCTGTTAAATTCTTTTGATAGGATATTTCAAAATAATCTAGGTAGGCATAGGTATTGGATGAATTTGCATTTACCTGGAATTTTAATACACTTCGGTTATCAGGAAGGTCTCCAGTATATCTTGCAGAATAATTATATTCGATACCATGAGTATATACATCTGAAGTTGAATATCCCGATAAATTTTGAGCAAATATTCTTGTTGAGTTTTCATACAATTCCAGGCTAATATATGCAGGAATTACATTAACAATTCTGAATGAGTAATTTATAGGATAATTTGAGTTCCTGCCGTCCAGTTTATTTGAATAAGTCTGTGATACCGTGGATGAGGAAAATCCATCGCCCAGAAAATATCTCCCGCTTGAAAATATATTTATCTTGTCCTTCTCCCAATCTACAAAGGCCTGGGTAGTTGACTGGGTATATACATTACTTTCATTTAAGCTTGTCTTTGTCTCTGCTCTCTTTCCAGGGGCTCCTCCCGAGGTAATAAAATAATAATTATGGTCTGAATATAGATTAAAATGCCTCTTTACACTACGGCTGACTGTATCATAATCCCAGAAATCATTACCCCTACCGTAAAACAGTATATAATCTCCTTCATCAAACTTTCCGTCTTCCTCTCCCTTCACTATTATCGCATTCTCCTGTAGGTCCGTTGGATATGGCATATTCACATCTTCCGGAAGCATCTTGCCTCCATTGTTATATATCTTTATTGTCCGCGGGTCTACTGTACCAGCATCTATTCCAAAGGATGTGAGCATTGAACGGGTGATCTTATACATCCCTTCACCCGGTGCTTCGAACTTTACCCATTTACCTGTGCTTAGTACACTATTTACTGCACTGCTCCTTTTCCTTAACCTACTGCTTATATCCTTTGACCAGTAACGGGCTACATTATAGTTTATCATTGCTCCCTGAAGAAAATTATCTGAAGGCCCTGTAGTTATCTTCTGATTGGTGGAAAACGTTACTTCAAATACTATACGGGTGTATATCTTTATTGTATTTTGTGAAGCAATATATGACACCGGAGATATTACCAGCGTCTGGACCGGGATTCCTCTTACTATACCATAATCTCCAAAACCTACCAGTTCTGTGTTGTCTTCATAACTGTTATAACCCGGCTTTAACTCATACACCAAATCATTTAATCCTTTATCCTTTACCATCTTAGGCTTCGGAACTATTTTTCCGCTTATCTCCTTTGAACTACTTTTCAATATTCTTATCGTATTGCCATATTCTGAGGGAACTCCTACATTTATTCCTTGCTTAGGTAGGGCGGGCATTCCCCAGTCTTCCGGTTTTGTATAATAGCTGCCGGAGAGATTTATCTTTATATAATCTTCGTTATTTATTTTTATGTGGGTGGTATCTTCATACCGCGGCGTATATGCTATTACAAGGGAACTTCTGCCCGATGAAATTACTTCTATTTCATTCTGGGCTAATAACGGTAGGTTTATTAGTAGTAATATTAAAATTGTTGAGATCTTGCTCTTCATTCAGAAGTTAAATTTATATTGTCTAACTATTTATAACTTTTTGTAATTATTAACTTGAAATATCCTGTAGCAATAATCTCTAAAATATTCTCCTTTTATTATAACTTAAATTAGTAAAGTAAAAATACAATAATCAAGTCTATTGTAAATTCTTATATAAACTATTAATTCCTAAAAATTAAGAGTTTTAATTTAAGGAATAACAATCATAATGCCAATATTATTAGTATAATATCAGGTTAATCAGATTAATTATAAAAAAAATTTATTCCTACAATTTTGATAAAATTGTCATTTTATAACAAATCATAAATTAAAAGGATAAAAAAATCATAATTCATCTAAATAATTCCATTAACCATCAATTCGGTACTTTTCTTAAAATCAAGAATTATTACATGCAAATATTACAAATGGAATTTGAAGAATTATTTTCCCCGGTTTATTTTTTAACGAAAGTTTGATATATCATGGCAGAAAAAATTTATCTAATAACAGCAAGTTTACCTATGACACTTGTATTATACTTGCCGTCAATTGTCTTTACTATCAGTTTATAAAAATATGTCCCGTTCGCTATTACATCTCCATCTGCATCCCGCCCATCCCAGGGGACCAATACATATTTGTCACTTATATTATCTTTCTCTATCTCTTTTATCAGCCTGCCGGCTATTGTATAGATCTTTATCTTCAAATCAAGTAACGAATTTAAGTTCTGCTGAAATGTGAAGGTTGTTTTACCTGAAAATGGATTAGGATAATTGTATACATTGCTCAATACAAGATCATCTCCATTAACCACTGTAAAATAGGCTGTCCTAGATGAATAATTATTAAATACATCCCAAGCTTTTACTTCTATCTTATATTCTCCCGGGGTGATATCATTAAATGTATAGTTTATCTCTCCTGATTTTCCTCCCGAATCTTTATCTCCGGTAAAATAATTTGTGAAATCTATCGGGCTGCTTATTTTATTATTCAATATTCCTTCCAGCTGATGTCCTACTCCTGTTCCCGTTGAATTTATCCCTGTCTCATCTGACAACTTTACTATCAGCTTTGAGTTGGGATTTATCAAATATGATGTGCTAGGAGTAGCATCATCAAAATATATTTCCACATCAGGGCCCTTACCATCATTTACTACACTGGAATCTGTTCCGCCTATTGTTATATTATCCGTATAGCCTAATCCATCACCTTCATTATTATAGAAATAAATAATTACTTTACCATTTTCATTCTGATACGAAATATCCTTGGGTACTATAAAATTTGAACTGAAATGTCCGTTTGTTACTGATACTTTGCCCCGGAATATTGTTCCTCCCTGCACTGTCATCGGGTAACCATTTAGTTGTTCCAGTGGTATCTTTCTTTCTGAATCATATACAGATATTATTCCCTCACCATTAAAATTACTCCAGACTGTTTTATCCGGTTTTTCTATTACTCCTTCAATCCTGGTATGACTTAATGCTTTTATCTGTATTGTTGGAGCAGATGTATCAGATAGAGTAAACCTATGTCCGTTTATTGAATCAATAGCTGCATAATATCGTGGAGTCAGAAGTCTTATTGCCGGGTCTCCGAATAATGTAAACTTTTGATCATTCTCACTATTGTATGAACTTTTGGTAATTGAATAGACTTCTCCTATAGTTTTGGATAAATATAAAGAATCACGTTTTGAATTAAGAAGAGTATAATAAAATGCATTACTTATTGCTGCATTATCAACTGAAATAACCGGTCTTGTAGCAGAAAATATGCCTATTGCACCGCTATTTTCTTTTAATAATAATAGCTCGGTACCACTTTGAGCAGTTGTTTTATCATAATATCCAAAACCACACGAAGCAACGGTGAGGAAAAAATAATCAGGATTATGAAGCCTGGGAATTGAACTAGTATTCTCAAAAACTGTCTCATGTGCCCATACATGTTCATTACCGTGACCTACATAATGAACGATTAATGATCCATTGTTCATCGCTGCTATTATCGCTTCATTTACTGCAGGTTTGGTTCTTCCTACTCCTGTTATAACAGTTGGATAAGCTGCCAGGTATATTTTATTTATATTAAATGAACCGGGGATAATATTATTCGATAAATATTCTGCCTGAGGAGTATGTAAATTATCTTCAGTTCCAGTACTTGTAACATTATCATCGGCTACTATTGTAATTAAATTGCGCCACAGGTCATGGTCTGTATTATTTTCATAATTTATAATTTTATCCACTACTGTTTGAGCATCTTCCAGACTTTGGATATTTATCCGCCCAATAGCCAAATCAATTTTATTATCATCACCATCTACCATAACATAATAATCATCCATTGGATAGGAATATATTTCATTGTATTTATGATCTATAAAAGGATTAGACTCATATGGCGGGACAAAATTATTATTGCTTCCTTCTATATTCTTATAGTCATAATTTCCATCTCCAAACAATAGTACATATTCAGGTTTTATTGTCCAGTTATCATAGGCATATTTTATAAAATTCCTTATCCCGGATACATCCAATGCTCCTCCTGAAAACTCATTATATATCTGGTCTACATCTACTACTATCGATGATATCTTCTCCTTTGATTCATTCTCACGGTAATTCTTAAGCCTGTTTGCCTGCTCATTAAAGGATTTATCTGTTAAAATTATGTATTGGGCCCCGTTGGTTATTCCATGTAAATTCTGATTGCTGATTTCTTCCGGATTTATCGGTGTCTTATACTTGTCATTTCCTACTGCTATATACTTGGATACTTTCCCTGCATTTTCACTTGACTGGAACTTGAACTCTCCTCCACTAGGTGAACTCATACCTGTTACTGTCTTCATGTTTGAATAATCAGAGATATCATACACCTGGATATCGGAATTCGAAAATCCTGATAAGTCATATCCGATTACGGAGGTCGTATCTTTTGAATAAAATATTAAACTGTCATTTGTGGCTGTTAAATTCTTTTGATAGGTTATCTCAAAATAATCAAGGTAAGCAAATGTATTTGATGAGTTTGCATTCACCTGGAACTTTAATACACTACGATTATCAGGAAGATTATCTCCATATTTCACGGTTCCATTAAATTCATTACCATGAGCATATTCCCGCCAATCTCTCAATGCTGAAGTTCCCTGAAGAACTCTTGAAAAGATTTTACTCGAATTTTCATATAATTCGAGATTAATATTTCCTTCTATTACATTAACAATTCTGAATGAGTAATTTATAGGATAATTTGAGTTCCTGCCGTCCAGTTTATTTGAATAAGTCTGTGATACCGTGGATGAGGAAAATCCATCGCCCAGAAAATATCTCCCGCTTGAAAATATATTTATCTTGTCCTTCTCCCAATCTACAAAGGCCTGGGTAGTTGACTGGGTATATACATTACTTTCATTTAAGCTTGTCTTTGTCTCTGCTCTCTTTCCAGGGGCTCCTCCCGAGGTAATAAAATAATAATTATGGTCTGAATATAGATTAAAATGCCTCTTTACACTACGGCTGACTGTATCATAATCCCAGAAATCATTACCCCTACCGTAAAACAGTATATAATCTCCTTCATCAAACTTTCCGTCTTCCTCTCCCTTCACTATTATCGCATTCTCCTGTAGGTCCGTTGGATATGGCATATTCACATCTTCCGGAAGCATCTTGCCTCCATTGTTATATATCTTTATTGTCCGCGGGTCTACTGTACCAGCATCTATTCCAAAGGATGTGAGCATTGAACGGGTGATCTTATACATCCCTTCACCCGGTGCTTCGAACTTTACCCATTTACCTGTGCTTAGTACACTATTTACTGCACTGCTCCTTTTCCTTAACCTACTGCTTATATCCTTTGACCAGTAACGGGCTACATTATAGTTTATCATTGCTCCCTGAAGAAAATTATCTGAAGGCCCTGTAGTTATCTTCTGATTGGTGGAAAACGTTACTTCAAATACTATACGGGTGTATATCTTTATTGTATTTTGTGAAGCAATATATGACACCGGAGATATTACCAGCGTCTGGACCGGGATTCCTCTTACTATACCATAATCTCCAAAACCTACCAGTTCTGTGTTGTCTTCATAACTGTTATAACCCGGCTTTAACTCATACACCAAATCATTTAATCCTTTATCCTTTACCATCTTAGGCTTCGGAACTATTTTTCCGCTTATCTCCTTTGAACTACTTTTCAATATTCTTATCGTATTGCCATATTCTGAGGGAACTCCTACATTTATTCCTTGCTTAGGTAGGGCGGGCATTCCCCAGTCTTCCGGTTTTGTATAATAGCTGCCGGAGAGATTTATCTTTATATAATCTTCGTTATTTATTTTTATGTGGGTGGTATCTTCATACCGCGGCGTATATGCTATTACAAGGGAACTTCTGCCCGATGAAATTACTTCTATTTCATTCTGGGCTAATAACGGTAGGTTTATTAGTAGTAATATTAAAATTGTTGAGATCTTGCTCTTCATAGAGTGAGCAGGAAATAATTATTATAAAATTACAAGATATCTATAGTAGCAACGATCCCTATCAAGTACTCCCTTTTAACAGACTCAATTTAGTAAATAGGAAATAAAAGAATCAAGTCAATTGATATATTAGATCAAAAAAAGTCAAATTCCCCCAAAGCATTCAATTACATAAAAAGATTTATTCTATAAATGATTTCGAAATCCTAACTGTCAGGATTACAAACCTAACTCTTCTTTATTTTCTCTCATGGCCTTTATACAAAAGTCAATATGCTCCTCAAGAGGAATCCCCAGCTCTTCTGCTCCATGCTGAATATCTTCGCGGCTTACATTCCTGGCAAACGCTTTATCTTTCAGTTTCTTTTTGACAGATTTTACTTCAACCTCATCAACAGTTTTACTTGGTCTGACATAAGTTACTGCAGTAATGAAGCCAGCCAGTTCATCACAGGCAAACAAAGTTTTTCTTAATAATGAATTTCGTGGAACACCTGAATGATCGGCATGAGAAAGAATCGAATCAGTAAAATCCTGACTAAATCCCTTCCCTTTAAAATCTCAGATCCTTTAAATGGATGTTCTTCAGCGGTAGGAAATTTTTCATAATCAAAATCATGAAGAAGTGCAACATTTCCCCAATACTCCACATCCTCACCAAACTTTTTTGCATATGCTCTTACGCATGTTTCTACAGCATATGCATGTTTCAGCAGACTATCACTTTTAGTGTATTCTTTTAATATTGATAGACAATAATTTCTATCTCGAGATTTATCTTCCATCTCTATAATCCTTTTAAATTATTTAATCATTCAGAAATACATTCATACAATGTTATCCTGATTTGTATTTATCCGTTTGCCGGGTTAAAACTTGGGCAAATATTCCCTAAAACACACTGCAAGCATTTTGGTTTTTTTGCCGAACATATCTTTCTGCCATGTGTAGCAAGCCAATGTGAAGAATTTACCCAAACTTCTTCAGGAAGTAATGCTTTTAATTTAAATTCAATTTTAGCAGGATCCTTCGAATCTATAAATCCCAAAATGTTTGATAATCTGATTACATGAGTATCAACTGCTATTGCAGGTATTCCAAATGCATTTCCTGCAACAACTGATGCAGTTTTTCTACCAACTCCCGGTAATTTATTTATTTCGTCAAAATCTTTGGGCACTTTCCCTTTATAATTTTCAACCAGACTTTTACAGCAATTGTTTATGCTTTTGGCTTTCTGACGGTAAAAGCCTGTCGAAAAAATATCCTTTTCCAATTCTTCATTTGAAACTGCAAGAAATTCTGCCGGAGTTTTATATTTTTTGAACAGATCTTTTGTTACAATATTAACCCTTTCATCGGTACATTGTGCAGCAAGTATTGTTGCTATTAAGAGCTGAAAGGCATTGGAAAAATTCAGGGCACTTTTAACCTTCGGATATTCTTTTCTTAATAAAGAAAAGACTTCTTTTGCATGTTTTTTTTCTGCAGCTGTTGCAGAAGCATCATATTTTGATTTCATCTTTATTGAATTTTGGATGTAAAATAAATAATCTTTCTACAGGTTTATTATTAATAATATGAGACTGAATAATCTCTTCGACATCATCTAAAGTAACTCCACCATACCATATTTGTTCAGGGTATACAACTACCGAAGCACCGAATTCGCAGGCATCCAGGCAGCCTGACGCATTTGCTCTTACAGTTGTTTTTAATCCAAGCTCTTTTATCCGCTGTTTGAATTTTGCTCTTAACTCAATTCCCCCCTTATCAGTACAGCATCCGCGCGGATCTTCAGCCGGTCTCTTGTTTTCACAAATGAATATATGCTTTTCGTATCTTTTCATATTTTAATTTTTATTTATCAAACTTAAATATAAAAATAATTGATTTTAATGAAACTAGGTGTATATTTATATTTGATTTAAATTTTTATGGGGAAGGTATGAAATCTTCAATCTTATTACTATGCGTAATTATTTTTTTCGGATGTAAAGGACATAATCAAGGAGTTGATCCGGAAAGCAACTTAAATAAATACCCGGCAAATTTAAATTATCAATGGGAATATTCATCAAAACTATCAAATGAATATTTAAATAATTCCGGTGGTATTGACAGCACACAAATTATGGAAGTTCCCAATACTATTGTTAAAATTTCTTCAGTTAGTGATTCACTTCCCGGCTATAAAGATCTTGTTAAAATTGAAGCTTATAATACTGATTCACCCGAATCATTTTCAGAAAACTGGTATATTAATAATGATTCTGTTTTTTCAATAATTGCATACAGAAATGCTGGAACTTCATACCCAATAATTCCCAAATTACATAATAAAAAATATCTAACATTTGCAGAATTTAAAAAAATATGTGAGGACTTAACATTTAATTCCATAATCAATAAAAGTTCAGATGATTCAATTCAATATTTTAATCCTCCTAGAATTGTACTAAAATATCCCTTATATACTGGTGAGATATGGAACGAATTAAAAATACCTTTCTACAGAGATAGAATTGTAAAAGGGACAACTTCAATAGAAGTAAACAAAAATTATTATAAATGTTATATAATTGAAGCTGATTTGACAGTACCAAATCTAAGAATGATTGATTATGTCAGTCTGCAGGCAGGATTGGTTAAAAGAGAAATCATCTCGGACAGCATTGCAATAACAAATATAAATTCACCTAATTCTATAGTTGGTTACACTAAAGGACACGACATTTCGATCCTGTTAAATAAGAATTTTTAATAAATTTTATTTGCCTGAAGCTAGTTCTACAAGTTTATTGATTGTCTTCCAGTTCCTGGTAGTAGCCCGAACTTTAAGTTTATTTTCATAAAAATTATTGGAGAGTTTGGTTTTTCCGTATCCACCCGGACAATAGAGAAAAACCTCCTTGTCATTAATAATAAACTTATCCGGAGAATAATCATATTCTTTAATTTTCTGTAATTCGCTTAGGGAAGGAATTTTATCAAGAAAAGTCACATGAAGCTTTTCAATATTAACATTATTAATTTTTAAGAAAGGATTAATTGAGAGGATATTCTTCATTTCTTCTAACTGCCGCATAATTACAGGTACATCCAGATTAAATTTTTCATTAATCTTTTTTTCAAGTATTTTTCCCAAAGATTCGTTTGTAAACTTTTTATCAGTTTTGAAAATAACATTACCGCTCTGGATATAAGTAATTACATCTTTAAATCCTGATTTTTCATACAAGGATTTTAAATCGACCATAGGGATTTTTCTATGACCGCTGACATTAATTCCTCTTAGGATCGATATGAAAGTTTCCAAAATTTAATAATGATTTTTTGTAAATTGATTTTTACAAAAAAAGAGATATGAATAGAACAAATCCAAAATTCTAAAATTAGCTACGCAATAGATATCATTTATTTTTATCTAATCTTTTTTATTTCCAACAACATATTTTATTATATCGGCCTTCTCGACAGTAATAAGTCCGCCGCTTTGTGCTTCTTCAAAGATATCATGAAGCAGAGGTAAAAATTTTTCGACCTTTTCAAATTCATCTACAATTTCAACAACCATCGGCATATCTTCAGATAGTCTTAAAATTTTTGCCGTATGAATTCTGCTGGTTCCTCCAAATCCCATAACACCTTTAAAAACAGTGGCACCGGCTAAATGAAATTTTCGCGCCTCCTGAACAATTCTTTCATAAACCGGAATATGGCCAATGAGATCAGTTTCTCCGACAAATATTCTTAATAATTTTGCCTCTCCTTTAATTTCCATTTTAAACTCCGGTTAAAAGTTTAGTTTACCAACCAACAGGTTGGAAAATTTGTAAGCAACAAACAACGCAAGAAGTGTTAAAAATACATTTAATATAGCATTGCTTCCTGCAAGAAAATACTCTTTTTCTTTTAAAAAATTTATTGTTTCAAAAGAAAAAGTTGAGAAAGTAGTTAAACCTCCGCAAAAGCCTGTAGTTAAAAATATCCGTAAATCCTGACTGATTAATTTATTGGCATCAAGATAATACATAAAAAGTCCAATTAAAAAACTTCCCAGCACATTAACAAACAAGGTACCATATGGAAAAGTTGTCGGTAAAAATTTGTAGACAAAATCCGAGCCCCAATAGCGTAATGCACCTCCAAACCCGGCACCAATAAATACAATAAGATAATTTTGCACCTGGAATTCTCCTAATTATTAATAACTAAATATAAATACAAAGATAGGAGTTATCAGTCCGGTATGCTAATAGGGACGGTTAAATGCGAACTCCATCGCAGAGGGCAAAATTAATAATTGGAATTAATAAAAACAATGTTTTGTGCTACCGTAATTTATATAATCACAATTTTTATTAAGTACTCAATAAACATTGTAAATAAATTCTGAAATATATATGTTAATTTTTATAGAAAATAATAAAGTATTTATGTATTCGGTTACAGGATATAAATTTTAATTAGATGAGTTTTTATGAAGACACTAATTATTTCTGATATTCATGCAAATCTACCGGCACTTCAAGCAGTTCTGGATAAAGAAAGCTCCTATGATAAATTAATTTTTCTTGGTGATGTAATTGATTATGGTCCCAATCCAAAAGAATGTTTGACTTTTATTAAAAACAATGCAGATTATTATGTAAGAGGAAATCATGATCATGCCTTGGGTTATAATACCGACTGCAACTGCATGGGAACATTTCGTGAATATTCAGTTGCTACAAGAAAATGGCATGAGACTTTGCTGGATGCAGATGATAAGCAATTTTTAAGAAATATGCCGGTTGTAGATAAAGCACATTTACCAGGACGCAGGGTTGACGAAGACAATAACACAATGCTTCTTGCGCATGCTTCCCCACTTGGAGATATTTCCAAATATCTGAATGAAGACGAAATAATAAATGAACTTGATGATATTATTGCGGAATATGTTCTTGTTGGTCATACTCATATCCAGTATAAAAAGAAAATTGATTATTCATTAATTGTAAATCCCGGCAGTGTGGGACTAGCAAGAGATGGAGGCCAGGCTTGTTATGCTGTTTATGAAAACGGAAATATTTCATTAAAGAGAATTGAATATGATATTGAAAAAACAATTTCCGATTTAATGAAAGCACCTATTCCGGATAATTGTAAAGAAGGATTAAAAACCGTACTGCAAGAAGGCAGAGTTAAAGTTTCTTAGTATAAGCTCTTCTGAAAATTTTCTAATGAGGTATGAAAATAATTTCGGGAATTGATAAAGCCAGAGATTTCCGCTAAATGTTTGTAATTAATTATAATTTTCTTTATTCTACCTGTAATCTTTTATAAAATGGGCAGTTATAGAAATGCTGAGTGATGAAGAACTTCAGGAACTACTAAGAAAACAGAAAATTAAAAACAATATAATTAATACAGTAATTTTAATTTTTATTTTTTTCCTGTTCAGCCTTTTTACTCATTTCCTTTTTATTAATGTAAATATATCTTCTTCAAGCAAATTAATTACAAATCTTTTACTTACTGTAGTTGCTGGATATTTGTTATTCAGGAAAAACTCTTCCAAAGTAATTTAAATAATTTGGCCCCGTTAATCTATAATTCAGATTTATTTATCCGAACAGTTTAAAAGACTATTAATCTTTTATAACATTTCCTGTTGAATCATAATAATAAGTTTGGTCTTTTAAACTTTTCAATATGAATGCATAATACATTACTTTATTAAAAAAATATTTATACAGGATTGAAAAGGTCCCCATTAAAAAGGTTAGTAAGTAGCGCGTGCGGGATTCGAACCCGCGATCTCCGCCTTGAGAGGGCGATGTCCTAAGCCACTAGACGAACGCGCCGGTGTAAATAAATTTACAAAAGAAATATATAATTCAGTTATCTAAAATAAAAATAGTTGAAACAAATATAAATACAATCATTACTAATTCAGCATAAAACAAATACTATTGTTAATTTTGAACGATTTTTAGAAAAATATAAAGACATATCTCATTGATATTGAATAAATTATGAAGATGATTCATATCATATCAAACCTAATGCTTTGCAACAATTATCTTGTCATATTGTCATTTAAGATATAATTAAGCTTTTTCTTTAACTCTTCAAGTTTATCTTTCCTGTCATTTTTCAAATTGTTTTTTTCATATATATCAGTGCTTAAATTATACAGTTGGTCCAATTGACTCAGACCTGGCTCAACACCTTTATTTGCCATCCATTCAGGAATAGTTCCATGGACAGGTGCTATATACTTCCAGTTTCCCTCTCTGATTGCCAATGAAAAAGCTTCTTCAAGCATTGTTTCTCTTCCCGTTTTTGATCTTCCTAAAATAGCATCTAAAACATCGTGACTGTCAGGGGCCTCTTTATCGTCAAGCTTATAATTTACTAAATCAGCAAATGAAGCATATAAGTCGACCTGGGACCACAATGCATCCGAGACCGAACTTTTTACTTTACCCGGCCAATATACAATGGCGGGAACACGTGTTCCTGCTTCAAAGATACTATACTTCGCCCCTCTGTAAGGTCCGCCTGGTTTATGTTTGCCAACTTTCTCAACAGCTCGATCAGAATATCCGTCATTCAATATAGGTCCGTTATCACTAGTGAAAATAACAAGTGTATTCTTATCCAAATCAAGTTCTTTAAGTTTTTTGATTATCTGCCCTGTGCACCAATCCAGCTGGACGATAGCATCACCTCTCGGTCCCATACTGCTTTTTCCTACAAATCTAGGATTAGGTGATCTTGGAACATGTATATCATGAAATGCAAGATAAAGGAAAAATGGTTTATCCTTGTTATCTTCAATAAATTTCTTGGCTTTACCAGTTAATACATAAGGAAAATTTTCATCAACCCACCATGCTTTTTCTCCACCATCCATATAACCAATCCTGCTAATACCATTTATAATTGTGCAGCTATGCTGTGTATCAGCAGGCATCTTCAGCAACTCCGGATTTGAAAGTCCGGTTGGCAGATCGCCAATTTTTTTATTGTAATTAACAAAAAGCGGATCATCCTTTTCTAATCCGACTACATTATGATTCTCAACAAAAACGCAGGGGACTCTATCGCCGGTAGCCGGAATAATGAATGAATAATCGAATCCGACTTCATTTGGACCAGGTTTGATCTCTTCATTCCAGTTTAGATTACCATTGCCTAGCCCCAGATGCCATTTACCTACGACAGCAGTTTTGTAACCTTTCTTTTTTAGCATTCCGGCTATAGTAGATGTTTCGGGTTGAATAAGTAGCGGTGCATCACCTGGTAATATTTTGGCGTCATTTCTAAATGCATAGCTTCCTGTGAGTAATGAATATCGGGAAGGAGTACAAGTTGCAGCAGGGCTATGCGCATCGGTGAACCTAAGTCCTTCCTGTGCAAGTTTATCTATATTTGGTGTTTGCACTCCGATTGCCCCATAGCAACCAACATCAGCATATCCCAAATCATCAGCATAAATAATAATAATATTTGGTTTTGATTTATTCGAAGCTAAACAATTATAAGTAAAAACAATGGTTAATAAGAGAGCTACCAGCAAATTTTTCATTTGATACCCATTAATTTTACATTCAGTTAAATTATTTATTTAGAGAATAATTGATTATTCAATATCTGGTTCATCTCCATTTTATTCATTATTGAATTAATCAATTTTGCTAATAGATATGATCTAATACTGAATTCAACATTCCATTCCTCACGTCAAAATAAAAAATACACAGAAGAAATCATAATTCTCTAATCTAAAAGAAGTAAGGTATGCAATCAGGTGGATTTGTTTTATTTTAATTTGAATTGGCTGCCCCGTCAGGGATCGAACCTGAACTTTTCTGATCCAGAGTCAGACGTGTTGCCAATTACACCACGGGGCAAAAATCGGTTACAAAATTATGAATGTATAGCTTAATTTCAAAATCAAAAAAGCACGAATGCATATGCAGTGCAAAAAATCCATACAGGCACGAATGCATGATTACCTGAATTTTTCTCCCTTTCTCCTGTTCTTCTCTTCCTATTTCCACCAAATCCGGCATTCAGTATCCCGCATCTGACATAAGGTTTCATTAAGTTCATATGTACAATCCCATTCACCTTTTCTAATATTATTATTGTTTTTATATTATAAATTCAATTTACAGTTAAGTTTTAGAAATGCTTAAATTCTTGTCTTTAATACTGATTATTCCATTTTGTACAATATTACCCCAAAATTATCATCAGCAAAATTCCTTCGGAAATTTTAAAGATGCTTCTTCCTTTTATATGAGCCCTTCAGGATTTTTGTACGTCACCGATTCCGATAAAGATGAATTATATAAACTCGATACATTAGGTAATATTATAAAAGACTGCGGAGGTTATGGATGGGATGAAGGAGAATTTGACAATCCGGTTGATGTGTTTGCAACTCCTTTAAATGTTTATATAAGTGATAAAAACAATAACAGGATTGAAAGATTTGATAAAGATTTGAATTTCATCTCCAAATTATACACACGTGAAAGTGATAACAAAAACGAAAGATTCGGTTATCCGACCAGCTGTGCAACTTCCAATTTAGGTGATCTTTTTATTCTAGATACTGAAAATAAAAGGATTATAAAATTTGACCTCTTCGGAAATTTCATTATGAATTTCGGTGGTTTTGATGCAGGAATATACGCATTGTCTAATCCAAAAAAATTTTCAATCTCAAACAAAAATTTCCTTTTTGTTCTGGATGGGAAAAGGATCGTTGTTTTTGATCATTATGGTAATGGTATATCGACTTTTAATTCAGATTATGATCTGACAAGTATAAATATAATATTTAACAAAATGACGGTAAATACTGGCAAACGAATTTTTTATGCCAATTTGAATGATCAGTTTTCTTTAAACGAAATAATCCTGGAAGAATTAGAAGAAAATACTTCAATAGTAAGCAGTTTAATGTTTAACAACAAATTGTATGTCCTAACTCCCGAAAAAATAATTGTATACAGCAGAACCGGGAACTGATGACAACTTATTCAAGCAGTTATGAGAAAAGTGAAGAGAATAATGTCCGGGCCAAAATGTCTTTTAACCAAAGATTTCAACTATTCCGAATAAGTCTTTTTATTATACTATTTTTCTGGTGTATTGGTTTTTCACTGAAATCAATTTTTCCCCATTCAACCGAAGTACTCATTTTTTCACCTGTATTGAAAAAGATATATTCTTCTGTCTGCTACCAGGATGATCTTAAAACCTTTACCGTCTCAGGTGAAAGATTATTTGTGTGTATCCGCTGTACGGGAATCTACTTTGGAGCATTGGTATTTTCATTTTTTTCAATTTTTTTAAAAAAAATTAGAATAAGTAAAAAGCTTTTCTTAGCAGGCTTGTCTGCAGTTATTGCAGACGTAGTTTTATATTCTTCAGGAATTTTCAGTTTTTCACAATATTTTGCTTTTGTAACAGGATTCTTTTTTGGTTCGGTTGCATTTCTTTATATTTTAATTATTCTTGAAACAGAATTTTTTAACGAGAAATATTAGGATGTCTTCAAAAAAATATCTTCCTGCTTTAGTTTGCGGGTTTGGGGCCGCAGTTTTAACCACGGTACCGGGAATAAAAAGTTTCGGGTTTTGTTTATTAGTTCCTGCTGCTGCAGTTTTATCATTATTCCTTCATCAAAAAGTAACCGGAAGCAACACTGAGATTGATTCAGGGACAGCAATTACTTTCGGCATTCTTACGGGATTATTCGCTGCAGTATTTGCTACTTTTTTTGAAGTACTGATTACTTTTTTTACCCATACCAATGATTTCGTAAAAACACTGCCACAATCATCTGCTGCACTAAAAAGTGTTCTTGGTCCTGTTATTGATGATATGATGAAAACCTTTAATAAAATGTCAAGTGATATTCAGACTCATGGATTCTCTCTTCTCTATACAATGGCAGTCCTGATTGGTAATGGAATAATGTACTTGATATTTGGTATGCTTGGAGGTCTGCTTGGTAAATCTTTTATCAATAAACGCTCAACACCTTAAAAACAGATGGTAATAGCTGTAGTCTTTTTTATTCATTTAATTTTTGCCCTGGTTATATTTACTAAAAAATGGCAGGAAGAAAATCTTTCAACTGCTTTTTTAAATGTTGCTCTGATCGGGATATTATTTGCTGTTGGATGGTCAATAGCAAGCATAATTGCAAAATTAGTATTGGAGCCGAAAGGTTTCGGTTACTATCTGGACAGAGATGCATTTTCTCTTATTATAGTATCTGCAGGAGAGTTCTTTTTCTATCGAATATATTATAAAGAGAATACACCTGCAGAAGAAAAAATTATTGCAGACGATAAGGAAATACAATAACAGCAGTCTGTTCAAGCTGCTTTTGACCTGGAGCCAGGGGTTCAAATCTCCATTGTCTTAATGAATTTATAGCCGCATTTTCAAGTTTGGTATCGGCTTTTGTAAGCGGAAGAATCGTACCGACAGTTCCATCGGGGAGTATTGAAAATTTTAATCTTATATCGATTTCTTTCTGAACTCCTTCCGGGTATGGTGGAATTATATAGCTATAAATTTGTCGCTTTCCTTTTCCTCCCCAATCAATATCATAACCGAAACTCCCGGTGCCTTCAGCTTTATTCCCCTGTCCCTGAGTAGTAACCTCCGAGTTTTGATCTTCTTCTGTTTTTGATTTATTCTTTTCTGCTATTTCTTTTTCTTTGTCTGCAGGTTTAACTTCATTATCTTCCGAAGTATTTTTTGCCTTGGGAAGATTAACTTCCTTAACCTCTAGGTTTTTAGTTTCTGTTTGATTTTTTGGCTGCGGTTTTGAAACTTCTTCAATCTGTTTTATTTGTGTGCCGATTGCCCCGGAAGAGCCAATTTCTCCAGAAGTTCCGAATGTTAATTCAACATATTCCTTGGGTTGATAATCCAGGCTAATTTTTATCAGTAAAAAAAGTCCCAGCAAGATAAGATGAATCAACAAGGAAAGAGAAAAAGACAAATGTTTTATTGAGTTATAAGTCATTGTATATCTTTTATAGTTTTTCCTTTTGAGTTTCAATAGTAAACTTATCAATATTGGAAGCCTTTGCCGCATCAATTACTTTTATTACCAGGTCAACAGCAACGGTTTTATCAGCTCTTATAATAAGATTATCTTCCTTCGATGTCCCTTTTAACTTACTTAATTTTGCCGGTAATTCGTCAATACCTATTTCTTCATTGCCGGCATAAATTGCACCTCCCGAAGTCAAGGTTACAATTAATCTTGAAGGTGCAGACTGTTCATTTGTTTTAGATGAAGGCAGTTTCACCTTTACCCCGGTCTGTATTACAAACTGGGAAGTTAAAAGGAAAAAGATTAAAAGAAGCATTACTATATCCGTTAATGACGAATATGAAAAAATGCTTAATGGTTCATTTGAAACTTGAAATTTCATATTAATTTCTCAATTATTTTCTATTATAAAATTGATATTTTCATCGTGATTTCCATTTTCCAATTACCATCTTCTATTTATCATTTATATATCTATTTCAATTTCATCTTCATATTCTGAACTACCGGTCGAAGTATCCTGGATAATATCAACTACATCATTTGCTACAGTTTCCATATCGCCGACTAACTTCTTCACAGCATTTAAAAAATAGTTATAGAATGCCAGAGCAGGAATACCGACAATTAATCCGAAAGCAGTTGTAATTAAAGCTTCCCAAATACCCCCCGCCAGATCGCTGGGATTAGCGGAACCCTGCAGATCCTGGATAGTCATAAATGTTGTAATCATACCTGTTACTGTTCCCAGGAATCCAAGCAAAGGAGCAATACCCGCGACAGTAGCTAAAATAGGCAAACCTTTTTCAAGCTTGCTTACTTCCTGCCTCCCTGCATTTTCAATTGCTTCCTGTACCCGTTCATGTCCGAGTTTATATTTTTTCAATCCTTTTCTGATTATGTTGGACACAGGAGAATTTTCTTGCATACAATGGCTTATTGCACCTGAAATATCCCGTTTCTTAATGAAACCTCTTATCCTAACCATGAAAGCAGGGATATTAATTTTAGCTTTTCTCAATACAATAAACCTGTCAATAATTACCATTAAGCCTATAACTGAGCAGGCTAAAATCAGCCACATTATAAAGCCGCCCTTCAAGAATATTGAAAATAAATCCATCTGTATTCCTTCAAGTTTAATTTTATAAAAATATCTTTATTTATTAATTACAATAATAATAGTAAATGCTAGTATATTTTAACTTTAATTATTCCGGACATATTTTTTGGCTTCTGCGAGAGAATTAAAATCACCAATGCGCACCCTGTAATAAGTATTACCACTATGTAAGATTACTCTTTCAACAGAAGCATGATAACCTTCTTTTATTAAACGATTCATATGGTCTATTGCACTTGATTTATATTTCCAGGAAGAAACCTGAACAAAATAAATTTTTCCATCGGTAAAAATATAATGACCCAAATCTCTATAGGCGCCCTGCTTTACAGTAGGAATATCATTTTTATCAGCAGGTTTCTCAACGGCTGCTATTTCAGTATTCTTGATTCCTTTATAAACTGAAGAATCTATTCCATCGAACAGGAGACTTTCCTGATTTTTAGGTTCATAAGGATAATCAACCGGAATATCATAACTCCTTGCAATTTCAACCGGGTTTGATGCCGGAAGTAACTTTATGTTTTCTGAATTTCCTGAAATCTTGATGTTGTAGAAACGCAAAAAATAAATTGTAAGACCAAGTATCAATATAACAGCTATAGGGATAAATATTGTAGCTTTTGATTTTCTTTTGATTTTCTTTTGATAAGAAGATTTTTTCAGCGGTACAATTTTTTCTTTCTCTACCGGTTCTTTTTTACCTGAAAATTCTTTTGCACCGGTTCCGGGAATTGCAGTTTTTATTTTTTCTTTTTCCGGAATTTTATTTTTTTCATTTTCCTGTCCGGTTTCACCGTTTAATGCCGGTTGTAAATCTGATTCTACCGGTATATCTTCTTTTTTCTCATCACTCTTCGGTTTGTCAGAATTTGTTAAGGAATTGATCCTATTATATCTTACTTTATCATATCCTTTTTCATCAACTGTTTTAGATTCATCTTTCCCCTCTTTTACTACAATTATCGGTTTACTCTTGAAGAGCTTTCTATCATGAATTTTCTCTTCAATATCTTCCTTCAAACCGGCAGTAATTGAATCGATTTTTTGAAATTTATCCGGGTCTACTTTCTTTTCTTCCTCTTCTAAAACAGATTTAAAACTCGAAATATCTTCGAGCTTCTCAATTATTTTCATTCCCGGAATTTCAGCAGGAATTATAAATACTTCATCATTTAAATTATCTTTAATAACTTCGGATTTATTAAAAAAATTTTCAACTTTGGAATCAATAAAACTTAACAGCTCATTCCCGGAAGGAGGGATAAAAATACCGGAATCAATTTCATCACCCAAAGGGATCTCCATTTTTCTTAAGCTGGGGGAAAAAGAAAAATCACTCGGATGTAAAATATCAGCATCATTTGATATTAAAAAGACATTATCTCCCCTCGATGCTCTTTTGTTTTCTGAAAAAACAATACCTTTTAACTGAACACCGCTTGCAGAACTTCTTATATTTTTAATATGAAGAAAACCTATGGCTTCTAATTTTAAAATATCACCAGGTTTAAATTCAAGTAGGAGTCTTTTAACAAATGAATCAAAGAATAACTGCCCTTCAGGTTCATTTATACCTGCATGTTTACATATTTTCTTTATGATTTCTGAATTTGTCATATCTTATAATCAGTGTCTGGTTACAATATAATCACCATTGATAGCTGAAACCCCCGATAACATTCAACGGCGGTTCCTTATAATTTTTCCATAAATAATTATTATAATTAAATAAATTCAATACTTCAAGAGTTAAATGGAACCGGGAGAATACCAGGTATTTAAATTTCAATCCTGCATCAAAATATGGATTTATCGATTTGGTATTTTTTATATCGGTATATTGCTTTGAATAATAATTTATACTTGCCTGAGTGCTTAATTTATTATCAAAGAAATCATAACCGTAAACCACTGAAATTTCAGACTGCGGATAATACGGGACTATATTACCATCACTATTCTTTGTATTGTTCAGTTTTGCATTAGCATAAAAAATTCCGTAAGGTCCGCGGTGAAAAAGGAAATTAATAAAAGCAGTATAACTATTTGCTCCAGTCAATGCAACTGCAAATTTCCCGGAGTCATTTGCATCGGTAAAATATGGTAAGTTATCTGCATTATAATAATCCACACCGCCGTCTATTTCAAAATACTCATTATATTCGTATTTCAGCATTCCGTGTAAAGCAAATTTCTTTTTCAAAAAAACATTTGCGGTATTAGCAGGAATATTAAACCGGTTTTCTCTAAGGAAATCTCCATTGCTTATAAATTCTGCATGCGGATTTATTTCACCGAATAATGATAAATTTTTGTTAAATTTCATCGCTATAGCGCCATACGGCATGAAGAAACTTGAATTATTTGATTTAGCATAGTTAAATCCAAATTTCACTTTCATAAGGCTTGAGATATTTAGACCAACCAGAGGGCGAATATTAAAAAACTTATCGAAGTAAACATTTTCCGGAGGTTGAGGGGAAATCGTTAAAAACTGGTTTTTAAATACTAAATCAGCACCTAAGCTGAATGAAGAAAATTTAGCTTCGGTATATGCCGAAAAGTTTAACAAATTTTCGGTAAATGTTTCTTTAGATAGAGATGTATACCGGTTGGAAATCTTTGCGTCAATAATAAAACTTCTATTAATCAGATTATTAATATCGAAAGAGAAATCTCCTGTATTTAAATCCCTGACGAGTTCGGGTGTATTAGATCCGTAAAATTTAAAAGCTGATACGCCATAGTTACCATGCAGTTTTAATTTCGTACCTCCAAAGAAAGGTGCATCGTTATCTATAAAATAGGAAAAATTAATTCCTCCATCCCACTCGGATTTACTCGCATTACTTATATAGTTTAACCTGTTATTTCCATTAAAATAGCTGTTAAATATACCATTGGAAAAAGGAATTGAATAAACAGCTTTTGCTTCCGGGAGAGTGTAAGCACCCACACCAAGCTCAAAATAACCGTTGTATATGTTTAACGAATCTGTCAAATCAAGTTTATTTGATATAGGATTTGTTATATCCTGTATTCCAAGATCATCAGGAGAATAGTTTGGTTTAAAAAAATCTTTGGAAATTGTCGGGACAACATCAGGCTTTATTTTTTTTGCTTTTTGTATAGATACAATGTCCCTGCCTGTAATTACAAAATCAGGAAGCTCAACGTTTGGGTTACCCTTATCCTGCGCCAGGGATATTAAAGAAACAAATAAAACCAGAAAAAATATTTTTTTAATCATTCAATTTCCCTCAGCTTTTTCTGAGCTTCTTTACCATAATCATCACCCTTATGCTTTGAAAGAACAGCCCTGTAAATATCTTTCGCATTTTTATAATCTTTTATTTTAGTATAACATTCTCCAAGCTTTATGTACGATTTAGTTAACCATTCATCATAACCTGAAAAAATAGTTCGGACTCTTACGAAAGCTGTAATTGCGTCGGTGATTTTATCCTGTTCAAAAAGTGATAATCCGTAATAATATTGAGCTTTTGCACCTAGTTCATCGCTCCTGGTTTCCGCCAGATTCTGGAAATATGAATCTGCATTATCATAATGATCAGCAGCAAGTTCAATCAGACCTAATTCGAACTTGGATTTGTCGGCAAATATTGATGCCGGATAATCTGATATAAGCTGAGCAAAAACTGCATATGCACCATCAAAATTTTTATTATTAGTTAATGTCACACCCTTCATAAATAAAATTTCAGGCAATCTCGGTGATTTTGATAAAAGGCCAATTGCTTTATTAAATACAACTAATGTTGAATCATATTTCTTAAGATTGTTATAAGTATTTCCTATCTCAATTACTGCACCTGCAGCCGATTCACTTTTAGGATAATCATTTAATACTTTTTTAAAGTTATAAATTGCTTCTTCATCCTGGTTTAAATTCTCTGCGCTTTTCCCTACCCAATAATAAGCTGCAGGGATTAATTTACTCTTTGGAAAGTCGGCGATAAACTCTTTATAGCTTGTCTCTGCTTCATCGTACTTTTTTTCGCTATAATAGATATCCCCTTTCTTAAAGAAAATCTGATCGGCATAGTTTGCACCAGGATTTTTCTTTACAAACCTGTCAATTAATTCAATAGCTTTCTCAGGCTGGTCCTTGGCAACATATGAGTATTGTATACCGTTTATTGCATCAAATACATAACTTGACGATGGATATCTTGTTAACACAATTTGATAACTTACTATGGCAGAATCATATTTTGCCATATTGAAATAAGCATCTCCTATTGAATAATAGACAATAGGACCAAGAGATGAGTTGGGATATGCCTTCAATACATTTCTATAATTTGCAACGGCTTCTTTAAAGTTGCTTTCTTTAAAGTTAATCCATCCAACTACAAATAATGAACGATCTGCATATTGTGTATTTGGAAACTTCTGCTGAATATTTCTGAATTCGGTAATTGCTTCATTAGTGTTACCTGCTTTAAATAAAGCCTGTGCATATTGATAGTAGGTATAAGGATCGTTCATCGTAGGTCTATCAAAATTGAAAATATTCTTATATACCCTGCTTGCAGAAGCAAAATTCTTATTACCGTAATAACTATCAGCCAACCTTAACTGCGCATCCAATTTTTTATTGTCGTTTGGATAACGTTTAATAAAATCGGAGAATACAGAGGCAGAACTTGAATAATCTTTTAAATTTAAATAGGTATAAGCTTTCCCGTACAAAGCCATATTTCCAACTTCCGGGTTCGATAGATTAACAGCACTATATTTTTTTAATGCAGCAGAATAATTACCGAGGCTATAATTTGATTCTGCCATATAAAAATTGACTTTATCTTTCTCAAAACCTGGATCCTTGGAATTAACATCTGACAAATATGCCAACGCATCTTTATATTGACCTAAATAATAATATGCAACACCTAAACCAAGTTCTACCCTGTTTTGAAGTTCCTGTGAAATACCTGGAACGTCGAGTGCGGTCTGAAAATCATTCTTTGCTGCCATATATTCTTTTTTATTCAGACCAATTTCCCCTCTTAAAGTAAGTGCTTTGACTTTTACAGAATTATCTGAAGATAATGTCGATGAGTTAAGATATTTCTGAGCATTCTCTAACTTATTATCATCAAAATAAACAACGCCCATCTGGTACTTTGCATTACTTGCTAATTCACTATCCGGATATTTATCCAGAAAGCTTTTATATAATTTGAATGCTTCACTGTTCTGTCCTGAATATCTTTTAGCTTCTGCTTTCCAGAAAAAGGACTTAACTGCTATACTATCGTCACCTTCCGATAATGCATTAAAAACATTATATGCATCACTATAATCTTTTTGCTGAAAATATGACCAGCCCAATCCGTATTTTGCTTCCCTTGCAAAACTTGAAGAAGGAAATTTCTCAATAATTTCTCTATAAGCTTTTTCGGCATTTTTATAATCATTAACACGGTAATAAGAATTAGCCAACAAATAAATACTCTGACTGTAAAGTTCCGGTGGAATTGTTTCTAATTCAGGATTCTTTAACTCAAGAATCGTAGATTGGTATTCTTTCAATTTGAAATATGAAATCCCGATTCTAATATGAGCGGATGGAACAAGGGGGCTATTGCTGTGATATGATAATAATTGGTCGTAATACTTAACTGCATTTTTATAATCACCTATTTTTTCATAAGTGGAGGCTAAGGTGTAAATTGAATAATCAACAAACTTATTATTTCTTTTATTTGTAACTGCTTCGGTTAAAAATTTTATTGCTTCGTCTTCTTTACCTTCTTTAGTAAAAGATTCTCCAATCCAGTATAAAGAAGAACCTGTATGATCACTTTCGGGATAATCCGCTAACAGGAGCTGAAGCCTGGCTCTGCTCTCGGAATATTTCGCCTGGTTAAAATAAATAAGACCTAATTTATAAAGGGCTTCATGCCTGAAGTTTGTAAAGTCATAATTATTAACCAGAAATTCAAACCCGGCTTCTGCACCTTCTTCTTCTCCTAAATTTAATAAAGCGTCTGCCGAATAATATTTAGCTGCGGCATATTTTTCATCAATTAAACTGTAACCTTTTAAAAAGTCCGAAAACAAATAATAGGCTTCTGCAAATTCACCCGAGTGATAAGCATCCATTGCCTCTTTGTATTTCTCTGAAACAGAACCTGCAGCAGATACTTGTGCCGCAAAAAGAAAGACAGGAATTAATAAAAATAATTTTTTCATTTCAATTTAAAATATTTCTATAAATAAAAAGCCAAACAAGCCACCTATTACTGCCGTTGCAAAATTCACGGTATCATTGTTCATCCACTTAAATCCTTTTATTAAAACAGCAGATTTACTGCAGTGAAAAGATTTTTCAACAATTTCAGAACAAACATTACATTTATATTTGGCTTGCATAGAGGAACCAAGAATACTAACAGAAAAATTTCCAATAATTCCTGCAAATATAATAAAGATTATATAATAGAAATTTTTAACATTCAACCAGAAGATCGAAGACAGAGCAATTATTGCTGCACCAACTACGCCAGCTAAAGTTCCGGCTAAAGAAATTCCACCTGAATTTCCCCGTTCTACAACTTTAAACGATAAAATGTCCACTGTTTTCGTGCCTTTGATAGTTCCGATTTCAGTTGACCAGGTATCCGCACAAACTGCTGCTATAGATGAGACGAAACAAATGTAAAAAAGTTGTGACGGAAAGAAATAATTTATTATTACTAAAATCCCTCCCAAACCTCCATTAGCAAATACCTGCAAATGATTTCTGGGTGAAAATTTATTTAAATGTTTCTCGGATGTTTTTATACTTATTCTTTTTATTTTGGATAATAAACTGGAAAAAACAAAAAATACTAAAATTGGGACTGTCCAGTTCAACCCGCCTAATCCGAAGATTACAATTGCAAGCAAAAAGACAGCAAAAGCACCTTTTGAGCTTAAAAACTTAAGTTTATATGATAAGATTGAAATTATCAAGGAAAGAAAATAAGTTAGCAGATAATAAGAAACTGCAGATTTATCGAAAGAGATAGGAAGAATAATTAATGTTAAAAACGGAAGAATTTTAATGCTATTTCTCTCCTGTTCCATTCTATTTGTCAGGAATATAAAGATCTTATATTAAAGAAAATATTTCCGTAAATATACCTTTTAATTTTTCATAATGTCAAGTCATTTAAAGAAATATAGGAATTTCTTAAAGCAGAATATTAAGAAAATAAACAGAATATATGATTTCGGATGACGGAATATTGATTACATATTAAAACACCTAATTGGGTATATTTTTAATATATTTTTAATATATTTTTGATAAAGAATTTATCATTGGAAAAACTGAACTTCGGTTGGCTGTTTCACTTTCGTTATAAAATAGAAAACCCTCTAAATACTCCAGATATTCAGAGGGTTGAATAAAAATCAGAGAAAAATTATTGATTTAATGAAGTCAACTCATATTCGGATAATTTTTTGTAAGTAGCATCTGTTTTAGCCTTGTTGAACATTTCCTTAGCTTTGTCTAGTTCCTTTTTCTTTTTATAAGCTAAACCTAGATAATAATAAGGTCCTCCTCTGCTAATACTGCTCCTGTACTTCAATGCATTCTGTGAAGCATCAATTACTTTATCATACTCACCTAAATCAGAATAAACTTTTGCGAGAGAAAGATAGGCAGCATCATAATTACTATTTTCAACAGCTTTTTGCAGATACTCCACTGCTTTTTGAGGTTTTCCATCTGCCATAGCATCATTTCCCATTTTCGCATATGCAAAAGACAGATTTTTCTGGACCATCTTTTTAATGTTGTTATTTTGGGTTGTTTCAACAACTTTTTCAAAATTTTTGACAGCATCTTCATATTTTCCTAAAGAGAAAAAAACTCCGCCCAATGCATTATAACCCGCTTCAAAATCACTTTTTTGTTGTACTGATTGTTCAAATGAATCTCTGGCATCTTCTAATTTTCCTGACTTTTTAAGAGCAATACCTTTCTGATAATAAATACGATAATCTTTATCAATAGCTAATGCATCATCATATTTTTTAATAGCTCCTGAATAATTTCCTTGTTTAAGTAAACTATTTCCATCATTATACAATTTAGCTGCATCCGGTTTCATATCCTGGGCAAAAGAAATACTTGCAATAAAAAATAAAAATGAAATTATAACCAATACTTTTGGTAGTTTACGCATAACTACATCCTTTATTTAAGTTAAACATATTGTTAGTGCGGAAGACGGGACTTGAACCCGTACGCCAATTAAGGCACTACCCCCTCAAGATAGCGTGTATACCAATTTCACCACTTCCGCAATTTAGTGATGAAAAATATGGCTGTTAATTAATAAAATCAATACTATTTTAATTTTTTTACACAAAAAAATCCGAATAGTTCCCTAAAGATATGTCCGGCTTCACTAATTGAACTGGATTAATGGCCTGGAGAGTCGTCAGCCCTGCCTCCCCGCTTGAAGAGAATTTCCCTAACCTCTTCCCGAAATTGCTTTTGAAATACAAGTAATTTAGCTATTTGTTCCTGTGATAATATATCTGATAAAGAAGTGATAAAGGATTTTTTTGTGTCACAGATTTTTTGTTCCAAATCGAAATAATGCTCAATCAATCCCTGATATTTAGAATTATTTTTATCCTTTGATGATTTTATAAAATCATCAATTTTATCCAGCAGATTATTTTCCTTATGTGTCAGGTCTTTTAATTTATCCCTGAATTCTGTGCGTCTGGCAAAAAACTTTAAAGTAGTTTGTTCATCCATTTTCAGGGTTTCAATTATTTTAATTTTTTCAAGTTGTTCAATTTTTTCTCTTATTTCTTTATGGTGCTCTCTACCTTGTGGAAAACCAATCCCCTGCAATAATGCTATTGAAATAATTAAAAAAATTATTTTCTTCATCATTGGACCTAAAATTTTTTGTTTAAAAGATCTTTATATAACATATCAGCATCCTGCTGGCTGATATTATCAATTATACTGTTGTAATCCAGCAGTTTATCTGCAACAAGAAATTTGGTACTATCGGACGACAGATTTAATTCCTTTTCAATCATACTATTCAATTCGAAATCGTACTCCTCTTTATCCATTGTACTTAAATTAGCAGGAATTAATTCATCTACGGAAAAATTTGAAAGATCGAAGAAACCATTCATATTAGAATTATTTTCAGTTAAATTCTGATTATTTGAAATCATCTTCTCCTTTTGAGTATTGAACACAAAGAAAAAGACTAAAAATATAATTACCAAAACCGGGAAAGCGTATGCAATCTTAGGATAAAACTTCTTTTCTTTTCTACTTTCTAATCTTCTGCGAAATTCCGGAACAATATTATTTAAATAATCGATTTCAACGGGAATATTTTTTGTTTCTTCAATTGCAGAAATAAATTTACGGTATAGATTTAGTTCATTCTGCAATCCTGGCGAATTTTTTAATTCTTCTTCAAAAGATTTCTTATCTTCAGAGCTTAATTCACCTTCCAAATATAAAGAAATTCTCTTATCGGTTTTCATTTTTCTCTCATCATTTTTATTATTTTTTTTATAGAATGAAAATAATTTGATTTCAGCGCACCAACACTTTTCCCAGTAATCTCTGAAATTTCTTTATAAGATAAATCTTCATAATTTCTTAATATAAATATTTCTCTTTGTTTTGTCGGCAATTTCTGCAACACTTTATTAACAGCTTCCATCTTTTCTTTTACCTCAAGATTCTCTAAAATATTATCGGTAGTTTCCTGTAACCTTTCAGATTGATCTTCCAACGATAATATCTCTTTAAGCTTTCTTCTTTTAAATAATTCAAACTTCTTGTAGAAGTTACTTTGTATATCCATGTATATAAAGAAGACTTAAATTTAAAACCTTTTAAATTTTTATAAATAACAAATAATACTTCCTGCACTATCTCATCTGCATCCAGGTGATTTCCTGTCATCCTCCTGGCATGCCAGTAAATCTTATCTTTATACTTGTTTACAATTTTATTAAATGAGCTTTCATCTCCATCAATAAATTTCCTAACAAGTTCAAAATCTATGTTTTGATCAGCCATTTACAATGTTATTCAAAATATTAGACAAATAAAAGATAGCCCTGGTTTAATGCTATTTTTGTTTATACAGTTAATAGATTCTACAGAAATTCAGGGTAAATTTTTTTTAAACCCTCTGAGAATTTAGTATGTCTAAGGTGCAAATAAACTCAATAGAAAGGAAAAACAAAAATGAAAACGAAAATTTTTTCAATGGTCCTTATTCTTGCTATAATCGGACTTTATTCAGGTACGGCATATTCACAAAAAAGATCTCCTGTTAAAAAAGAATTCTTTAGACAGCAAATGCTGAATAAATTGAATTTAACAGACGAACAAAAAACTAAAATTGAAGATGCCCGTTTAAACCATCAAAAACAAATGATCGATTTAAAAGCCAACCTGGAAAAGAAACTGCTTGCATTAAAAGAGCTGAGAGTAAAAGGCAATCTGGATCGTAATGATGTCGTTACTGCTGTAAAAGATATAAATCAGGCTAAAAATGATATTGCAATTGCAAGAGCCAATAATATGATGGATATCTATGATATTTTAACTCTCGAACAGAGGAAGATATGGAAAGACAATATGCACTTCTTTAATGGAGCAAGAGGGCATAAAATGGGCGGAATGTGGGATCATAGAGGACCTGATGGAAATAATTCCGGCCCCATGCATAAAAAAATGCAATAATTGAACTAACTAACTCTAACAACATTCGGGAATAATGGAATGAATATTAAATGCGTTCCATTATTCCATTTTTGAAATTTTTGCTACGGTACTGTCAGAGTTTTATTTAAAGTAAATGATATTCCTGTACTCGCTTTTTTGCCATAAAATATAAGCTGCCATTCCCCTATTAAATATTTCGGATAATATATATTTCTTACAGATCCCTTACTGATAGCCACCCCGCTAAAATTAAATGAATTTTTACTAGTGGAACCCGGTTCAATAATGTCTACTTTATCAAGTGTAATATCCTGGTTAAAAGAGAAAGTAAATCTGGTCTGTCCACTTAGAAAGATATAAGAATAATATAATGTATCGGTTTGAACCGGTAACATTTCATTAAGAGTAATAGTTTTATTTGTAACAGTACCTTTTTCAATATTAACAGTTGTATTTGCATCGAAATATCCATTCAACTTTAATGTAACATCATGACTTCCAACAATTAAATTTTTGATTGTATCGGGAGTGGATTTTCCAGTATTATTATTATCTATATAGATAGCTGCCCGTGAAGGATTGGATTGTAGATACAAATCTCCATACTCAATTACCTTTGTTAAATCTATATTTTCACTGGTTGTAGCATTTTGATAAACATTTGAATAAAAAGAAGTATCACTATATTCAGGATATTTTAATGTTATTTTATAAGTTCCTACAGCAAGATTTTTTATCGTATCGGGTGTAGTTTTGCCGGTAGATTTATCACTTAAATAAATATCGGCACCTGATGGATTCGATTGAATAAATATGTTTCCATTAATGCTTACTAATGTTACTTTTTTAGAAACCGTAAGGTAACCAATTACATTTACTTCAAAAGTTGTATCCCTGTAGTCATTCTTTTCTAAAGTAATACTATGGTTTCCAACGGGAAAATTTAATAATGAATCAGGTGTTACCTTATTTGTATTGCTCCCGTCAATAAATATCTGTGCACCATTTGGTTCGGATTCAAGATAAATGTTTCCACGGATTATTATAGGGGTAAGTGCAATTGATTTTGATACTGTTTGATTTTCCTGTACCGTAACATTTAATGTAGTGTCAGAATAATTGTTTTTTTTAAGTGTTATTTTATGATTGCCTGCCGGTATATATTTTAATGTATCAGGTGTTATTTTGCCCGTGTTTATACTGTCTAAGTATACTTGTGCACCACCCGGATTCGAAGAAATATAAATGTTTCCTCTATTTACTTTGGGAGTTAATATAACCGACTTTGAAATAGTTGTATTGTTTATTACGGTTACTTCAATAGTTGTATCTATATAATTATTTTCTTTAAGGGTTATTTTATGGAGTCCTGCAACGATATTTTTTAAGGTATCAGGGGTAAGTTTATTAGTATTAAGATCATCTAGAAATATTTGCGCTCCTGCTGGACTGGATTCAATATATACACTACCTTTAGTTACAGCAGCCTTCAACTCAATTGTTCTTGAGACTGTACTATTTTCCGTCACAGAGACTATGAAAGAAGTATCAATATAACCGCTTTTTTTCAGCGTTATTATATGAAGACCTGTTACTATATTTTTAAGAGTATCAGGGGTTACTTTGCTTGTATTCATACTATCTAGAAATATCTGTGCTCCGTCTGGGTTAGTCTTAATATAAATATTCCCTGTTTTTACAAGACTATTCATAACAACCAATTTTGAGTTTGTTATATTTGCTTGGACAGATACAGTAATGGTAGTATCTCTATAATTCGCTTTTTTTAATGTTACTTTGTGTTCTCCTACTATTATTTTTTTAAGAGTATCGGGTGTGAAGCTACTTGTTTTCAAACTGTCAAGAAATATTTCTGCACCAACAGGTTCAGATTCCAGAAAAATATTCCCGGTTTCAAACAGGCTTTGTAAAACAATCTTTTTAGAGGTAGTAAGACTATCATAAACCGTAATTTTAAATGTAGTATCCTTATAATTTGCCTTTTTTAATGTTATATCATAATCTCCCCTGTTTAGCTGATCAATACTATCCGGCGTTACTTTATTTGTCTTTGTACCAAGCAAATAGATTTCAGCCCCCGGCGGATCAGAATCAATAAAGATTTTTCCTGTCGGTTTGCCGATATCAGCAACTACTATTTTATCAACACAGGATTGAAGCAGACTAATAGTAATTAGAAATAGAGATAATGTAAGAATTCTTTTCATTCACTACCTAATTATTTGCTTCCAACTAAGAAAGCAGAATTTTAGTAAAAATAATTATATGACTATGAAAAAATAATTATGTGGAGGATAGATTGTGTGACATACAACATAAGAATTACAGGTATTAAAATCAAAATGGTCACTAGAAAATTAATTTTGAATAATTATCATTTTTATTTAAACTTATTTATAATAATTTATACTTTTGCCCCTCCCATCAGTATCTTGAAATTTTGATAAAAACACATGATAAGTACATTATTTTTTGAAGAGATACTTTTCTTATTTGTTTCTGTAATTTTAATTAATTTAGCATCCAAATTAAAGTTTGGAATCAAACGTTCTATTTATTTATTCTTCGCCTGGTTAAATTCCACAATGCTTTCAACATTAATTATTCTTAAACTTTTTGAAGACGGTCTTGCCACGGAAGAAAGTATATTATCTGTATACAGCTTTTCCGTATTCGGTGGTTTAATTATGCATTTTTTTGCAAATTTGAAACGGAAAAAAGTTTATAAGAATATTCCCTACAGATTAGGAACCAATCTGGATTTAAATAAATCTCATTCCTAGAATTTATTTTAATTTATTAAAATTCCCAATATTTATTATTTCTTAGGATTAGTCGGTCTTAAATCTATCTCACTAATTAACGCTCTTGCCGGTAATTTAATTACTGACATTACCGCTTCGGCTACATCCTCGGGCTGTAAAATCTCCCCCTTGCTTCGGGGATCATGACCACCTGAACCGAACTGAGTATTAACTGAACCTGGGCAAATAGTTGCTACTTTAATATCGTACTGCCGGACTTCAAGCATTAAAGATCTTGCAAAACCAAGAACTGCATGTTTCGTCGCCGAATACATAGAACCTCCCACGAATGAATTTTTTCCCGCCAGGGAGGCTATATTAATAATAGAACCTTTTCTTTTTTCAATCATAGTGTTTAATACAGCTTTTGAAAAGTTAAATACTCCGAAAAGATTTGCATCTAACTGCTTTTTAAAATCATCAATATCAGCATCAATAACTTTCTTCATTATTCCAATTCCGGCATTATTTATCAGGTGATCAATTTTCTGATTTTTGCTCAAGATTTTGTTGACAGAATCATTAACAAAATTATCATCCGCTACATCACCGGAGAAATATTCACATTCGACCCCTTTTTCCTTAATTTCTTTTTGAACTTCTTTTAATGCATTTGTATCCCTGCCGAAAATCATTACATCATGGTTTTCTTCGGCTAATCTTAAAGCGATACTTTTTCCAATTCCCCTGCTTGCACCTGTAACAATCGATAATTCTTTTTCAACCATAATTATAAATCTCCTTGAATTGGACGTAAAACAATTTCTTCACTTACTATATTATTCTTCTGCAGATATGCCCAGACAATAACTCTGGCAATATCTTCGCTGTTCATCATTCTTTCTGAATGTTTTTTTCTTATATCGGCCGACCACATTGGAGTTTCGGTTGTGCCGGGGATAATATCAATTAATCTTATATTATATTTCCTGACTTCTTCTCTCAAAACTTTTGAGTAGCCCAAAAGTCCCATTTTAGAAGCAGCATAAGCACTGCTGTTTGTAAAAAATTTTTGGGTAACAATTGAATTTACATTTATGATAGTTCCCCCGCCGTTCTCAATTAGATGCGGAAGTATATTTTTTATTGAATATATGGCGCCAAGTAAATTTGTATTTATTATATCATCAATTTCATTTATAGAATTCTCTTCCGCCGGTTTAAATGAAGTAATTCCTGCATTATTAACTAAACAATCTATCTTATTTTCTGAAGTAATTTTTTTTACGGTCTGGTCGACATTAGCTGAAGATGCTACATTACAAGGGTAAATTTCCACACTTAATTTCTCTTTCTGCAGTTCTTTGTTTATCCGCTCTAATTCGGTTGAACGGCGTGCCGATACGAATACTTTGCATCCTATCCGGGCAAACTCTTTGGCAGCATCTTTTCCAATTCCCGAACTTGCTCCTGTAATCCAGATTCCGTTTTTATTTTCAGCCATTATAAATTATTGGTAGACACTAAATTTAAAAATTCACTTCTTGTTCTCGGATCTTCCTTAAAAATTCCGTGAACGGCGCTTGCAGTAGCAGACGAATTTTGCTTTTCTACACCTCGCATCATCATACACATATGCCGTGCTTCCGAGACCACTGCAACACCTTGCGGGTGGAGCTGTTCTTCAATTATATCAGCAATTTGCTGTGTCATTCTTTCCTGGACCTGGAGCCTTCGTGAAAACATTTCTACAATCCTGGGTATTTTACTTAAGCCCAGAATTTTTCCGTCAGGTATGTAGGCTACATGAACCTTCCCGTAAAAAGGAAGCATGTGATGCTCACATAAACTGTAAAAATCAATATTTTTAACTAAAACCATTTCATCATATTTAACATCAAAGACAGCATCGTTTAACACTTCTTCAATTTTTTTATTGTAACCGGAAGTAAAAAACTCATATGCTTTGGCTACACGTTTGGGAGTGTTGATCAATCCTTCTCTTCCAGGGTCTTCACCTATTTCATTTAAAAAATTTGTAACAAGACTTTGAACATTCGGCAAATTCAAGTTCTATTCTCCTTTATATTCAAAAAAATTATTTTCTGTTTCGGAAAGTTTCACGGAATACAGTTCCCCGTTTGGAATTTTATCAACCAGCTGGTTCCAGATACCAATTGTAAAATTTTCAGTTGTTGGAATCTTTCCTTTCATAAAATCTGTTTCGAGATTTAAATTTTTATGATCTACTTTCTCAATTACATGCTTTTCAATTATTTCTTTTAAGTCTTTCAAATTTATAACGAAGCCTGTCTCGGGATTTATTTCACCGGCAACAATTACTTCCAGGACATAATTATGCCCATGCCAATTAGGATTACTGCATTTACCAAAAACTTTAAAGTTTTCCTCATCACTTAAATGTGAATTAAATAACCTATGCGCAGCGTTAAAAGTTATCCGCCTTGTAACGTATACCATTTTTCTAATTAATAATTTACCATTAATGAAAGTGTATGTTAAATTTAAGCAAAAGAAAGATTTATTGCTTAATTCCAAACATTTAGTTTTGTTAAATAAATTCGGATTTATGAAAAAGATGACATCTTTATTGAAGAAAATTCATCCTTAACAAAGACATCATCTTCTAATTTTATAAAACCGGGAATCGGAAATTCAAATATTGAAATTCTGTAATTTTTTAATCTTCTATTCATTCAACGCTTTTAATACTTCTTCGATATGATTTTCAACTTTAACTTTAGGGAACACTTTTTCTATTTTTCCATTTTCATCAACTATATAAGTTGTTCTCTCAACACCCATATAATTTCTGCCGTACATACTTTTTTGTTTCCAAACATCGTAAGCTTCCAGTACCTCCTTTCCTTCATCACTTAATAAAGTAAAAGGAAGATTATATTTCTCAGCAAATTTCTTATGTGATTCAATAGAATCAGGACTTATACCAATAACTTTTGTATCCAGCTTTTCAAACCTGGGAAATTCATCTCTGAATCTGCAGGCTTCTTTTGTACAACCTGTAGTATCATCTTTTGGATAAAAATAAACGACCACTTTCTGTCCTTTAAATTCATCCAGGGAGACCGTATTTCCATCCTGATCTCTTAATTTTATTTCGGGTGCTTCTTTTCCTTCTTCAAGCATATATTCCTCTTAAATTATTTTGTAAAGTTTTATTTTAAAATCCCAAATATATATCTCATAAATAAATTTTTAAGATCCCAAACCTCAATTTAGTCAAAGGAGTAAGATTATGAGTAAGAATAATAATTATTTAGTAAACAGGGATTGAATCGTCTACTTCCTTTGACCATGCATCAATACCGCCCTCAAGATTAATTAAATTATCGAAACCTAATTTTTCCAGGTAATAACAAACCTGTAGACTTCTTACCCCATGATGGCAATAAGCCATAATTATATCATCTTTTTTTAAGCTTTTTGACACTTCTATAAATTTGGATAGAGGCATTAATTCTGAATTATTAATTTTAGCCCTGTTATTTTCCCATTCTTCCCTTACATCAATTAATCTTATATTTTTATCTTTATCCAATATATTTTTAGCTTCTCTGGGTTTTAATCTTTGAATCAATATCCTTCCCAACTTTTCATGAATAATTTCTTATTACATATTATAAAATATTTAAATTTATATTTAATAAATAAAAAAGTCTGTTCAATCTTGATGTGATATAGATAATTTGTAGCTTTAAATTTCATCCCATCTTAAGTCTCCATTCTACCTGAGTCATTGACATCTGACTTCTATCTACAATCTATTATGTGATAATAATACCATCTGGAAGAATTATTCCGGGTTAGTTCACAGATCATCAAACCAAATTTTAAAACCACTTGTCTAATCCTTTAAAATTGAAAAGTGTTTTTAGAAAACAATTTTATAAAAAGCCTCCAGAGGGACAAATGACAAGAATGATAAGTTCAGTATTATCAGTATTAATAGTTATGGTGAGTCTAAGTATATTAAATGCCCAACCTCGTAGAACTCCCACAGAACGAGCAAAGATATTAAAAGAGCAGCTAAAACTTAGTGACGAACAAACTGCTAAAGTTGACAGTATTTACATTGAAGCAGATACAAAATTTAAGGAAGCATCACAGGATGGTTTTGACAGAGCTAAATTCAGAGCAATAATGGATGGTACAAATTCAGAAATCGAAAAGATATTAACAGCTGATCAAAAGGATGCATTTAATAAGTTTATTCAGGAAAGAAGAAACCGGATGCGTAGGAACCGGCCTAATCAGAACTAAATAAAAATCAATTGATATAAGAAACAAAAAAAATGAAAAAGAAAATAACAATTTACAGTATCATTGTAGCAGGGCTGCTTGTTTTAGTATATTTCCTTTTTATTAAAGATGATAATCAAGCCCCCAAGTTCACATTTGCTGAAATAAGAAAAGGTGATATCAGTAATACAATTACCAGTACAGGAACACTAGATGCATTAAAGACAGTCGATGTGGGAACCCAGGTTTCAGGAAAAATTGATAAGATTTTTGTTGATTATAATTCAAATGTAAAAAAAGGAGAGTTACTTGCAATTCTTGACACCACAAATTTATCTTTAGCTGTAAGTGATGCAGAATCCAACCTCGTTAAAGCCCAGGCTCAATATGAACAGGCAAAAGCACAGAATGATCAGAATAAAATACTTTACAAAAAAGGATTTATGGCGGAATTAGATTATATAACTTCCAAGACAAACCTTGAGACAGCAATATCTAACTTACAATCGGCAAAAACAGCATTAAAAAGAGCTAAAACTAATATAACATATGCTTATATATATTCACCGATTAATGGAAAAGTTATTAATAAAAATGTAGAAGAGGGGCAAACCGTTGCAGCCAGTTTCTCTTCTCCAACTTTGTTTGAGATTGCTGAGAATTTATCCAATATGCGAATTCTGGCATCTGTTGATGAGAGTGATATAGGACATATAAAGGTCGGCCAGGAAGCAAAATTTACAGTGCAGGCATATCCGAATAAAGAATTCACCGGTAATGTAGTTCAAATCAGATTAAATTCCGAAGTAGTTCAGAATGTTGTTAACTATACCGTCGTTGTTAATGCTAGTAATAAAAACAATTTATTACTGCCCGGGATGACTGCAACAATTGATTTTTATGTTGAACAAAAAAATAATGTACTTTTAATTCCAAATGCTGCATTAAGATTTCAACCGACAGCCGATATGCTTGCAGAATATCAGAAAGAAAGAACAAACTCGGGTGAAAATTTAAATTCTAATATATCCGATAGTATGAGAAGCAAATTTAGACGTTCCGGCAATGGTAACTTCGGGCAAAATTTTGGTCCCGTACAAAACTCCCTTTCTTCAAACAGAAGCTTTGGACGGGTCTGGTATTTTGATAATAATGGGAAATTAAAAATGGCTGTGGCAGTATTAGGATTAAACGATGGTAAAAATACTGAAATAGTTAGGAGCAGAAATCTAAAAGACGGAATGAAAGTAATTGCCGGAATACAAAACAGTACTGAGGCTAATAACAATATTCAGGGCAGAAATTTCCCGCGAGGATTCGGTAGATTTTAATTGGAGCACAAATTGACAAAGAATATAATAAAAACCATTGACTTAACGAAAACTTATTTTGTTGGTGATATTGAAGTGCATGCTTTGAAGTCTGTAAACTTAAGTATAGAGGAAGGTGAATTTGTTGCAATAATGGGTGCTTCAGGTTCGGGGAAATCTACTTTAATGAATTTAATCGGATGTCTTGATACTCCGACATCAGGTGATTATTATCTGGATGGGGTAAATACAAGTAAATTAACAAAAAATGAATATGCGGAAATCAGGAATCAAAAAATCGGTTTTGTATTTCAGGGATTTAACCTTCTTCCCAGAACCACGGCTTTGGAAAATGTGGAACTTCCATTGATGTACGACAGGCAGCACCGGATAAAGGATCCGAATAAAAAGTCCATTGAAGTTCTTGAACATGTAGGCTTGGGGGATAGATTAACACATGAACCGAATCAGCTTTCAGGGGGACAGCAGCAGAGAGTAGCAATTGCGCGCGCGCTGGTAAATGATCCGTCTTTAATTCTTGCTGATGAACCTACCGGAAACCTGGACAGCAAAATGTCAATTGAAGTGTTTAATCTCTTTCAAAAATTAAATGATGAAGGAATTACAATTATTCTTGTTACACACGAAAGGGATTTTGCTCATTTCGCCAAAAGAATTGTTGAATTAAAAGACGGACATATAATACGTGACTTTAAAATTAAAGATAGACTAATCGCTTCAGAAGAACTGGGAAAACTAAAAGAAGAAGAGGAAGTCGTTTAAGAAGTTTTGAGGAAATAATGCAGATTAAAAATATATTAAAGGTTGCCGGCAAAAGCATTTTAAAATCAAGGATGAGAAGCTTGTTAACAGCTCTGGGAATTATTATTGGTGTTGCTGCAGTTGTTGTAATGGTCGCTGTCGGAGATGGAGCACAAATGCAGGTTGAACAGCAAATAAATTCTCTTGGTTCAAATTTATTAATTATATTTCCCGGTTCCAGCAACCAAAGGGGGGTTAGAATGGGAGCGGGAAGCTTTAATAGGTTTACCATGGAAGATGTCAATAAAATCAGGGAGGAAGCTACTTTAATAAAAGCAGTTTCGCCTATTGTAAGAAGCGGTGGACAAGTTATTGGCGGCATTGGAAACTGGAGCACACAGGTTCAAGGTGTTGCTCCCAATTATCTGGAAATCAGAGCCTGGCCCTTAGCTGCAGGAGAATTTTTTACAGATAAGGATATGTTGTCAAGAGCAAAAGTTGCAGTTCTTGGTCAAACGGTAGTTAAACAGTTATTCCCGGATGAAGATCCGATAGGGCAATTAATCAGAATAAGAAATGTTCCATTTAAAGTTATAGGTGTTTTAACAGCTAAAGGTCAGGGTGGGTTTGGCCAAGATAACGATGATATAATTTTTGCTCCGGCAACAACAGTTCTCGATAGACTCTCAGGCGGAAGATATATAAATTATATTCAGGCAAGTGCGGTTTCCTTAGAGCAAATCGGGCAGGCCCAGGAAGAATTAACAAGAATTATGAGGGAAGCCCATCATCTGCATCCCGGAGAAGATGACGACTTTACTGTGAGAAACCAGGCTGATATTACAGAAGCTGCTACTGCAACGTCTAAAGTATTAACAGTGCTTCTCGCTTCGGTTGCCGGAGTTTCATTAATAGTTGGCGGAATCGGCATTATGAATATCATGCTTGTTTCAGTAACTGAAAGAACAAGAGAAATCGGGATCAGGTTGTCTGTTGGAGCAAGAACTTCAGATATATTAATTCAATTTTTAACCGAATCTATTGTTCTTAGTTTAACCGGAGGTTTAATAGGTGTTCTGCTCTCATTTGGAATTACATATATATTAAATAACTATACCAGCCAGTTTGCATATATAAGACCTGAAATTATTTTGATAGCAGTGAGTTTTGCAGGTATAATTGGAATATTCTTTGGCTTTTATCCTGCACGTAAAGCAGCAAACCTTAATCCAATAGATGCTCTTAGATATGAATAGAAAATTGATATTACTCTTTATTGAGGGGAGGTCTATGAAATAGATTGCTCTACTTTTTAGATAATTCCAGTAAACTATATGTTCACTTAAAAGCGGTGCGGACTATGATTATAGATCCTATTGACAAGAGCAATTATTTCAAGGGGCTTTTAGTACTTGTTGGAAAAGACAAAGAAATAAACCGGCATGAAAGTGATTTAATAAAAAAGATAGGCAATATTCTCGGTTTTAATCATGACTTCGTTGGTAAGGCAATTAAAAATTATTTTAACAACAAATATATAATTGAAGAGCCGCCTTTATTCTCTAATTATAATTTTGCAGAAATTTTTATTAAGGACGGAATCAGGATGGCTTTGATTAATAATGTGATCAATCTGGATCAGATAAAATGGCTGGAAACAGCAGCTGTGAAAAATAATTTGTCCAAGCAATGGTTATTTATTGAATTAGAGAGTTTACTTGAAATGAATAATTCAGGATTAGATTTTTATTTTGAAATTCAGAAATATCTGAATCATTTGTATGATGACAGTTCATTCGCATATTAAAATTTAACACGTAAAATAATTTTAAAGAGTAGAGAAAATGATAAGATCTTATTTATGGTTAATCTTGTTTTCAGCAATTATATACAATTCTAATAACTATGGGCAACAAAAGCTTTCGTTAAGTGATGCAATTACAATTGCTCTTCATCAAAACACAAGCCTGATAAAATCACAAAATAATTTACAGATAAATTCCAGTGCTATTAAAAATGCTTACGGCAATTTACTTCCCAATTTAAATTTAAATGGTTCCTGGAACTGGCAGCGAATTACCGACAAAGGTAGTGAAACCCAGATAGATTATTTCGGAAGGGAAACTACCCTTCCCCCTTCTGAGTTAGATACAAGAAGCTATTCTTTATCTGCCGGCGGTAATGTTACCTTGTTTGACGGTTTATCAAATATTGCAAATATAAATCAGGCGAAAAATAATTTTGAATCTGCTAAATTGACTCTGGAGAAACAAAAACAGGATATTATACTGCAGACAGCTAATTATTATTTTGCTATTATAAGCTATGATTCGTTATTAAAATACCAGGACGAAAATTTAAAATATAACCAGGAACTTTTGAAAGAAATAAAAGAGAAGCAGCAATTAAAAATGGTTACACTGGCAGACGTTTATTCACAGGAAGCGCAAACCGCAAATTCTGAGTTAGCTTATCTTCAGGCAAGAAATAATTTTGAAAAAGCAAAAATTACCCTTCTTGATTATCTTTCACTTGATATTAATAAGGATTATTCTTTTAACCTGCCTTCCAAAAGTGAATATGATTCAAGTCTTACAAGTGAGAATTATAATGAACTGATGCAGTTTGCACTATCCCATCGGGAAGACTATTTGAGTCAGAAATATGCGCTGGATGCAAGTGAAAATCAATTGACTATTGCTCATTCCGGCTTCTTCCCTACTTTAAATGGTACATACCGTATTTCGTCCGCAGCTACAAATTTAAGCTCAATATTTAACAGAAAGACATACACTCTGGGATTGTCATTAAACATCCCTATCTTCTCAAACTGGAATACCGAATATGCAGTTGAATCTGCGAACGTTATGGTTCAGAATAGTGATGAGAATCTAAAACAAATTGAAAGACAGGTAAAATCAGATGTTAAAAATTCTTTACTTGACTTACAGACTTCAAGGATGCAGCTTGATGTTTCAAAAAAAGCTTTAATATCTGCCAGGGAAAGTTGGGAGATAAAAAAGGAAAGTTATAAAGTCGGTGCCGCAACCTATATAGATTTACAGCAGAACTACAATAATTATCTTCAGGCTATTAATAATAATGTCCAGGCTGAGTATAATTATTACACAAAACAATTCGCTTTACTTAATGCAATCGGAAATTTGAATAGTTACTGATTGTTATTTGCTTTGTAAGCCAGCTCTTAATGTAAATTTATTTAAACTTTTAAAGTTTATTAAATCAGAAATTATTTACGCTTCCCGGAAAACATTCAATTTCCTTCTAAATTAATGTGAACTAGATTAAAGCGGGAAATTAAGAGAAGAAGAAAACATAATTTTTCTCAAAATTTCCTTAACTTTGTCTAATAAAATCATAAGGAAATAAATTTGAGCTATCAGTACGATGTAATTGTAATCGGCAGCGGACCAGGTGGAGAGGGTGCTGCAATGAAATGCGCTAAAGAAGGACTGCATGTTGCAATTTGCGACTACTTCTCAATGATTGGCGGGAGCTGCACTCATACAAATACAATTCCCAGTAAAGCATTACGGCATGCAAGTCAGATATTATATGAAACCCATAGCCTGAATCAGGCAAATTTTCAAACGCTTTTAAAGAAAGCAGAAGTAGTAATCCAGGAACAGTTTAATCTTAGAAAAAGTTTTTATGAAAGAAACCTGGTCGATATAATCGATGGATGGGCGACATTTACAGATGCACATACAATTTCTGTCAGAATGTCGAATGACCTTCTAAAAACTTTTACTTCGGAATATTTTGTAATTGCAACCGGCTCACGGCCTTATCACCCACCAGATCTTGATTTTAATCATCCAAGAATTTTAGACAGCGACACAATTCTAAACTTAAAAGACAGTCCCCGTTCACTTACAATCTATGGTGCCGGTGTAATAGGTTGCGAATACACATCAATATTCAGAGGATTAAGGATAAAAGTAAATTTAATAAACACAAGAGATAAACTTCTCGCTTTTCTTGATGATGAAATTATAGATGCATTAAGTTTTTTCCTGAGAGAAAATGGGGTGATATTAAGACATAATGAAGAATATGCGAAAGTAGTTCCTGATGATAATGGAGTTACGGTTTTTTTAAAATCTAATAAAGAGATCAGGACTGATTACCTTTTATGGGCACAGGGAAGAACCGGGAATTCAGATAATATGGGTTTGGAAAATCTCGGGATTAAAACAGATACAAAGGGTTCTATTATGGTTAACGAAAATGACCAGACCCCGGTTCCTAATATTTATGCTGTCGGTGATATAATCGGGTTTCCAAATCTTGCAAGTGCTTCATACGACCAGGGTAGATATGCTGCCACACATATTGTATTCGGCAAAGTTGATCACCAGCTGGTGGAATTTATGCCTACAGGGATTTATACCATTCCTGAAATAAGTTCTGTAGGTTACACTGAAGAACAATTAACGAAAGAAAAAATTCCTTACGAGGTCGGACATTCATTCTTCAAACATCTGGCGCGCGCGCAAATAACCGGAAGAACAACCGGGATGTTAAAGATTCTTTTCCACAGGGACACACTGCAAATTCTCGGTGTGCATTGTTTCGGGCATGGAGCAGCTGAAATTATTCATATCGGCCAGGCTATTATGGCGCAAAAAGGTGAAGGCAATACCCTGATGTTTTTTATCAATACGACATTTAATTATCCGACAATGGCTGAAGCATACCGCGTTGCGGCATTGAACGGGATAAATAGGGTGAATCAATTAAAAAAGGACACTGATTAGAAGAAGATTATTTAAGTTACTTCTACATTTAAGATGGCATAGTATTATCCAGCGAAGGTGCGATTCTCAATATTATTTGAAGAGATTTTTTCGAATCCTTATTGTTGGGAATGACTTTTTCCCTCTCGAATTAGTAAAACTGATTATATCAAATACATTCCCGTCCTTTTAAGGATTCATAGCAATTCATTTCTCTTATTAAAATTAAAAAAGAATCACATTTGTTGTATTGGTAATGTAACTCCAGAACGGAGATGCAAATCCCTCTGCGGGAAAGGAATTTCAATTTTATAATCTCTAAATTTTTGAACAATTGCACAATTTAATTCTGACTTCACATAGTAGAACCTTTGAGGATTTTCAATCCAAACTCTCAACTGCATATTCCAGGAAGATTCACCGAACTCTTTAAAAAGCACTTCTGGTTCAGGGGTAGGCAATACTTTACTATTTTCATTAGCTGCCTCGCGCAGTGCTTTTAGCACTAAATCTAGTTCTGAATTATAAGATACGCCTACATCAAGATCAATACGAATTCTTTTATCGCCATGTGACCAATTAATAACAGTGGAAGAAATAAACTCCGAGTTAGGTACTATATATGAAATATTATTTAGTGAACGAATTGTTGTTGATCTAATATTTAATATTTCGAACATCACCTTCAGTGTTTCCAACAGTAACTCTGTCACCTATATTTATGGGTCGCTCAAATAATAAGATAACACCGGCTATAAAATTCGATGTTACATTTTGAAGACCGAACCCTATTCCCACAGAAAGGAATCCAAGTACTACGGTTAAGCCTGTTAAATCAATACCAATAAATTGAAGAGCAATTATAATTCCGACAAATACAATAAGATATTGAACCAATTTAGAAAGCATAAATTGAATGTCTTCCTGGATTTTAAATTTAGTAAGGATTTTAGGTAAAATTTTGTTCCTTAAAATCCTTGATAAAAAAAGAAAGACAATCACTATCAATAAAAATAAAATTATTGATATAATAGTAATATCTGTGCCATTTAGGGTAAAAATTTTATAATTAAAAATTTCTTCTATCTTTTCAATAATATTTTTCATAACTGACATCTTTCCAATTAATAATTACTTCTTTTTGTTATACAGTAAGTCTGTTCTTCGGAACTTTCCATATTCTTAAGGTTATTGTTTCTTCCACAGATGAATTTATAGACTGGCTTATAAATTTTTCTGGTCATGTGCAACATGAAAACAAGAGTGAATCAACTGTTTTGATTGTTTAATTATTGCCTAAACCCCTTGCTTCTGCGTCTTTTAGCATTGAGCCTTCTGCTGAAACCGGATTAGTATTATTGAAAATACCAATACAATTGGGGACAATATTTTTACGTCTTTCAAATAAATTTTATTTAATTTTCATTGTGCTTTAAGATGAGTTTATTAAATAATATAACAAAATAACTTAACTAAGCAAACAATAATCCTAATAAAACTAGTATTATCTTGCATATAAAAAGTATTGTAAACCATAATTGAATTAATTTCACGATAAAATATTTTAAACTAAAAACAAAAATTCAGTTTTTCAGGTATAAATATTATATTCATTAATAAGACAATTAAATAACAAAGGAATTAATAATGGCAAAATTAATTAATTCAACTACAGGAAAAGAAATTAAAAAGTATAAAGACAGGAGAATGATTTAAACGCTAACTATTTCAAATTTTATACTAATAACTTAACACTCTCACCTTATTCAAACAAATAAAACTAGGATTATATTGAATTATATAGCAGATTCATAACCTGTTAAGTTTGAAACCCTTTATTCTTTTATGAGCGGGAAATATATTAGAATAAAGCCAAAATTCTCACCTTTTGCTACATATTTTTTTTGAACTGCATATATGAAACCAATTTTATTTAATATATTTTAAGATCATTATCATTCTAATTTTCCAGTATTATTTAAAAATTCCTTCGTATAAAGGTGAGCTTTGAATAAAATAAATATTAAAACTAAATTAGCAGAACTGCCTGCAACTGCAATTTGCGGTAATGATATAACTTCTTCATGTTTATATGTATCTGCACTTTCAATAATTTACGCCGGTCAGTATGCCTGGGTTGCATTATTAATTGTTGCTTTTGTTCTATTCCTTTATAGAAAAATTTATGGTGAAGTTGTTGGTGCGCTTCCGCTTAACGGCGGAGCTTATAATGCTCTACTGAATACTACAAGCAAGTCAATTGCTTCTTTAGCGGCGTCTTTAACTCTTTTATCTTACATGGCAACCGCAGTAATTTCTGCATCCGAAGCTATGCATTATGCGCATCATCTGTTAAATGGAATCCCGATAATATTCTCAACTGTAATTTTATTGGCGGCATTTATGTTTCTCACTATAATAGGTATAGGCGAATCTTCAAAAGTTGCGGTTGTTATTTTTATTTTTCATTTAAGCACGCTTGTTATACTTATTGTTCTTAGCACCTGGTACCTTATTAATTTCGGATTAGACACATTTACATTAAACCAACATTTCCCTTTAAGAGAGGACAGTTTATTAATAGCATTGTTTTTCGGATTTTCGGCAGCTATGCTTGGGATATCAGGATTTGAAAGCTCGGCAAACTTTGTCGAAGAACAGGATAAAGGTGTTTTCCCAAAAACTTTAAGAAACATGTGGCTCGCTGTAAGTGTGTTCAACCCGGCAATTGCATTTCTTGCCCTGGCAATAATTCCAATCCCGGAAGTAGCTAATAACCAGGAAGCCTTGTTAGCTCTTTTAGGCGGAAAGGCCGGCGGGAATTGGTTAGCGTTGATGATTTCCGTTGATGCCACACTTGTTCTAAGCGGGGCGGTATTAACTTCATTTGTAGGTGTAACCGGCTTAGTTACCCGGATGACCTTGGACAGATGCCTGCCGCAATTTCTTCTTAAAACCGGGAAAAGAGGTACCACACATAGAATTATTATAGCGTTTTTCCTTTTAAGTGTGTCTGTTCTGTTTATAACCCGGGGTAATTTGGGCGCATTGGCCGGTGTTTATACAATTTCTTTCTTAGCGGTAATGATTCTTTTCGGATTCGGAAACGTTCTTCTTAAAATAAAAAGGAATAAATTGCCTAGACCGGAACGTGCCTCAATTCCAGCATTACTGGTAGCTATATTAGCTGTACTAGCCGGACTAATAGGTAATGCCATAATGAATCCAAAATATCTTCTCGTATTTCTCGAATATTTTATTCCAAGCATGGTTATAATAGGAATAATGCTTTACAGAATACCTTTGTTAAAAGCTGTCCTTTTTGTGATTAGATCAATTAATGAATCTATTCAGCGAACTGCAACAAGAATTTCAGCGTTGATAAGAGGAAAAATTAATAAAATAAACTCTCAGCAATTTGTGTTTTTTACAAAGGGAGACGACATAGCAACCCTAAATCAAGTTATGCTGTATGTAAGAAAAAACGAGAATACAAGAAGAATTAAGATTGTAAGTGTAATAAATGATAATGTAGCTGTAGCCGAAAATCTGAGAAATGAAATAAATGTACTCGACCGCGCTTATCCGGAGATAGATATTGAATTTATTGAGTTATCCGGAATTTTTTCCCCGGAACTAATTAAACAGCTTTCCGATAAGTGGAATATACCTACAAATTTTATGTTTGTCGGACAGCCTGGGAAAACTTTCCCTTACCGTTTGGAAGATCTTGGAGGTGTACGTTTGATTATCTAAAGTTTGATTTTTAAATATTGATACATGTTCTTATTCAAAAGATGTAGTTGAAATGTAATTTGATCTCGTTCCCCATAGAATTTTCCCCGGCCTTCACTAATTATTAATGATTTAATTAAGTACTTAAAACCACTTCTTCCGTTTAAAAAATATTAGTAATGAAACTGCAATGATAACCATTGCACCCAAAAAAATAAAATAACTGTATTTAAAATGAAGCTCAGGCAGATATTCGAAATTAGTGCCGTAAATACCAGCGATAAAAGTAAGCGGGATGAAAATAGCGGCAAAAATCGTTAAAATTTTCATTACATCGTTCATCTTATTTGCCAGGTTTGAATTATATAAATTCATCTGATCCGAAAGCATCTCCCTGTAAGTATCAATAGCCTCAGAAGTCTGAGTAATTAAATCCTCCAGATCCTTTAAAAATGGTTTTGTTTTCTTATTTATTAGGTCGGAATCTAATTTTGATAATTGGATAATAGCTTCCCTGGCCGGTCTAATATTCTTTCTAAGGAAATTCATTTCACGCCTGAAATCACTCAACTGTTCCATAATTTTAGGCTCAGGATTTTCCAATACAGATTCTTCCATGTCTTCAATTCTTTCACCATATCTTTCAACTATGTAAATATAATTATCTACTACTGTGTCAATTAAAGCATAAGCTAAATAGTCTGTGCTTGTTGCCCTGATTCTTCCTTTTTGTTTTCTAATTCGTTCTCTTACTGGTTCAAAAACATCGCCTGGCTGCTCTTGAAATGTTAAGAGGAATGTTTTTCCTATAACCATGCTTAGCTGTTCAGCGATAATTATATTATTTGTGTCATTATAGCGAAGCATTTTTAAAACCAAGAACAAGTTATTATCGGATTCCTGAAATTTTGGCCTTTGATCGGTATTCATTATATCTTCAACAAGAAGCGGGTGCAAATCAAATGTTTCACCAATTTCCTTCATTAAATCAGAATTATGAAGACCGTCGATGTTTATCCAGGATACAGTATTTGTTTCTTTATATACTGTCCCGTCCGAAATATTTTTTAATTCATCTTCATGCAGTTTTGTTTTATCATAATCAATAACCCTTATACGAATTTCATCTACTTTTTTTTCGCCGATAAAAACCGCACTACCGGGGATAAGGCCCTTATTTTTATTTCTTTTTTTTAGGAATCTAGCCATTTTAATTCTCAATTTTTACTTTAACTGTCGGCCAACTAACGATTTCATAAGTGCCGGAAGCCAATTGTACTTTCCCGCCGGTAGCAACAATGTCATTATGAAATTTTGTAAATAATCCGTCAGTTGTAATTCTGTGTTATAAAGGGAACTCATTTGTGCATATTGGTAATTTTATTACAAATATAAAAAAATATTATTTAGATTATTACCTTCATGCAAATCCCAATAAATCCGAAATTCGCAAACAAAAAACTGAAACTATAATAGTTGATGTTTCTTTGTCCAATCCTTAAAACCGTTTTCCAGTTGTTCAAAAGAATCAATAGCAAAAAGAACCGGTTGAAGATGCCAGACATCATACTTTTGGTTTACAATCCTTTCCGGATCAAAATCGTTCACCTCAACATCATTTGAAAGAGCATGCTGAACTTCCCCAAGAGATGAGATAATTCCGGCTCCATAAACTCTCATGCCTTCTGATTTTTTTATTAATCCGAATTCAACCGTAAACCAATGAAAAGTTTCCAGTTTTTTTCTGTTTTCTCCTTTAGCATTAAATGCCGCTTCACCAAACGTTTGATAGAAAGAAGCAAAATTAGAATCGGTTAACATTGGCATATGACCGAACATGTCGTGAAAAAGATCCGGTGCAGGAGTATAATCCAGTTCATCTTTTCCTCTTATATAATCTGTTGAAGGGAATACCTTCCTTCTTAACATTGCAAAAAAATCCTGTTCATGAATTAAACCTGGAACTCTGGCTATTCTCCACCCGGTAGTTTTATTAAAGACATGGCTTAAATCTTTTAGTGCAGGAATCTTATCGGGAGTAAAGTTCAATCTTTTTGATCCCTCCAAATATTCATCACAAGCTCTTCTTGGAAGAAATTTCATTTGTCGATCAAAGAGAAATCTCCAGGATTCATGATCTGATTCGGGATAATCCGGATAGATAATTTCATCATGTTCAGGTACAGGACCTGTTAATTTTTGTGGAATACATCTTGGATCTACCCCCTCTTCGGCAGCCTTTTCATAAGCAGACAGAGTTTTTTCTTCTTTTAGATTATCCATGTCTTACTCCTTTTAATAAGATTAATTCACTTTTGGTGATTATCTTTTTTAGTAAATAAGTATTGCTGGTAACAAATAAAATCTTTCCGGATAAAACTGAACGTCTCTAAGATCACTCCATAAAAATAATATAGCAATAAAGGAGCATCACAAATGTGTCCTGCTTACCATGTACAATAGTTTAATTCTGCTTAGTTACATAGCATATAATTTCACCCGGCATCAGACTGTATCTTATTCTTTTTTCTTTGGGAAGAGTTTCGATATAATTATCTTTTTTAACAACAAAACCTTCTTTTTCAAGTCTTTTATAATAATCTCTTCCGTAAATCCTGACATGATCTTCCTGTCCGAAATGTTTTAGTCTTTCCAAAGGTGATTTAATAGACGGGTCTTCATAGGTTATTTCAAGGTCTTCATTTAACGGAACCTGTAAAATTGCCCAGCCGTCTTTTTTAAGAATACGTAGAATTTCCCGCATACTCTTTTTATCATCTGAAATATGTTCCAACACATGAGAACAAATAATTATATCGAAGGAATTATTTTTAAATGGGAGATTCTGAATATCGGAATTTAAACTAACATGAGGTTCTATAAGGTCTGTGGTTATATAGTTTATATTATTTAACTTTAAAATTTTTCTTTTAATGAATCCTCAGGTGCAAAATGAAGCAGGTTAAACTTTTTATTAATATTTATTTTATTGTAAATATATAACCAGAGCAAGCGATGCCGTTCGAATGAATCGCAGCCGGGACAAACAGCATTTTTTCTTTTTACAACACCTGCCGGTAGAAATTTTTTATATGTTTTACCGCAGATCGGGCATTCAAAATTATTACCTTGAAGAAAGAAACCTTGTACGCGTCTTTTTAGTTTACCTGCTCTCTTTTTAAGTAACGACGGCAGAAATAACTTAATTCGATAGGTAAAATTTTTCATTTTTTACGTGTAATTGTCCTTTGTTCAATATTTTTTATGATGGTTTTTTAAGACGCACAGCTTCTCTTCTAACCAGCCATAATTCAGGAATAATTTCAGAGATTATTTCTCCATCATCAAAAATACGAATTATTGAACTTTCCGATACAACTACAACAACTGCATTAGTTTCTTTTGATATGGAAGCCGCGGCAATATGCCTGCTTCCAAGACCACGCGGCAATTCAATATCTAAAGAAGAAGGATAAATATACCGACACGCAGAAATAACTATCCCGTCGTCTGAGACAATAAAAGCTCCATCAAGCTGGGCTAATTCCTTTATTGTTTCCCACATATCATCATTATTAATACTTTTCAATTTTTCGGGATGATACCGCAAAGGATCTAGTATTAAAGATCTGGATCTTTTTAGTGTTTTATCGGAATCGGAGATTACGAACATTGTCCCTATTTTTCTCCCTTCACGTCCTTCACGCCCAATCTCGATTGCTAATAATATAACTTTTCTGAGCGTATCAGTATTTATATTTCTACTCTTGCTGCAAATTTCATCAAGCAAATTTTTTCTTTTTGAAGATTTCATTCCCATCACTTAATAATGAATAAAAAAAAGAATTATCGAATTCCGGAATAATAAATCGATTCTTTTTTTAATTTAATATAATATCAGATGAATTTCTACAATAAGATATAAAACAATATCCAAAAATTATTTTGGGAAGAAGATTAATTTTTCCAACGTAATTTTCTCGAGAAATTTTTCATCTACAATTGCTCCCGAACCTGGTTTTTCCGGAACGGTTAAGGTACCATCGGCATTTAATTCAAATGGATTTAACACAATATCCTTTTGAAAATACCTTTTGTTTGCACTAATATCACCGGGTAATTTAAAATTTGGAAGACTTGCCAAAGCAACATTAAAAGCCCTGCCGATTCCCGTTTCAAGCATACCTCCGCACCAAACCGGGACATTATTTTCTTCGGCGATATCATGGATATTTTTTGCGTTAATTAATCCTCCGACCCTGGACGATTTTACATTTATAACTTTGCATGCATTCATTGCAATTGCACTTTTAGCCTGCAGCAGTGAAGTAATACTTTCATCTAAACAAATAGGGGTTTTAATTTTTTTTTGCAATATTGAATGTTCGTACAAGTCATCATGAGCAAGAGGCTGTTCAATAAATAGTAAATTATATTCATCCAATCTGCAAAGATGGACTGCATCATCTAATTTATAAGCACTATTTGCATCAACCTGCAGTAAAGTATACTTCCAATTTTTTCTTATCTCACTGACAGGTTCTAAATCCCATCCAGGTTTTATTTTGATTTTAATTCTTTTATATCCTTCATTAAGATAGTTATCTATTAAATTTAAAAGTGAAGAAATATTTTCCTGTATACCAATACTTACACCCACATCAATTTTTTTTCTTGTTCCTCCCAACATTTTTGAAAGACTTGTTTTTTTTATCTTTCCAAGAAGATCCCAAAAGGCAAATTCCAAACCTGCGACTGCTATTTTATTACCTCTTACCCGGGAAAAAATATTATTGACTTCCTCCGTCATTGTTTCAATTTCAAAACTATTTTTCAGCAGCAAAGGGATTAAAATTTCTTTTATTACTGACCATGCTGTACCAGTTGTTTCTTCAACATAAAAAGGCTCTTTGCTAACAGGTGCTTCACCCCAGCCGGTAACACCATCCATATCAACTCTAATAATTATTCCGCTGTTTCCGTTTTCTGTCCAGCCGCTGGATGTAAATGGCTTTACATAGGGAAGATATATTCTCCTGATTTCTATTCTATCGATTTTCATAATAAAAAAATTTTTGTAAAGTTTTTATATTATAGTTAAAATTGAAATTAAAATACCACATTTTTTCAAATTTCAGATCAAATTTAATAGTTAATAAAATGAAAATAACTTTTTTCTTATTATTTATTTTTACTCAAATATTATATTGCCAGGTAAATACTGAAAAATACCGAAACATAGAAGACAGCCTGGGATTTTCAGGAATAATAAAATTAGATGCATCAATTCAGACAGGTAATACTGATTTACAGGAATTAGGTTCTAAAATACTTTTGGAATATAGAAAACCGGTTTCAACTATTTTACTAATCTTAAATGGTGATTACGGCTGGAATAATGGTGAACAATTTTCAAATCAGGCACTTGCACATTTAAGATATGTGCAGGCTTTAAATCCCGGATTAAAATTTGAAATATTTACGCAGATTAACTATGATAAATCTCTCCTGCTTCTGTTCCGGGCTTTAGCCGGTGCCGGATTAAGATTTAAACTGCTGGAATCTAAAAATTCTGAACTCTGGTTCGGTTCGGCATACATGATTGAATATGAAAGATATAGTGCTCCCAGGAGATTTATCGAGAAGAAAAAAATGCTAGCGCACAGGTGGAGTAATTATTTATCCTTTAATTTAAGTCTACAAAAAAATGTGAGCATTTCTTCGGTAATTTATTATCAGCCAAGATTTGATTTGTGGAAAGACACAAGAATTTTAACAGAGAATTCTCTGATAGTGAATTTATCGAGCAGTTTTTCACTTTCTGTTGATTTTAATTTAAGATATGACCGGTTTACTCCTAAAGGCATCAGAGAAGTAGATACAAAATCTAAAGTAGGATTTATTTACAATTTTTAACTTAGTTAAATGTTAATGAGAGTAAATTTAAAAATGATATATGGTTTTAATTATTAAAATCCTGATGTTTTTGTAATTAGATAAACAAAAAAATTTATAACAGTTAAAAACTAATTTTAATTAAACCGATTATTTTTATTCACATTATTTGGACTTATCCTAAATAGTAACTTGTGATATTTGAATAAGTTCTATACGCGTCTTTTACTGCTTTAATTAATAGGTTCAAATCAAAAGGTTTTTTAAATATTCTAAACGGATGTAAACTGTAGCTTTTGATTAGTGATATATAATCAGTAAAACCGGTAATAAAGATATAAGGTATATCCATTATTTCAGAGATACGTGCCATTGCTTCTATTCCATCCAGCTGCCCCTTTAATGAAATATCTGTAATTATCATTGAAGGATACTGGTATAAGGCAGTTGTAATTAAATCTTCCCCCGTATCAACAATCTTAATTATTTTTGATTCATTTTTTTCAACGAATACTTTGATTGTTTTTGCAGTAATCAAATCATCTTCCCCTAGCAAAATATTATGTTCGTTTTGCATAGGATTTCCTCTTTGTTATTTTGTAACTAATGAGACAATTAAAAAAATATTAATATTAAACTGCCGCAATGACTATCTTTAAATGAGATTTAATTCAAAGAACATTGCATCTAAATACTATCTTAACTGGTTCTTGAAATGGGTTTGACATAATCTAAAATACCGCTCTCTTCAAAATTATCAATTTGTGTGCCACATTTTATTTTTATCATAAAAGTTTAATTTTTAGAATAATTTTCAACTATTTAAAAAAATTTTTATAGAACTTAATTTTATAACTACAAAGCTGGAATCTTGAAAGAATTAAGTTGGTAAAACTTACTTAACAAATAATATAATAGGACTTATTCATTTTGCATTTACGTTATAATACATATGATTATTCTACACTTACTTTATACTCATCCGATTCTTCATATAGCTCTAATTTCTCATCCGATCTGATATTCAATTTAACTACCTTTTCAAATAGGAAAACATTTGGTAGATTATAAAAAGTAGTCTACTATATTCTTCATCCTAACAGGGCAGAATGAAAAGACAATTTTCTAAATTACATGACTTGCAGCATAATTACCTAATGTTTTTTTATATAAAAAAAATCATTAATTTTATTTTAAAAGGTCCGGAATTTTTGCAATAATTTTCCGCAGTAATGTAATCAACTCACCTTGATCAGTAAAAAGTAAATTCATTTATGGGTTTAATTTATACATGCTAAGGTTATATATTAAGGAATCCTTATAATATAAAATGATTTACATTCAGATTTTCCTGAGTAAAAAAATGAGGTACAAGATGTCATTTGCAGACAGATTATTTACAATAAGAGTTATCATATTTGGTTTGAGTGTCTTAATAACCTTTACTACAATATCTGCACAAAATATTAACAACAAGCAATTTCAATATATCTCTCCTGTGCCCTCTTCGAAATTAAATTCTACAGGAACAAATATAATTATAAGATACGGGGATGCATTTGATAAATCATTACTGAACAACAGCTCAATTTTTTATGTTAACGGCAGTAAAAGCGGGCATCATTTAGGGAAAATAATCTTAGCAGAAAAAGGGGAAACCTTGATATTTAATCCTGTAAAATCTTTTTCAGATGGTGAATTCGTCACGGTCAAATTAAGCGGGGATCTGGCAACTGTTTCAGGTAAAAAAATCCCGGAACTTCAATTTTATTTTGAAACTTCAAAAGTTGATTTAAATGAAAAGATAAAATCCAATCCTGAAAAATATTCCTATTTATTAAATTCTGATTTCAATGTTTCAAAAACCGAAAGTGTTCATAAATTTAATTCTCTGCAAACAGCACCTAACCGGAAGACTTACACATTACAAAGGGATTCTCTTCCTAATGATTATCCCGATATTACTGTAAGTACAGTTAATAATCCGGCGCCTGGCAAACTCTTTTTTACGCCATTTGATGTTAATAGCAAAAGTCCATCCTATCTTATAATAACAGACAACTATGGTATACCGATTTTTTATAAGAAAATGCCATACAGAACATATAACTTTACAAGACAAGTAACCGGCATGTTTACTTATTATGCAGTTGGTCCGGATCTACATTATATAATGGACAGTTCATTTAACATTATTGATTCACTACATATGCAAAATGGTTATTCGACTAATCGACATGAACTTACAATTTTAAAAAACGGACATGCTCTCCTGATGTGTTATGATGAACAAAAAATTGCAATGGATACTGTGGTTAAAGGCGGAAATCCAAATGCCGCTGTAAGAGGAGTAGTTATCCAGGAATTAGATAAAGATAAAAATGTGGTGTTCCAATGGCGAAGCTGGGATCATTTTAAAATTACGGATGCTACTAATGATATTTCTTTAACAGATTCAATTATAGATTATGTACACTGTAATTCAATTGACATGGACACTGATAGTAGTATTATTATTTCATGCAGACATATGGATGAGGTTACTAAGATAAACAGGGAAACAGGCGATATAATATGGAGACTTGGCGGAATACATTGTAAAAATAATGAGTTCACTTTTATTGATGATCCAATCGGTTTCTCACATCAGCACGACGTTAGAAGATTACCAAACGGTGATCTCTCACTTTTCGATAACGGCAACCTACATGATCCGAAATTTTCCAGGGCTGTAGAATACAAACTTGATGAAATAAACAAAACAGCAACTTTAGTTTGGGAACACAGGAATAGTCCCTCAACTTTCAGCCAAGCAATGGGGAGCATGCAAAGATTGGATAACCAAAATACAGTTATTGGATGGGGATGGACAAACGTGCCTCCTGCAATAACGGAAGTAAAGTATAACGGCTCTCTCACTTTTTATATGCAGTGGTCTTATAATCTGGTGAATTACAGAGTTTACAAGTATCCATGGAAGACAAATATTTTTACCACCAAACCTGACAGCCTGTCATTTGGTTATGTTCCGCTTGGTGATTCACTTTTCAAATCTCTTGTTGTTGTAAATAATTCCAATCAGGAAATGGAAATTAATGGCCTACTGAACAGGGATTCTTCCTACCATGTAAATGAATCTCTTCCTATTTTAATAGCAGCACAGGATAGTGCTGTTTTAAATGTAAAATTTAAACCCAAGTCCGGGCCTAATCACCCTGATGATTTGTATTTACAATGGAATAAAAAAGATGAACGTATAGCCCGGATAGTAAAATTATCAGGAACAACAGATTCTATTGCTACTGGTGTAAACAAGGGACAAAACAAACTTGAATTTACGTTAGCCCAGAGTTACCCTAATCCTTTTAATCCCACTACCAAGATAAGTTTTACTATTCCTAAGGAAGGAAATGTTACTCTTAAAGTTTATGATATTCTCGGACGTGAAATCAGCACGTTGATAAACTCAGAGCTTAAACCTGGAAATTACAATATAAATTTCAGTGCAGAAAATCTTCCTAGCGGAGTATATCTTTATAATTTGAGGGTAAATGATTACAATATGACAAAAAAGATGCTATTGCTTAGATAAAGTTTTCAGGTTTATTATAGGAAATTGATAAATGTAAACTTACAGATACAGAAAGGACAAATTACTTTTAAGTTGTAAATTATAGAAGAGACATATACTTTGCCCCGCACCGGTAACAAACAGCCAATGGATTTTCTCTCCTGTATTTCCGAAATTGTTCTGCTTCATGATTATTCCAGAGTTCTTTAATTGATGAATCCTTTACATTGCCAAAGCTGAAGTCAGGGAAATCCACACAGAAGTTTGCATCTCCGTTTGGCTGAATATCAATTAATTTTTCAACGTTAAAACATTTTGTTGATCCCACAGGTGTTGAAGAATCAGTAAACCAGGTTTTGTAACCGTCTTCAGATAAATCCATGAAAAGAAAATTGTTTACTTCCCCAAGATTTTCAAAGTACTTTTTATATTCTTCTAAAAATCTATTGAAATCGACACCTGAACTTTCATGATGAAAGCCTTTCCATGAATAAGCGGAACAATTAAAATTACTTTTTAATTCTTCTTCATATTTTCTACCTACATCTGATGAAAAGTAGTAGTAAGGAACTATATTTATTGAAGGTATTGACATATATCTGGCAACATCGGGCATTTCGCTCAATCCAAGATAATTATACTTGCTTATAGTAAAGCAGATGCTTTTACTTATTTTATTCTTATTGTTTTTCTCCAACTCATTCAGTAAATCAATATTTTCTTTTATTTTATTGAAAAATCCTTTTATACCACGTACTCTATCATGAATTTCTTCAGGTCCGTCAACAGAAAATGTAATGTGCATATTTCCTATCCTGATAAGATCTTTAGCAAATTTTTTCAGAGCTGTTCCGTTTGTATCAATTGAAATAAAAATTCCCTTGCTGTTTATATGTTCAAGGAGTTCTATAATTCCGGGAAAGAGAAAAGGTTCACCGCCGCGTATCAATATAAATTTGATTTTGTAATTTGATATTTCATCAACAAGCTTTTTCCACTGCTCTAATTTCATAAGCGCCCGCGGATCTTTTACCCTGTTTGAGACATATCCTTCTTCGCTCCATTGTCCGCACATCCTGCACCTAAGATTACATAAATTTGTTAGTGTGAATGATATATACTCAGGGAAATCCATATGGTTATTCTCTGCTTGTTTATTGTAAATTGTATTTTGTTTGTTGCTTGTCGTCTATATGTTTCATTGTTATAATTTCTGGCAATTACTGCAGTAATAGATACTGCCTCCCATGTAATTTTCTTTTTTTATTGTTGTACCGCAATTTATACATGGCTGTCCTGCAGTATTTTTACTTAGCTTTGTGCAATAGATGCCGAAATTACCAAATAAATCTTTTTCAGTATCCCTTCCCCCTTTTTTAATCATATCCATCATTATATTCTTTATTGAATGAAAAAGGTCACATTTCTCTTTATCGGATAAATCAGCAACTTTTCTTTTAGGATGAATTTTTGCATTAAAAAGAATATCCTGCAAAACTCCGTTTCCCAAACCAGGTATCCTCTGCTCTGTTGCAATTAAAAATTTTATGCTTTTATTCTGCAAATCTTCTGAAGATATAATCCGATCAAAATATTCTTCATTGAACTTTTTAGAAATTGGAGATAGTTTTTCTTTTGCAATCAAATAATATTTGTTATCGCATTCTCCTTCTTTGAAGCACAAAATACCTCCATACATCTGAATTGAGACTGATAGAAAAGTGGTATTATCCAATACAATTAATAGCTGATGCTTTTTAGGAAGTTCTTTATCATCAAAATGATATCTTAATCCTGCTCCATCACTTAAAGCAATGATTGCATCATCAACTTTTATTTCAACTATGCCTCCGGCATTTGAAGAATTACTTATAATTTTATCTTTTAATAGTGATTTATAGTCTTGAGGATTACCGTGATACCATGCAAACTTATGGGGTGATTGAGCAGCAATTATTTTCTTAATTATTCTCCCTTTTACTTTTTTATTTAGCTGCTCCGCCAGAACAGCAGCTTCAGGCAATTCTATCATTTGTATTCCCTCTTAAGTTACACAAAATGAAAAATCCCTTATACCGAATAAAAATCTTAAAAGGTCAAATTGAAACCACTTCTCCAATAAGAAAGATATCTTCGTTCATTTCTTTCGACAGCTTTTCAATTTTTTCTTTATCGTTTTTTGAAATAACGGCAATCAGTCCAATCCCCATGTTGAAGGCAGTTCTCATTTCCTTATTACTAACCTGCCCTGTTTTTTTTATTAGATTAAAAATGAAAGGAACATCCCAGCTTGACCAATCGATTTTCAGACTTAATCCTTCAGGTAAGATTCTTTTGGTATTCCCTACTATTCCTCCACCAGTTATATGAGAAAATCCTTTGATCTGAATATTAGAAGATAGGTGTGTGATAATTTTTAAATAGGATTTGTGAATTTTTAATAGTTCCTCTCCAAGAGTACCATTAGTTTCATTAAACATTTTATCGAGACTGAATTTTTCGAGGAGAATTTTTCGAGCCAGAGAATAACCATTTGTATGGAGTCCGTTAGAAGGAAATCCGAATAACAAATCCCCTTTAGTTATTTCCTTTCCATTAATAATTTTATCTTTCTCGACAATTCCAACGATAGTTCCTGAGATATCGTATTCGTTTTCGTCATATAATCCCGGCATTTCAGCGGTTTCCCCACCAATCAGGGCACATTCATTTTGCTTACATGCAATTGAAAATCCCTCAATAATTTTTGAAGCTTTATCAGAGAACAACTTCCCGAGAGCTAAGTAATCAAGAAAGTATAACGGCTTGGCACCACATACGGCAATATCATTAACACAATGATTAACCAGATCCTGGCCGACTGTATCATGCTTGTTTGTCATGAAGGCAATTTTCAGTTTTGTTCCAACACCATCAACACTTGAAACTAAAACCGGATTCTTATATTTGACAATATCCAGTTGATAGAATGCACCGAACAAACCAATATCGGATAAAACACTCTTATTAAAAGTACTTTTAGCAAATTTTTTAATTTTTTTGACCGTTTGGTCACCGGCTTTGATATCTACTCCGGCAGATTTATATGTGTTTTCCAATAATTTTACCTCTGGAAATCATTTTTTATCAAAGGATAAAAAATAATATTAAAAAAAATAGTAAACAAAGAGTGTAAAATTTCAACATTCAATTAGTGTAATTATTCAACAAAAAGACCTTATTTTCTCTCAATTTTAATAAAACTAATAAACAGTTTCTTTCATTTTAGAAAGTATATTTATAAATACTAAATATTCAATTAAATTTTACCAAAATCGCAGGTTTTTAAATAGGAACGGAATTTGCTTTGAGCGAGCGAACAAATTATTAATCATGGGGCGTTTATGAAATATGTTAAATTACTTTTCGCAATTTTGATTCTATTTGTCTTTACGTTTGCTGAATCATCAGCACAAACCGTAAAGCTCAAAACGGATCCACAATCGCCGGGTACACTGGGAAGTTATCCGAGCGGAACATTTCCAATTTACAGCGGATTGAATACAGTAGCTATAGGCATGAAAGTCTATTTAGTTGCTGACACAGCAGAGGGAGTTTCATCGATAACATGGACTCTGGTTTCCCAGCCTGCTGGTTCTAATACAACTCTGAGCAGCACATCAGATCAGAAAGTTACTTTTGTTCCGGATTCAACCGGATATTATATAGTACAAGTTGAAGTTAACGGAGGGGCTTCTGATTTGGACACTTTATTAGCTGCTACCTACAGAGGGTATAAAGAAGGTGAAGTTCTCGGATGTTTATGCCATAATGCTAGTGCCGGCAGAGACTGGCAGACAGTCGTTCCCAAGTGGCAGAAAACCGGTCATGCTACAATATTCAAAGAGGGAATCACCGGTATGCTTGAACCTTCAGTTGTTGATGGTAAATACCAGGGAGTTTATTCTCCTAATTGTATAAAATGTCATACCACAGGCTGGTCACCTGATGCTGATAACGGAAACTTTGGTTATGAGGCTAAAGCCAGTGGCTTTGATACTACTTGGTATAAAACTTTTACGTTTGAAAACGGTGAGTATTTGATTCCGGTTAATGATATGACTGCATGGAATCTTTTGACAACCGATTCCAAATATGCGAAAGCAGCAAGAGTTGCTTTTATAGGTTGTGAAAGCTGCCATGGTCCAGCATCAGCACACCAGGATAGCTATGGTAATCCAAATATGATTAGTAAGAGTCTTGACGCGGGCGTTTGCAACCAATGCCATGATGCTCCTACCCATCATATGGTTGGACATTATTATAATGCATCAGCTCATGCAACATTACCGCATTTAGAAGCTCGTACAAGCTGCTTCCCATGTCACGGCGGTACTGCATATTATAAATATACAAAAAATCCAACATCACCTAATTGGGTAAATGAAGATGCTACGCCAATTTCCTGTGCAGTATGTCATAAAGCTCATGAGGTTGATAATAATTTCGGATTAAGAATTATGCCGGTCACTTTACAAAACGGTTATCAAGTTACCGGAGGCGGTAATGGACAACTATGTATGACATGCCACCAAGCAAGGAAAAATGGTAATACTGTTGTAAATAATAATCCGCCTTACTATGGATATAGCGACCGTTTCGATGCTCATCATGGGCCTCAGACAGATATGCTGTTTGGTGAAAATGCTTATCAATATGGTGATGATTTACTGACAGGTTTGATGACTCATGGAGCTGTCGTTAAAGACGCATGTGTTACCTGCCATATGGCTGAACGCGGTGCTTCTAATACGCCAAATCATGAATTTGGTATGGTCGATACAACCGGTGGTCAGGAAAAAGATTTAGTTGCCGGCTGTATTCCATGTCATGGTCCTATAACTTCTTTTGATGACGTGATGGCAAGCTCTGACTTTGACGGGAACGGAAAAGTTGAAGGTGTTCAAACTGAAGTCGAAGGAATGCTTGCTAAACTTGCATCGTTGTTACCTAAAGACGCAAGTGGTAACGTAAGAAACAGATTTGTTACTTCAGAAGATTCAGCAGCGGTAAGGAATAAACCTAATGTTGTTAAAGGCATATACACTTATTATTTCGTTGAAGAAGACAAGAGTATGGGTGTCCATAATACTAAATACACCGTTGCTCTTCTTTCAAAAGCTCTTGCAGCTTTAGGAGAAACTGTACCGGTTGAATTAACTTCATTTAGTGCAAATTCCGGTGCAGGCAGTGTAAATCTTAGCTGGGAAACTGTAACCGAAGTAAATAATAACGGATTCGAAGTTGAAAGAAAAGTTTCCAACAAATGGGAAAGCGTAGGATTTGTTAAAGGAAAAGGTACTACAACTCAATATTCACGTTATTCATTTAAGGATAATGTAAGTAATTTAACTGCAAATAAAGCAGTTTACAGATTAAAACAAATCGATTTTAACGGCACATTCAAATATTCAAAAGAAATTGAAGTTGCCATCGTTGCAGGTCCAAAGGATTATGCTCTATTCCAGAACTTCCCGAATCCTTTCAACCCGTCAACAACGATCAGATATGCGATTCCATATGAAAGTAATGTTAAGATTTCGATATATAATATAACCGGTCAATTAATTAAAGTACTGGTTAATTCAGAACAACCTACTGGTAACCATGAGGTTACATTTAGTACTAACAGCAACGGTGAACAATTGTCATCCGGTATTTACTTCTACACAATTGAAGCTCAGGCTATTGGTGGTTCAGGATCCTTTAGACAGACTAAAAAGATGGTTCTTATGAAATAATCTCCTTTATCAGTCAAAGCCTGATGCCTGACTGATTGCCATCTTTTTAACTATAACCCGGCTTTATCCCCCTTAAAGCCGGGTTTTTTATTTTAAAGTAAAAAAATATTATACAACTTCTTAAAGGGCTTAAAAATTTCAACGTTACTAAATTTAATTTGAAAAAATCCTCCGATTAACATTATTTTCTAGTGCGTATCAGCAATAAACTTAGTCACGTTGTCGTGCAACATTTTATGCGATTCATGATTGAGATAAACCATATGCCCTGATTTGTAGAAAAAATAAGATATATTTTTCTGCAATGAAACCGGCATTGGAAGGTGATTCATTTCATAAATTCCTTCGAAATAAGGTGTAGCCAAATCGAAATATCCCATATTCAACATAACTTTCATTTCGGGATTATATATCATTGCGGATGCCAGATCGGGCATTACATTGGCAAATAAATTATCATATTTATCACCGAAAGCCTGGTGGACAGCAAGATGCCGGTAGTCCCATGTTTCCCACAAGCCTGTTGCGGTTACATATTTTTTTTCACCCTTGAAATTCAAATCTGTTCGAAGGTAATTGTTGAATGTAGCAATTACAGCCGAACTGATAGTTGCCGATTGAGGATCATACAATGGGAACTCTCCTAACGGATTCATACTCAGACCGGGATAGCGTGTATCCAATCTTCCGGTAATTCGGCCATCACTTGCTAATAATGTCTTTTCCAGATCATAACCAGTAATACGTAAGTTTGCTTTTTTAATATATGAAACAGGCAAACCTGTATATTGATGTAACTTTTCTGCAATATTTGTATATGAAGTTGCATCCACCATTGCACCTTTATTTAATACAAGGGTATATTCATTTATGGCAAACTCTTCCACTTCTTTAAGAAACGTTTCTAATTTCTCCGGCTGATTTGGAGTTTATGATAATACCAAGCTGTAGCTGCACAAGACGGCAATGCAAGTATATATGCTAAATCATTACCAGGATTTTCCGTAACCTGATCCGTTGAATTTCCATAACTAAGTATTTGCGAAAGCAAAATTACCCCGTTTAGATCTACATCATCTTTAGTCTCCAGGATATTGGAAACAACAGCAGAACGAAAAGTTCCATAACTTTCTCCGAATAAATATTTTGGTGAATTCCACCGATTATATTCTGATAAAAAATTTGTAATAAATTGAGCAAAGGCATTTGCATCCTGATCAACACCATAGAAATCTTTGGGTTTCCCTGCCCCGCCTTTATCTTTTGTCAATATTCTGCTGAAACCAGTTCCGGGTGCATCTATAAAAATTAAGTCACTTGCATCCAGCAGACTATAGTCGTTATTTACAATTTTGTATGGAGCTTTTACTCTTGCTGTATCTTCCAGATAAGTAATCTTTGGACCCCAGGCAGTCATATGCAGCCAAACAGATGAGCTGCCTGGGCCACCATTATATATAAAAGTAACCGGTCTTTCATTTTCGTTTGTTACGTCAGACTTCAAATATGCTATATAAAACATGCTGCAAGTTGGGTTATCTGTCGTATCTTTTAATATAATTGTTCCTGCTATCGCTTTGTAATTTATTTTATTACCTTCTATGGTTACAGAACCTTTTGTTACAACCTTTTCGGGTTTTATCAAGGATAAAACAGTACTATCAGTTAGTATTTTTGTTACTGATACTCTTTTTTCAGTTTGACCATTTATATTTATAAAACTAATTATGAAGCACATAATAGTGAGTAAAAACAATTTAAAAGTATTCATTTTAACTATTTCCAGTTATTGTTAAAGAATGATTATTTAGTTTAAAAATGAGATTTGATTGCGCAAGGAATTCTACATTAATTCAGTTGAATTTAGAAGTCATATCGAGATGATTCTGAGTTAAGCTTCTAAAACTAAAATAATTTGAAGTTTAAGTTATATAAAATCCATAATTTATGTGTGACTATTAATACACTCTGCACTTAAAATTCATTATTTGAAATTTATTTTAATTAGAAAATTAAAAGATAAAAATATCACTTGGTTTTCTATCGATCAGATGAGAATAAATATGAGATATGGAGAATCAGTTTTTTCTAAGTGGAGCTAAGGGGATTCGAACCCCTGGTCTTCTCGTTGCGAACGAGATGCTTTCCCAGCTAAGCTATAGCCCCGTAGTGGCTGGCAAACGGAATATGTGTAATCTCATTTTTACCAATTTATAGATTTAAAAATAAAGATTAACGATTTCTGATTTCATAATGAGGAAAATCAAAAATATCAAAATGTTAATCCTTTTTCCGATATCAACAAGATTTAGTACCCGGAAGGGGACTTGAACCCCTACTGGTTTACACCAACTAGACCCTGAACCTAGCGCGTCTGCCAATTCCGCCATCCGGGCTTTTTTAATTTATAATGAATAATTAACAATTAACAATTAACAATTAAAGATAATAATATTTTTTTACTCTAAAAAAACCCTTCAAAAATTGTTCATTATTCATTGTTAATTGCTAACTACCATCCGCTATCTCCACGCTTATCTTCGGGAGAAATCTGTTTTATGCCGGTATGAATATTACATTTTTGCGGCATGTATTTTATATTTATAATATCTGTTACCTTATCCGGACAATATTGAGTTGCAATTTTCGGATCACCGAGATCCATTGTCTCTTTGCAGAACTGCACGGTATCAACTCCCGGAGCCATCTGGAAATACTCGAGCGGCATATCAATCTTCTTGTAAGTATTTTCCATAAACATTGCCCAAATAGGTAAAGCAGCATGAGCACCCTGACCGTATGAACTGGTAAATTTAACTCTGTGATCATCAAAACCAACCCAAACACCACCAACAAGCTGCGGTGTAAATCCTACAAACCAGGCATCCGAATATTCCTGTGTAGTTCCGGTTTTACCTGCTGCGGGACGATGGAAATATTGCCTTACCCTTGCACCGGTCCCATAATCAACTACACTTTCCATCATGCTTGTCATTATTGATGCTGTCTGCGGGGAAATAGCTTCAGTATAATCGGGAGAAAACTGATCAATTAAAATCCCGTTTTTATCTTCAATTTTCAAAATAGCAATAGGAGAAACATGGACGCCATGATCTGCAATTGTTCCATATGCAGAAGTCATTTCGAGCGGAGAAACTTCGCATGTACCTAATGCAATTGACGGAAAAGGATCTAGATGAGATTCAATCCCCATCTTCTTTGCATATTTAATAACCTGGGAAGGAGGTGCGATGTCACTTATTGTCATTCTTCCGGCAATGACATTTACGGAGTACGCCAGCGCATCTCTTAAAGTCATGTAGCCGTCATATTCATCTTCAAAATTACTTGGCGACCAACCGTTGTAATCGAATTTCTGATCCAGCAATGTATATGCAGGATAATAACCATTATCAATAGCAGTAGTATAAACAAAAACTTTAAATGCAGATCCCGGCTGCCGGCGGATACCTGTAACATGGTTCAATCCTCTGCCGAACTCCTGGTTCTGTCCTCCGACCATTGCTCTTATCTGTCCGTTGGTAGGATCAATTACAACAAAACCGACTTCAATAGTTGAAGCATCTTTCTTAACAGAATCTACAAAATGTTCATTATTTTTCAACTTGTTATAAACTTCAGCTTTATCTTCATTGTTTGCTGCATTTTTATATAGTTCCGTATTCTTTATAGCTTTATCTAATTTACTAACCAGAAGATCTTTATTCTTTTTCCAGCTCCAGTTGCTGTCAAATATTTTTTGATATTTCTTCAGATGCTGTTCTACAGCCTCATTGGCAATTTTCTGCATCCTTGAATCAACAGATACATAAATATTTAATCCGTCTCTATAAAGATTGTACCCATATTTATCCGACATAGCTTCAAGTTTCTGCCTTATATATTCCATAAAATAAGGAGCCTCAGAAACCGAACCTCCGATTCTCTTCGATTTTAAAACGATCGGCTGCTCTTTTAATTTTTCATATTCCTGTTGGCTCAGCATCCCTGTAACAACCATATTATGCATTACAAGATTTCTTCTTTCCAAAGCTTTCTTATGTCTTCTAACAGGATCATAAACTACGGATGATTTCAAAAGTGCAACAAGCATTGAAGCTTCGGGAAGCGTTAAGTCTTTGGCATCTTTTCCAAAATAAACCCTTGAAGCTGCTTCAATTCCATAAGCGCTCCGGCCGAAATAAGAAATATTCAGGTACATCTCCAAAATTTCTTTTTTCGTGTATGTTTTTTCAATCTGGACAGCAGTTATCCATTCTCTAATTTTTCTTACACCTGTTTCAAAAATATTTTCATGGCCTGATTTGAGCTTATAAAGATTTTTAGCAAGCTGCTGGGTAATAGTACTTGCTCCTTCCCTGGAAAATGTAAAAACATTTTTAATCATCGCCTTTACAAACCTGTTAACATCTACCCCCCAGTGATGATAAAACTTCCTGTCTTCAGTTGAAATCAGTGCATTTGTAACATAGTTAGGGAGACTGTCAATAGTTGTTTCGATACGGTTTTCTACATAAAACTGGCCCAACAATTCACCGTCAACCGTAAAAACTTTACTTGCGAGCTGAGGTTTGGGATTTTCCAGCTGCTCAAGAGAAGGTAACCCGCTTATTATATAAATTGAAAAAATTAATACACAGAACAGTGCGATAGCAGAAATAATCCACCGGAGCTTACGGTTATTTTTATTTAGATATTTTTTCTTTCGCCTTTTGCTCTTATCATTAAAGTAACTGTTTAATTCAGAATCAGATAAATTCTTTTTTGCCATTTTATTTCCAATCAACTATTTCAAATGTGTTATTCCGGAAAATCCCGTAACAGGCATTATCCAGCCATGAGCCTAAATTAATATAGTGTCCTTGCTTATATTCTTTGAACATTCTTTGATGTAAATGCCCGAATAATACATAATCATACCCCTGATCAATTTTCAGTTTTGCAGTATCAAATAAGCCGTCTTCTTCACCATAATCCTTTTTACCTGTATATCCCCTGCTGGTTTTGCTTGTTTTACTGGCAAGTGAAATTCCGATATCGGGATGAATCCATGAATAAAATGTCTGCAGAGTTTTATTCCTTAATATCTTTTTTAAGATTAAATAGCCGTAATCATTTTTAACAAGTCCGTCTCCATGAGCAATAAAAAATTTTTTATCGTTAAGAGATACTGTTAATGAATTTTCATACAATATTACACCAAGTTCATCTTTGAAAAAATTTGCGTGCATAAAGTCGTGATTGCCAATAAAATAGTGAACTTTTATCCCGTTTTCGGTCAAATCCTGCAGGGCAGTCAAAGTGCGGAAAAACCCTTTTTGATATACTCTTTTATATTCAAACCAGTAATCAAAAAGATCTCCGACAATAAACAATTCATTACAATTATTTTGTGAATAATTAAGAAATTTTACCAGCAATCTCTCTTTTTGTTCCTCTAAATTCTTTTTTTGTAAACCCAGATGAATATCTGAAATAAAAAAATAAACTTTATTCATTCCGTAAAATCAATGTTCATTAAAAATAATTAAAAGTGATTATTCCTGATCGCCGCCATTTAAATTGTTATAATTTGCAAGAAGCCAGTTGTCAGGATCAAGCACTATAGTTTCAGGTTTATAATTTAATTCTGTTTTGATGGTTGTATCCCGCGATGTGATGTAAAAACTTTTTATTAAACTTGAATCATTGCTGTTAACAAATTTTATATCCAGACGGAAATAGTAATCTTTATATTTCTCCTGTGTTTGATTTAATTCAACTGAGACCTCATATTTGTTCTCATCTGATGTTTTCAAATCACTTTTTTTACCTGATGACCATTTATAATTTAAATCGATATTCCCCTCTCCTACATAAACCCACTGTTCAAAAAACTTGTCCAGGTTTTTATCGGATATTTTCTCACAAACATTTTTAAAATCTTTCGTTGAAGCGTTTTTGTATTTATATTGATTATAATATGTCCTTAATATCTTAAAGAAAATTGAATCGCCTACATCATGTCGTAGCATATGAAGTACCCAGGCGCCTTTATCATAAACAGTAGAATTGAAAAGATTGCTTCCGGGATTATAAAGTGTTCCGCGAAAATCATCCTGGTATTTGCTGAGCATTGAAGAACGTAATGCTTTTTCCCCGTAATTATGTTCATCATAAAGTGCCTCACAATAAGTGGCAAACCCTTCATTCAGCCATATATCCTTCCATGTTTTCGGTCCGACTGCATCGCCGAACCAGGAATGGGCTAGTTCATGCACATAAATATCATTAAAAAATCTTCTGCCTCTGACAAAATTTGAACCTATTCCTGTAATAGTTTGATTTTCCATAGCTCCAAGCTGCCAAAGGAATTCTGCTACGCCATATTTTTCTTTTATAAAAGGATATTCACCGAAAGTCTCCGAAAAAAACTTGATCATTTTCGGGTGATCCTTAAAGTCTACCTTCGCATATTCAAGATGTTCGGGGAAAGCATAATATTGAATTTTCATCGAATCTTTTTCATCCTGGGAAACATAGATATCACTAAAATTATCATATTTAGAGGAGTAAATACTTATTAAATAAGTTGAAATAGGATAGTAAGTCTTCCAAAGAAATGTTTTTCTGTTCCCGTTTAATATAGTGTTTACCAGAACTCCGTTCGAAACCGATGTCTCAGCAGAATCATTTGTTATACTAATATCGAGCAAAGCTTTATCATCAGGTCTGTCATCGCATGGGAACCAGGTTGAAGCGTAGATCGGTTCACTTAAATTATAAACAACACTTTGGCTGTCTATTTTGCCAAAACTGAAGGAACCTAAACCTTCATGCTTGGGAGTACCTTCATAAACAACGCGAAGATAAAAAGTATCCGGGATTGACTTTTCAAGCGGAACAGATAACCTTGTATTCGATAAACTATAAGAGACAGGTGAATTGTTTAATAAAACTTTTGAAATATTCATATTATCATAAAAATTAAGATCTATCTCTTTCAGATCTTTATTATTTAAGACACCTTTAATTGTTGCATCTCCTTTCAGCAGTCTTTCGGAAGGATGGAGATCAAAGTTCAAATAATAGTGTAAAACATCAATTTTATATTGATTATCACTTATATAGTTTGCAGGGATCGAAACCGGCATACTACTTAATCTTTTTATTTTCTCAGTCTGCATCAATTTTGTAAGATTGTCTTTAACAGGCGGTAGGATAAATACCCAGCCGATAAAGAGAAGCGCTGAAAAAGAGAGCAATACAAATACTTTAATTTTATTATTCATTAAATTCATACCAGGTTCATTGTAAGGATATACAATTACTATTTTTGATTCTGATCATGATAAATAGAGTGACATTATTAACAAATACCTAAATTATTCTTTATTTCATAATTTAAAATTTGCAATTTAAAGTATTGTATATATTTTACATTTATAAATTATTTATTTATACTAAGTTAACAATTTCTTTATTTGCCAATCAAATCAAATATTAATATATTTATAATATATTAAGGAGTTATAAAAAAAGAGGAAAAAAGATGACTTTCCCGGGTTCTTCAATTTTACGAGATACAGTGACCATGCTTTTAGCCGGCGGCCAAGGCGAAAGACTGCATCCTTTAACTGCTTACCGCAGCAAACCAGCTGTTCCTTTCGGAGGAAAATACAGGATAATTGATTTTGCATTATCAAACTGCTTAAACTCAGGTTTAAGAAGAGTTTATGTACTTACACAATATAAATCGGATTCTCTCAATCAGCATTTACTGGAAGCCTGGAGTATTTTTAATCCTGAATTAGGCGAGTTTATTTATACTATCCCCCCTCAAAGAAAATTAAATAACGATTGGTATTTGGGTACTGCAAACGCAATCTATCAGAATATTAATCTCTTTTCTACAGAAAAAAAAGCCAAATGGGTTTTGATTTTGAGCGGTGATCATATTTACAAGATGGACTACTTAAAAATGCTTCAATATCATGTTGATACAAAGGCTGATCTTTCTATGGCATGTATTGATGTTCCAAAAGATGAAGCCAGCAGATTTGGAATTGTAGGTGTAGATGAGAATTATAATGTGAAGTCGTTTATAGAAAAACCGGCGAACCCGCCGGAAATTCCAAATAAACCGGGTCATTCTTTTATTAATATGGGTATTTATGTATTTAATGCTGAGATACTCAGAGATGTACTTCATGAAATGGAATCAAAAAAATTAAGATCTCATGATTTCGGCAAAGATGTCATTCCTTATATGGTAAAGTCGGAACAGAGTGTTATTGCTTACGGCTTTCATGACGAAAACAGAAAGACAAAAACATATTGGAAAGATATAGGTACGCTTGATAGTTATTTTGAATCCAGTATGGATCTGATAAGTGTTACTCCCGAATTCAATTTTTATGATCTAAGCTGGCCTATGCGGACTTATCAATTTCAGTTCCCTCCTGCAAAAACAGTATCCCATGAAGGGGAAAGAGTTGGTAGGACTTTAAATTCATTAATTTGTGATGGTTCAATTGTTTCAGGTGGTCTTGTTGAAAGATCTCTGCTTGGTCCAAATGTAAGGGTAAACAGCTTTTCTTATATAACCGATTCGATTATTATGAATAATTGCAACATCGGCAGGCATGCGAGAATAAGGAGAGCAATAATTGATAAAAATGTTATCGTTCCTGAAGGATATGAGATTGGTTTCGATCTTGAATCGGATAAGAAAAAGTTTACTGTTACAGAAAGCGGAATAGTAGTAATAGCAAAAAACCAGGTATTGCCTGTTTAATTTTTATATCACCATTCTTGCATAAATAGATACGATAATAATCATTTCTAATGTTATTGCAATTGTAAATGATACTATCCCTTTTCTAAAGTATTTATTTTTATATGCATTTATCCTGCCGATTGAATATACACTCTTGGCAAAAATTTCATAGGTAATTTTTGGATTCTCAAGAAGAGTATCAAGAGTTTTTGCATATTCTGTTGATGAGCTGTACTTTATAATCCCGCCAAAAAATGTTGGAACAATAGCCTTTTTATCCTTCTCAACAGTTTCTTCAATATCTTTAATTCTCGGTGATATAACTAATAGAAGGAAAAATATAGATACCAAAACTGCAAGGAAGTATAAAGCAATCATTGACAAGTTAAAAATATCAGGCGGAATTTTTGTATAATGAACAATGAAAAAGACACTGAATACTCCCAATATTGAAAGTAATGTAAATGCTTTTTGATCAGTTCGCTGAAGAATTTGCTGTTCATTTGAAAGAATTTCAAAAAGTACTGCTGTTTTGTTTTCTGCTGCCATGAATTGCCCTCCGGTAACAGTATATTTAATTTAGATTATTTTTCCAGAAGAGAGATTGAGCCATCCCAATTTTCATCCAGTTCCTGTTCTTCAAAATCTTTAATCCTTAAAAGCATCTGCTTGGAAGCAGGATCGTTTGGACGCAGATTTAATGAATTCTCAAACAGATCCCTGGATTTACTAAAATTCTTTTCGAGATATAGTTTAAAAGCTTCATCATAAACTTTATAATATTCCAAATCTTCTTTTGAGAAGGAATCGGAAGCAAAACCGCAAACCTCAAAAACTTTTACTGCTTTTGTTTTCCCTTTAACTTTTATTATATCCAGTAAACGGGTTTTAAATTTGTCTTTATCAATTCGATTATATGTGAATTCGGAAATCATAATAAGTGTTTTATATCTTTTATTCGCAGTTTCCAATCTTGCAGCAAGATTGACGGGGTCACCTATAACTGTATAATCAAAAACTCTGTCCGACCCCATGTTCCCTATAATTACCTGACCGGTATTTATTCCAATTCTGCTTCTAATAACCGGGAGTTTTTTAACAGACCAGGCTTTATTTAGTTCATCAATTTTCCTTTGCATATTTATAGCCGTCTTAACAGCGGCATTAGCATGATTCTCCATTGAAATAGGAGCACCAAATTCTGCCAGGATTGCATCCCCGATATATTTATCAACAGTCCCTCTTTCCTTAATGATTAAATCCGTCATCTGTGTGAGATATTCGTTCAGAAGCTGAACCAGGTCGGTAGATTTCATGCTTTCGGAAATTGTAGTAAAATTAGCAATATCGGAAAAAAGTATTGTTAAAATCCGCTCTTCCCCTCCCAGCTTTAACATATCGGGATTTTCCAGTAATTGATCAACTACACTTGTAGAGACATATTTTGAGAAAGCACTTTTAATGAAGGCCTGGTCTTTTGTTATAATTACATTTAAGCTTAAAACCATCCCGATTGTCAAAATAAAAATTGCTCCTGCCGATGTTACCAGCGGAAATAATTGAAATGCCCTTAGTTCAAAAAATGAAAAAACGACTAAACCGGCTATTATTAATAAAGCTGCAAAATATAAATATGTATTTCTCTTAAATATAGAAAAGAGACCAAGGAGAAGTCCAAGAGGCAGTATTAAAGCAGCAGTATAAACCGGTTCCCATTCAGAATAGAAATTATCGACTAATAATGCATTTAAAAGTGCAGCATGAACAGAAACCAGGGGGACATTATCTTCAATTGTGATTTGACCGAGGTCGGAAGTTCCGACAGAAATATCACTGATAAAAACAAAATTACCGCCAAAGTATTCCATTAAATCATCAAGATTATTTTCATTTGCAGAATATTTTAACAGGTTTTGTACCTGCATATTTTTTTCATCTTTCCAGAAACTGTTATATGGAATGAAGGTCATGCCATGATCATCAATCGGTATAATAATATCTTTATTTAAATAACTCCCTTTTACTGCAGGAATTGTTATTGAATTCCCCCAGTCTATCTTCAATTTATTGAATGGTATTTTATTATAATCTAAAAAGATCTGCAGGCTGACAGCAGGAAAAAAAAGCGAATCAATTTTGATTATCATAGGGTAATGCCTGATAATTCCATCATGATCCCGTACAATAGAAATATGGCCGGTATTATGGGCAGCTTGAGCAAAGATTTCATTTTGCGGAAGTGCATAAGTTGCATAATAAGGTGTACCTTTACTATGCTGTTCAAGACCGATATAATCCCTATTTTTTAAATAATTGTAAAAGAATCCTTTACCCCATTGAAATTCTTTTTTCTTATCAGATAGGTTAAAACCAACAGGCAAATAAACATTGCCGTTTTGCTTTATTGAACTAGCAAATTCTTTATCGCTGGAATCAACACTTGAACGGGGAAAGACTATATCATAAAATATCGCATTAGGATTATAATAGTATAAAACGTTATTTATTTTTGCCAGGTCATTTCTTCTTAAATAATTAATATCGAAATAATCGTATGTTGAATCTGTGATATTAAGAAGTATTATTTTATTACTTTTTTTAGGTCCGCCCCCGTCTTTTAGATTTATTTTATATAAAGCATCTACAGCTTTATAATCCTGAGTATTCCAAGGGATATTAAATACATAAATTGATAAGCACACAAATACCGTGAGCAAAAAATTAATAAAAATTATTCTCTTTATTATTTTTTTACTTTTTAATTTCAAGATCATATCTTCTGATTATTGCCCCTTTACCCGAGAGAACCAGCTGCCTGTTAAGGAATTCATCATTTACAGCGCTGACATTACCGGCCATTGGAAAGGGTTTCTCAGATTTATCGGTAAAATTCTTTTTGTATTTTTTAAGTAGTTTTTCTTCCAGCGAGCTCCAGGTGGATAGTTTTGCCACATCCCCGTCTTTGAATAATTTATTTATATCATCAATCTTTTTAACTGAGCAGAATATATCAACTTTAGCGGTCGGGCTTTTATTATCAAAAACATAATATTCAGAAGTTGAGGGCAAAATTAAAGTATCCTTTTTTGAACTGACTTTTTTATCATAAAGCAATGTTGACTCAGAATCATCGGAATGAATAATATAAACATAACAATCATTTTCGGGCTGCACGAAAATGCGGATCATTTCTCCGGCTTTTAACCTGTCATTGCTTCTAAGTACAGTAAAATCATCACCGGATTTATGAAGAATTGCAATTTTAGCCTTAATTATATCCTGGGGTAAAATCGATATTTGGGAAAGGATAATAACAGAAAGAAATAAAAAGGTTGTTAAACGTTTCATTTTTCCACCTTTTGATGGCATTTTATAAATGCTGGCTTTAAGTACTGAAAATATAACAAATAAAATAGAATATTTTCTTAATATCCAATATTAAATTTTCAATAATTTCCAAAAAGTTATTGATTTATACAAAAAACTTACATACATTTTTATTGTATCCTTTTAACAAGAGTGGGTAATAACCTTTTTCAATTCTTAGACCCAAATATTCTAGATTTTACGCATTAATAATTAAACTGTAGTGGATCGCCGGACTATGTTATTTTTCTAAATGTAAAAAAATCTTAATAAAATATGAAAAAAATTTTGACAATTATTTTTTCTATTTTAATTATTTTTTCCGGGTATCCTCAACAATTTGGACTAGGAACATTATTGGATGACAGCCTGTATGCAGATAGTCCCGTTGCTGCTCCTTTGATGCGTGGTGATTATTCGGATTTACCTTCTTCTGCTAGTTTAAAACAATATTCTCCAACTCCGGGAAACCAGGGATTATATGCAACTTGTGCAGGCTGGTCAACAGCCTATGGAGGAAGGACAATTCTTGAATCTATTGGAAAAGATTGGACTCAGGCACAAATAGACAGTAATACATTTTCTCCTTCATTTGTTTACAACCAGATCAGGCACTCAACAGGGTGCAACGAAGGAACTTCATTAGTGGATGCTCTTGATGTTCTTAAAAAACAAGGCGGAGAAAAGTTAGATGATTTTGGTTATGATTGTTCCAGGACTATTCAGCCAATTGACAGGGTTAAAGCTGCAAATTATAAGATTATTGAATACCGAGAGATAGCAACTTCCTCAGTCCGGCATAAAGAAAGATACGTGAAAAAAAGCCTGGCCGAAAACAGACCGGTTGTAATAGCTTTCGATTGTCCCTATTCATTTGACAGAGTTAGAGAACTCTGGCTCCCCGATAGTGCAGATTACAAAGTCTGGAACAGGGGACATGCCATGACAGTTATTGCATATGATGATAATAAATACGGCGGGGCATTTCAATTACTGAATAGCTGGGGTACCCGCTGGGGAAATCATGGTTTAGCCTGGATAAAGTATTCCGATTTTGATTTCTTTTGTAAGTATGCTTTTGAATTAATTGATAAATCAACGGCAAGTTCCGGAGCACCGGATCTTTCAGGGACATTAAATTTTATTGACAAGAACGGCTCTCCGATTGTTTCCAATTTTAACGGGAAATATTTTGTTACTGATAAAACATATCCTACGGGTACATTATTCGAACTTCATATTTCAAATAATGAACCAGCTTATGTTTATGCTTTCAGTTCCGATTTAACTTACGTTACCTATAAGATATTTCCGTTTAACGAAAGAATGGTTGCATATCTTCCCTATAGAAATAATAATGTGGCTATACCCGACGAAGAAAGCTACAATATGCTCGATACTGTTTCCGGTCCGGCTTACTATTGTTTTCTTTATTCAAAAAAAGCATTGAACATAGACAGCTTAATGAACAAAGTTGAAGCTGACGGCGGTTCTTTTTGGAATAGAATTACGCATGTATTAAAAAATGATATGGTCGCTGAGAATAACATTAACTTCAGCTATAATAATAAAATTATTTTTAAGGCTAAAAGTGAGGGCAAATCGGTAGTACCGGTTTTAGTAGAAATTAAACATAATTAAAAAATTTTTAATCTATTTTTATCCGTTTCTCAGAAGTTTTTTTAGAATAGGGAGTTAGTAATGAAATACATTGGTCAGTTCATTTTACCGGCAATTATATTATTAACATTTATATCCGATTTTACGTATTCCCAGGAAAGGATTAGTACAACTTTCGAAGCTTCTCCTGATGGTAAAATTTTTATTTATTATCAATTGAATGGGAACCCAGAAAAAGAATATGATATAAATGTAGTGCTTAAAAGAACATCGGTACCATCTTTCGAATTGACACCATCGGATTTATCCGGAAATGTCGGGAGAGGTAAATACGGAGACGGGAGTAAAAAAACAATTATCTGGACGTTAAAACCGGAAGAAAAAGCTATCCTTAACGGAGAAGATTTTTATTTTGTTGTTAATGTAGATGAAGTTAAAAGCGGCGGCGGCATTCCATGGTATGTATATGTAGGAGGTGCTGCACTTGCAGGAGGAGCTGCAGTTCTCCTGTTAAATAAAAAGAGTGATTCCGGTACAACTGCAACAACCGAGAGTTTTCCATCACCGCCTGCAAGACCGGAATAATAAAATTAAAATTATTAAGAGTGAGATGATAAAATGAAAAAGTTAATATTTATTTTATCTCTGGTAGGTGCTTACAATGTCAGTTTTTCCCAGGTAAGCGGTTCTACCCAGACAGGTAGATTAATATTCAATAATAACGATAAAAGCAAAGAAGAAGTTGAAATTACTGCTCCGAAAATAATCCTGATTGAACCTAGAATTTCGGCTGATAATTCTGTTGATAATGAAAAAGACCAGCTTAGAATCAGGGGATATGTTCAGGATGATTATGGCGTAAAAGAAGTTTCGGTAAACGGCATTATAGCTAAACTTTCCGACAACAGCCGTTTTGATACTAAAATTACTTTAACAGGAGGCAGCAGTAATGTTTCAATAAAAGCATTGAATATTAAAGGTAAATCAAGTGAAATCGATTTCTTTGTTAATTCAAAAATTGATCACCAGGGACCGACTGTTTTTATTACCGAACCTTCTGTTACCAGAGGAATAAAAATAATACGTAAAAGTGAAGTTATTACTGTTAGGGGAATGGCTACAGATGTCAGCGGTATTTTAGATGTAACAGTTAATGAACAAAAACCTCTTCTTGCTAAAAACGGGGAATTTTCAATTGATCTTTATTTAAAGCTCGGTGATAATAAAATTGTTGTGAAAGCGCTTGATAATAACCTTAATGCTACAATTGATACTTTTACCGTTACAAGGAAACTTCAGGATATTATAACTACCGGGAAATATGTTGCATTAATAATTGGTATAGATTCATATTCGGGCTATTGGCCCCAGCTTAAAAATGCAGTTAACGATGCAAAAGGAGTAGCACAGGCTCTTAAAAAGAATTACATATTTAATGATATATATACTCTCATAGATAAAGATGCCACGAGAAAAAATATCCTGAATAAACTTGATTGGCTGTCTAAGAATTTAACAAAAGATGACAACCTTCTTATATTTTATTCGGGTCATGGCCAGTTTAATAAAATTCTGAATAAGGGTTTTTGGGTACCTGTTGATGCTGTATCAAATTCTGTTGCCGATTATATTTCAAATAGTGATTTGAAAACTTTCGTAGGCGGTATACCTTCGAAACACACTTTACTCATTACAGATGCATGTTTCGCAGGGGATATTTTCAGGGGTAAACCAACTGAGTCATACGCTTTTGATCCAAATAATATGGAAAGATATTATAGAGAAGTATATAATAAACAATCCCGTGACGCCTTAACTTCAGGAGGTTTGGAAGAAGTTATGGATAACGGTAAAAACAATCATTCAATATTTACATATTATCTGATTAAGACATTAACTGAAAATCCTAATAAATATATGGATGCAACACAATTGTATAATGATTTTAAAATTGCTGTAGCAAATAATTCAGATCAAACTCCAATCCTTCAGGCTCTCAGGGATACAAATGATGAAGGAGGTCAGTTTATATTTATTAGAAAAAATAAATAAACCATATTTCCTAACTATGCTATGAAAATAATCAAAACTACCCGTTACATATTACTTGCAATAATACTAAGCATTAATTTTACAGCTGCTCAAACGTGGACAAACATCATGACTGAGGATTTTGAAAGCACTTTTCCAAATGGCTTGTGGCAGGTTTATGCAGCAACACAAAGCGGTTTCGCTAATTGTTATTGGGGTTCAATTGATATTGGTAATAATAATAAAGCTGCCTGGTGCGCTGCTGCAGGACAGGACGCACCTGTTATTACATCAAACTTTCATTATATAGATCTTATGAAAACATGGATGGTCTACGGCCCTTTTGATTTAACCGATGCTTCTGATGCTGTGTTGGAATTTGATTATTACAACAATAGTGAACCGGGATACGATATCTTTTTTGTAGGTATTGCTAAATCTTTACAGGATACTCTTTATGGATATTATGAACCGGATTCTACCGGAACATTTAAGCATGTTAGTTATGATCTTAAAAATTTTTCAAATTTTGGAAACTTAATAGGTAAAAGCGGATTTTATTTGGAATTCCTATTTTATAGTGATTCTACCGTTTCAAGCAATTATGAAGGAGCTTTTGTTGATAATATAGTCCTCAAAAAGGTAAAAATTGAATATCCTGCCGAAATTACTTTAAGTAATACTTTTTCATTTAATGGACTAACTCAAAACAACTACAGAATGATTGGGATTCCAGGAAGTCAAACAACAAAAATCTCCAGCCTTATTGCAGGAACACAGAAAACTGATTGGGATGCATTTAACGATAATGGTTCAACAACAGATTATCTGAAAGAATATGATGGTTCGTTTGATTTTACACCTGGTAAAGGGTATTGGGTTTTGAGTAAAAATTCTTTTAGTGTTAATTCAACAGTAAGCAGTGTGGCTCTTTCGTCAGATAATACATTTTCAATACCGCTTCATACCGGATTTAATATAATTACAAATCCGTTCATTAAAAGTGTTAGCTGGACTGATATACAAAACATGAATGGTTTAAGTTCAAATCAAATACTTTCTGATTGGAACGGGACTCTTTGGGATAATGCAATACAAATGGTTCCGTATAAAGCTTATTATTTTAAAAATACTAATGGCTTAAATGCTTTAAAGATCCCATATAATTTTACAGCAGCAAAGGTTTCTACTGAGAGACCTCAAAAAGCAGTTGTTTATCCGAGCAATTTTATAAAATTGTCACTTCTACTTGATAAGCAAGTTAGATCTTATACGGTAGCAGGCTTTAATTCGTCAGCAAAAGAAGATTATGATAACCTGGATTATTTTGCACCGCCGGGATATTTTGACCAAATCAGAATTAATATTGAAGATCAAAAAATATCCGATCCGTATAAACAATTATCTGTTGACTACAGGCCCAGTATAAATAAAGGGCAGTCTTTCGATCTGAAAATTAAGAATACAACAAAGCAGACAGTTAAATTAATTGCCGATGGAATCAATAATTTTGAAAATTATGAAGTTTATTTATTAGACAAGAATTTAAACAAATTCTATAATCTGAAGGTACAAAATGAAATCAATCTCTCCCCTGTTCATGAAAAGTATGATTATCAACTATTAATTGGGAATGAGAATTATATTAATAATATTAAAAAGGGAGACGTTCCAACTGAATATGCAATGTACCAAAATTATCCTAATCCGTTTAATCCTGTTACCCTGATAAAATACAAAATTCCTGATAACAATACTTTTGTTGAACTTAAGGTATTCAATATACTTGGTAAAGAGATTAAAACATTAGTAAATGATGTTCAGGATTCGGGCATACATGAGGTTGAATTTAATGCATCAACTCTTAGCAGCGGTGTATATTTTTATACGTTCAAAGCAGGTAGCTATTCTGCAACAAAGAAAATGATTTTCATGAAATAGCATCATTCAATAATATTATGAAAAATAGTTGGCAACAAATACGATCAGAATAATGGTAAGCAATTTAGTTCTTTGATGTACAATTATTTTTAATACCCTCCGGAATGTATCTCATATTTGGCGGAAGTATTTTTCAAGAGACAACCTGCAAATAATCTTCTCTGAGTTCTTCATCCTGATTAAAGTTACATTCATTACTACCTGAATTCAAATTGTCAGTGGTTAGAATAAGGTTTTATCAAACCTATTCTTTGTGTAGTCTTTAATCAGCGATAGGACAGTAGAAAATAAATTATTTTTATAAATAATACCGAATAGAAAAAATGAAAAAAGTTATTTCTTTATTTTTTTATCTTCTTATTTTTAATTCAATTGATATTTTTTCTCAATCAATTGATGAGAGATTTGATAGTTTTGGCAAATCCCCCGGTAGTAAACAAGTTATAAGTAAAACTAATCAGAACTGGGAATTATTATTAAACACTTCACTGAAGCAATATACAGGCGGTGTTCAGTATGCCGGTGTTGTATTTATCCCCGACTATGATGAATTTTGGATATCTCAATTCGGTTCAGATGAAATTTTAATTTTATCATTCGATAATGATTCATTATCATTTTTTGATGAAATAACAATAGACGGTGCAAGTAATATCAGGGGAATGACATATGACGGTTATTATATTTATGCTGCAAACAGCACTGATTCTATATGTATAATTAATCCTAATTTTTTATGAGATTGTACGGTTATATAATTGCACCTCAAACAGTTAGATATGTTTGTTTTGATTCCCTCGCCAATAATAATCAAGGCGGATTATGGATCGGAAATTTTAGTACTGATCCAACGTTAATAGACTGGAACGGAAATGCAATTGATTCAATTCCTTATGCTTACTTAGGAAAAACCTGCGATTTATGGAGCTGCATTTGATTATTTCAGCAGTGGTGCCCCATATTTATGGTTATGGAGCCAGAACTATGGTCAAGGAGCACCACAGGTAATTTTTCAGGTTGATCCTTCAACCGGTATGCCCACCGGCGTTGAATACGATGTTAGGACAGATCCTGTGATTGGCGAGGATAGCTGCCTTGCAGGAGGTTTATTTATTTCTACCGAACTTTTTCAAGGGAAGTTAGTATTGGGAGGTGTCTTACAGACCAATCCGGATTTATTATTTGGATATGACATAACAACCGGTTCTCCACCTACTGTTACTACAATACCTGCCACAAATGTGACTTCAAATTCCGTTACATTAAACGGGATAGTAAATCCAAACGACTTAATTACATCAGTCGGTATTTCAGTATGGTACTTCAACCAGCTATGATTTATATACCGGGGCAGACCAGGAACCAATTTCCGGGACAGATGATGTAAGTGTTAGTACAACAATTAATGATCTACAGCCCAATACAACATACCATTTCCGTGTCCGGGCAACAGGCGGTGCATTTATTAATTTTGGATCTGATATGACATTCACTACATCTCCCTCTGATTCAGGTTTTATAACAATTACAAAGGATGCTTCAAATATTACATCCAGTTCAGCTACATTAAATGGAACTGTAAATCCTAACAATTTAAGCACAACTGTTACATTCGAATTTGGAACTACAACATCTTATGGAAATGAGGTTTCTGCGGTTCCTAGTCCTGTTGAGGGTAATATCGAATGTAGATGTCCATGCAAATATTAACTGGCTTACTTGCCACACAAGACTTATCATTACAGAATTAAAGGTATCAATAGTTCGGAAACAAGTCTTAGGTGCAGATGTTACTTTCACTACTTCATTAGAAATAATAGCCGCTCCTTTCATTACAACAGATACGGCAACCAATATAAATGAAAATTCTGCTACACTGAACGGTGTAGTAAATCCGAACGGTGCTTCAACTACTGTTATTTTTGAATATGGGACTACAACATCATATGGAGATCAGATTACAGCAATACAAAGTCCTGCTGATGGTAACTCCGATGTTAATGTAAGTGCGGATATAAATGGCTTACAATCAAATACATTATATCATTACAGGGTAATCGGGAAAAATGAAGTAGGAAGCAACAAAGGTTCGGATATTTCATTTACTACTCTTGTTTCATCTGTAAAACCTTTGGCTAGTACTTCAAGCGCAACAAATATCTCTTCAAATTCTGTAACACTTAATGGGATAGTAAATCCTAATAATTTAATTACTAAGGTTGTATTTCAATATGGAACATCCAATACTTATGGCAGTGAGGTAACAGCCGCTCAAAGTCCAATAAACGGCGGTTCAGAAAATATAAATGTAAGTGCTGATATAAATGGATTACAATCAAACACATTATATCATTTTCGGGTACAAGCAGCAGGAGGCAGCAGTACAATAAATGGTTCCGATCAAATTTTTACAACAGGTATTGATTACCCATCTTCTATAAAAAGGGCTAAAACATTTGTCTTTAATGATTTAACAACAAACAGCTACAGGATGATCGGATTACCAGGGAACCAGAGTAATACAATACACGATATGATTTCGGGAGATACACAAAATCGATTGGAATATCTTTATCGATGACGGTACTAACTCGGATTATCTTACGGAATTTGATGGCACCTCAACTTTTAATTTTTCGCCGGGGAAAGGATTCTGGATTCTTAGTAAAAATTCCTTCAGTATAGATGATAGTGCTGAATCCGTAACATTATCGGGAGAGAATACATTTGATATAGATCTGCATACAACAACTGGAGGAATTTCATTATATCGAATTATATCGAATCCTTTTGAAAAAAGTGTAAGCTGGGCAAGTGTTCAAAATGCAAATAATCTAAGCACTAGTGATTACCTCTTTGACTGGACCGGAACTTGGTCACATGCTTCACAAATGGAACCGTATAAAGCATATTATTTTATTAATGCTAACTATTTAAGTTCACTAAAAATTCCATATAATTTTGCTGTGGCTAAAGTTTCCGGCAACAATTCAGCAAAAGCAGTAAAATACAGCGGCAACTTTATTAAATTATCCGTTTTTCAAAATACAATTGAAAAATCTTATGCTGTAGCAGGTTTTAATTCTTCTGCAATAAATGATTATGATAAATTCGATTCTTTTGCTCCTCCTGGATATTTTGATGAAGTTAGAATTCACATTGAGGAAGAACATTTAACATTCCCTTACAAACAATTATTTGTAAGCTACCGGACTGACATAGATAACGGACAAATATTTAATTTAAAAATCAAAAATGTTTCAAAAAAGAATATCGATTTAGTAGCAAGCGGATTTGAAAATTTTGCCGGGAACCAGGTTTATCTATTGGATGAAAGTTTAAACCGTTTCTACAATCTAAAAGTTAAGAGTAAATTGAATATCTCCTCTGTCCATTCAACCGGCAGTTATAAATTAATAATTGGAAGTGAAAATTTCATCAATGATATTAAAAAAGATTATATGCCCCGGCAATACCTTTTATACCAGAATTATCCCAATCCGTTTAATTCTTCGACAATAATTAAATACCAAATCCCGGATAACAATGCTTTCGTTGAATTAAAGGTATTTAATATCCTTGGTAAAGAATTATTGACATTAGTAAATGAGAAACAGGAAACCGGTATTTATGAAGTTGAATTTAAGTCATCAAATTTTAGCAGCGGGATCTATTTCTATTCCATAAAAGCAGGCAGTTATTCTGATACCAAGAAGATGATCATGTTAAAATAAATGTTTAAATAATTAGGTTTCAGCTTTGTTTAATTTAGAGTACAATTTATCCTTTGTGGCATAAAGTCAAACTTAGTTGAAATTGAAGATAGTATTTATCTACACAGTTTATTTATATCACATCTGGTTATCCCCTGAACATATTATTTGGGAACTCTTTATTAAAATTAATTTTATTATTAACTTATATTTTAACACTATAATTAATAATTGGATATTCGGTTCATATTGAAATTTCTACAAAATAAATTTGCATATATTAAAGAGGGATAAAAATTTTCGCTCAGAAAATTAAGGATAAAAAGTTGCAAACTGATTCTTTACAAAATTAATTATAAACTAAATTTTATAAAAAGAATTTAAGGCTCTCTTATGAAAATTACATCTACAATTATACTATCGATTTTTCTATCAATCTTTCTTTTTGGACAGGACGTTAGAATTAACCAGGTCGGCTATTTAGTTGATCAGCAGAAGCTTGCATATTTTATCCAACCTGCTGATAGCTTTTATGTAGTAGACAATACCACCAACCAGATTCTCTTTAGAGGTAAACTGGAAGATTCCGGTTTTAAGGATGATGCAGTTGGATTTGAAATTTATTACGCAGATTTTTCTTCTTTTACAGAACCAGGTAATTATAAAATAAAAAGTAATGACGGACAAATTTCGTATCCCTTCGAAATTTCTGCAAACCCTTTTACAGATGTCTATAAGGAAACTTTAAAGGGATTTTATTTCCAACGATGTGGTACTGCACTTCTTGCTGCAAATGCCGGTTCTTATGCCCACCCTGCATGTCATTTAAGTGATGCTAATTTTGAGGCTTCAACAGGATTAACTGGTTACCAGCCGGAAACCGGGGGCTGGCATGATGCGGGTGATTATGGTAAATATGTTGTAAATGCAGGAATTACTGTGGGTACTTTACTTATGGGTTATGAAATGTTTCCCGATAATTTTAGACTTGATGATTTAAATATTCCGGAAAGCGGGAATTTAATTCCGGATTTATTGGATGAAGTAAAATTCGAACTCGATTGGCTTTTAAAAATGCAGGATTCAACTGATGGAGGTGTATTTTTCAAAGTAACACCAAAGAATTTTTCTGGATTCATTATGCCCAATAATGATAATTCAACCAGGTATATTTATCAGAAATCATCAACCGCAACCGGTGATTTTGCAGCAGTAATGTCTATGGCTGCAAGAATATATTCTTCATTTGATACTGTATTTTCTTCAAAATGTTTAGATGCGGCAGTGGAAGCATGGAACTATCTGCAGGCAAATCCAACGATGGTTCCCACGGGAGGATTTCATAATCCGTCAGGTACATATACAGGGGAATATGGTGACGGAAATGATTCGGATGAACGCTTATGGGCTGCTGCCGAACTTTTTATAACTACCGGAGGCAGTATATATGGAAGTTATTTCTCAAATCATTACCAGAGTTTCGGCTTAATAAATTCTACAATGGGATGGCCTTATGTTGCTCCACTTGCTCAACTTGATTACCTTGTATCAAATCAACCGAAGGCAGATAGTACAATAAAATCCAAGTTAAAAACCGGGCTTATTAATTATTGCACTTCTCTTTACAACGTTTCAAAAAAATCAGGGTTCAATGCTGCTATGAGTATCGGTAACTACAATTGGGGAAGCAATTCTGTTCCTTTAAACAGAGCTATCATTTTTATTTTCGGCTATCAATTATCAAACAATATAAACTTCTATAATGCAGCTCTGGATCAGTTCAATTATATTCTCGGATGCAATATTAAAGGTATTTCTTACATAACCGGAATCGGTACTGATTACCCTATGCATCCTCATCACAGACCTTCTGCTTCGGACGGTGTTGCTCAACCTGTTCCCGGATTGATGGTAGGCGGTCCCGATAAAGGTCTTGATGATGCTGTTTTACAAGCAATGTATACAACATCTACACCTCCGGCGTTCTGTTATGTAGATGATCAGGGAAGCTATGCATCTAATGAAATAGCTATCAACTGGAATGCTCCCCTGGTTTTTGCTGCAGGTTATTTCAGCGGTAAAAAAGAATTAACCGGTATAAATGAAAAAGTCGGTACATTACCGGTCAAAATACAACTTGAACAGAATTACCCGAATCCTTTTAATCCTTCAACAACGATAAGATATCATATCTTCAGCAATAGTACCGTTGTTCAATTAAAAATTTTTAATGTACTTGGTAAAGAGGTAAAAATATTAGTGAATGAATCTCAAAACTCAGGGGTTCATGAAGTTGAATTTAATGCTTCGAATTTTAGCAGCGGTGTTTATTTTTATACACTTAAAGCTGTCCCTGGCAGCGGTCCATCTTCTGGGACTTTTATTTCAACAAAAAAGATGATTTTAATGAAATAATTCAGGATAACTCCTGCTAATATAGATAGATAATACGTATTTCACATTAATTTTTTTTAATTTGATTTTGATGTTGTCATTATCGTATTTTCCTACCATAAGTTGAAGTGAATTTTAATGCTGTGCAGAATGTCTACACTATAATTTCCTTTAGAATTTTCGATAATAGTTAAATCAAGAATAATCTAAGGAGGTAAAATGCGTCTTTTTATAGTTTCCATTTTTATATCAATGTTTGTGTTTTTAACTCAAGCATTTGCACAAATTCCAAACGGTGATTTTGAAAGCTGGACAGCCGGAAGCCCAACAGGATGGATTACAAATAATATAGCAGGATTTGCGACTCCTATTACTCAAACCTCAGATGCTCACAGTGGCTCTTCTGCCGTCCGCGGGGAAGTAATAAATATCTTTAGTAATACATACCCGGGCTATCTATGGAATATAGGCGATAACGGGAAAGGATTTCCAGTTAATCAGAGATACGCCCAGCTTAACGGTTATTATAAATTATCTCCCCAGGGAAATGATAAATTTCTGGTTTGGGTTTATTTATGGAGTAAGGATCAGGTAATAGCAGGAAATTACGGTTGGTTTGGTGCGGCTTCAAGTTATACTCAATTTTCAGTTCCACTTACATATTATACTGCAGACACACCTGATTCTGCAAGCATATGGATTTCTGTTAGTGAGGATACCGCACAATCATCGGATAGTGTAAATATCGGGACAGTATTTTTTGTAGATGACTTAGCATTTTCAGGTACCGCTACGGGTGTGGAAGACAATTCCCAACCTTATTCATTTAAACTGAATCAGAATTATCCAAATCCGTTTAATCCTACTACAACAATATCTTACACAATTCCTAAAAGTACCTTTGTTTCTTTAAAAGTATATGATATTCTTGGAAATGAAGTGACTACTCTTGTTAACGGAGAAAAATCAGCAGGTTACTATCAGCTGAAATTTAACGGTTCAAAACTTGCCAGCGGAGTTTACTTCTACAGATTAACCGCCGGAAATAAAACGGATGTTAAAAAATTATTATTGACTAAATAGAAGAAGCAACTAAATAATCTGCTAAAATTAGTCTAAAGAATGCCGGTTAATTGACCGGCATTCGGATTAAAAAGCATTTTTAATTCCGGGGGAAATATTTTCCACTTTGCATTGTTTAATTATTCTCTTTGTACCAAAGGCTTTCTATCATTTATAAATTTTTTAACTATTTAGTTTTGAATTAAATTTATAACTGAAAATTATGAAAATACTTCAAATAATTTTTTTATTATTATTTTGTGAAAGTTATATAGCTCCTCAGTCAATTATTCCAAGAAATAACTTCGGAGCGGTTCTTGAACCTGCCGGAAAAATTATAATCGGAGCCGGACAGGATTCCGCAGCATTCAAGAATTATTATAATGTAATGCATCAGCAAAATAAGCCGGCTATCTTTATGACATATGTTCAACTAAAAGGGATGCAAAGCAATTGGTCCGACACCTTAAAGCAAGAATTGCTTAACTATGGTAATCAATTTATTATTCCTCAAATCGGATTGACAATGACAGAAGACGGAAATCCCTCAGTGCATTATGAAGGTGATGTAGCTGCAGGATTATATGACAAAGAGATAGAAAACTTTATTAAAGGATTAAGGAAACTGGCAATTCCTGTTTATCTGAGGATAGGTTTTGAATTTAACGGTTTATCATGGAATGGATACCTGCCGGAGACTTATAAAGCAGCCTTCAACAGAATAACTACTAAGATCAGAGCTAGCAATCTGGAGGTAGCTACAGTCTGGTGTTTTTCGATGGATGGTGAAATGAACTATATGGATTATTATCCTGGAGATTCAACAGTAGACTGGTGGGGCATAGATATATTCTCAGCAGAGGATTTCCTCGCTTCGGGTGCAGCAGATTTTATGGACAGTGCAGCAGCTCATCAGAAACCCGTTATGCTTGGTGAAACAACACCCCGTTATATTGGTGTACTAAACGGACAGCAGAGCTGGAATAATTGGTTTGTTCCCTTTTTTAATTTTATCCATAATCAACCATCAGTAAAAGCATTTTGTTATATTAACTGGGACTGGTCTCAATATCCGAAATGGAGTAATTGGGGAGATGCAAGACTTGAGATGAATTCTATTGTTGCAAATAATTTTACTTCAGAAATGGATTCCATAGCATATCTTGGTTCGTCTGCGGAGGGAATATTTAGGAAAGAGCTAGGAATTCCGGATAGTATTGCACCGCAGACTCCGCAAAACTTTTCTCTGGTTAATTCAACATACCCTGTGGAACTAAGCTGGGATCCGGTTACAGATCCTTCAGGACTATCACATTACATTATTTTCAAGAACGGGGTACTTTCAAATTATACTCTGGGTTCTAACTATAATGATTACAATTATTCTGCAGGCGATACAATAAGTTATACCATTTCTGCAATGGACAGGGCAGGAAATGAAAGTGCAAATGCTGCTATTATTACTGCTAACATTCCCGATACAATCAATAAAGCATTAAATGGTAGTTTCGAAGAGGGTAAAAAATATTGGAATCTCTATACATACAATTCTCAGGCAGATGCCGTTTTCGAAATTGACTCCTTGACATCGCTTGAAGGTAAAAATTCTGCAAAAGTTACAGTCAACCAATCTTCAGGTAATAACGAAGATATTCAATTGACACAATCATTTAATATATATGCTAACCACAAATATAAAATTGAATTTCAATGGAAATCATCTGCATCAAAAACAATCGATGTTGTTATTCAACAAACAAAAGAGCCTTATCATATCTATAAGTCTAAGCAGATAACTTTATCAAACGAGATTAAGACATTCAGCGACTCTGTATTTATTGATACTACTGATCAAGCTAAACTTGAGTTTTTTCTCGGCAGTCCTGAGATTGCAGATGTATGGATTGATAATGTTTCAATCATTGAATCCTTGCCTAAAATTACTGATATAAAAGATACAGGGATTAAAAATCCATCGAGATATAAATTATTTCAGAATTATCCCAATCCATTTAATCCGTCAACCAATATCCAGTTTCAAATTGCAAATACAGTAAATGTTTCTCTTAAGGTTTATGATATTCTCGGATGCGAAGTTGCTACGCTTATAAACGGAATAAAGAAACCGGGTTTCTATAATGTTAAATTCAATAGAAGTAATTTTCCGAGTGGAATTTATTTCTATAAGCTTCGGGCAGGAAATTTTTCTTCAATTAAGAAGATGATCCTTTTGAAGTAATCCTCTGTGAAATATTATTTGAACAATATTATATTTTTATTAATAAACAAAGAGATTTTAATTGTTGTCTGCAATTTCTCTGTAAAGCCAAGCCTTTGCAAAATTCCAGTCACGCTTTACAGTAGTCGGTGAAATTGATAGAATTTCTGCAGTTTCCTGAATTGTTAATCCAGTAAAAAAACGGAGTTCAACAATTTTGCTTAATCTGCCATCAAAAGATTCAAGTTTTACCAGTGCTTCATTAAGAGCTAATAATTCATCATCATTATCCGAGGAAATTGCATATACATTTTCGAGAGAGATTTTGGTTTTACCACTTCCCCTTTTAGCAGCGTTTCTTTTTCTTGCATTATCAACTAGTATTTGTCTCATGGATTTTGCAACAATTCGGAAAAAATGTTCCCTATTTTCAAGAGTTAGATTTTTCTGTCCAATTAATTTTAGGTATGCTTCATGAACAAGTTCTGTGGTTTGGATGGTCCTTTTTTTGTATTCGTTACTCAGGTATTTGGATGCAATTTTTCTTAATTCTTTGTAAACAATTGGTAAAAGTTTATCCAAAGCATCATTATCACCTTCACTGAGTTTATGAAGAAGCTTGGTAATTTGATTTTTAGGAATATTATCCATTCAGTAAAAAATAAGAAAAGATACTAAAACCCTCTCTTTTAATGTAATGAGCGAAACAATTATAATCAATTAAAATGAATAAAAATAAGTAAATCTTATATTAAGAGATACCATCTAAAACTAAATTTAACCTCACTTTATGTGACAATAATCAAGCTATGCATTTTCTTTTTTCATTATAATATTTGTAATAAAAAGTCAGCAACTTGATTTAAATAGAAATTACCTTTCTAAATACTTCAAAGATTTTAAAATTGTATAAATTGATTTAGGATAAAATATACCTAGAATTTGAAATAAATAAACCTGTTATTTGTATAAATATGAATATTATTATAAGAACGTTTTTTGAAAAAATATGATAATCTTAATAAGTTACACTTAATATTTTCAAAAAAATATTATTTCCATTAAATATCACAAAAGAATTGATTTTTTTGGTTATATCTTTTACATAAAATTAATTATATAATTATAAATGTTGAAAAGAATAGTTGACATCTTTATTTCACTGATAATAATAATTTTTCTATTACCGGCTATCGGATTTATTTTATTGTATGTTTTTTTAGTTACGGGTGATAACCCGCTTTTCGTCCAGGGAAGAAAAATCTCATTGGATAAAAAAGGATTCAGGATAATTAAGATAAGAACTATTAAGAATACAAAACAATTCCAAAAGCTTGACAACTGCTCATCTGAGATATTTATAAAAGAAGGTTACGAAAAATTTGTACCACCATTTTGCAGATGGTTAAGAAAATCAGGTCTTGATGAAATACTACAGGTAATAAATGTATTAAAAGGTGAAATGTCTTTTGTTGGTCCACGTCCCATTTTAGTAACCGATCTGCTTAAGATGCGGAAAGAAGAAAATGAATATTACCGACGAAGGACGAAAATAAATTCAAAACCCGGAATTACGGGTTGCTGGCAGGTCTTCGGAGAAAGAATTAAAGGGACTAAAAATCTAATCGAACTTGATGAGAAATATGAAAAAGAGAAATCTCTTTTATTTGATTTGAAAATTATTGCCAGGACCTTTCTAATATTTGCTACGGCTTCACATTCTGACTCAATTATTATTGAAAAGAAAAGGAAACACACATTCAAGACAAGAAATATAAGATTATCAGTACATAAACTTCCCAGCATCAAAGCTTAAACAGTTCAAAATAATTGAAAACTTACCGATATATTCCAATCACTTTTTATAGAAAATATCCGCTTATAAATTACTTGCCGTTTTTTATCTACACATTCTAATACGAATAAATACCGTTTACTATAGGATATATGTGCATTCAGAGTATATTAAAAGAAAACCTGCTTTTGAACTTTTATAATATCTGATGGCAGACTCCCATTTCAGAAAATGAGCCAAAATGCTTGATAAACATGCATATTTTATAAATGCTAAAATTATCTTAATAAATACAATATAAAATTTCTCCTAAAATAATAATAACTAAATTTAAGGAGGTAAGCCTAAATGCAAATATTTATTGAGAATTTAAAAAAGCATTTCATCATAACATCATACTCTTCAACAATATTAGCATTATTTATAAATATCGATTTATTTCCATCAATTACATATGTTGATGCTAGTGCAACAGGCTTTAATGACAGTTCTTACTGGCATAATGCTTATACGGATTTACAAACTGGAATAAACAATGCATATGATACAATTTGGGTTGCTAAAGGTACATATGTACATTCCGATGTCGCAGGATGCAGTACACACTTATATATTTTTCATTGGATGAAGATGTGAGGTGGATTTGCAGGTAATGGAACGAGTATTAACCAGCGTTCAGATTATGACCCCTGTGGAGCTAATGGAACTATACTAAGCGGTGATAAAGATACATTAAAGGATAACTCAAACAATTGTTATCACATAGTTATTATTGACGACGGATCTGATAACAATACTATTTTAGATGGTTTTACTATTACAAACGGAAATGCTGATGGAGGGACTTATCCGGATGATTTGGGTTGAGCATATATAATGCAAATGGCGAACTTACAATAGTCAATTGCAATATTTTGTTTATCCCAAATCCGTCATTAGATATTCAGGAATACAAAATTATACTATAGACATTAAGGATTTGGGTAATCCCGATAAATTGTGATTACCCCGCATTTTACGGGATTTAGATTTTGGCAGTCTACTTGTCAGATTTTGTCTGATCTGTTAATATCTTACTTTTTAATGACAAATTTAGCTTTATTTTACTGCTTTTTCAGGTTGGTTATTTGATTTTTCACATTAAAAATTGGAAATTCCTAATGGTAGAAACTAATCATGTGGTTTAGTCATACCTCAAACTTTCAATTCGTCAATTGCTGTACCTTCGTATAACGATATTATTTATATCGTAATGCATTCTCGATAAACATAACCGGGATTTTGATCTTCGTTATTATTCATAAGGAAGAGCCTCAATCGGATTAGTAGTTGCTGCTTTAATTGCGTGGAAACTTACGCGCCAAAGGCAATTCATTCTGAGAGTATAAACACACACAAATTTATAATCCGAGTTTAACAATATAAGCGTCGTCTGTTTCCTGATTGGGATTTTTGCTGAATAAATCTGCAAACGTAAATCCCGTGAAATAAATATATTTATTTTTATAAACAGCAAAATGCCTTCCTCCGGTTCCGGCTTTTATTCCTCTTGCAGCAAATACTTCATTCCACTCCAGGTTCCCGTTTGTATCATATAACCTTAAGTATGCATCGGGATTGCTGCTGCCGCTAATCAGTAATCCAGTATCTGATTTAATCAGTTGCAAACTCCATGCTTCATCCCAGGAAACCGTTCCGTACTGGTTTTCCCATATTATATTCCAGTCCTTATCGAGCTTCATTAAAAATACATCTTCTTTCCCTTTATTTTCGGATGCAACTTTACCGAATGTAGTTCCTGCCAAATATATATTTTCATTTTTGTCGATTGAAAGACAATTAGCATCATCATATTGATCCGTACCAAATTGCCATATTTTTAACAGTTTGCCCTGTTTTGAATATTTCGCAACAAATGCATCCGTTAAGCCGAGGTTTTTCCTTCCGGTATTTCCCATAGTATATCCGCAGATAAAAATATTACCGTTTTTATCAATTTTAAAATCTCTGCAATAATCCCTTTTATCAGTACCAAACTGATATGTAAATTTCTCATTAAAATTACTATCGAGTTTCATAATAAAATAATCCCAATTGCCGTAGCTGTTGCTGCCAAGCTTACCTTTTGTGTTGCCGGCTATATATATATTCATGTTTTCATCTATATAAATGCGGCTTAAATAGTCGGTGCTGTCTGTTCCTAAAATCACACTTTTCAACAAATCACCATCTTTATTGAACTTGTATACAATCATATCCTGATCACCGAATCGCTTACCGTTGACCGCTCCATTTGTATTACCCACAGCATAAAGATTACTACGAGCATCTTTTTCCAATTCCCATATTCTATCTTTATCGGAGGTACCGAATTGTTTCTTCCAGATCTCATTTCCTGTGCTGTCATATTTAATTATAAACCCGTCGCTCTGACCCAAATTATTAGAACATAAACTTCCGAATGTTGTACCTGCCAAAACAAAATCACCTGATTTATAAGTGACAATACCCTGCCCGGAATCATCTTTGTCTGTTCCAAATTGATTTCCGAAAATAAAGGATGGTTGCGCAAATGAAGAACTAAAGAATCCGAGTATTATTAAAGTAAAAATAACACTGAAGATTTTTCCCAAAAAAGAACTATTTTTTTTCACTGATTCCATTTCTATCTACCTTTTTATCTTGATTATTTTGCTTACAAATTATTGGCTATACCAGTTAATATGCTCTTCTATATTTAGACTTATTTATTTATCTTTTACTATTCTAAAACCATCTCCTGTACCTCTATTTCCCGGAGGAGTGCCTCCTCCACGGTCAACTTTTTTAGTGCCGGTTTCCGGTCCTTTGGGATTTATTTTATCATTTATGTTATATTCACCATATCAATCGTTAGTCCATTCCCAAACATTACCGCACATATCGTATAATCCAAAAGCATTTGGGGGAAAACTGCCGACCGGCAATGGTTTGCCAATGTTTTAACTTGTATCGCAATTGGTATAGGGTTTTTGTCCGTTAAAATTTGCCTGTTCGGAAGTTAAGCAATCACCTGTATAAAAAGGTGTGGTTGTATTTGCACGAGCTGCATATTCCCATTCAGCTTCCGTTGGCAGCCTGCAGCCCATCCACTCTGCAAATGCTTTAGCATCGTACCAGCTTACTTCTGTAACCGGCATATTACCGCGTTTAAATCCCCGGGGTTTGGTTCTTCCTGTTGCTTCACAAAACATATCATATTGATCAAAAGTTACAGGGTATTTACTCATTTTAAAAGCGCTCAGTGTAACTTTGTGTTGTATTTCATCATCCTTTCTTCCCGGCTCGGTAATCGGGCTTCCCATTATAAATGTAGCTCCCGGTATATTTACAAATTCAATATCCGGTTTATTTGTTGTAGTATTTTTAACCTTCGGGCTGGCTTCTGATTTTTTTGTATTGGATTTATTTTCTCCGGATTTTTTATTTCTGATGTTATTTTCAGTACCTGGTTTATTCGAGTAAAATGACTTTGTAATTTGAATTTCCGGGGTGTTATTATAGATTTCCTGCAATTTCGAGAGGTTGTCAGGATCAGGCGATTTCATTAAATTACTTATATTATTCAGCGTTTCGATCTGCTCTGAAGCTAACTGATTATTGTTTTTAATATAATCCAATATTGGCGGATACTGATAAGATGGAAACTCTGTGCCCAATATCGATGCCAGATCATCACAAACTAACAGGGATATTATACCTAAGCCGGTATACTTGCCCGGAATTCCATATAAATTTTGATCGATTTCCTTTTTTTGCATTTTCAGCCATACATCATAACTAAAATCGAATTGGTCTCTACTAAAATCAACCATATCTGTGCTTGGATCCACAAGCATCCAACGTTTTTCATTTTTATTCCATACTTCACAGATTACGTGACCTGTATGAAAACCAGGGATTAAGTAATGTGCAAATCCATATCTGACCCTGACTGGAATGCCACGATATTTAAGTATTGATGCAAGTAAGATTGCATTATCCCGGCAAATTAGCCCTAATCGATCTTTAAACTTCCGGTTTTTGACCAGACCTGATGAGTCATATGATAGAAGACCCTCCAAGGCTAATTTAACACTCGGGTACTTCATTGTTTCATTTGCTCTTTCTTTTGGATGTGGACCTTCACCCGTTCCGGATGCATAAGGATTAATATATTGTGATCTAATTATCTTACAAAGCTCTTTTAGAGAATCAGGAAGATTTTTATATAAATATGCATATTCTCCCGGATCGATAAATTCACTATACTGGCGATAAAAATCTAATACCGTTTTCTCGTCTTGAAATCTGTTTTTTAGCATTTGTTTATTTGATTTTTGCGAGCTGTTTTGAGCGAAACTAATTCCCGTCAGGAGGGAAATCATTAAAATAAATATTGTTGTTTTCATATTTTATTCCATTAAGTAGTTAATATTATTAACCAAATTGAAAAAAAAATGTTATTTAGGGTTTATATATTTTTTAAGATTATTAACATAATCCTCAAATGCTTTTATTCCTTTATTTGTTATTGATACAGTAGTATTCGGATAATTATTTTTAAAAGTTTTTTTAACTTTGACGTAACCTGCTTCCTGTAATTTTTTTATCTGGATACTTATATTGCCGGCAGCAGCTTTAGTAGTTTCCTGTATAAAAGTAAAATTGGCTTCATCTACAGTCATTAAAATAGAGACTATCGACAAACGCAACTGCGAGTGTAATATGGGATCCAGATCATTAAACATTTTCTTTTCTTTTAGCTTTATTGAGTAATATCCCGGGGATTATCATTGCGACAACTCCACCTGACGCCACAAGTAATCCATGGTATTGCGGGCTAATATAAAAAGCGGCGAATCCCATTAAATTCAATATGATACCGCCAATTGTCATAGGTTTAAATTTAATGGATATTCCAATATTAATTATAAACAAAGCAAAGAGAATTAAAAATATTGGGCCGAGAGCTTCACCAAATCGATGTCCGAAAAAGATACCTAATATCATAAAATTCGCACCAAACACCCAACCCATTGTTGTTGTTATTCGTCCAATAATCGTCTTGGGTAGATTTTTCCTTTTTATTTTTTTCCAGGTATATATAAATGTGTAGATTCCCCCAAATAGAAATAAAATATTAGTCCATGCTATGTCAAATAACTTGTACCATCCTAATTGTACAAACATATACTGGCTAAAAAATACAATAAACGTTAAAATGCCCCACAAAATAATTATATGACCATTTTCTATAAATCTTTTTTTAGTCTCTTCTATTGTCTTTGAAATTAACAAAAGACTTTCTTCGGGTGTTATATTTTCTTTCATTTTCCAACCTATAAAAATTAAGTACACTTTAATATAAACTAATTAATTTTATTAACCAAATTATTTTTTTAAAAAAAATAAAAAATATGGTTTGGTTTATTTTATCCCAGAATTGTCATTAGGAATTTTCTTTTGATACAACAAACGGCCATCTGAAGAGGTTTGTATTAGACCAAATTCCTTCAAACCAACTTCGTCGTTTCATTGCCAGTGATAATTTTAAGATTCTATCATTACCATTTTTTGTAATATAGGATCCAATTGCAAAAACTCTGTATCGTAGTGTTTTTAATTGCTGATGCGTTTTTGTGTTTAGTATTGCTTGTCTGAATAAACTCATTAAATTATATCCCATCATTACAAAATTTAATGCAGCCTCTGTTGCAAAGAAATTATCTACATTAAAACTACCTGCTCCGAAATCTTCCTTCAATTCCTTTATCCGATTCTCTGCATCTGCCCTGTTTCGGTATGCGTCCCATATCATCTTTGCCGATAATGTAAGGTTGGTTATGAAACAACTATACCGGTAATTTTTATATGCTTCTTCTTCTCCAAATAACCGCAACTGTTTGCCTGTTGACTTCGGGCGTAAGTTTATTTCTTGTCTTACTATTATCATACGTCTTGGTTTTTCCCAACCCGGACTTTGATACATCGTATCGCTTATCTCTATGCCATCTTCTAATCTCCAATATGTCTTTTCTCTGGCTATGGCAAGTTTTAGTGGTCTGTAAAACTTTGCCGCTATTATGTAATTAACTGCTTTTAACCGATTTTCTAAGTATTCGAATATCTTTTTATCATAAAATCCGCTGTCTGCTCTTAGCAATCCTATTGTCTTTCCTGCTAATCTTTCAAAGGTGTTTTCCAGAAAATTATAGAAGTTATTTGTTGTATATGCGTTACCACTCCTTAACCAGAAGTTTACCGTCATTCTTGCTTCTGCTACAAAGGCTATCAACGGATGATGACTATTGCCTCCTGGCTTCTTTGGATTATATCCCTTCTTTGCTCCTTGTTGTTTTCCATATCTTGTCAGTATCGTCGAATCTAAATCTAATGTGTAGTTGTCTAATTTTATCTCCTTAAAGAACCAGTTGAACAACTCGGTAAATACACGTTGGTTATCTGCTTGTCCGAATTTCTTAAAATATCTTTGGAAGGACTTATGACCCGCCATCTTCTTCCATCCAAATATCTTTTGAATCACTTTGTCCATTCTTGTCACTTCTAAATGTTCAAACCGGCTGGCTCCGCTCCATATGCTTACCCAAAAATTATTTATCAACTGTATTGGGTTATAACCTCGATTTGAATTCTGTGAAGGTAATGCAAGCCGTTCTAATACTTCGTTTATCTTTGTCTTCTCTATCAACTTTTTCATCAAAATCATTCCGCCCCAAGGAGTGATTTCTTTGTCGGTAAACTCTATTTTTAGTTCCATTTGTTTGTCTGTTTTTCTTACAAAGATACTTGTTATTGCTTTGATAGTCGAGTATATCTTAACTTATTGTTTATAAATATCTTAGCTCTTAATCTTTCTAATGGCGGTCATTAGATATCTTTTCCTATTGACTATTCTGGGTTTATTATTATTTCAGGCTGCACATAACCACAAGCCAATCGATTCTATCACTCCAAGTGATAGTATTGGTTGGTCCTGGATTCTTGCACATTTGTTTACTAATTTGAAGATTTGGAGCTAAGAATAAGCTTTTTATATTTATTGGCTTCGCCAGGTTCTTTTAGTTTTAGATACAGTTTGTTAATAATCTTTGCAGCATAAATTGTCTGTATATTTTTTTTACCTAACTCTTTTTTTAAAACGCTAAAGTTTTCAAGAAGTAATGATTTAGCTTTACTATATCTACCTTGGAGGAAGAATGATTTTCCCAATTCACATTTTGTCTCAGCAATATAATATTTATGACCTGTTAGTTTTTTATATTCTATTCTTAATGCTTTTTGCAGATAACCTTCAGCTTTTTTAGGTTCCCCTTTTTCGTTACTAATTCTTCCAAGCAATAAATATATTTTAGCAAAATAAGGATGATCTGTAGGAAGCGTTTCTTTCCAAATTTGAAATGCTTTGTTTGCTTTTTCCGATGAACCGGAATAATCTTTAATATAGTATAATTCCTCACCTAAATTACAAATCGCAAGTGCCACCTTGGGGTTTGTTTCGCCCAGCACCTTTTTCCTTATATTAAGAGATTTCTTATACAATTTAATTGCGCTTTTAAAATCACCTTTTTCATGCAAAACAGAAGCGAGATTATTGGTTTCATGAGCAATTTGCAGATCTATGTTACCGGGAAGTTTATAGCTGATACTTAACGCTTTCCGGTACATAGCTTCGGCAGAATCCAATGCCCCTTTATAATCATATACCCACGCTATATTGTTAATTAAAGCTGCTGTATTATAAGTTTCATTACCTTCCTTACGGTATATTGCATAAGATTCTTCGAGATATTTAATAGCTTCATCGTATTTGCCCAACTGCACTTTAAGCATACCATATTCATTCAGGCTTTCTGCCAAAGAAGTGCTATTAGTATTCGATAACTTTCTATACATTTTTATTGCCTTTTCATACAGAACCTTTGCCTTCTTATAATTCCCCTCATCGTATATAATTGAAGCCATATTTTGCAGACTGTTTGCTGTTTTTTCATTATTGTTACCAAAAATTGATTCACGAATTTTCAAAGCTTTTTCAAACTGAATTCTGGCTTTATTATAAAAACCCAGGTCTTGATAAGTTATACCTATTGTCGATCTCACTTCAGCTTCTATTTCAGGCTGCCCCTTCAAAGTAGAATCAATTTTCTTTGAAGCATTATCTAATATTTCAACAACTTTTACATCTTTACCTTTTTCATAAGGATCTGCTGAAGAAAGCATGTCTTGAAGGAAAGAATTTATCTTTTCAACTTTTACAGCTTCTATTCGTGCTTTATCCCGTTCATTGGCAGCAATTTTCGATTGATACATAATACCCACTGCACCTACTGTTATTAGCAGCAATATTATAAATGCAGTAATTACCCCAACCCGATGACGTTCATAAAATTTTTTACTTCTGTAACCGATTGAATTTTTACGGGCAATGATTGGTAATCCTTTTAAATGTCTATTTATATCTTCTGAAAATTGCTCAACAGACGAATACCTTCTACCTGGCTCTTTCTGCATTGCTTTTAAAACAATATTATCAATATCTCCGGATAACCTGCGGCTGACCTTTGAATAATTTTTATAATCAAAATGCTGCGATGAATTTTGAGAATGTTTGTTTTTATCTTCATTTAATCTATCGTAATAATTACGAACTGCAGTACTTGGTTTTTGGGGTTCGGTTGTACAGATTACTCTCTCCACTTCGTAAGGGAGTGTATTTTTAAATTTGTAAGGAAAATTTCCTGTTAAAAGTTCATATAATACAACTCCCAATGAATAGATATCTGTAGAAGTTGTTATCTGTTCTCCTTTAAACTGTTCGGGACTTGCATATTCCAGTGTCATTAATCTAAAACCTGTTCTTGTAAGGTTTGTTTGTCCCTCAGAAGAATTAAGTAACTTTGCAATTCCAAAATCAAGCAGTTTCGGATTCCCGTCTGATGTAACAAAAATATTTCCGGGTTTGATATCACGGTGTATTACCAGATTTTGATGTGCATATTTAATTGCAGAACACACTTTTCCAAATAGATTAAGTTTTTCAATAACAGAGAGATTTTTATTCAGGCAGTATTTATCAATGGGTTCACCTTCAATAAGTTCCATAACGAAATAGGGGAGACCGTTTTCTGTAGTTCCGCCGTCAATTATTTTAGCAATATAAGGATGATTCAGAGCAGCTAAAGTTTGCTGTTCGATTTTAAATCTCTTGATTATTTCTATAGTATCCATCCCCCTTTTAATAAATTTTATTGCAACATGTCTTGTGAAATGTTCATCGACCCGGACTGCTGAATATACGACAGCCATTCCACCATCCCCGATCTTTTTTTCTACCTTATACTTTCCTATTGTTAAACCAATAAATGAATCGGGAGAATCATTTGGTGAATCCGGCTCCCCGGATTGTATGGAAGTAACTTCCAGAAGACCTCCGGATTTACTGTGAGACTCAATTAGAGATTCAATTTCTTTTCTTAATTCGGGATCATCTTTGCAGTGTTCTTCTAAGAAAGTTCCCCTTTCCTCCGGGGTAAGTTCAATGGCTTGCTGGAATACTGCTTTTAATTTTTCCCAATCACTCAAAACGGTATTGATTTACTTTAATTAGAATTGAATAATTTCAATCTAATAAGCAGGGAGATTATAAGCAAATAAATTGAAATAAATTTACCTTCTGTGCGCAATACTCTTCACTAAATAATTTCTTTTGAATGAACTAAAATTCTTAATTATTACACAGTTATAAAAATAAGATTAACTCACATTGGTAGAAATACAATTATTATTAATACATCTATATAACACTATCGAATGTATAAATACTTGGTTTTTTGAAATTTACAGGGAAGAAATAATGAGAACCATCTCTTCAATCGCTGGTAAATTGTCAATTAATTTAATCTTTGTACTAGCTATATATCTTTAGCAATATACAGTTGTACAAATAAATTCCGTAATTGATCCACAGCAAATGAATAATAATCTGCAATTAATTGGAACAGACTTTTCTACTAATTCTCTTGTCAGAGCTCGAATGTCAGAATTAAGCTTGCAAGCAATGTTTATTTCTACCGATTACAGGCTGGAAATTTTTGCAAACAAAGAAGATGTTGCTGATATAGTAATATTTATGAAAAGTTACAATTTGCGAATACCGGTCGAATAAAAGATCATATTTCGGAAATAGTTAATCCGGAATTTTCAACCGATATAAAAGTTCTATATTACTTGGATATTGTAATAGGACAATAATTACATTCGCGGTAACCGCTCAATGTAGGAGCTATTGCTTAAAACAGCAAACGATTCAGTCTTTTTTAAGTCTTCCAGAGTAAAACAATTCATGTAGCTCATTGAACTTCTCAATCCGTCTGATATACTATCTATAACATTCTTCACTACACCTTTAAAACCTACCATTGTCTCCTCCCCTTCAATAAATTCGTTCTTCATTTTAACTCCGAAGGAAGCAGAACCTCTATACTTTTTCCAGAGCTGTCCGTTATATTTGATCACTTCCCCAGGTGTTTCCTTTGTACCAGCAAGCATTCTTCCCAGCATCACTGTATCGGCACCCAGTGCAATCGCTTTTGCAACATCACCCGAACTTTTAATTCCGCCATCAGCAATTATTTTAATCTGCAGTTTTTGTTCTTTTTTGAAATAATATATATTCAGTAAAGATGAAACCTGTCCAATTCCAATCCCGGTTTGGATTGAAGTTGTACAAACACTTCCACCGCCGATTCCAACTCTAACCGCATCAGCCCCGGAATCTTCAAGCTGTTTAAGACTGCCGCCATGTGCTATATTTCCAACTATTACTTTAGAGTTAAATTTTTTCTTAATTTCTTCACATTTGTTTAATACCTGCCTGTTATTTGCGTTTGCAGTATCAATGCATATAATATATTTTCTTTCCGCTAATTTTTCTATTTTATTCAATGGAGTATTTAAAGCTACGGAAACAGCCCTAATATCATCTCCATTTTTTTCATCTTTAATAGTCTCTTTTAGTGATGAATCAAACCTGTTAAGAATTCCCAGGCAGCCCAATTTTGTCAGTTCTTTTGCCATTGTTAAACCAGTCACTGTCTCCATAGGACTCGAGACAACCGGGAGTGATAAATTAAAATCTAAAAAATTACATGAAGTTTTTGCTTCAGTACGGGAACGAACCTCCGATATTTCTACCGGTATCAAACTGATATCATCATAAGTCAGTGATTGATGGTATTCATTCAACGTTTTTTTCGTATAGATTTTCATAATAATAGCCACCCTTTTTTGAAAACATATTTTTCAGGATTATTCATTTACGATTAGAAAGCGGGGTTTGGAAATAACTAATCACCCTTTTCATTCTAAAATGGAATTTAGTCTTTCTAGTGCATAATAAACAGCAAAATCCAATTAAACAAGTGCTGTAAAATAATATTTAATACTAAATATTACCAGTTAATTTTTCCAGTTCATTAAGTAGCATATCCATCTTCTGAGTAGTAGCCTCAACCGGTTCACTGGATTTCATATCTACCCCGGCTGCTTTGAGAATGTTAATGGAATAATCTGAGCTGCCTGATTTTAGAAAATTCAAATATTTATCAACTGCCGATTTACCTTCATTTTTAACTTTTTTCGAAAGAACTTCGGATGCAGCATAACCGGTAGCATATTGATAGACATAAAAATTATAATAAAAATGTGGAATTCTTGCCCAGGTATATTCCTCCTCTTTATCAACAATCATTTCGGGTCCCCAGTACTTTTGATAGATCTCTTTATAATTTTTGCTTAATATTTCTGATGTTAAAGCACTTCCTCTTTCAACCTGTTCATAGGCCCACATTTCAAACTCAGCAAACATGATCTGCCTGTAAAAGGTTGTTGTAATATTGTTTAGGTATTTCTCGATCAGGAAAAGCTTTTCTTCTTTTTTATTGGTGCTCTCAATCAAATAATCCAATAAGAGCGATTCATTAAAAGTTGAAGCTACTTCTGCAAGAAATATTGTATAATTGGCATACGGATACGGCTGACTTTTCCCCGTATAAAAAGAGTGCATATTATGCCCCATTTCGTGGGCTAAAGTGAAAACATCATTTAACAGATCCGACCAATTTAATAATACATAAGGATGCACGCCAAACGTGGTTCCCGAAGAATACGCTCCGCTTCTTTTATGCTTGGTTTCGTATACATCAATCCACCTGTTTTCAAATGCTAATTTTATGGAAGATAGATATTCATCTCCTAAAGGTTTTAACGCATTAAGAACGAGGTTTTTTCCTTTTTCATATTCAAATTTATTACCAAAATCAGACGGGAATAATGAGACATAAACATCATAAGGATGCAGTTCGTCAATCCCCAATATTTTTTTCTTTAATGCAGCCCATCTATGTAAAGGCTGTAAATTTTCATTACAGGTTTTAACAAGGTTTTTATACACCGAAACGGGAATATTATTCGAATCTAATGATGCTTCAAGAGATGAGTTATAATTACGGACTTTTGCATTAAAAATATTTGCCTTTAAATTGCCGTTAAAAAGAGCAGCATAAGTATTAATGTAATTTATAAAAGGAGTAAAATAATTTTTAAAGAACCTTTCTCTGTATTCTCTGTCTTTTGAATACATTGCAGCATAGTAACGTGCATGTGATATTTCAATCTCTTTTCCGTTCTCATCTTTTACTTTAGGAAACTGAATGTCTGCATTATTAAAAATTGAAAAAACATTATATGGCGTTGAAGCAATTTCCCCGGTAAGCGCTAAGATCTTTTCCTGCTCCTTTGATAGAGTATGCGATTTCTCTCTAATTAAATTCTTAATGAAATGTTCATATACCTTTAACTCATCATTTGAACAGACCATATCAAGTAATTTTTCGTCGGGCATCTGCAGCAATTCTGGTTTTATAAAAGCTCCGGCTGTTGATACTTTAGTATATAAACTTTTTATCCTGTCATCCATTGCCTGATATTTTTGTACTTTCATATCACCATCTTTTGACAGCATTGCATATAAATAAAGTCTTTCGATCTTTATTCCCATCTCATTATCGAACTTTAGACATTCTAATAAATGTGTAGGACTTTTTGAAAGGGTTCCTTCAAAATTCTTATAGTTAACAATATTTTCAGATATCCACTTAAAATCCTTTTCCCAATCATCTTCACTTATATATATATGAGAAAGATCCCATTTATATTTTTCTTCAACTTCAGTTCTATCTAATATTGTACTTGTATCCGCAGTAGAAAATATTTTATTATAATGATCTACAAAAAGCATAAAAATACCCTGCCCCAATAGTTTGTTTAAAAAACATATATTATAAGTTATTTAATACTTCAATTCAAATCTACTTTAATTCCGGAAAAATGATCTCCTGCACTATTTCAAATAGATAAGTTTTTTTGTCAGCGACACAGTCCCTGTTCTTAGAGTATAGAAATATACACCGGTACTTATTCCACCATTAATTAATGAAGGATTAAATTCCACTTCATGATTACCAGTATTTTGTTCTTTATTAATTAATGTTGTTACTTTATTCCCTAAAACATCATAAATAGTTAATTCAACATTAGAGTTTTCCGGAAGTGAGTAACTGATAATTGTACTCGGATTAAAAGGATTAGGATAGTTTTGATATAATTTAAACTCATTAACTTTTGCTTCAATATTATTTATACCTGTTGGAATTTGAGATACAAGTACTTTCTTCGAACCCGGGATAAATAATTTGCCTATTTGAACAGCACTTAAATCAACATTAGTAGAAGGCATAACATCCTTTATAATCCATTGGTTAGGAGCAATCCAAACTGTATCACTAATTGTAAACAATTTTAAAGGTAATGTTGGCGCCAGTAAATAGCTTACTGTATTATCTATTACAAATTTTTTACAATTATAAGTATCATTATCAATCTGTATATTCTGATCTGCTGTTCTTGTTCCTTTAATTTCATACCTCAATGATAAGGAATTGTTATTATAATCAATCGAGGTATCAAGTGAAAAAATCGAATAAGATAGATTTTCTGACTGGGCAAATCGATAGAAGGACAGCCAACCGCCAACATCATTCACACTCTGAATTTTTGCCACTATTTTGGAAGAACCAAGTGAATTAATTAAAGAATCTATATTAAAGAGTCTGTAATAAGTATATGCATCACCGCCATTTAGAGATATAAAAGTCGAATCTAATGAAGGAGTAAACGGTAGCCCCGGCAACAATCTTATTTTTGATACTACAATATTAGCAGGCATTCCCTTATAATTCTGTGCAACAGCAAATGAATCAATTCTGTAATAGGCTAAAGAATCAATTTCATTATTCGCTGAATCAAGCGGAACTACTCTAAAATTCCATGTAAATCCGGGATTTGCCGGAAAATATGATGATGCATCTTGTGCAAAAGAAATAATGCTGAGAAAAAATAATAATAATAAAATATTAACAATTTTTTTCATCATTGCCTCTGGTTAATTATAAAAAGTCAGGTTTCGGATACATCAAATGTAAGCTAAAACCATCTTTTTTTCTTGAAGAATATTATCAAGGTCACGGCAATCACAACCATTAGAATCATTACAAACGGATACCCATAGACCCAGTCGAGTTCAGGCATATTCCATCTGCTTGCTTCTGTCCTAAAATTCATACCATATATGCCGACAATGAACGTTAGGGGAATAAAGATAGTTGAAATTATGGTAAGCAGTTTAACTACTTCGTTCATTCTGTGACTGGCATTGGAGAGAAAGACTTCCAGCAGACCATTAATGAATTCCCTGTAGTTTTCAATTGTATCAATTATTTGCTTCACATGATCACTCAGATCTCTTAAATATACGAAAGTGGTTTTCTGGATAAAATTAAATTTCTCTTTCTCAATGGTAAAGATCATTTCTCTTAATGGTGATACAGCCCTCCTCAGCTTAATTAATTCTTTTCTCAAATGATGAATTTCTTCTAAAGATGATTCATCAGGCTGAGTTAAAATTTGATCTTCTATATCCTCAATTCTTTCATCGAAATTTTCCAGTACTGAGAAATAGTTATCAACAATGGAATCAAGTATCCTGTACGCCAGGTAATCTTCACTATATTTCCTTATCAGACCTTTTGCTGTTCTAATCCTGTCTCTTAAAGGATCAAATACATCTCCATTCTTTTCCTGGAAGGTAATTATATACTTCTTACCGATAATTATGCTCACTTGTTCAATATCTAATTTATTGGAACTCTCAATATAGTTTATCATTTTAACTACAAGGAAAAGATAACTTTCATAATCTTCAATTTTAGGATTATGAGAAACATTTAATATATCTTCCAGAACCAAAGGATGAATGTTGAAAATATTTCCTATCTTATCAAGAACATTTATATTATGAAGTCCAACAACATTTATCCAGGTTATATTAGAATCATTCCTATATTTTTCCAACTCATTTAGGTCATCAATTTTAGTTTCGTTATAATTACCGGAATTATAATCAAACAAAGAGATTGAAACACTATCTGTTTTTTTCTCACCGGTAAAAATTAAGCTGCCGGGAGACATTCCTTTTTTCTTACGGGAAATGTGGAGCTTCATTTACAATTTTTTTATTATATAATTTAATGTTATGTATTAAGATAATAAAAAAAGGAGAATTATTTAAAGGAAAGATATTAGGGGTTTCCATCTATATTTACAGAAAAGTCACCGGAAAAGTTATCAAATTCCAGGTTTATCCAGCTGGGTACAAGTCCATCTAAATTCACAGTTGAACTTGGGAATCCGAAATCAAAAATTCTGTTATATACAACAACCAGTTCCTGGTTGACAAGCTTAATATGTACAGTTCCCGAATTGTAGTTGCTTAAGGCAATAGAAAGATTAAGGTTTTGCAGTACCGGGATTGTATTTGCATAATTAGAAGAATTGTTCCTGGCACTTATTTCAAAGGTATATGAATTGGGTGTCGCTGCTTCAATTGGATTATTTAATATACTTGCAGTCTCCTCGCGGTTTCCTCTTGGTGTTATTATTTCCCTGCAGGAAGAAAAGATAAAAAGAGAGCAAATAAGAAATATAAATATATTTGTTTTTTTGAAATCAATATGTAATGAATCTATTAAACACATATAAAACTGTCAATATTTTATTTAACTATTGAGATTTAAGAAGCTTACAATATTGTTATGAAATAATTATAACCAAGTGGAGTAGTATATTTAGTCTGAATGAATTTACATTGATTATAAAAAAAATTCAACTACTATTTATAGTCGTTACTGCATACCAATTTTTCTTTGTCTTCCTGCAAGAAATATACAGTTTAGCCATAAAATAGCAGTGAGAGAAATTCCTACTAAAGAACTATCATCTCTGAATTTTGAATTTATATGATAATCTAAAATATAAATCTCATCAGGAGATAAAAATTTTCCTTTAATAGAGATTAAATTTTCACTGTTGAGTTTAAGATTGGCTGCTTTTATTTTTTCATTTGCAAAAGTTTTTAAGAAATCACCATTATCTCCCGGAATAAAAACTGCTCTATCAAGTTCTACATATTTTCCGGTCCTTTTGCTGTAATCTCTTAAAGTTTTAACAAAATGATTATTCTGTTGTTCAGGTAAATTCAGCATAAACAAAGGGACAATAAAATAAACAAGTAATAATGACACTAACAAAAAAACTTTTTTTGTATTCGGAAGAATTAGATCTGAATATTCTCCAGCTGCTTTTTTATAAGTAAAAATAAAATAAATAAATCCGAAAGCAGTAATTATATAAGTAGGCAAACTCTCCGGCCAAAAAATATTGAAGCTTAAAAGATGCCAGCTGAAGGGCGCAAATAAATGGACCCCATTTGCCCATTTTATTTGTAAAGGATCAAGCATTAAATGAAATAATGAACTAAAGACAAGAATTAAGAATACTCTTTTATAATTACTGGAAAAGAAGGAAATAGCAGCACTAAAGATTATACAAAAAGATAATGTAGCCAGAATTATTGAATAATCTCTTACATCATAAAGGTCAAATAAACTAGAAGCTTTTAAAATTCTCTGAATAATCCACGGAAAATCAGGAATTATGCAGCCGATATAAATCCATTTTAAATCTGCAAATTTGAAAATATTCTTTGTTGTTAATCCCTGAACACCAATATGTGCTAATGTATTAGGCAAAAATAAATTATGTTAAAAATCAAAAAAAATGAAAATAATATTTTAGAACAATTAGGATTATTGATTAATCTTAAAAGAATAAAATAATTTAAGTAAAATTAAATCAATATCGAATTGTGCTGAATAATTATGAAATTTATAAAATAAAGTTAGGTTTAGTATTAATTAGAACAAAAATCCCAAATCATAATAATTTGGGATTATAAATATCTTTTCCAATTTTGAATTTTTACTTATAGGATAGTCTATGCAGCAATTTCACTCGTTTCGATTTCAGACATTAATGCTCTATGAACAGCTGCTGCACATTTTCTTCCTTCAGCGATGGCCCATACAATTAATGATTGTCCTCTTCTCATATCTCCACAGGCAAATACTTTTTTCAAACTTGTTTGATGCGCATCGTCAGAATTGCCGAATTCGGCTTTAACGTTACCCCGGTTATCTAATTCAAGCCCCATACCTTTGAGTTCATTAATTAAACCTTCGTGAACCGGGTGAACAAAACCGGCAGCAATCAAAACGAGATCAGCAGGTATTTCAAACTCAGTATCAGGAATATCAACAAACTTATTATTTTCGAACTTGACTTCATTGCACTTTAATGCAATTACATTCCCTTTGCTATCTCCCATAAACTCTTTTGTATTCACACTCCATTTTCGTACTGCACCTTCCTCCTGACTGGAAGACGTCCTCAACATCATAGGCCAGTAAGGCCATGGTGTATTATATGCTCTATCTTTTGGAGGCTGCGGTAAGATTTCCAGTTGTGTAACAGATTTTGCACTTTGTCTGTTGCATGTTCCAATACAATCTGAACCTGTATCACCTCCACCAAGAACAACTACATTTTTACCGGTTGCTAAAATCTGATCAGGAACTTTATTGCCGGCATCAATTCTATTCTGCTGCGGTAAAAATTCCATGGCAAAATGAATCCCGTTCAACTCACGACCAGAGATTTTAATATCCCGTGCTTTTTCTGATCCGCCAGCTAAAATTAAAGCATCATTTTTATCTAATAGTTCTTTAACAGGAATATCAACACCGACATTTACATTTGTAATAAACTCAACCCCCTCAATTCCCATTTGTTCAACCCGTCGATCGATGAGCCATTTTTCCATTTTAAAATCCGGAATTCCGTATCTCAACAGACCACCTATTTTATCATTTTTCTCATAAACAGTTACAGAATGCCCTGCTCTGACTAATTGCTGTGCTGCAGCTAAACCCGCCGGACCTGAACCCACTACAGCAACCTTCTTACCTGTAAGAATATATGGCATTCTGGGGTTAACCCATCCTTCTTCAAAACCTTTGTCAATAATAGTTCTTTCAATTGATTTTATAGAAACCGGGTCCTCATTTATCCCAAGGACACAAGCAGTTTCACATGGAGCTGGGCAAAGTCTCCCGGTAAATTCAGGAAAATTATTTGTAGACTGGAGGTTTTCTACTGCAGCTTTCCATTGTCCATTATAAATCAAATCATTCCATTCGGGGATATAATTCTGAACGGGACAGCCTGTATCACCATGGCAAAATGGGATACCGCAGTCCATACATCTTGCTCCTTGTATTTTCGCATCTGCTGAAGAAAATCCTTTTTCAAATTCATTAAAATGTTTGACCCTTTTATCAGCAGGTTCTTTTATTAAGCTTGCTCTTTTGTATTCTTTAAACCCTGTAGGTTTGCCCATTTGCAATCTCCGCTATTTCATTTTCTTTTGATAATTCAGATTTTTCTTTTGCTAATTTTAACAAAGCTTTCTTATATTCTCCTGAAATGACTTTCCAGAAATTATCCTTCTCATATTCCCAGCTGTTTAAAATATGTTCTGCCCTTTTCGATTTAGTATACTGATAATGTTTTTTTATCATTTGATGTACTTCATTTACATCTTCATCGTAAATCAAATATTCAAGGTCAACCATTTCATGGTTTAAATATTTGGTAAAAACTTTTTCAGGATCCCAAACATAAGCAACACCACCAGACATACCGGCTGCAAAATTGCGTCCGGTTTTCCCGATCACAACTACTCTTCCGCCGGTCATATATTCACAGCCATGGTCTCCGACTCCCTCAACAACTGCGTAAACACCAGAATTACGTACGGCAAATCTTTCACCAGCCACACCATTCATATATGCTTCTCCGCTGGTTGCACCATATAAGCAAGTATTCCCGATAATAATATTTTCAGCAGGATCGAAGGTAACTTCCGACGGCACTTTTACAATTAATCTTCCACCAGAAAGACCTTTTCCGGTATAATCATTAGATTCCCCTGTCAGGTTTAATTCTATTCCTTTAGCCAAGAAGGCCCCGAAACTTTGTCCCGCTGTGCCTCTCATCTTTATTTTTATAGTTCCCTCTGGTAATCCATCGCTTCCGTATTTCCTTGTAATTTCTCCTGAAAGCATTGCTCCAACTGTTCTATCTATATTATTAACTTTCATATCGATTTCAACCGGTTCACTTTTCTCCAGAGCAGGTTTTGCTAATCGAATTAATTTATGATCTATTTGCGTTTCTAATCCATGATTTTGATCTTTTGTCCTGTAAAGATCAGTATTGTATAAAGGAGTTGGTTTAAACAAAGGTCTGCTTAAATCAATTCCTCTTGCTTTCCAATGATTATGAGGCCGTGCAGGGATTATTTTGTCGGTTTGTCCAATCATTTCATTAAAAGTTCTGAATCCCATTTGTGCCATTAATTCCCGGATTTCCTCAGCAACAAAGAAAAAGAAATTTATTAAATATTCCGGGTTTCCCGAAAATTTCTTCCTCAAATCAGGATCCTGGGTTGCCACACCAACCGGGCATGTATTTAAATGGCATTTTCTCATCAGGATGCAGCCTTGAGTTACTAGCGGTGCAGTAGCAAATCCAAATTCATCTGCTCCAAGAAGAGCAGCAATAACAACATCTCTTCCAGTTTTCATTTGACCATCAGCAGCCAAATAGACTCTATCTCTCAATCCATTTAATACTAATGTTTGATGAGTTTCACTTACACCTAATTCCCATGGGGTTCCGGCATACTGGATCGATGAAATGGGACTAGCACCGGTTCCGCCATCATGACCACTAATTAAAATATGATCTGCATGAGCTTTTGCAACTCCGGCAGCAATTGTTCCAACACCGGTTTCAGATACTAACTTAACACTTATACGAGCATTAGGATTAATATTCTTCAAATCAAAAATAAGCTGTTTTAAATCCTCAATGGAATAAATATCATGATGCGGAGGTGGACTAATTAAAGTAACTCCGGGTGTACTGTGCCTAATCTTAGCAATAAAACTATCAACTTTAAATCCTGGTAATTGTCCACCCTCACCAGGCTTAGCACCTTGTGCCATTTTAATTTGAAGTTCATCTGCATTAACTAAATAATTTGCAGTTACCCCGAACCTTGCAGATGCAACCTGCTTAATTGCAGAACGAAGACTGTCGCCATTTGGAAGTGGGATGAATCTTTCTTCAGCTTCACCACCTTCACCAGTATTGGATTTTCCTCCAATCCTGTTCATGGCAATAGCTAAAGAGGTATGTGCTTCCCAGGATATCGAACCAAAACTCATTGCACCAGTAGAAAATCTCTTAACTATTTCTTTTGCCGGTTCAACCTCGTCCAAAGGAACTTGTTCGCTTTTATCAAAATCAAAGAGGCTTCGTAATGTTACCCTATTTTTATTCTGATTATTTACTAATTCGGCATATTCTTTATATGTACTGTATTCCTTCCTTTTTGTACTCAATTGAAGCTTGGAAATAGTTAACGGATTCCATAAATGATTTTCACCATCTCTCCTGTAATGGTATAATCCCCCGACATCAAGTATTGATTGATCAACCTGCGGATCGAGTGCAAACTTGTGGCGGCGGATCGCTTCTTCTTCAAGCATCTCCAAACTCAATCCTTCTATCCTGGTTGGAGTTCCTGTAAAATAGTTCTCAACAATTTCCGAGTCCAAACCTACGGCTTCAAATATCTGAGCACCACAATAAGATTGAAGAGTGCTGATTCCCATCTTACTAAATATTTTGAATAAACCTTTTGATACAGCATTTACAAAATTGTTTTTAGCATTTTTGTAATCCTTAATATCAGAGAGAAAGCCATTCTTTTTCAACTCGGCAATAGTTTCATAGACCATGTAAGGATTTATTGCATTAGCACCATAACCGCAAAGAAGGGCAAAATGAAATACTTCCCTGGGTTCACCGCTTTCTATAACCAAACCTGTTTTGGTTCTTAATCCTGCTCTTAATAAAGAATGATGAACACCTGCTACTGCCAATAGACTTGGTATAGCAGCACAGTTTTTATCGACTCCTCTATCGGAAAGAATTATTAATGAAATCCCTGATTTAACTGCTTCAACTGATTCATTGCAAATCTGATCCAGCCTTTCCCTCATGTTGTGCCGGACATCAGGATTAAATAAAAGCGGAATTGTTATAGATTTAAAATGTCCCTTAGCAATATTCCTAATTTTTTCAAGCTGAGAGTTAGAAAGTAATGGATGTTCTAATTCAAGGCGATGAGCATGCAGGGGGGTTTCCGCCAATAAATTTTGTTCGGGTCCAATATAAGTAGTCAATTCCATTACTAATTCCTCCCTGATTGCATCAATTGGAGGATTAGTAACTTGTGCAAATAATTGTTTGAAATATCTAAATAATAATTGAGGTCTTTCCGAAAGAACAGCTAATGATGCATCAGACCCCATAGAACCTATGGCTTCTTTTCCATGTATAGCCATTGGAAGAATAACCATCATCAGATCTTCTTTTGTATAACCAAAAATCCTTTGTCTCATGTGCAAAGTGTCGGGATTGGCATTATAAATAAAATCAGGAGCCGGTAAATGAGTAAGCTTTATCATATTTTCATTAACCCATTTACGGTAAGGTTTCCTGGTTACAATATCTTTTTTCAATTCTTCATCATTAATGATTCTTCCCTGTTTTAAATCGAGAATAAACATTCTTCCTGGTCGAAGCTTTCCTTTTTTAACAACATTTTCAGCATCGACACTACATGTACCTGCTTCAGATGTTAGAACAACCATATCATCTTTTGTAACTACATACCTTGAAGGACGCAAACCATTTCTGTCAAGTGTGGCACCAATTATATTCCCATCAGTAAATACAACAGCAGCCGGACCATCCCAGGGTTCCATCATTGTTGCATGATATTCGTAAAATGCTCTTCTATCCGGATCCATCAAATCATTTTTTGACCATGCTTCCGGTATCATCATCATCATTGCATGGGGCAGACTTCTTCCGCTCATTACAAGTAACTCAAGCACCGTATCAAATGTAGCTGAGTCACTTTGTCCTTCCATAATAATCGGGAGCATTCTTTTAAGATCTTTTCCGTAGTGAGGTGACTCCATAACCGCTTGACGTGCAGCCATCCAGTTTACATTGCCTCTCAACGTATTTATTTCACCGTTATGAGCAATCATCCTAAAAGGATGAGCCAAATCCCAGGTAGGGAAAGTATTAGTAGAAAAACGCAAATGCAGCATAGTCATAGCAGATTTCATATCAGGAGCAGTTATATCCTTATAAAAATCTGTCATTTGCGGAGCAAGCAGCATCCCTTTATAAACTAAAACTTTACTAGAAAAAGAAGGTACATAATAACTGCTTCTGTCGCATTTTAATTCTGCACGAATTCTGTGATCAATAATTCTTCTTATTAAATAGAGTTTTCTTTCAAATTCATCCTGAGTTTCAATTTTAGGATTAGCACCAATAAAACAATGTTTAATGAAAGGCTGTGTAGCTCTTGCTCCAACCCCGGGAACATTGGGATCGACAGGAATTGTTCTCCAGCCCAGGAAATTCTGATCTTCATCAATAACGATCTTTTCAATTATATTTTCTATTGCTCTTCTCAGGATAGGATTTTGCGGAAGAAACATTACCCCGACACCATATCTTCCTTCAACCGGCAGTTTAATATTTCCCTCTTCAGTAACCCTCCGCATAAATTCATCGGGCATCTGTATTAATATTCCTGCTCCGTCACCTGTTAAAGGATCTGCACCAACAGCTCCACGGTGCTTTAAATTTTTTAGAATAGATAATCCCTTATCGATAATATCCCGCGATTTTCTTCCTTTTATATCGGCCACGAAACCCATTCCACAGGCATCGTGTTCAAATAAAGGATTATACATTCCTTGTGCTTGAGGGGGATAATTTTTCATGCTATTATTTCTTTCTATTCCCAATTCAGGCATAGATATTTAGCTCCTATTTACCAAAAATTTATATAATTAAAGAGATATCTTGGATTTTGTCCTCGATTATCAACTTGAAAAGCCCTTTTTCCTTAGTTATTAAGGATCTCTTAATAAAAAGGAGATAAGTAGTTAGGATAATTTAAGATTTTTAATGAAATTTTCAAGTACAATCATTATTATCACCTTATTTCTTTTTTATTACTTTAATTCTTGCCATTTGTTTCATGTATTTCTTTTTCCATCAATTCCAATTCATTTTTCCATTTTTTAATTTCATTCTTAACAGCATCAGGATTCGGAGATCCTTTTGTTTTCTTTCTGTATAATGCTCCTTCCAGTTGAATTGAATCCAATGCAGAGTGATCGAAAACCGAGTTGACTTTTTTCATATCTTCAACTGAAAGGGCATCAAATTTTTTATTCTCATTCTCTGCAAATTTTACTAATTCGCCAACGATTTTATGGGCTTCCCTAAATGATATTCCCTTAAGAACGAGCCAGTCAGTTAAATCAGTAGCAAGAAAGAAGTCACCCTTTAATTCTTCTTCAAATCTTTTTGTGTAAATATCAACTGTACTTACTATTCCCGAAATAATTTTCAGAGATTTATTATAATTATAAAAGGAATCAAATACAGGTTCTTTATCTTCCTGTAAATCTCTGTTATAACTTAAAGGAAGTCCTTTTAAAGTAGTTAACAAAGAGATATAATTCCCGAATACTCTTCCTGATTTACCCCTGGTTAGTTCTGCCATATCAGGATTTTTTTTCTGGGGCATAAGGGATGAACCGGTAGTATATTTATCACTTATTCTTATAAATTTCCATTCAGCAGATGACCATAAGATTAGTTCTTCAGAAAATCTGCTAAGGTGCATAATTCCAATTGAACAAGCATTAAGGAAATCTAAAGCAAAATCTCTGTCAGAAACAGCATCCAAAGCATTTTTACTAGAACTTGAGAAATTTAACTTATCTGCAGTAAATTCATTATTCAGCGGAAGAGTTGAACCTGCCAATGCACCAGAACCAAGAGGCGAAACATCCGATTCATCATAAACAAATCTGAATCGTTTTTTATCTCTTTCCAGCATTTCTACATAAGCAAGCAAATGAAATCCTAACGAAACCGGCTGTGCCCTCTGGAGGTGAGTATACCCAGGTATTATTGTTTCAGTATGTGACTCAGCAAGTTCAATCAATTTTTTCTGAAGAAAAGAGATTGTATTTATAATGAATTCAGATGAGGTTTTAATCCATAATCTTAAATCCGTTGCAACCTGGTCATTTCTGCTTCTACCGGTATGCAGCTTTTTAGCAACTGGTCCAATCAATTGAAATAATCTTGCTTCGACAGCAGAATGAATATCTTCGTAAATAGTAGGTTCGGGCTTCCAGGTTTGGTTATAATATTCCTTTTCAACTAGATTTAATCCTTCTACAATTTTTTTTGATTCAGTTTCATCCATCAAGCCAACATATTCCAGCATCTCCGTATGAGCTTTACTTACAAGAATATCTTCTTTAAGAAGATTGATATCAAAAGATAAAGATGAAGAAAACTCAAGAGCAGAATCATCTATTTTTTCATTAAACCTACTCCCCCAAAGCGTTAATCAGTTCCTCTTCCTTACTATATCTCTTAATCATATTATACGTTTTATAAGGTAATCCGAATATTTTTATAAAACCTTCAGAAGCTTTATGATCAAATGTATCTTCTTTTGTATAAGTAGCAAGTTCTTTATTATATAAACTGAAAGCTGAATTCCTGGACAATACAGAAATATTTCCTTTATAAAACTCTAATGTTATTTCACCCGTAACATTTTTTTGAGTTGCATCTACAAAAGCATTTAAGAAATCAAATAAAGGAGAATACCACAAACCATCATAAATTAAATTAGCTATCGTATTTGATACATCTTGTTTGTACCGGAAAGTATCCTTATCCAATACTAGTTTTTCCAGTTCATTGTGAGCTTTATGCAGAATTACAGCAGCTGGTGCTTCATATACTTCCCTGGACTTAATTCCAACAACTCTATTCTCAATTAAATCCATTCTTCCAATACCATGTTTCCCGCCTAATGCATTTAATTCTTTAACAAGTTCAGCAGGTGAATATTTTTTATAGTTTAAACTTATAGGGACACCTTCTCCAAAACCAATAATTACAGTTTCAGGCTCAGATGGTGCATCTTTCGGATCAACCGTAATCTGCCATGCATCTTTTGGCGGGGCAGCAGTCGGATCTTCCAAAACTCCGCATTCGATCGCTATTCCCCACAAATTTTCATCGATTGAATAAGGAGAAGATTTTGTCACTTTTATAGGAATTTTATTCTCAAGTGCATAATCAATTTCATCTTCCCGGCTTTTGAATTCCCATTCTCTTAATGGGGCCAAAATTTTGAGCTGAGGAGCAAGAGCTTGAATACCAACTTCAAATCTTACCTGGTCATTTCCTTTTCCGGTACATCCATGAGCAACTGTATCGGCTCCTTCAGCCAAAGCTATATCAACCAGGAGTTTTGCTAAAAGGGGTCTGCCGATAGAAGTTGCCATCGGGTAAAGTCCCTCATACAATGCTCCGGCTTTTAAAGCTTTCCAGACATAATTAGAAATAAATTCTTCCTGAAGATCGATAATATGTGATTTAACAGCACCTGTTTTTAAAGCTTTTTCTTCAAGCCCGTCAAGTTCACCGGTTTTTCCAAGAATACCGGTAACTGTAATAATATCCGCATCATATTTTTCACTTAACCATTTTACCATTACGGACGTATCTAATCCACCTGAATACGCAACTGCAATTTTTTTTCTTTTCATTTTTTTCTCTTCTTTTAATTTGATAAACTAAAAATTTTTAAAATGGAATTTCAATCATCATCTTTTTTATTAAATCAACAACAACCGGTATATTTTTATTTTTATTTGGAATAACCAAAACAGTATCATCTCCACCGACAGTTCCTAAAATCTCTTCACGATTTAAACGATCTATATAGTGAGCAACTCCTTGTGCTCTGCCGGCAAGAGTTCTAACTATAATCAAAGCTTCATTATGCTCAATTGCTAAAATTTCAAAACCGATTAATTTTGCTATTTGTTTGCCGGATTCATTTGCATCCAGCACATACCTAACACCTTTTTCAGTAACAGTACGTGAAACCCCAAGCTCTGCAAAATCCCTACTTAAAGTAGCCTGTGTTACATTTACTGCTTCATCCTTTAAAATCTTAATTAGATATTCCTGATTAGCAATGTAATAGTCATTTAAGATTTCCTTTATCCTGTTTTGCCTTTTTAACTTAGCTGACATTGGAGTCCTGCATTTTATTAATGATATAAGAAAATTCTTTTATAAAGAGTTCAATTTCCTTTTCAGTTATAATAAACGGGGGAAGAAGCCTTAAAACATTTTCACCTGCAGTACCAGTAATTATTCCTTCTTTTAGCAATTCCGAAGCAACCTTTTTAGCTCTAATCTTACCTTTTAATTCAACTCCAATCATTAATCCTTTACCGCGGACAGATTTTATATTTTCATTTGCCAAAGAAAAAACCTCTTCCTTTAATTTTTCTCCTAAGGAATTATTATTTTCTAAACATTCATTATCTAATAAATCCATAACAACATTGGCCGAAGCAACAGCAAGGGGGTTTCCGCCAAAAGTAGAACCATGGCTCCCGGGAGTGATGAAATCACCTACTTCTTTTGAACAGACAACTGTACCTAAAGGTAAGCCATTTGCAATTCCTTTGGCGATCGTAATAATATCCGGCTTAATATTTTTCCATTGGTAAGCGAACATTTTTCCTGTTCTTCCCATCCCTGTTTGTATTTCATCCATTATAAGGAGAAGATTATTTTTACTGCAAAGTTCTCTTACTTCATACAAATAATTTTCTGAAGGAACATTCACTCCTGATTCTCCCTGGATAGGTTCCAACATAACAGCAACTGTATTATCGTCAATGGAATTTTCAATTGCTTCAACATCATTAAATGGAACATATGAGAATCCCGGTGTTAGCGGTGCAAAACCTTCCCATAGTTTATATTGGGCAGATGCAGAAAGACTTCCCATTGTTCTGCCGTGAAACCCGCCAATTGCGGTTATTATTGAGAATTTTCCCTGCCCCCATTTTCGGGCAAATTTTATTGCAGCTTCGTTTGCTTCTGTTCCTGAATTACAGAAGAAAACATTATCCAGCCCTGTGGAGGTTACCAGTTTTTCAGCTAATTTCTCCTGAGGTGTTGATTGAAATAAATTAGAAACATGAAACAACTTTTCAACCTGCTCTTTAACTGCACATATAATTTGAGGATGATTATGTCCAAACCCTGTTACGGCAATTCCCGATAAAAAATCAAGATATTTTTTACCGTTATTATCATAAAGGTAAACACCTTCACCTCTTTCAAACTCAACTTCATGCCGGGAATAATTCTTTAATAAAGCAGAAGATGTTTCAAACTGCAATTGCTTTTGTTTCGACAATCCAGGTCCCTTTCAGATTTATTGAATTTTGAAAATCATTTAAATTTATGTCAAACAGTTCACTTCCTATCCAAACTTTAGCTATTCCGTCTTCAAGTAATTTTTTACAGCTTTTCAATTTAGGTATCATTCCATCTGTAATATGACCATTTATAATTCCATCCTCTATTTCGGAATCTAGCATATAACTTTGGATTATACCATTTAATTTTACCCCGTTAACATCGGATAGAAAGAAAACTGTATCGGCATTAACAGCTTTTGCCAAAGCATGAGTAAATACATCAGCATTGACATTCATCAGATTGCCGTTTTGATCTTTGCACAAAGATGAAAATACAGGAATAACTCCTTCATTTAGTAATGAAAAAATCCAATCGGACTTACCTGAAATTTTCGGTGAACCTACATAACCTAATTTTTCATTTATATATTCCGCAGTAAATAGTCCTCTATCGATACCGGATAATCCTATTGCATCAAAATTATTTATCTGCAAATGACTGACAGTCTTAGCGTTCAACAAACCGGACTGCACTGCTGCAACAACTTCCATTGTATATTTGTCGGTTACTCTCTGTCCTTCAATAAATTGAGGTTCTATACCAAGAGCATAAGACCATTCAGAAATTTTGTTTCCCGCACCATGAATGAGAATAATACCTTGATAAGTTTTCTTTAAGTTTATTATCAGTTCAATCCATTTACTGTTTGTGAAAAAATCATTTAAAGCTTTGCCGCTGAATTTTATTACTGCTGTTTTCATACCTGCACCTTTTTTAATTTTATTTTAAATCTTTTCAAATAAAATCATACAAATACCATTAAACATTTTGCATCTTTTAAGTTCTATAACTTGAATTAATTTTTATATATCCTTCGGAATAGTCACAAGTCCACCAGGTTGAAGATTGGTCCCCTTCATCTAGATCAACCGATACTTTTACCTGCTCTTTATTTAATAAATTTTTTGCTTCTTCTTCATCAAAATTGACACTGTAATTCGGTTCAAGAATTATCATGTCATCAAATTTTATCGAGACTTTTTCCGGAGTAAAATCAACACCGCTATTACCTGCAACAGACAGAATCCTTCCCCAGTTAGCATCATTACCATTCATCGCTGTTTTAAACAGAGGTGAATTAGCAACTGCTCTGGCAATTGTATCAGCATCTTTTTGGGTCTTAGCGTTATTGATGGATATCGTAATTAATTTCGTCGCACCTTCTCCGTCTGCAGCAATTGCTTTAGCCATCTCCTGGCAAATTGCCAGAAGAGCAGATGAAAATGTGTTATAATCTTCTGTATTCTTTTTTACTGAGGTTTTTGACAAGCCGTTTTCCATAAGGATCACCATATCATTAGTACTCGTTTCACCATCAACAGAAATTTTGTTAAAAGAATCATTTACAGAAGAACTTAATAAATTTTGGAGTACAGGCTGTTCAACGGAAGCATCTGTGGCTAAGAATGCCAGCATTGTTGCCATATTAGGCATTATCATTCCGCTCCCCTTACATATTCCTCCAATCGTTACCTCACCGCCCGATAATTTCACCTTAACTGCAAATGCTTTCTTTTTAAGATCCGTAGTTAAAATTGCTTCTGCTGCATCTAGACCGCCATTCTCTGCCAAATGATCAACAATCTCACCTATCCCCGATTTTAGTTGCTCCATGGGAAGCTGTTTTCCAATAACTCCCGTTGAACTTACAATTACCTCAGAAGGATTTATTGATAATTTTTTTGCACAGCAGGACTGGGCATCCAATGCATTGCTAAAACCGGCCATACCCGTACATGCATTTGCATTTCCCGAATTAACAAGAACCGCTTTAACTTTGTTCGGCTGTTTAATTAAATTTTTTGAAACTACCAAAGGAGCAGCAATCACTTTGTTCAGGGTAAAAGTTCCCGCTACATTACACGGCACTTCAGAATAAATTAAAGCAAGATCTTTCTTTTCTTTTTTTATACCGCAGTTTATCCCTGCAGCTTTAATTCCATTCACAGAAGTTATCGAACCATTATCAATAAACTGAAACATTTTTGAACTCCTTTTTACCTGACCGTAAAACAGAATTTAGTAAACCGGATGTTTCATCCCATCCATACAATTTATTCATATTTTGAATAGCCTGACCTGAAGCACCTTTTATTAAATTATCAATAGCCGCTGTAACAACAATCAACTTGTCTTTAATTGATATATTTATATCGCAGAAATTAGTGTCTACTACCCATTTTAATTCCGGCGGAAGATTCCTTATCCTGATAAAAGGTGAATTAGAATAAATATTTTTATACAATTCGATAACTTCCTCATAATCAACAGCTTCATTTAAATGAATGGAAGATGTTACATAAATTCCTTTGGATATGGGCAATAGATGAGTTGTAAAAGAAAACGGAGAATGAAACCCATTCTTAAAAAGCTGCTGTAATATTTCAGGTTCATGCCTATGCTGATTAACATTATACGCTTTAACATTTCCATCCATTTCGGAAAGTAAAAGATCAGCTTTAGGGCTTTTACCGGCCCCGCTTGTACCGGAATATGCCACGCTGCTGACACTCAGAATATTATCTGCTTGCTTTGGAAGCAGCGGTAGCAATGAAAGCAATGTTGCAGTCGGATAACAGCCGGGATTTGCGATAAGCTGTACCTTTTCATAATTAGTTGAGGGATGATCTGCTAGTCCATATACTTTCGATTTAAGAAGATACGGAGAAGTGTGAGTATATTTATACCATTGAATGTACAATTCTTCAAAATCCAATCTATAATCACCCCCCAGATCAATTACATACTTATTATTAGATATTAATTTGGGGACATATTTCAATGCTTCACCATGGGGAAGAGCAACAAAATATAAATCATGTTCAATAGAAATATTATTAATTGATTCAACAACTATATTATCAGTATAACCAATCAAATCGGGGAATATTGAATACAGATTTTCGCCGGCGCTGCTATTAGCATAAATCTGAAAATTTTTAATAAGAGGATGAGACAGACAATATTTTACTAATTCTTTTCCTGTATATCCTGTACCACCAATAATGCCTATTGATATCATAATTTTTTCTCGTCGTTTAATATGTTTTTGAATTAAAAATGTTCTTTAAGAATAAGAATGTAGTATTACCCCACATGGGGGCGGATGGATGTTAATGCAAGGCTTCTAACATCAAAAGTGGAAACGATATTTTTTATTGTAAATTTCATTGGGCTAAACATAAAAAAACAATATATTTTTGTCAAGGTTTTTCTGTATAAGATTACAATTTTTTTACTAATATTGAATTTGGTTACATATTCAATGCATATTTATGCATTTTATATAAATTAATTACATTTTTCATAATATAAACAAATTTTGATTATAAAAAAGTTTTGAAAATATTAACTCTTCATTCTTAATAAATAATATTTGTATGTTGTTCATTTTTATTATTAGATTCCCCATTATCTTATATTATCTACATTGTTTTGCTTTAAGATTTAAACTTTTAAATCATTGAATCAAATGAAAACTAATATCACAAAAATAATTTCAATAATCTTGTTGGCATTAGCTTTCTGCATCCCAATTTATTCCATAAATAGCAGTTATACTTTTAAAAGATTAGGTCTTGAAGATGGACTTTCACAGAGTACCATACATTCAATAATCCAGGATAATGAAGGATATATGTGGTTTGGCACTGCAAACGGTTTAAATAAATACGACGGATATAGCTTTAAGATTTTTACCAATAATCCATATGACACGGCTTCAATATCAGACAACAGCATAACATCGCTCTTTGAAGATAAAGAAGGGAAACTCTGGATCGGGACTATTAAAGGAATTTTAAATAGATATAGCAGGAGTAGAAATTCATTTACCCGTTTTAATACCAGGAATATCCAGGGTCCTATAACTTACCGCGAAAATGAATACTATGAATACCCTATAATTTTTTCCAGGAATGATAATAATTCAATAACATCTATTGCTGAAGACAACAATAATAATCTTTGGATGGGAACATGGGGAAAAGGGATATTAATTTTTAATAAAAAAACAAAAACAATTAGTCAATATTATCATAAGTCAGAAGCTCCTAATAGTCTGAGTTATAATAGGATTATGAGAATATTAATTGATAAAGAAGGAAACATCTGGATTGGTACTTTTGGGGGAGGATTAAATAAAGTTGTCTATAAGAACAATTCAACTACAAAAGATAAAAGTACTCAATTATCCTTTATTCATTATAAGAACGATTTTTTAAATAAATATTCATTAAGTGATAATAAAATTACATCGTTGTTTGAAGATAATGAAGGTAACATTTGGATCGGGACATATAATGGCGGTTTAAATGAATTGCCTGTAAATGAAAAGAGTTTTACTCCCCGGGATGTCAAATTTAAAATTTATAAAAAGAATAAAAGCAAAAGAGCAGATATTGGCAGTAACTCAATTATGGCAATTCTTGAAGATAAACAAAATTGTTTGTGGCTTGGTACATTTGGAAACGGTTTAATAAAATTCAACAAGATTGAAAATAGTTTTACTCATTTTGAACATAATCCTTTAAATCCAAATTCATTATCAGGTAATGATGTAATATCCCTGTGTGAAGATTCATCAGGTATTATTTGGGCAGGTACCCACCTTGGTGAAGGTATCACTAAACTTGAAATGAGTAAAGTTAAATTCGGTCAAATAAGAAATGATCCTGCCAATAGCAATAGTCTTAGCGACGATGTTGTATGGGCTATTTATCAGGATACACATAAAAATCTATGGATAGGAACATACAGGGGTGGACTTAACAAATATGATATTAAGAATAATAGATTTACTCATTTCTTTCATAATCCAACTAATCGTTTATCAATAAGTGATAATCACGTAAGGGCAATAGCTGAAGATAAATTCGGGAATTTTTGGATCGGTACATACAGTGGCGGATTAGATAGATTTAATACTTTAACAGGTAAATTTACCTCATTTAAACATGATCCTAATGTTCCGTCAAGTATAGGTGCAAACCAGGTGCAGGATATTTTTATAGATTCGTCATCAAATGTATGGCTAGCTACTTTTACCGGTGGAATTAACAGATTTAAAATTACTAATCCTGAGAGTAGTGAAATTAAGTTTGATCACTTTGTTAATAATCCTTCTGATACCTGCAGTCTCTGTGATAATAGAGTTTATACATTATATGAAGACAGAGAAGGTATTCTTTGGATCGGTACTTTTGGCGGCGGATTAGATAAATACATTAAAAAAACAAATAGTTTTATTCATTACAAAAATGATCCGAAAGATAATTATAGTCTAAGCGACGATAGAGTATTGTCTATCTTTGAAGATTCTAACGGGACAATGTGGATAGGTACTTATGGCGGTGGATTGAATAAATTCGATAGAAAAACCGGTAAGTTTTATAGATATAAAAAGAAGAACGGGTTAAATTGCGACGTTGTTTATGGAATTTTGGAAGATAATAATAATAATCTTTGGCTGAGCAGCGATAATGGAATTTACAGATTTAATATTGTGAATGGTTTCATAACTCATTATGATTTACAGGATGGTCTTCAGAGTATAGAATTCAGCGGAGGAGCATATTTCAAATCAAAAGATGGTGAAATGTTTTTTGGAGGTATAAATGGATTGAATTATTTTTATCCTGATAGTGTTAAAAATAATTCATTTATCCCTCAGGTTGTTATCACATCAATTAAAGTTTTTAATCAGCCGTTAACCGGAGAAAAGAAAAAAATAATATTGCCATATGACAAAAATTTTATTTCGTTTGAATTTGCAGCTTTAGATTATACAAATCCTGAGGATAACCACTATGCGTATAAGTTAGAAGGACTTGAAAAGGACTGGCAATATATTGATGCAAATCTTAGGATAGCAAACTACACTAACTTATCACCGGGTCAATATACATTTATTGTCAAAGGTTCAAATAGTGACAAAATATGGAATTCAAAAGGTACCTCCGTTTTAATTACCATTTTACCTCCTTATTGGAAAACATGGTGGTTTATTTCTTTATGCATCCTGGCTGGAGGATTGATTATTTACTACTTTAGCACTGTAAGAATAAAAAATCTTTTGGCAATTGAACGATTAAAAACAAAACTTGCAGCAGACCTTCATGATAATATTGGTTCAGGGTTAACCGAGATTTCTATTCTGAGTGAATTGGCTGAAAAAAAATCAAATGGAAAATTTGAGAAGAATCATGATGATTTGAAGAAAATTAGTGAAAAAGCTAGACAGTTGGTTGATAGTATGAGCGATATTGTTTGGGTAGTTAATCCTAAAAAAGATACATTATATGATTTGATAGCAAGGCTCAAAGATTCTTATAGTGATTTCCTGGAATCAATAGGAATAAGATTAAAAACTTCTAATTTAGAAAAGCTGGAAAATATTAAACTGCCTATGGATTTTAAGCAGAATCTATACTTAATCTTTAAGGAAGGTATAAATAACAGTATTAAGCATAGTAAATGCAAAAATATTATTCTTGCAACTGATATAGAAGGTGATAAAATTGAAATAAAATTGCAGGATGATGGTGTTGGTTTTGATATCATGGCCGAAAGTATGGGAAATGGAATTTTCAATATGCGTAACCGTGCAGAACTGATTGGTGGAACAATAAAATGGGAAAAAAATATTGAAGGCGGCACTACAGTTCTATTCTCCGGTAAAGTTAATAATGCAAAAAGAATTAATTATTTCTTAAGTAAGTAATTTTATGATAAATGTTGCAATAATAGAAGATAATAATACCATCAGGGAAGGTTTGGCTGCGCTAATAAACGGCACCGAAGGATACAAATGCGTTGGTGTTTATCCCGCATCCGAAAAATTTTTAGAGCAACTTCCTAATGTAAAAATGGATGTAATTTTAATGGACATCGGGCTACCCGGAATGAATGGAATAGAAGCTTTAAAAAAAGCCCGGAAATTAAATCCGGATTTGAATTTCCTGATGCTTACTATTTATGAAGATAGTGAGATGGTATTTCAGGCACTCTGCGCAGGTGCATGCGGCTACATGGTAAAAAAGACTCCTCCATCAAGACTGCTTGAGGCTATAAAAGATATTCATGACGGAGGGTCACCCATGAGTTCACAAATTGCACGGCAGGTAATTAATGAGTTTCAAAAAGAAAATAATTTTACCTCGGGTAACGATTATTCTCTTTCAAACAGGGAAAAAGAAGTATTAAACCATCTTTCAAACGGGAAGAGCTATCACGAAATCGGGGACCAGTTATTTATTAGTGTTGATACAGTTCGGCATCATATAAGAAACATATATAAAAAATTGCATGTACATTCTCAATCGGAAGCAGTTGCTAAAGCCATTAGAAAGAAAATTATCTGATTAGTTGCGTTAAAAACCACATGAATATGTAGTTTTTCCTACACAAAAGCTTACTTTTCTCATTTTTCCGCATTAACATGTACTTGATTAAAAAATCCAAATTTTGAAATATTGGCACTAAATAAGGAGATAGTGCTATGGAAATAAACCCTAAAGAAGATGGGATTAATCCACTCAGTGATTTAATCAGTAATGAGATCTATGATCTTCTTAATAGAAAAGGTTTTTTAAATGAAACATCATTGAGGGATAGAGTTATCAGGAAAAAGTTTAAATCATTAAGGATGAAAAAATACAGAGTAAGCGATGCAATTGAAATAATCAGAGAGGATTATCCTTATTTACAATTTGAAACAATAAGAAAAATTGTGCATCATCCTCCCAAAATCATGAAAAAGATTAATTGAATAAACGTTGATATTTTAGTTGATATTTTAATAGTGTAAGAAGCTATGGAAACCGGGAAACAAAAAAAATACAAGCCAAATGAAAAATTATTAAAAAGGAATGACGAAATCCGCAAAGAATTTCAACAAATGAAAAAAGAAGGATTAAAAAACAGTGAAGCTCTGATTGTTCTTGGAAATAAATATTTTCTTTCGGAGCATACGGTAAATTCTATAGTCTATTCCCAGAATTGATAATAATTAAGACTTCACCTTTCACAAGTCCAATCAGATTCTTTATCAAAAGCTATATAAAACCGATCAGATCTTTTTAGAATGAACTGAATCATACCCTCTTTATAAAGTCATATCAAATAAAATTTTTACATCTATTTTTATATAAGCAAAATGGAAAAAATATTATGGAATTAAAAAAGCTGTTTAATACTTTAATGGAGTTAACTTTATATTCAGGTTTAAAGGCTACATCTTTTCCATTAAAGATATTTTGATAAAACAATATAATTTTCCCGGAATTCGCTAAAGCATTTTACAGGCATAGAGGAATAAAATTTTTAATAGGGAATTACTTCGAATAAGTAAAAGGTTATAATATAGCTATTGATATTGTACTTAATAAATATTAGGAAATCATTTTACTAGAATCATCTTCTTGGTAAAATGCAATAGATAAGAACCATTGTCCACAGATATATTCATTATATAGAAATATACTCCGGAAGCATACCCGCTTCCATCCCATACCTTTTCATATACTCCCGGGTCTTCAATATTATTTACCAAAGTTGAAACAAGCTGTCCTAAAGCATTATAAACTTTTAAATCCACTACACTTGTTTTAGCTATAGTGTATTTTATAACAGTTGTAGGATTAAAAGGATTTGGATAATTCTGTTCAAGTTTAAATTCTTTTGGGATACTATTATCTAAATTAGGAACTGAAGTAACCGAATTCATCCCAACATTTATCTGCCCAATATATTTTGAATTACCATTATTCTCAATCTGTCTTAATCTATACAGATAGGAATCAGGTTGTGAAGGAGAATCTATAAACTCGTACTGTTTTATGCTATAGCTGTTATCAGCTCCTGCAACAAAACCTACATTTTCCCATATATTATTATCAGAAGATCTTTCAATAACAAATCCATAGTTGTTAAGCTCCAGCGCGGTTTGCCAATGCAATATTACGCTATCGCCTGATACTGCAAAAGAAAAATTAGTAAGCTCAACAGGTATTATATCATTAAGTAAAACATTTAAAGTATCATAAAAAAGCGAAGCCATTTTTGCATATCCCCTGTTATTTGGATGTAAATAATCATGCATATCCCCGTTGATATACGGTGCAACAGTATCAATATCATAAACCAATCCGGCATCTTTTTCCATATCAATCAGCTTAATATGATCCCCATTTTTTATTCTTTCATCAGCCATTTTCTCAAGATTTTCATTATAAATTGCTGTGGTAAGACTATATGGAATTCTATTTATTATTTTCGCTAAAATTACCCAAATTACAGCGTTTGTCGAATCTTCAAAATGGTCTATATAGTTCAATAAATTTACTACATCTGCAGTACTTGTATCTACTTGGTTAGTTCCAATATGGAGTATAATTATATTTGCCGGATAATAATTTAAATATGGTCCGGGAGTTATAACATTTCCATGAGCGTCATAACCGTTTTTTATTAAATTTAGAATTTGTTTTTTTGTATAACCTCCGAAACCGGCATTATTAAAATCATATTTAGGGTAAGCGGCATAACCAGCAGATTCGCTTCCGACAAAATCAACCGGGTAACCATCTGATTGAAGCAGCAGCCACAAGGGTTGTCTATAACCTGTAAATAAAGAATCAGGCTGGGGGCTTTGGCCCCTAGTAATAGAATCTCCAAGCAGGAGTATTTTTATTTTTTGAGAATAAGCCTGGGAAAAACCAATGGAGAGTATAACGAGTGAAAGTATAATTCTCTCAATAACATGTTTCTTGTAGAAATCCAAATCTTCTTTTACCTTAATAATTATACTGTTGAGCAATAAGATATAGGATACTCATTTTTAATGCAAAAGATTAACGAAAATACAATGTATAAACAAACTTATATTGATAAAGGACACTAAATGCTGTAAACGTCAAAAAGAATACCATATTAATTACTTTATCATTCTATAAGGAAACCTTACAATTATTAAGAAACATTTAAAATCAATATTGCCGATGGACCAAATCTATTTTATATTTAAACATTATAACTTTTTTTTAATAAAAAGAGACGGGGTACAATGAACAGGCGGAATTTCATTAAAAAAAGTTTTCAGGCTGGTCTTATAGCAAGCCCTATACTTTCGCTCGGCAGTTATTCTAATATTTTCTCCGGTGAATTACTTACAGATAAATATGATCTGGTTGCAATTAAAGGCAAAGAGCCGGATATCATGTTTGATGAAGCAATACAATATTTAGGAGGGATGAAATCATTTGTAAAAAAAGGACAATCTGTAGTTATTAAGCCAAATATTGGATGGGATGCAAGTCCTGAACGGGCAGCAAATACAAATCCATTATTAATTAAAAGGATAGTAAAACATTGTTATGAATCAGGTGCAAAAGATGTATACGTCTTTGATCATACATGCGATAACTGGATCAGGTGTTATTCAAATAGCGGGCTCGAAAGAGCAGTTAAAGATGCTAAAGGGAAAATGGTTCCTGCCAATAGTGAAGGTTATTATCAGAAAGTTGAAATCAAAAAAGGTAAGAATTTAAATCAGGCATTGGTACATGAATTAATTTTAAGTTCAGATGTTTTTATAAATGTCCCGGTTTTAAAAGAACATGGTTCGACAGGTTTAACAATTTGCATGAAAAATCTTATGGGTGTAATATGGGACCGCGGATACTGGCATAGGAATAACCTGCATCAATGCATTGCTGACTTCCCTTCCTTTCGTAAACCGGATCTCAATATTGTTGATGCATACTATGTTATGAAAAGAAATGGACCCAGAGGTGTTTCGAAAGATGACCTGGTAGAAATGAAATCACAAATTATTTCTACCGATATAGTGGCGGCAGATGCTGCAGCCGCCAAACTGTTCGGGATGAATCCTGACAGAATTTCATATATTAAAATTGCAGATCAAATGAAATTAGGGACGAAAGATTTGACTAAGTTATCTATCAAAAGGATTATTTCGTAATGAGATTGTATCGCTTAAAGGGGGTAAGACTTCTCGTTTCCCTAATTTTCTTTTCATTTATTTCAATACTGTTTCTGGATTTTTATAACCTAATACCAGAATATTCTACGGGATACATCTTATACTTACAGTTCATCCCTTCCCTGTTTAAGTTTATTAATATAATCACTATATCTGCAGCCGGCTTTGTCTTTATTTTATTATTGACTTTTTTATATGGAAGAGTTTATTGCTCAACTATTTGTCCTCTGGGTATACTCCAGGATTTCATTTCAAGAATTTCAAGAAAGATTAATAAAAAAAAACAATACCGAAAATTAAAAGATTATAAATGGATCAAATTTTTAATTTTGAGTTTTACTGTAATTTCTTTTTTTTCCGGGAGTTTAACTTTAATAACATTATTAGATCCTTTCAGCAATTTCGGCAGAATTTTTAATAATCTCTTTAAACCGCTCTTAATTTTGCTAAACAATTCTTTAGCTGTTTCATTTGAAAAGTTTGATCTCTTTTTTCTTTATCCTGTAGAATTAAAGAATATCAGTATAGCTGCAGTTATAATTTCAGGCCTCGTTTTTTTACTAATTATTCTTTTATCATATAAAAACGGAAGATTGTTTTGTAATACAATATGCCCTGTTGGAACATTTTTAGGATTAATTTCAAAATTATCAATATATAAAATTCATATCGACGATGACATATGTAATTCATGCAACTTATGCACAAAGGTATGCAAATCCGGGTGTATAGATAAAGTTAATAAAGAAGTTGACTTTTCCAGGTGTGTATCATGTTACAATTGTTTTAACGTTTGTCCAACAGGCGGTATTACTTTTAAAAATTCCCTAAGTTCAAAAACAAAATATAGTAATGTTAAATTTGACAATGGAAGAAGAGAACTGATCTCAAAAACTTTTTTATACTTAATAGGTTTATCGGGATTTTCATTAGCACAAGTTAAAATAATTCCAAAAGAAGAAAATAAAGTTCCCGTAATAAAGAAAAGCTATTCAAGTCCGCCGGGGTCAAAAGACATAGAGCATTTTACAAGTTCATGCACAGGATGTCATCTATGCATTAGTTCGTGTCCTACTCAGGTTTTACAGCCATCATTATTTGAATACGGGGTCTTAGGAATTCTTCAGCCTTATATGGATTATAAAACAGGATTCTGTAACTTCGAATGCAAAGTATGTACTGATATTTGTCCAAGCGGAGCTATTTTACCTTTAACTTTAGAGAATAAAAAACTGACTCAGATAGGAAAAGTAAAATTCATAAAAGAGAACTGTATTGTTGAAATAGAAAAGACAGAATGCGGAGCTTGTTCAGAACATTGCCCTACCAAAGCAGTTAAAATGATTCCGTATAATAACCTTCATCTTCCCGAAGTAAAAGAAGAATACTGTATCGGTTGCGGTGCTTGCGAATTTGCCTGTCCTACAAAACCATATAAAGCAATTTATGTTGAAGGAAATCCAATTCACATAAAAGCAAAAAAATTACCGGCGGAAAAACTTGAAGACAATATAAACTATAAGGAAGATTTCCCTTTCTAATATTAAACTCATTATTTCAGAAAGTTTGAAAAGATGTTGACAAATAAAATTATATATGTTAGGTTTGTACATTATGAAAAAAGCTAATATTAACATACTTACTACATCAGCTACAAAGTACACTACTATGCCAAAGACACCTCCCGATAACTGAAGTAGGTATGTAATATTAAATAATTTTAACAACCGACTTCAGATGTGAGTCGGTTTTTTTTTATACAAAATAAAAGAACACATAATATGAAAATTCTCAAGTTTGGCGGTTCTTCAGTTGGTTCTTCAGAAAAAATAAAGAATGTAATCGATATAATTGCTTCGATAATAAAAAAAGAGACAAAAACAGCAGTTGTCTTTTCTGCTTTTCAAGGGATAACAGATGAATTAATAAGAATAAGTAAATTAGCCTCAACAGGTAATACTAAATATCAGGAATTATTTGGAAATCTTGAACAGCGCCATCTCTCGACAGCCAAAGATCTAATTTCAGTAAAAAAACAAAGCAATATTCTTGCAAATATAAAGTTAAATCTAAATGAACTTGAAGATGTAATTCACGGTGTTTTCCTTATTAAAGAACTATCTCCTCGAACTCTGGATTTTATTTTAAGTTTTGGTGAGCGTTTATCTGCCTACATAATTGCAAATGCTTTGCAAGATAGAGGTATTCCTAGCGAATATCTCGACAGCCGTGAACTGGTAAGAACTGATAACAGTTTCGGTAATGCAAAGGTAGATTTCGAAGTTACTACAAAAAGAATAAAGAATTATTTTAGATCCCATAAAAAATTACAGGTTATTACCGGTTTTATAGGTTATACTGTTAATAATGAAACAACAACATTAGGAAGAGGCGGTTCCGATTATACTGCAGCTATATTTGGAGCTGTACTCAATGTTTCTGAAATTCAGATTTGGACAGATGTTGACGGTGTGATGACTGCCGATCCAAGAAAAGTTAAAAATGCTTTTTCTCTTCCTCATATAACATATGAAGAAGCAATGGAATTATCTCATTTTGGAGCCAAAGTAATACATCCTCCCACAATACAACCTGCTTTCAGCAGAAAAATTCCTATTATAATTAAAAACACTTTTAATCCGGAATTCGCAGGAACATTAATAACCAGTAAGCCTAATTCAAATAAATTTACGATTAAAGGATTGTCTTCAATAGATAACATCGCTCTTATCAGGGTCCAGGGAAGCGGAATGATAGGTGTTTCAGGAATCGCCAAAAGAATATTTTCCGCTTTAGCCGAAGTTAAAATTAATGTCATTTTAATTACACAGGCATCTTCAGAACACTCATTATGTATAGCTGTTCTTCCCCAAAATGCTTTACTTGCAAAGAAATCGATTGAAAAAGAATTTAAATTTGAAATATTTGAGAACCTGGTTAATGAACCTGTCATTGAAGAGAATGTTTCTATTGTTGCTGTGGTAGGTGAAAATATGAGAAACTATCCGGGCATTTCTGGAAAAGTTTTCCAGGCCCTTGGTAGAAACGGGATAAATATTGTAGCAATTGCGCAAGGTTCTTCAGAATTAAATATATCCACTGTAGTTTCAAGAGAACATGAATCTAAAGCATTAAATGCCCTTCATGATAGTCTTTTCCTTTCAAAAGAAAAGTCTGTTAACATATTTTTAATTGGCACAGGTTTAATAGGGGGAACTCTATTAAATCAAATTGATAATCAAGTCGATTATCTTTTAAAAGAATTCGGTCTCGATTTTAAGATAATTGGGTTGGCAAATTCAAGAAAGATGTTAATCGATCATAACGGAATCGATGTAAAAAAATGGAAGGATAAATTAGATGTAAAAGGAATATCAACTGACCTTGAAAAGTTTACTGATAATATGCGGACATTAAATTTATCCAATAGTGTTTTTATTGATTGCACTGCAAGCAAAATTGTTGTTGAAAAATATCCCGATATTCTGTGTTCAAATATATCAATTGTTACTCCTAATAAAATGGCAAATTCTATTAGCTACGATTTTTATCAGAAACTCAAACAGTTAGCTTTAAAACATAATGTTAAATTTTTATACGAAACTAATGTTGGTGCCGGACTACCAATAATCGGAACTCTAAAGGATCTTGTTTCAAGCGGTGATGAAATACAAAAAATTGAAGGAATATTGTCTGGAACTTTGAGTTACATCTTCAATACTTTTTCAAAAGAAAAACCCTTCAGTGAAGTTGTTAAATTAGCTAAAGCAAAAGGATATACCGAACCTGATCCAAGAGAAGATTTAAGCGGAATGGATGTTGCAAGAAAACTGTTAATCCTTGCAAGAGAAGCAGGATTAAATTTAGAACTTAAGGATATTAAAATTGCAAAGATACTTCCGGAAGAAGTAGAAAAAGCAAAATCTGTAAATGACTTTTTTATAAAGTTAAAAAAGCACGATAAGGATTTCGAACATAAGAGAGAAAAAGCTGCTGCAAAAGGAAATTTATTCCGTTACATTGCCAGCTTAGAAAATAGTAAAGCAAGAATTTCAATGCAGGAAGTCAATACTGATCATCCGTTCTACTTTTTATCGGGGATTGATAATGTTATTGCTTTTACAACGAAATATAACCAGGAAAGACCTGTAGTTGTAAAGGGTCCTGGTGCAGGTGCCGAGGTTACAGCTTCGGGAGTTTTTGCAGATATTATTAGAGCTGCACGTCATTTAAGTTAAAAATATTTCAGAAGGGACAATATAAATGGATATAACAAACAAAATTCCCGTTGGAGTTTTAGGAGCAACAGGAAGTGTTGGTCAGAAATTTATTGAGCTTTTATCAAATCATCCATGGTTTGAGGTTGCCGAAGTTGCGGCTTCAGAAAGATCTGCCGGTAATCTCTATAAAGATGCAGTAAACTGGATACTATCTTCTCCTATTCCCGAAAGGATAGCAAATCTTAAAGTGAAAAACTGTGTGCCTGACCTGGATTCCAAAATTGTTTTTTCAGGATTAGACTCAAGTGTTGCCGGAGGAATTGAATCTGAATTTGCAAAAGAAGGATACATAGTAGTTTCAAATTCGAAAAATCATAGGATGGATAAAGATGTTCCGCTTTTGGTTCCGGAAATAAATCCTTCTCATCTTGAACTTATTAAGACTCAGAATTATAATGGAGGTTGTATAGTAACTAATCCGAATTGCTCAACCATTGGTTTAGTTCTTGCACTCAAACCACTGCACGATAATTTCGGACTTGATATAGTGAATGTAGTAACTATGCAGGCATTATCCGGAGCGGGTTACCCAGGTGTCTCAAGCCTTGATATTATTGATAATGTTATTCCATTTATTTCTGGTGAAGAAGGGAAACTGGAAAGTGAACCTTTAAAAATTCTCGGTGATTTGAATTTGCATGAAGTTGTAAATACTAATATTAAAATTAGTGCTCAATGTAATAGGGTTGCTGTTTTAGATGGACACCTTGAGTGTGTCCAGGTTAAATTAAAAAATAAAGCTTCGGAAAAAGATTTAATTGATGCCTGGCAAAACTTTTCAAGCGAACCTCAGAAGTTAAATCTTCCAACTGCTCCTATAAAACCAATTTATTATTTTACAGAGGATAAATATCCTCAACCTAAAATTCATCGTAATCTGGATAAAGCTATGGCTGTTTCGGTTGGAAGACTGAGAAAAGATTCACTGTTAGATTATAAATTTATTGTGCTTTCCCATAATACAGTAAGAGGTGCTGCGGGCGGTGCAATTCTGTGTGCTGAATTGATGATTTCAAAGGGATATATAGAGTAAAATTAATGAAAAAAGAAATTAAAGTTTTTGCCCCTGCCTCGGTTACAAATGTTAGTTGCGGATTTGATATTATGGGATTTGCAATTGACGGTCCTGGTGATGAACTGAAATTAAAAATCACAAAGAAACCGGGAATCGTAATATCAAAGATTACTGGTGATCATAGGAAACTTCCCAAACAAGTTGAGAAAAATACGGCCGGTTCATCTATAGCTTCTCTGGTTAAGTACCTTGGATTTTCTAAAGGGATTGAAATTGAAATACATAAAAAAATGTCTCTTGCAAGTGGATTAGGCTCAAGTGCTGCGAGCGCAGTAGCAAGTGTCTTTGCTCTAAATGAAATTTTAGGCAAACCGCTCAGTAAACAAGAACTCCTTCCTTTTGCCCTGGAAGGAGAAAAATTAACTTGCGGAGGAGCGCCACATGCAGATAATGTTTCTGCTTCGTTATATGGAGGATTTATAATTGTCAGAAGTCTAGACCCTCTTGATGTTATTAATATTGATGTACCAAAAGATCTGTTTTGCACAATAGTGCATCCGGATATTGAAATTCATACTGGAGATACAAGAAAAATATTAAAAAAACAAATTCTTCTTTCCGATGCCGTACAGCAATGGGGTAATGTAGCAAGTTTAGTTGCAGGATTATTAAAGAAAGATTATGAACTTATAGGCAGATCGCTTCAGGATGTAATAGTTGAACCTATACGTTCAATTTTAATCCCTGGATTCAACGAAATAAAACAAGCAGCGTTGGATGCAGGTGCATTAGGCTGCAGCATTTCCGGATCAGGACCTTCGATCTTTGCTTTCAGCACCTCAAAAAAAACTGCTAAAAGCATAGGTAAAGAAATGCAAAGTGTTCTTTCAAAATTGGAAATCGAAAGCGATCTTTATATATCTAAAATTAACAAAGAAGGTCCGAGAGTAATTAAATAATCATTTATTTATCTGTTTTTAAGCATTTCATTTTTAATTTGAATTATTATAGTACTAATAAAAAATCAAAAAAGGTTTCATTTAAAGAAGCAGTTATAAAGGGAATTGCAGATGATGGCGGGCTATTTATGCCTGAAATTTTTCCTATTCTTTCTGAAAAATTTGTTCTTGAAATTAATGAGTTTTCCTTTCATGAAATAAGTTATAAAATTGCTGCTTCTTTTATTGAAGATGAAATACCATCTGCGACTCTTAATTCAATTATCGAACGATCAATTAATTTTGATGCTCCATTAATTAGTCTAAATGAAAACACCAATATCCTTGAACTTTTCCACGGCCCCACTCTTGCATTTAAAGATTTCGGAGCACGTTTCATGGCGGAAGTTCTTTCATATTTTTCAAAAGAAAGTAAACAGGATATTAATATATTAGTTGCAACTTCCGGGGATACCGGAAGTGCTGTATCTAATGGCTTTTTTAATATTGAAGGAATAAAGGTTCATCTTTTGTATCCAAGTAAAAAAGTAAGTCATATCCAGGAGATGCAGTTAACAACTTTGTACGGAAATATTACTGCTCTGGAAGTTGAAGGAACTTTTGATGATTGTCAAAAATTGGTGAAACAGTCGTTTCTTGATAATGAAATAACTAAAAATATTTTTCTTTCTTCTGCAAACTCAATCAATATAGCACGCCTTCTTCCTCAATCCTTCTATTATTTTAATGCCTATAAACAATTAAAAAATAAAGATAGACCTTTGGTATTTTCTGTACCCAGTGGAAACTTTGGGAATTTAACCGGCGGTTTAGTTGCTAAAAAGATAGGTCTGCCGGTCGATAAATTTATTGCTGCAGTTAATGCAAATGATGTTTTTCCAATATATTTAAATACCGGAAAATTTATTCCTAAACCTTCTGTAAAGACTATTTCAAACGCTATGGATGTCGGAAATCCAAGTAACTTCTACAGGATTTTAGACTTATATGAGAACGACTGGAATAAATTAAATAATGAAATTTTAAGTTACAGTTTTTCAGATTCGTTAACTAAGGAAGCAATAAAGAAAATTTATAATAAATATAATTATTTAATAGACCCTCATGGTGCAGTAGGCTATTTGGCACTTGATGAGTATATAAATAAAAATCAGATTGAATCATTTAACGGAATAATATTAGAAACAGCTCATCCTTCAAAATTTGCTGGTATTATGGAAGAAGTAGTGAAAGAAAAAATCAAAATACCTGCGAGATTGGAAAGCTGTCTTCATAAAGAAAAAAAATCGATAAAAATCTCTAACAAATATGATGATTTTAAAAACTATTTATTAAATCAACAATAAAAGGTTAATTGATGAATTCAGAAAAAAAAGTTGCAATAATCGGCGGAGGTAATATTGGATTGGCAATAGCCGATGGGCTTATTACTTCGGACCTTTTCCCTGCAAAAAACATATATATTACACGGAAAAGGACTGAGCTAATAAAAGAATATTCAGATAAAGGTTTTGTAGTGACAAGGGATAATATTCTTGCAGTAAAAAATTCAGATGTAATCTTAATTGCAGTTCAACCGGGACAGTTAAATGAATTATTACAGGAAATATCACCTGTACTTGATGAGAAGAAACATATTCTGATTTCTGTAGTTTCCGGGGCAAGCATAAAGGTTATGAAAAATCTAATCGATAAAGGAATTCCTGTGATTAGAGCAATGCCTAATACGGCAATTGCAATAAGGGAATCTATGACTTGTCTTTCAGGCGAAAATAAAACTGATGATTCTCTTGATATTGCTAAAAAGATTTTTGATTCTGTTGGGCAAACATTAGTTATTGATGAAGAATTAATGATCCCTGCAACAGCTTTGTGTGCTTGCGGCATAGCATTTTTCTTAAGAGCGATTAGGGCTGCTTCACAAGGAGGGATTGAAATAGGCTTTCATTCGGAAGAAGCTTTACTGATGGCAGCACAGACAGCCAAAGGTGCAGCGTCATTACTAGTAAATATGGAAAGTCATCCCGAAGGAGAAGTTGATAAAGTTACTACTCCAAGAGGTTGTACAATTTCCGGTCTGAACCAGATGGAGCATTACGGGTTTAGTTCAGCAATGATTAGGGGTATTGTAACATCAGCAGAAAAAGCAGCTAAATTATACAAAGTGGATTAAAGTTGAATTTTATGTAAATTTACAAGTGCAATATAACGGAAAGGTGCAGGAGTGGTTTAACTGGCACGCCTGGAAAGCGTGTGTACTGCAAGGTACCGAGAGTTCGAATCTCTCCCTTTCCGCACACCTTTGTTTCTTTTTTCACCTTCATTAGTATATATACAAAAAACAATTTCAATAATTCTTAAAACAGGGGTTAATATTTTGCATTATGTTTATATACTTTGGAGTAAAAAACTCAAAAGCTTAAATCCAATGCGATATTAGTTATAGTATATTTACTTTTTTATTCCCGCCAAATAATTCATCTCCACTCCTGACCAACAAACGAAAATAAAAATGTTATTTATCTAGGTTAGACAATAGGAGTAGGCAGACAATATTAAAACAGTTTGCCGAGAGACTCAACCATATTATCATGGAAGATAGGTTTCGATATAAAATCATTAAACCCGGTAGCAATAAATTTTTCTTTATCACCTGGTAGTAAGTAAGCTGTAGCAGCAATTATCGGTGTGGTTTCAAAACCTGGAATCTTATGGATATACTTTAAGGCATCTATTCCATTATAATCCCCCTGAAGATTTATATCAAGTAAGATAAAATCAAAATTATTTTGTTCAAGAATCGGAATTGCTTCTTCTAAACTGGATGCAAATTTTATTTCTTTAAGTTCGCTCATTTGAAAACTAAACAGGATTTGAGAATCTATTTGATCTTCAATATATAAGCATTTTAATTCCGAAAGATCTATTTTTTTAGAGTTTACATTACCGGGTAATTCTTCCACCAAAACATCAGAATCTTCCGGTTCAGCTTTACCTTCGAATGCTTCATTAATATTTTCATTAATTTCATCATTCAAGGGAAAATTTTCGTCTAACCATTTTTCGTCGATATATTCTATTTCATCCAATTCAATTTCGGACTCTGTTTTGGCTTCATTATATTTTGCCAAATCCAGAGGGAAAACAAATCCGAATTCTTTATTTTCATTTTCTTCAACTATTTTTACAGAACCTTTAAGCAACCGTAAGAGTTTTTTTATAAGAAGCATATTAAACTTAGATATACCGTAATTCTTTGTATTGACTGGATTTCCATAAATAAACGCATTTAATTTTTCTATCAATTCATTTGAAGTAAATGAATAATTATCTTTGAAAATGATTATGAAATTTTCATCATTGTACTGATATGCCGAGAGATAAATTTTCATCTCTTTATTTTCATGCATAATAAGTAACAGAAGCAGATAAATTAAATTCTGCATTTTTTGCTCATCGGAACTAAATGTTAGTGAAGAGGAAATTTTCCCATATGATAATTGAAAATTCTGTTGAGCAACCTGGTTATTTATATCCTTCTGAACATTATCAATAATGTCTGTTATTTTACTTTCGGTAATATTTAATTCGATATTGCTGTCGGAAATATTAATATAATCAATTATGGTATTCATTATATTAAGCAAACTTATCCTGTTCTGATTTATAATGTCGCTTGCTTCTCGTTGGTCTGGTGTTAGGATTTCCAAGCTCTCGGTTAATTCCCTTACAAAACCTATGATAACGTTAATCGGAGTTAATATTTCATGGAACATTCCCGAAAGAAGTGCCGGGTTGTTTATTATTGATGTTTCATAGTTTTGTGGTTCATTCTTGTCAACTTTTGCCGGAGTATTACTTTCCTTTTCTTGTTTAATTTTAGCTAAAATTATAAATGAATCTATTTCGTTTTTATAATTAAAAAGTGGAACAGAACTAATTTCAAAGCCTAAAAATTCATTTGTCGAATTTTTGATATTTCCTGAAAATGAAATAGTTTCTTCTGATGTTGATTTAAAAATTTCGCTACTGACAAATGCTCTTTTATCATCTTCAAATAAAGATGTAAATGATGTCTTTTCCAATTCCCGGTTTGAATATCCCAGAACTTTTGTTACCTCGTTATTAATAAAAGTAATAAAACCGGTATCGTCTGTTCTAAATAGTAAGGACTCTGAGTTATCAAAAACAGTTTTATACATTCTACTATTTTTTTCAAGCTCTACCCTTTTTGTCACATCCTTAACCACATTCAGACCCGCTTCACTGCCTTTATAAGTAATCGATATTTTGCTCATTTCAACCAAAATATTTGAATCGTCTTTCTTCTTATGCTGATATGGCCCATTAAAGAGACCCTCCCGAACATCTTCTGTAGTTAATTCCAGAAGAGACTGCATATCATCTTCAGTATAAAGATCAGTTAAATCGAGATTTAGAAATTCATCTTTAGAATAGCCGTATAATTTCAGAGCTGCATCGTTAACTTCAATAAATTTTAAATTTTCTTTACTAAATATGAATACGGGAAAAGGATTATCATACAGAATTTTATCATTTATCTGAATATGGGATTCAGCCGCATTTTCAACATCCGGAATTTTTTCTTCAATACTTATTGAAGTACCGCTATACAAATTGTCACTATATATCTTTCTTAATTTAACGAATTGATTTTTTTCTTCATCATTAAATTCGAATGACGTTTCATCCGAAGAAGATCTCACAAATTTAGATACTTTTTCAACAAACTTTACCGGCAATGACTTATAATACTCTGTCCCTATCAAATCAAAAAATTTGTTACCGTATTGTAAACTAAATTGTGTATTAAAGAAACTTATCCTGTCTTTTTGATCTATAAAAGCTACAGCACAAGTTACATGATCGAGTAAATCCCTAATCTTGTCATTAATTTCAGAAGCTTCATTTTTATCCAGCTTTTTTTGACCGATCCCTGCAATAGCAGTTATATTATTTTCCTGATCAAGTAAAGGGATTTCAACAGTCTCATACTCATCGGGATTGGTCATTCCTCCAAATTGTAACCCATCTATAATTGTACAGTTAGCTGATTCAACTATGTATTGATTGATCGATTTTTGAAAATTAATAAGATAAGGAGGTATAAAATTACTTTCTTTTTTTCCTTCAATCTGAATTGCGTTCAATCCAATAGATGCAGAGACTTTATCATTTATTAAAAGATAATTGCCATAAATGTTTTTTATCCAAAAGAACTCTTCTAATTTATCCGCAGATTTTCTTACCAGATTTTTACTAATAAAAGTAAAAGGATAATTTGATTTTACTTCATCTATTACAGAAAGAACTTCCTTGTTATTAATTATTTTATCAATTTCTTTAATCTTTATTTTCAGAGATGTTCTCTTAAAATCATCATTATGATTTCTGAATAAAATAAAAGCAAGTTTCTCATTTTGTTCAATAATCAGGTTGATTATTAAATTGACTCTAATATCTTTCCCGCCATTAATATTAAGAACTATTTCTTTTTCAATAGTATTATTCTCCTGAAATACTTTATGAAGCAACTCACCCAGTTTTTTTATGGATAACTGTTCAAGTAATTCATAAAAGTTTTCAACTCCTTTTGGAATAGAAAATAAAGCAGAAGCCTTTTTATTAAATGATCTTATTCTTCCCTGTTGGTCCAGTACCAGGTACGAATCATTAATATTTTCTTTAATACTTTCTATTAATTCTATATTTGTGTTTATTACATTTTGCATTAAAGATATTATTTGAGAATTATATGTTAAAAGTAATTACAATAAGATTTCAAACTAGATTAAAATTAAACACACACCAAATTTAACGCACAGATTTAATACCAATGTTTTTTAATTTTTTGTCAAAAATCGATTTAATGTTATAATAAAAATAAACTTTAAAAACAGTAAATAATTCAATTTTTATAGCTCATTCTTTCACTAGGTAATATAAACAAAAGAAATATTATGTATCAGTATTAATAGAATCTATTATCTAATTAATACAGTTTAAGCATTGAAGATTCATAATGATACATAAAATTTCAGTATTTATTATTTTAAAATTCATACTTGCTTGATGCTTATCTTTCTTATTTGAAAACAAAACATACAAATTTATCTAATTTATTATCCTGTACTTCAATCCTGATTCAATAGTAAAAATTTCATCGCCATCGAACAACCCTAGATTCTCTATCTCCTTTCGCAGGTTTATATCCGTTTGAAGTATATTTTAGAAATTTAAAATCAGATAGTTTTTCACTTTCATTAACATTACTACTTTCTGTATTATTCATCTCTTCTTCAATCTTTTTTGCATATATTTCTTTTAAAGAAATCACGTTTCCCTGGATAAGTTTATTTTCTGCTGGTTTTTTATCAGTATCATTTTTGATTTCATCTTTCAATACTTCTTCATTTTCCTTTGATTCGATTTGCTGATTATTAATTTCATTTTCTTTTTCTATTATTCTATTATTCTCATTAATTATTTTTGATTTTTCTCTCTTCCCAAGTTTGTAAGATATCACAGCAACAGCAATCAAAAGGAAGGCTGTTAGTAGAGTTACAATAATAACGTCAGGTATAAAATTCATTTCACCCTCTATTTAAGTAATAAGGAATTTACGATGAACTTCTTACGTGTTCTAACCATCCTGATTACGAAATAATAAAACAGTTTAATCAAACGGAAATTTTTAACCAGAAAAGGAAATAATTCTTTGATATTGATAATTCAAAATTAAAAAAAAGATCATAAAAATTTAAAGATTCTTTTTAAAATTTATATTAACTATCACCAGAAAAAACTAAATTCCTTAAAAAATTTAAATTAAATTATTTACAAAAATTTCGGCTCTTTTCTTGCTTCTGAACTCTCAACTGCTAACCTTTTCAAAATATCGACAGAACTTTTTATGGAATTATCAACTGTAATAGAATTTATTGAAATAAATTTCAAAATCTTATTTAATTCCTCGGGTTCATTTACCGGCAAATTACTTTTTACCCTGGAAATTATCGTCATATTATCACTTTCTTCTTTCAACAACAAGATAATAACTTTATTATTAATTACACTGAATTTATCTTTTTTGTCAATTGAAAGCCTCACAGCATTTAATAGCTGATTTATGTTCAGCAGGTTATTCTTTTCAGCTTCCAGATCTAGGGAAAAAGAAACAACAGAGAATTTTTGCCTAGTACTTTTATACAAGGCTATTTGATTGTTAATATATAAACAAAGTTCATCAGAATTATAAAAATTAAAGCTTGGATAAGAAATTGCAGGAAGTTCTAATTCAGATAATTTTTTGTACCCTCTTTCCGCTGAAGATTTACTGCTTTCAATTTTATCATCAATTTTTTCTGTAGTAATTCCTTTATACGGCATTAAATAATAATCAGCACTAAACCGACCTTCAATATGACCAACATTCGGAACTATTGTAATTTTTCCGCTTTTAATTTTGAGTTCGTCTTCTTCTTTGTCTAAATAAACAGTTCCCGTTGATTCTGAAGTCAATATATCAACCAGGTTCTTAGATTGCATTGTTGCAGGTTCGCCTAACAAAAACAGACTTGTAATATTTGATTCTTCAATTATTTCCACTGCCTGCAAAAATGCATTTTTTAAAAGGTTCAGATTCTGGAATTCTATAAACGGAGTTAATTCATCAAAAACAATTCTATTCGGATAATACTGTTTAACCAATGCAGCTATATCTTTAAAATACTCCACTAAATATTCATCTTGATTTGTTTGATCAACAGGTGGTGGAGTAACGCGAATAACAATAATCAGGTTTTGATCCATATAATACTGAAGGTCAAAATCGATAGAGGCTGCATGAAACATTAAGTCTTTAGGCCGCATTGTTGTAAAGAAGAGACAAACTTCTTTTTGTTTGACACACTCCATAACATTTTGAATTCCCAGAAGAGTTTTGCCAGACTTATGTTGACCGATTAAAAAGTAGGTTCCGCCACGATAGAATCCACCCCATGATTTATCAACCAAGGAAATTCCGGAGGGTACAATCTGAATTTTCTTTTCCATACGCCCTGAAATAATGAAGTAATTTTTACTTCTTTACCATTTTTTATGCCGAATTAATTTTTCCTCTTTTAATGATTAATCTTATACACTCCGGATTTTTTTTGAAAAAAAAGATACAGAACACAAAATGTCTGTATCATATTGTTACAATATAGTGAGGTTATTTTTTCTTATTAAACAAAAATTAACAATACCGATGACTCAGAATAAGAAAGCTTTCCGTTAGACTCTCCTGTTAAAGAGTTGCAGATAATTATGATTCTTTTTGAACTCTCATCTTTTTTTCCTTCGGAAAATTAGTACCGATAATATCATCCCATAATGGCGAACTAACACCAAAACCTTTCGCAGGATCTTTGTAATGATGTTTCATATGATGATTTTTTATGAATAGCCAAAATTTATTATGCATATTAAAATGATGAATTGCATAATGTGTCATATCATAAAATAAATATCCAAGAATAAAACCGACAAAAAAAGGAGCTACTAAGGTCTGCCCTAAAATTAATTTGAAAAGGAAATAAAATATAATTGCTAGGGGAATGCTTACAGAAGGAGGCATAACCAGCCGTTTCGAATCATTAGGATAATCATGATGAACTCCATGAAAAATAAAATGCATTTTTCTACCCCAATTACTATCCGGCACAAAATGAAATATAAATCTGTGCAGTGTGTATTCGGTAAGTGTCCAAACAAATATACCTAAAACAAGTAGTGATAATATTGTAATAAAAGAGAGGGAATATATTCCAATAGAACGGTAAAGGAAAAATGCAACAACAGGTAAATAAATAAATAACGGAACAGTAAAATGAACCTTGGATAAAGCTTCCATAAAGTCATTCTCAAACATTCTAACCGTTTCGTCTTTATTAGATACAAATTGTTTTGACATATGAAATTCCTTTCAAAGTTTTTAAACCAGAGATAATTTAATAATTTTCTTTTCAATAATAAATTGAAAATTTCACAAAAATATTAATTAATTATTTAGGTGATTTTGCAGAAAATTTAATAATTTTTGATTTTTTCAACACTAATGGCGCACAAGGAGGTGTGAATTATTCTCCAATCTGATAATTCCAATCTTTTAAAAATATCATTTTTTTCAATAATATCCCATCAGTTCTGCTAAAATGATTATTTGTGATATAGTTGAAATTCAGTAGGAAGTTTCGGTTATACCTCATTATAATGTTTAAAACTTAATTTCGATTACGGTATAATTTTTTATTTTAAATATATCATCTTTTTTGTTTGGATATAATCTCCTGCCTGTAATTTATAGAAATAAATTCCGCTGGATAATTGTTTATTATTTACTGTTTGTTTTCCATTGAGCTCAATCTGATAATTTCTTGCTGGTTTCTCTTCATTTACAAGAGTTGCTACTTCCTTTCCAAGGACATCAAATATTTTAAGTACCACAAATGAAGTCTTTGGAATTGAATACTGAATAATCGTAGAAGGATTAAATGGATTAGGATAGTTTTGAAACAATGAATATTCTGTAGGTTTATTGTTTTTTCCTATGTCAATTCCTACTAATGTTGTATCTCCATATACTACTCCGTTTTTTATAAATCCAATCAAAACCGAATATGAATATAAAAGCTCCCCTCCTTCTTCCCTGTATAATCCTATATCTTTAACAAAAGTATTCAATCTATATCCTGACGTGGGAATAATATAATTATAAAAATATCTTTCCGAATTAATTCCCCACAAATTAAATTCAGATTTATTTTCTAAGAACCAGCCTTCCTCACAACCTCCCTGATTAAAAAAGACAGTATCATCTATTTCATTTGAAGAAAAACCATAGTATACAATATCACCGGAAATATACTTGTATACTTTGCCATATGACGAATCAATCCGAAAATAACCGTTTGTTAATTTAAAATATTGTTTCCCGGCAATTGTTGTGTCTTTAATAACTTTAATTTTATAACGGCTTTTATACATCTCAACATTTTCTTCATATGTCCATTCATTTCCAACCTTTAACGGAAATAAGCTTAAAACTTCCGGATTTACCGTCAAATGTTTAATTGTTTTTATTATATCGGGAGTCCTGGCTAATGTTCTTATTAGCAAATACAGATCGTATTTAGTAGCAGCATAAACAGTATCCTCAGCCGATACAAATATTCCAACAATATTTCTTTCAAGAGTTCTATATAAATTAAAACTTACTCCGTGATCTGTTGAATAATAAATTTTGGAACCATTAGCAAAATATATAAGACCTGATTTATCAGGGTCGATACTAACTAAAATTCTTTGTGTACTACTGAATCTTTTTACCCAACTTAATGCATCTCCTATGTTATTTGATACCGATAAATAATATTCATTATTTGAATTTGCTATTCTATAAATATGAATACTGTCCTTATCATATAAAAAAGATTTATAAACTGTTGAAATGGTATCGACTACAAAAAAGTTTTTTCCCCTATCAATTGATTTAAGTAACCGTTTTTCTTCCTGAGCAAATAACATATTGTCATTATAAGGACACAAAGAGATTAATTCTTTTCCATTTGAAACTGTATCCCATGTTCTTCCTCCATCACTACTATTAATAATATTACCAGAAAGGCTCGCAAAAATTAAGCTATCATTTTGTTTTGAAATTTCAATATTACCATTTCTTGCGTCACTCAACGAGGTTAATGATGGATTATCCTCATCAAATCGCTGGATAAAGGAGACCGGATCGACAACAGTTTGTACACAACTAAATAAATATTTTCCTGGATCATTTTTCCAAAACTTATAGTCTATAATTGACGTATATGACGGTTCCCCGATACCTGTATATCCACCTCCATCAGAAAGAAAGAGAGTATCTGTACTATCGGCCAAATCCAGATGATAGATACTATTCTCCACTTTATAAACATTTTGAGATTTATAAAAATAATATAATCTATAAAATAAATGAATATTACCCATTGTATCTTTCAGGCCTTCTAAGCCGGAAAAAGTATAATATTTTTGCTGAGGGAGAATAATAGAAGTGAAAAGAAAGGAAAGTAAAAGGATTGTATATGTTTTCACAAAAATCTCCCCAAAAATTTTCATAACTTAAATAGTTTACAACATTATTTTTTAATTATCAATAGGAATATTATAAACTTCGCTGCCGTAAAATTTCGAATAAAATAATTCCGGCAGCTACAGAAACATTTAATGATTGGATCTCTCCTTTCATCGGAATTTTTACCAGAAAGTCGCAATTGTCAGCAGTTAATTTTCTTATACCTTTTTCTTCATTTCCTACAATTAATGCTATGGGTATTTTATAATCAATTTCATTATAGTTTTGTGAATTCTCTAATGAAGATCCGGCTATCCAAAAACCTTTTTCTTTTAATAACCGGAGTGTTTGTGATAAATTATTCACAATAGATATTTTAAGATGTTCAGTTGCACCTGTTGAGGTTTTTACTACTGTCTGATTAATTGAAGCGCTGTTATGTTTCGTAATTATTATACCATCAGCTCCTGCGCATTCAGCAGTTCTTAATATTGCACCAACATTATGAGGGTCCTGAATAGAATCCAGTATCACTATTAATGGATATTTTGATTTTTTTGAGGATGAAATTATTTCTTCAACAGAATAATATTTAAAATCAGATTTTACTGCCGCAACTCCTTGAGCATTAGGATTAGATGTTATTGATTGAAATCTCTCCTTTTTAACCTCACTGCACTTTATTCCCCTTTTTTTGGAAGCGATTCTTATTATATCAAGTATCCCGCCTTTTTGTCCATGCAGAATTAATACTTGTTCAATTTCCTCACCGGAATTTATTGCTTCAAGAACTGGTTTTCTGCCAACTATAATATTCATCTTTTTTACTACTAATCCGATTTCTCAAAGAAATTGGGTTAATACCTTACTTCTTTTTAACAGCAGGTTTTAAAGGCGGAGGAACAAATTTCTTGAGTTCCTTATTTCTTGTTAAGTAAATAAACCCGAGTAATCCAACAATCATCATAGGTATTGATATTAATTGAGCCTCGGATAGTCCCCATAATAGCCTGGGATTAAGTCTGATAAATTCTATAAGGAATCTTTCAGCTCCAGCAAAAATTAAATAGAGCATAAATAATTTCCCATCCATCCAATCCTTTTTCCTCAATTTCCAAAGAACGAGGAAAATAATCAGCATCATAATGAACTCATAAATCGGGGTAGGCTGCAATGGTGTATTATTTGGAACTCCGTTTGGAAACTTTTCCGCAATCCAAGGGAAATGTTTAAGAAGATTCGGACTGCTGAATGCAACAGAAGGAGGGACAGTACCATTCGAATAATTTGTTCCCCATGGCAATGTAGTTGGAATTCCGTAATCACCATCTCCGGCAAGATGGCAGCCGATTCTACCTATTCCATAAGCTAAAGCCAAAGACGGTGCGGTTGCATCGGCAATTACCAGAAAGGGAATTTTTTTTCTTCTAACATAAATCCAGATTACTATTATGACAAGAATTAATCCACCGTAGAAGGTTAATCCACCGGGTGAAAAAGCCATTCCTATCGGATCACTTATAAACCTTTCCCAATTTTCAATTAAATCAAGAAGCTTACTTCCAACAATTCCAAATACGATAGCAAGTAGTGTAATTTGAGTAGCAATTTCAGGATCCATTCCTTTTCTTTCAATTTCTTTTGTTAAGAAATAACTTGCTACTATAAATGCAATACCAAGCATTAAACCAAAGCTGTAAACTGTAAAGGGACCTATTTTAAATAATTCAGGATACATTCAAGCTCCTTTAAAAGATCAAAAGTAAAAATTCAAAAATAGCATCGACATAAATATTATATTTAGACTAAAGTTGTTGATCTAAGATTGTCTGTAATTTATTGAATGATATTAGCTGCTCTTCGCCGGATTTCATATTCTTTAATTTAAAATTTCCATCTTTGTATTCATCACCTCCGACAAATAATACAAAACGGCTATTTAATCTGTTGGCTTCTCGCATCTGAGCTTTAATACTTCTTTTAAGATAATCAAATTCAATTTTAAAACCTTTATTTCGTAAAGCGGATGCCATTTTAAAAATATCAACAGATAAATTCTTATCAAAAGTAACTACAAAAATATCAATTTCTTCAGCAGGCAGATTCAATATATTTTCATTTTCACATGCTAATAATATTCTTTCAATTCCGGCAGCAAAACCGACACCCGGAGTTGGTGAACCGTCTAATTCTTCAACAAGTAAGTCATACCTTCCGCCGCCGCATAAAGCATTTTGTGAACCTACACTGCCGCTGGCTATTTCAAAAGTTGTTTTAGTATAATAATCTAAACCTCTCACGAGCTTCGGATCAACTACATATGGAATACCTATCTTTGATAGAGTACTTTTAACTTCCTCAAAATCATTTTTGCTTTCTTCATCGATAAAATCAATTAACAGAGGAGCATTTTCCAAAATTTCCTGGTCATTTTCAACTTTACTATCAAATATTCTTAAAATATTTTTCTCGAATCTTCTTCTGCTGTCTTCAGAAAGTTTATCTTTTTTATTAATTAAAAAATTTCTAAGCTGGTTTTTATACATTTCCCTGGAATCAGGCGTTCCAAGTGAATTAATTTTTACATTAAGATTTTTTAATCCCAACCTTGTTAATATTGTATAAGGCATTTGAATCATTTCTACGTCAAGGAAAGGAGATGTACTTCCAATTGCTTCAGCACCAAACTGATGGAACTGCCTTAACCTTCCAGCCTGTGGTCTTTCCTGTCTGAACATTGGAGAAAGATAAAACAGTTTATTTAACGATTGTTTTTTCCCTAAAGAATGTTCAATAAATGCCCGTACTACCGATGCAGTCATTTCCGGTTTTAAGGTTAAGCTTGTTTCACTTCTATCAAGGAAAGTATACATTTCTTTCCCGACGATATCGGTTTCTTCACCAATTCCTCTTGAAAAAAGTTTTGTTTCCTCAAAAACCGGAGTTCGGATTTCTTTATAATTGAATAATTTAAAGACTTCCTGTATGATTGTTTCGAGGTTTTTCCATTGGGGAATTTCAGATGGAAGGATATCTTTTGTACCGGTTATTGCTTTAATCATAATATTTAAAGTCAAAAGTAAAAATTTTTTATACTATGGTCTAAATTTTGATTTTTGACCTTTGACTTTCTTAAACATCAAAATAATTTTCTTCCTCTTCTTTAAAAATATTTAGAATTTCATCGCTTGTTCCGGCATCAATAAGTCTATTCCGGAATTCTTCTTTATTCATCATTCTAGAGATTCTGCTTAAAAGTTTAATATGTGTACTAACAAGATTATCTTTCCCAATTAATAAAAAGACTAAATGAACAGGTTGCCCATCCAGCGCCTGATAATCAATTGGCCTCTTGGTTTTGCCGAAAGCAGCAAGTATTTCTTTAACATAATTAGTTTTTCCGTGAGGGATCGCAAATCCTTTCCCTACTCCGGTAGACATTATCTTCTCCCTTTCCAAAACAGCTTCTCTTACCTTTTCTATATCAGTTACTCTATCATCATTCCCGTAAAGGTCCAATAATTCATTTATTACATCTTCTTTTGAATTACCATGCAATTCGGCGATTATATACTCTTTTTTCATTAAATCATGCAGCTTCATTCAGTTTAGTCTCTCTTTTAAAAAAATTTATTTCAGAACATCTAATTTAATAATTGAGTTAAAGTTTAGCAAAGAAAAGTATTTATAATATGAAATAAAAATGATTCTCCTTTAAACATCTCTTAAAAAAACATCAAAAATCCCAATATTTAACATAACTGTTATTTGAATTTACAAATATTGCCTTACTTCACAATTAGCTGTATGTTTATACAAATAATTATAAGGTAAAAACATGGATATTCAAAATAAAACAGTTTTAATTTTAGGCGGATGGGGGCTTGTGGGAAATGCTATTTCCAGGAAGCTTGTGAATGAAAATCCGAAAAATCTTATCATAACATCTCTTAAATATTCAGAAGCAAAAGAAGCTGTGCAAAGGCTTGAACTTGAATTTCCACAAAAAGAGAAAGGTTTCTTTATTCCGTGGGGCGGTGATATTTTCGTCAGGAATGAGTTTAAGGATGTAAACAGAGCAGAGATTATTTCTGATTCAAAAAAAAGAAAAATTTTAATCTCCGATACACTAGAAGAGTTATCAGATGAAATATTGAACAATTCTGCCGTTTTTCGTTTGCTGACATTATACAGTCCGGATATTATTATCGACTGTATAAATACCGCAACAGCAATTGCTTACCAGGATATTTATACATCTTCCAGGAATCTAAACCACGCAATAAAAAATAAAGTAACTTATGAGGAACTCATTGAAGAATCAGAGAAGATGTTAACAACACTTTACATACCTCAATTAATCAGGCATGTACAGATTTTATATAATGCAATGAGTATTGTAAAAACCGAATTATATTTAAAAATAGGAACCAGCGGCACCGGTGGAATGGGATTAAATATTCCTTATACCCATAGTGAAGAGAAACCGTCGCGAGTCTTATTAAGCAAATCTGCAATTGCAGGTGCACATACACTCCTCCTGTTTTTAATGGCAAGAACACCTGAAGGACCAATTACAAAAGAGATTAAACCAACCGGTGCAATTGCCTGGAAAAGAATAGAATTCGGTGAAATTAAAAAAAGAGGTGAGCCAATAAAATTACTGGATATTCCTCTAACAGAAGCGGTCCCGCTCGAAGATAAATTTATAATTTGTTCAGATAAAAAATACAGGACAACAGAAAATGTATTAAAATCTGTTTTTATTGATACCGGGGAAAATGGGATTTTCTCCCGCGGAGAGTTTGAAACAATTACCGCACAAAAACAAATGGAATTTCTGACTCCCGAAGAAATTGCAGATGTAGCAATTTATGAGATAAAAGGTGGAAATACCGGCCATGATATAGTTAGCTCTCTGGATCATGCTACGATGGAACCGACATACCGTGCCGGATATATGCAGCATATGGCTGTTGAAAAGATGGCAAAATTAGAAGAAGAAAATAAAATCAATAGTGTGGCTTTTGAACTTCTCGGTCCTCCGCGTCTTTCAAAGCTTCTTTATGAAATTCATTTAGTCAGGCAATTTTGTAAAAACATGTTTGAAATTATCCATACACCTGCTGAAGAACTTTCGGAAAAATGCTTCAATTTAATTGCTAATGATGAAAAATTAAGAAGTGAAATAATTTCAATCGGAATTCCAATTCTTCTACCTAACGGTAAATACTTATTAAGAGGAAATAATATAAAAATTCCAGCATTCAGGGGAGAAAATTCTCTTGATATCAATAAAGAAAACATAGACCGCTGGGCTAACGAAGGCTGGATCGATTTAAGAACTTCAAACTTTATAAAATGGCATAACCGGATTAAAGAATTAATGGAAGAAGCCGAAACAATTTCCCCAATTGATTCAAGTTCTATGCATGTAAGAACCAAATCTTACTGGAAGAATTTTGAAGAAATAAATATTGGAAAAATCTGCAGCTGGCTCTTCATTCATGAGGAACACGGGAATAGGATGAAAGCATAGGAGAATTGCGGATTTTCGATTTCGGAATCCGCATTTCAAAATCCGAATTCCGAGATGATGATAAGTTTCTAACTTAAGAGTTCAGATCTTCGTAGGAATGCAGTTCTTCTTCAAGCTTCTGAAGTTCGTTTTCGGAAAGTTCTTTCTGGATTTTTTCAAATAGAATCTGCTCCTCTTTTCTTATATGATTTTGGAGCATGATTCCAATTTCATTCAGTTTATTTTCAATATTATTATTTTCTTTTAAAGATTCAACTGCACTTTCAATATTTTTATGTTCGGCAATTATCTCTTCAAAAAGTTTATCTATTTCCTTACTTTTTCCTTTTACGGCAGGACGTATAATGTTTTCTTCCAGATAAAAATGGTGGAGCAGATCATTTTCATAAAAATTTATTGTATAATTCTTTTTCCCTTCAAGATCATTCGGTAGATTTTTAAACTTGGGAGAATTCTTTTTTATTAGTTGGGCGAGCTGCAATCCGTGGTAGTGATCGTGTGAAATGAATATCAAACTTTTATGTCGTTTCATAATTCCTCGTTTCATTCGTCATGTTTATATATCCCTATTCTAGATTCATCCTCCTTAATCACTTTAATTTTATACTGAAAAATTTCAGAAATTGTACTTGCTCTTAATTTAGCTTCGTTGGCAATGGGACCGGAATAATTTTCATCAACAGTTTTAATAAAAAGATTCACCCATCTGTCAAAGTGTTTTTTTTCTACCGGTAAATATAAATGCACATCAAACGGTTGGCCTTTATATGCTTTACTTCCTAATAAAATACTACTCCAAAAATCATACATAACTGGAAGATGAGTTTTCCAATCAACTTGTGACAAATCATTAAATATCCATGCCAGTAGATCGTCCTTATTTATCTTTTCATAGAACTTATCGACTAAATGTTTAACGTCTTGAATGGACGTAATATCTCTTTTAAATTATCCATTAGTCACAGAAAAAAATTTTAACCCAAGCTTCTGTTACAATCTAATTAATATTTGCAACAAAAAGCAAGTTCCATTTTCAAAAAATTTGACATGTAGATCACTTCAGGTTTATAGCTTCTTATAATCAAAACCAATAAGCATAGTCTCATTATATCCCTCATTATTGATTTTGTTTTCTAATTCTAACAACAAACCTGTTTTAATCTACATCTTTCTATTTATAAAAATTTATTAATGTTTATTGGTTGAATAGTTTATTTTCCAATTCAATTGAACGCGGGAAAAGAATATTATTTTCCAGGTGAACATGTTTATGAAGGTCTTCTTCAAAATCCTTAAGCTCCTGGTAAAAAACCTTGAAAGTATTACATACATCAGCAGGCAGAGTATAATTGTTAGTCAGAGTCCCTATATCGATCAAGAGATTCCCTGCAGATTCATGTTCAGCTTCCATCATCTGAATCGGGTTTTTTATTGTTCCAAAAAAAGGAACCTCCGGGATTGCAGAATTATTCTGAACATTTACCAGGTATTTGATATACGGAAAGAGCAATTGTTCTTCTTTCATCATGTGCTGCTTTAAATCTTTATATACAACTATGAAGTTATTAGCAACGTTTATAAGCTCAGGATGATTCTGCCCATGCTTTGAAGTTGCTTTATCAGCATGTGCTGACATAACCGGTATTATATTTCTGACATATTTATGGTGAACATATACTATATAATCAGCCAGAAAATCGAGAGCCCATTGAGCATATTGTTCATGGTTTTGTTCTGATTTATTTTCGTTAATTGTTTTGAGTTGCGTTAATACTTCTTCAACACTTATTCCCTTCTCTTCACAGGCTTCCGGAATTGATTTATTACCATGACAGCAAAAATCCAATCCGTATTTTTCAAAAACAGCAGCAGACTTAAAATTGTTAGTTACTATTTCAGATAATGATAGATGAGTTATATTCTCACTTACCAATTTTTCATCTAATGACTCCATTTTATCTCCTTTATTTTATAGATTGTTTTTTTTCTTTATTAAATACACTATTTTCAATAGTTCCTGCAGCAGCTTCTTTATTTAACTCTTTCATAGCTGCAGTTCCTGTTGGATGGCCATAAGTGTTCATGTATTTATAATGATGTAAGTATTCTTTTGGTGTTATATTATTCTGCCAGTGTCCTGAAATTATTCCGATCCCAGTTACAATCATAAAGATTGCTGCTATTGCAATAGCAAGTACTTTCTTTGAAACCTTTTTCTTTGTAACAATAGAATTCAAATCCAATGTAGCTGCAACAGGACAAACATCTACACAACTCATGCAGGTTGAACATTCATCCGACCATACTGTTTTTACTTTATCAACTTTTATGTTAGAAGGACAAGCTTTTGCGCATAGGCCACAGTCAATACAGCTAACTGGATTTCTCTTTATCTTGTTTGGACTTAAAAATGATATTAATCCAAGCAATGCACCATACGGGCACAAAAACCTGCACCAAAAATTTCTTATAAAGATCGAAAGGATAAATAAAGCAGTAACAATAATTAATGCAGTTTGAGAGATATCAGCAAAGAAATAATAAAGCTTCAAATCGGCAACCTGGTTATAAGGACTGTCAAGAAATGCTTTAACTGCAATGGTTGTCATTAGGAAGAAAACTGAGAAGAAAAGAAAACCAAGCAGTAAATACTTGATACTTCTAAGTGGATAATCGAGCCATTTAGGCAGAACGGTTTTTATATTTCTATTAAATATTTTTTTAAGAAGCTTTTCACCAAAATCACCAACTAATTCAGAGATAAAGCCAAAGGGGCATAACCAGCTGCAGAATGACTTTCCAAACATCAGCGATACTAAAACAATCGCCATAAATATAAATAAACCGGCAGGATGTGCAGGGTGAATTTCACCTGTAGTTACAAAAAGATAAAAGCTCATTAAAGAACTAATCGGTAAAAAACCGTCAACCCCAGGCGGCTTGTGAAAATAAACCGTAGCTCCGTTAGTCTGCAAATATCTCGTAAATAAAAAAAATTCAACACCAATCCAAATACAAAGCAAAGCAAATGCACTCTGAACTATAAACCTGTATTTCTGAATCGGTTTTTCCTTATTTAGAATAATTTTCTTTTTTGTCTTTTTATTTTGAGCCGGATTCCAAATCCGTATGCTTTCAGTTTCAACAGAAACTGCTTTATTTTCTTTTCCCCTTCTTATTTCCTTATTTTTTTCAACGCTAATCATAATCGGATATTTTTATCTGGTTATTAAATAAAAAAATTTACTTATAAGTTTTTTACTTTATTAATTGTTTTCTCTTTAAATTTATCCAGGGTTTCATCTGTAAGCATATTATATGTTTTCATTCTTAATTCGCCCCATTTATCGTGTAAAGGACAAGGATTCTCCGGCGAGCATTTGGGAAAACCTAAAACACAACTATTAAACATCTCCAAACCATCAATTGCACCAACTATATCAATTAACCTTATTTTTTTTGGATCTTTTGCCAATGCAAAACCGCCGAATTTTCCTTTCTTAGAATAAACTAAACCACTTTCGGTTAAGCTTTGAAGAATTTTTGAAACAAATTCTTTCGGGATATTCAGCTTTTTCGCAATTTCTTCTGCAGGTATTACTTCCCTATCCTTACTTGCAGCAAGGTAAAGTATTGCCTGAAGTCCGTATTCACATTTTTTTGAAAAAATTACTGTCATTTTTATAATCGGATAAATTTATCCGATTAAAACTACTACTAATAATCGTATTTGTCAAATTAATTTTTAGTTTTTTTCAAAAAACTATTCTGCAGTATTTTGATATAAAATACATAATGAGTTAGAAATTTCAACTTTAACCTACATTTTTATAAGTTAGTACATATAAATTTCGTTTGAAAATGTATAAATCTCATCCAGAAAATCCTTCCAAGTATATAATAATATTTACAACAATTTTATTTTTTTCCTTTTTGGCAGGATGCGGAAAAAATCTTCCTGTTGAAAAGAGTATCAGGACTTCATTTCAATTAGTAAACCAGGACAGCAATAAAGTAGTCTTCCCTAATGATTTTAAAGGAAATATTACTGTTATGAGCTTTATGTATACTAATTGCCCTGATGTCTGTCCTTTGACAACAAATAATTTAAGGATGCTTCAGGAACAGTTGAAGAAAGATAATGTTAAAGGAGTCCAATTTGTAGAATTAAGTTTTGATCCGGATAGAGATACCCCTTCGATTCTAAAAAAATATGCTGATGTAAGAAGCATAGACGAAAAGAATTTCCAGCTGTTAACGGGAAATAATCAAGTTATTGACTCCCTTCTCAAAGTTATGAACATATATTCCATACCAACAGATACAATAAAATATGATAACGGCGATTTTACCTACTCATTTATACATACTGATAGAATTACTTTAATCGATAGAGACAGCAGGATCAGGAAAGAATATAAAGGGAGCAATGTTAATCAAAAGGAGATATTGGACGATATTAAATCTTTGGAATAGCTGATGAGATGCTGGATGCTTGATACTCGCTGCTGGATATAGGAAAGTACATTAAGTTAAGTATAAAAAGATTCTTTACACATATTAATTAAAGATAAAAAATGTTGTTTATAATTATTGCTTTTATCTCGGCTTTTAGTTTATCCACCGGAAGTCCTGTTTCAAATGGAAACAAAATTGATATTAAAGCTGCCTGGCTCAGAACAGGTGCCGAAGGTTTAAATACTGCATTATATTTCAAAATTGAAAACAACTCTGAAAAACCGGATACTCTTTATAAAGTTTCTTCGGATATTGCTAAACATGTTATGATGCATAAAACATACATGAAAGATGGTATGATGGGTATGAGAGAAATCAAATATATAATAGTTAAGCCAAATTCATCCGTTGAATTTAAACCGGGCAGTTATCACGTAATGGTAATGAATTTGAAAAAAGATATAAAGCAGGGAGAGAAAATAGATTTTGTCCTTTATTTTAAATCAGCAGGGAAAGTAAATATTCAGGCAGAAGTACAGAACAGATGAATGAATTTTAGATTATGGCTCCATCTCCCTTCGACAAATAATTTTCTCAAAATAAAAAGATGACATCGTTTTACAGATGTCATCTCCTTTCAAAAATTTTAATTACTCTTAATTTATCAGAAATCCTCTGTCAAAGTAATATGTAAGACCGAAATCAAATGAGTTATATAAATATTCAGATTTATAGAGAGGATATTGATTATTATTATACCCAGTATAATTAGCAGAATAATATCTCAAGCTATATGAAGTGCTAAGTACAACATTATCCTCAACAAAATATGAAAAATCAAGTTCTATCCGATCTGCCCAGGATTTAAATTGATTAGAGCGATTTGTAATATCATATTCAAAATTATCTTCTATCGAACAGACAAGCCTGTCTGTAAGTTCATAATTATAACCAGCTTGAGCAGAAATTACATAGTACTGTCGGCTATCTGAATGTTTAGAAATAACCGGACCGCCGCTAAATGATGCAGATAGATTAAATTGTGAATTAAGATTTAACTGATGGCTGAATGTAAAATAAGGATTGAATCCTAATGTTAAATCTTCCATTATAATCGATGGATAGTCATACATATTGCTATATTTTAATTGTAAATTCAGACCTGCAACAAGTCCTTCCTGTCTAAAAAATCTAATTTCATTTACAGATTCCATAAGATATGAATCAGCATATATATTTAAGCCTGATAGTGAAACTCCGTCTTTTGAAAGGACATCATCAATCCCATTCCAGAAATATTTCTCAGGCCGGGAATGTACATCACCATAATAAGGCTGTTTAAAGAATTGCATTGCGAGATCTTCAACAGTTTTATCGCTCAAATTATTATTTATTAAACCAAGCTGCTTCATCCTTTCCTGGAATCTTATTGCTGTTACTATCGGAGTAACATCTCTTAATTTACCAAAACCAATCCCTAATGATATTGAGTAAATTTGTGTTTTACTATTCCTGTAATTTCCTGAAGAGGAGCCTGGGATTTGCTCAAACTTCGATTCCCTCATATTTATAGAAATTGAAGAACCTGTCGAATAAAAGAAATTGCCTGAATTTATATAATCATTCAAGGTCATTGAAATATTAATTATAGCTGAATAATTATTTTGTTTCGATTTATTGGAACTAACTGATTGATTATTCTCGTTTGAAGAATAAATATGTTCGTATGCCCCATTTAAATTGGCTGAAAAAGTAAAATACATATCTTCAGATTCATGAAGAAGAAGGTATTGCGGGCTGAGAGAATAATTAAAATTAGAATTATATTCATTACTTAAATAATCTGAGAAAGGTGTTTGTTTATTAGAAGTAATATATTTATTTGAATTGAAATGCAGATTAGTATTTAACCACAGCGATCTTAAGTCTGTCGATGGTATTCTGAATTTTGTAAATACTGCAGGATCAGTATTATCAAGGCCGTAAGTCTGGGCTTCTGTTTTTACTACTGAAAAAAAGAATGCAAATGAAATTAAGATAACGAAAGTTTTCATTTTAATCCCCATAAATTAAAGATATTATATAGTTACAGATTTTTACTCTATCGTATCTTGGACAGTAGTGATGTGTTTTATTTAATTATAACAAGGAAAAGAAATTTATTACTCCCCTAATCGATTTTTTGATGCATATTATAGAAAATGCTATAAGGTTGAAAATAAATTAAGAAAAATTGTGCAATATTTCCAACTAAATTTATAGTCCTTAAAGAGTTAAAATAAAATTTAATTTTCCTTATGAAGTTAAAATCAAATAGCAGTTCATTCTTCTTCGATTATCTCTTCCCCTTTATTAATTGCATACCTTCTATCGGAGTAAAGCTTGCCTAACTCTGCCCCAACTATAAATACTATGGATGAATAATAAATCCAAAATGCAACTACAACAAATAAAACGTATGTTCCATAGATCTTACCTAAGGCGGAAAAATGATAAATATAATAACCGAATATTTGTTTAGCAGTTTCCCAAAGAATCGCAGCCCAAAATGCACTTATAAAAGTAGCCTTCTTCCCTAATTTTTTTTTAGGTACAGCAAAATATAAAACAGAGAATAAAATGAAAACCAATATCAATGACAAAAGAGAGAATACTACATGCTCAAAGATGCCGGAGTATAAAAAATGAAGAGACTGAAATTGATCTGCTTTTTGCCTTAATATATCAACGAACGGCATTAACACTGTAGTTACAAAGAAGATAAGAATTACCATTATAACAAGTGCAAAATCTTTAAGCTTTGCTAAAATGAAATGCTCATCGTTCCTGGACTCAAACACAGAATTAAGTATTGTACGCATACTGCTGAATAATCCGCTGGCTGCAAAAAGTAAACCAAAACCACCTATTATTCCTGCTAAGTTTTTATATTTGATTACTTCATTGATGCGGGTAAAAATAATCCTTTTTACAAACTCGGAATATTGTTGATAAGGAATGATTGTATCGATAAGACCGTTAACCTGAAGCTGCATATATTCGGAATTAAGTATTGTTCCTACTACTGCAAATACTATGAGAGCAAAAGGAATAATACATACAAATATGGAAAATGCTAAGCCGCCGGCTAATAAAAATATATGGTGGTCATCCATCCGGTTTATTAAGCCGCCAAAATAGTGTACAATGAAATCCCTAATTTTCTGAAAACGTGGAGTGAGATTTAATTTAAATCTTAATATTCTGTATCTATGATAAATCGGGGCTTTTTTAACTTTATCTTTTATCTTTACCTTAACCATTCATAATATTCGGAATTGTACTATAATATAACTCGATCAATCTTTTAGTGCTTATTTCTATTTTATTATTTACAGAAAAATTTATTCCCTTCGTTTCCCCTAAAAAAGTAAAAGTTTGACCTTGTTCATTTAAATATGATTCAAATTTATCTTTATTATTCTTTTGAATTGAAACAATTACCCGTGATTGAGACTCAGAAAATAAAGAAAAATCTTCCCTGGATTTCACAGGGATATTAACTTCAGCTCCGATAGGATTTTCTTCATTAATTATACAGCATTCAGCTATGGCAGAGATAATTCCTCCTTCCGAAACATCATGTGCAGATTCAATCAGAACTTTTTCTATTAAGCCTAAAAGAGAATCCTGAAGTTTTTTTTCAATTTTTAGATCTATTCCAGGAGAATTGCCAACAACTTTATTGTGAATAACTTTTAGATATTCACTACCGCCTAATTCCTCAAAATCCTCTCCCAAAACGTATATTAAATTTCCTTCTTCCTTAAAGAATGAAGTTGTTATATTTTCAGCTTTCTCAATCAATCCAACCATTCCGATTGTGGGTGTTGGATAGACAGCAGCATTTGGTGATTCATTGTAAAAGCTTACATTACCGCCGGTAACCGGAGTATCAAAGAATCTGCATGCTTCACCCATACCTTCAATTGCTTCTTTAAATTGCCAATAATTTTCAGGTTTATAAGGATTTCCGAAATTCAAACAGTTAGTAATCGCAAGCGGGATACCTCCGGAACAAACGATATTCCTTGCCGATTCCGCTACAGCAATTTTAGTTCCTTCTTTTGGATTCAAATAAACATACCTGGAATTACAGTCCGTTTTCATAGCCAACGCTTTGTTTGTATCTTTAATATAAACTACTGCACTATCACAACCAGGCCCGACAATTGTGTTGGTTCTTACCATAGTATCATATTGTTCATATACCCATTTTTTTGAAGCTATATTCGGTGATGAAAATATTTTTTCGAAAATATCTGTTAAATTATCTGAAACAGGCAATTTTGAAAAATCAAAATCTCTTGTTCGTTTTAAATATTCCGGTTCTTTTGTTTCCCTATGATAAACAGGGGCACCGCCACCGAGAACTAACTCGAACGGAGGAATTTCAGCTTTATCTTCGCCTTCATATTTAATATAAAGTTTCCCATCGTTTGTAACTTCACCAACGGTTTCACAATGCAGATCCCACTTTTCAAAAACTTCTTTTACATTACTTTCAAATCCTTTTTGCACAACACACAGCATTCTTTCCTGGCTTTCAGAGAGCATAATTTCATAAGCAGTCATTCCTTTTTCACGTAAAGGGACTTTATCCAGATTAATTCTCATACCTGAATTTCCTTTAGCGCTCATTTCACAAGTGGAACATGAAATTCCTGCAGCACCCATATCCTGAATACCAACCAGCCAGCCATTCTTTATTATTTCCAGTGAAGCTTCCAATAAAAGTTTTTCAGTGAAAGGATCCCCAACCTGCACTGAAGGTCTTTTAGCTTCCGATTTTTCGGAAATTTCCTCGGATGCAAAAGTAGCACCGTGAATTCCATCTCTGCCTGTAGAAGAACCTACGATCATAACCGGATTTCCCTCACCTTTTGCAACTGCGCTTGCTGCCTGGTCTGTTTTCACTATTCCAACAGCCATTGCATTAACTAAAGGATTATCCTGATAAGATTCATCGAAATAAACTTCACCGGCCACAGTAGGAACTCCGAAGCTGTTTCCATAATCTCCAATGCCTCTTACGACACCATCGAAGAGAAACCTGGTTCTTGCATCTTTCAAAGAACCAAACCGTAAAGAATCCAATGAAGCAATTGGGCGTGCACCCATTGTAAAAATATCTCTCATAATTCCGCCAACTCCGGTAGCCGCACCTTGATACGGTTCTACTGCCGACGGATGATTATGACTTTCAATTTTAAATGCAACAGCTAAACCATCACCAATATCAACTAGTCCTGCATTCTCTTCCCCGGCACCAACTAATAATTTGCCACCTTCTCTTGGTAATGTTTTCAGTAAAGCGATCGAATTTTTATAGCTGCAATGCTCGCTCCACATTACACTAAAAATTCCAAGCTCTGTAAATGAGGGAACTCTCCCAAGAATTTTTTTTATTCGTTCATATTCCTCTTCCGTTAAGCCATGTTCTTTAGCTATTTCTAAGTTAACTTCAGGTTCTTTTTTTGTTAAGATTTTTTCCATTGTTTCTCTGCTTTGTATTTAATTTTTCACCTAATAATATCAAAAATATTTGTACAAATATAAATATAAATATAAATATTTGAATTTATCGGACTCTAAGATTTTTTAAGACCAAAATATATCGATATGCTATATTTTTATTTTATAATTTTTTGATGTGAATTAAGATGGCATTCGAAATAGATATTATTATAACTTTAATATTATGCAATAAATTCAAGGAGAGTTAAATAAATAGATTTTATTTGTGATTAATTACTTGAAACAATATTACTAATCTTTTCTTTTGTAAGCGGCTTCTCAATATACGAGACTACATTTTTATTGTCTGCAGCTCGCTCTTTATCGGCAGGATTAAGTGATGCAGAAAGTATAAAGATTTTAAATTTAGATTTTATTTTTTCCTCTAGTTTATCAAACCTATCAAGAAATTCCCAGCAGGTCATCTCCTTCATATTTATATCAAGAAATAATATTGTCGTTTTATGGTAGTCAGTATCAAATTCTGTTGAAATGAATTGAAAGCCTTTCACTGGAATTGTAAAAGTCTTTATCTTTGCATCTTTAAAGGTATTCCTGATTGTAATATGACAAAGCGTGTTATTTACCGGGTCATCGTCGAATAAAATGAAATCAGGAGTTTTAGCCATAATTTACATCCTAAAGGTCAAAATCAATTATGAATTCTGTTCCTTGATTTACTTCACTATTTATTGATATTTTACCATTTAAAGCTTCTACCTGCATTTTAGTCATAAATAGTCCCAAACCTTTACCATCTTTATGATCATGAAATCTTTTATACATCCCGAACACCTGGTTTCCAATTTCATTAAGATTAAATCCTAATCCGTTATCTTTAAAAGTAAGCCGGATTGAGTTATCAATTTTATGGCTTTTAACTTCTATAACCGGCTGCATTCCGGGTTGTTTATATTTTATGCTGTTCGTTATCAGATTATAAAAAATACTCCGCATGTAACTTTTAAGTGTGAATATTTCATCGGCTTCTGAAAAATCACTAATAATTTTTGCATTCTCATTTCTAATTAAACTGGAAATACTGTCTTTAATATCTTGTAATAATTCCGAGAGATAAACTTTTTCATTTACCTCATTTACTCCCTTTTTTATCTGTAAAATATTATTTAGGTCAAGGATAACTTCATCCAGTTTTATCGAAGAAAAAGCTAACCCATCCATTAACTCCTCCTCTTCTTCCTTGGTTAAAGAGGAATCTTTAAGAGTTTCGACAATTCCTATAATATTTGCGACAGGGGATCGCAGATTATGAGATATAATATAAGCAAATTGTTCAAGATATTTATTCTGTTGGGTTAATTCAGCTGCTAATTTTTTGAGTGATTGCTGTATTTCTTTTGCTTCCGTAATATCTTCTTTAATAGCAATATAATGAGTAATCCTGCCATCAGAATTCTTTACCGGAGATATCGAAGCCATTTCCCAGTATAATTCTCCGTTTTTCTTTTTATTATGGAATTCTCCCCTCCATTCTAAACCTGATGCAATGGCTTCCCAAAGGTTTTTATAAACTTCAGGAGAATTTTCTCCCGACTTAAGAACTCTTGGATTCTCTCCTAATATTTCATCACGCGAATAACCTGTAACTTCTGAAAATTTAGGATTGACATATTCGATGTCACCTTTTGTATCTGTTATTAATATAGAAGTAGGACTTTGTTCGACTGCATGCAACAATCTAAGGTTTTGCTCTTCTATTTTCTTTCTTTCTGTTATATCCCGAACTACAGCAACAATATATTGTTTACTTCCTGTAATTAGAGGAGATATATTTATTTCACTATTAAAATAATTTTCGTTTAGAGAAAAAATCCATTCAAATAAACATGGCTTTCCGTTATAAGCATCTCTGCATATAGATAATAATTTTTCACCGGAATCAGAACCATCTGTTTGTAGTTGCGGAGAAAAATCCGTTAAGGATTTGTTTAATATATTATTCTTCCCTGTTTTAAATACTTCTTCGGCTTTTATATTGCAGTCAATTATTTTATTATTTTCAATAATCAGTATAGCATCATTTGAAGTTTGGTAAAGCAGTTCGAACTTCTTAATTGATTCATTAATTTCTGAAGAATGTTTAAAGTTTTGCCTGCTTTGATAATACAGAAAAGATATTCCGCCTATAGCATAAATCGAAAATAAAAGAAGAAGAATAAAAGAAAGCCTGTTTGTAGCCGGCAAATATATTTCTGAAAGGTCCTGTTTTGTAACCAAATACCAGGGAGTATTTTGTATTTGCCTGATATCTGCTAAAACCTTTTCCCCCCTATAGTCTGTTCCCTCAACAATACCTTGAACTCCCCTAACAGCCGAAGCAGCCGGAAGATTTTCAGAAAGAACCGGCAGTTTAAATGTTAAAGGAGAAACATTACTAAATTTCAACCGATTAATAAAAACAACACTATCTTTTTGCCTGAAAACAATAAAAGATTCTACTGATGAATTTGGTAAATACCAATTTTGAATAAGCGGGAAAATTAATCTATTAGGATCTATTTTCATTATTATAACAGAAATTAAATTACCCTTGTTTTTTACAGGTATGTAGAGATCGATATCGATATGGGAATCAAAGGGATTTATGTAAAAATTAGAAAAGACAATTTTATCTTTTCTAATTGCAGACGAAATAGAATCAGCATTATAATCATTGTCCGAAACAGGATTCAAATTAATTACATCTTGATAATTCTTATCAATAATAAAAATATTTTTATAATCATGGTTTTTATATGTCTGTATAATGGCAGAGACAATTTTCAGTGAATCATATCTTGAATGATTTGCTGAATAATTAATAAGTTCCTGCCTTAAAAATTCATCTGAATACAAGGATAAAGCATCAGAAAGTCTTTCGGAGTGCCATTGAGAAATTTCACTAGATTTTATTTTAGCAAGGGTTTGAAGATTTTCACGATTTTTTAGATTTTCATTTTTCTTTTCATTAATATAAAAATAGAAGCTGAAAGCCAGAAAAATTAAAATGAACAAAAAGTACGAATAGATAAGGAATTTATTTTGCTTATAAAAAAACTTCGGCATATTATAAAAATTCATTAAAATGCAAAAATATTGCAATATGGCCAATTTCTATGCCATTAATATTCCTGTTAAACATAAAATTTATAATTAGTAGTTTGTCAATCTTAGGAATAAATTCCATTAAACGGGAATTTTTTTGAAGCCCATATTTAAATAAATAGGTTTTTGATTAAAAATTCAATTTCATTTCCTGAAACTTTTAATTTATCTTTATTTAAACAAAATTTGGTAAAAAAAGTAAGTCACAAAGTACATGAATTTGAAATGTTTTCCTGTGGATATATCCCGTTGGAAGGATTTTAAAGAACTATTCGGTGAGAAAGGCGCTTGTGGCGGATGCTGGTGTATGGCATGGAGATTACAGGCTAAAGAATTTGAAAAAAGAAAAGGAGCTATTAATAAAAGGTCAATGAAAGAAATTATTGACAATAAGGAATTACCCGGGATCCTTGGCTACATTAATAATAAACCTGTTGGATGGTGTTCCGTTGCTCCCCGGGATAAATTTATCAGGCTGAAGAACTCCAGGGTGCTTGCAAAGATTGATGACAAACCTGTCTGGTCAATTACGTGTTTCTTTATAACCAAATCTTATAGAAAACAGGGTCTTTCCAGTCAGCTATTAAAAGGAGTTATCGAATTCTCCAGGGATAAAAATGTTAAAATCCTGGAAGCTTATCCCACAGAACCATATAGTGATAATATTCCGGCTGCTTTTGTATGGACCGGAATTCCATCATCTTTTAAAAAGGTTGGGTTTAAAGTTGTTGCGCGAAGAAGCCCTAAAAGACCAATAATGAGATATTATTTGTAATGGAATTTGGTAAATGTGAAATGGAAGATGTATAATTGATTTTAAAAAGTTAAGATTTAATTTATTATAAATGATTAAATGATATTAATGGTTAAATGAATGATATTCGATCATTCAGACAATCATATATTCATAAAAATTTTTTATGTAAATATTCAACAAAGTAAATTTATGAAAATACATTATCTCCAGCATGAATCATTTGAGAGTTTAGGTTGCATTGAAGACTGGATAAAAGAAAGAGAATACCCGGTTTCATCAACCAGATTTTATCAAAGTTCAGTACTGCCAAATTTATCCGATTTTGATTTTTTAATAGTAATGGGTGGACCAATGGGTGTTTATGATGAAGATAAATACCCATGGATGAAAGATGAGAAACTTTTTATCAGGAAGGCAATTGAGAATGACAAAACTGTTTTAGGTATTTGTCTGGGTTCACAATTAATTGCAGCTGCGATGGGTGCAAAAGTTCGCCGAAATGAATATAAAGAGATCGGATGGTTTCCTATTCAAATAAGAAATGATTATAAAATTTTTAACGGCTTGCCAAAAGAAATAATGTCTGCTCATTGGCATGGCGATACATTTGATATACCAAAAGGAGCAATTCATATTGCTGAAAGTTCTGCCTGTAAAAATCAGGCCTTTATATTTAACGAAAAAGTTATTGGATTACAATTTCATCTTGAATTTACAAACGATTCCCTCAAAGAATTAATTAAGAACGGAAGAAAAGAACTAGTAAAAGATAGATACGTTCAGACAAAAGAAGAAATACTGGAAAATCCGGCATTATTAAATACAACTAATGATTTATTATATCAAATGTTGGATAACATGGTGAAGATGAATTATAAGTAGCTCTTCGTTAATTTCCCAAATAGACATAATTTTCCGGTAAAAGATCTGCGATGCGCTGTTTTCCCCATTCACCGGAAGTTTGTACAGCATAGACCGACGTTAATAGATTCCCGTATTTATCAATTTGTACAAAAGAATATAAAAAATTAAGATAACTAGGCGGATTTATATAACGTTTTATAGCAAGGCTTCCCATAAAATTGAATACGTAAATTGTTGAATCACTATTACTTGTAATCGATAGATCCTCAGGCAATATTTTAGCTCCATTACCAAGCCCTTCACGAAGCGTGTAATAGTCCTCATCCAACTTATTATGAACAAGTGCATAGAAGAAATGCTTTGAAGAATTTAGATAAGTTTTTTCCCTGTTATCGTTCCATTCCAGTTCTTCTTCTTTTGAATCCGGTGGTATTTCTTCAAACCTTGAAAAAAACATGTAATTAATATTTCCATTAGGATAATAAACCAATGAATCCAAAATGATATGTAATTTATAACCCAGAGATTTATTTTCAATCTCTATTGTACTGTCAGTATATGCCTTAAAAATATCTGCCTTTTTATTTATTATAAAATTTAAAACTTCCGGGTTAAGTATTTTTGTTTCATTTGAATTTTCGGTTTCACCAATAAATACTTTCGTAAATATTTTTAAATTATTCTTCCAATCTTCAGGGATATTTCCTGTTACATTAATCTGGTTCAGAGTTATAGTTTTAGGATTTAAGGAAATGTTAAAATTTAAGGTTCCCGGATTATATGAATAAAAACTCCTATTCTGAATTTCATACCCTACATAACTAAAAATAATATTATATGAACCGAAAGGCACATTATTTATAATAAATTGTCCGTTTTTATCTGTGCTGGTTCCTATGGTAGTGTTCGATAAAAATACGTTTACATATTCAAGGGGAGCACCGCTTTCTTTATCTAGGACTCTCCCTTTAATAGTGAGTTTATTTCCCTGGGCAATAATTACCAATGGAAAAAGTAAAAATATAAAAATGAATTTTGCTGCAATATTCATTTATAAAATCATATAGAGATTAATATTACTTAATTAAAAGAAATTATTTTCATCAGTAAAACAATACCTTTAACTCAGAAATAAAAAGATTATATTAAAATTGCAGGTATTCCTCCCAGATTTTGTATAACCGGTAAGTTGCATTAATGTCTTCACCACAATAAACAGCAATTTCTTTTATTTTCCCTGCTTCGTAATAATTTTTTACTTCCATACCTGATATTTCTTTCGATTTGGGAGATTTTATTCCGAAGGCATGGCAGTAAAAATCAAGATTAAATTTTCTTGTTAGACCATAGTACGTAAACTGTTCCAGAAGATCAATATGAATTTTTGAGTCAAATCTTTTTCCAATCAAATTCCGGCTTGGTTTAATTTTATTAATTGCAGAACGCATCATCAGAAAAGGTGCATCAAAATTTCTACCGTTAAAAGTAATTACCTGGTCGGTAACTTCAATTATCCTCCAGAAGGATTTCAGCATTTCTGTTTCACTTAATCCTTTATAATGGATATTCTTCTCCTCATTAAACCAATCTTCTTCCTCTTTTTCATTTTCATAATAAACATAAGACTTTTCTTTTAGTATATCATAAATACCAATTGCAATAACTTTTGCCGTAAACGGGTAAAGACTTAAATACCTGATCGCATCATCTTTTTTTTGAATTTTTAATTCTTCATCTGCTTCTTTCTCCGCATAGCGAAGAAGATATTCCTGCTGGCTTTCAGCTAACGATTCAAACGGGAAACCGCAGGTCTCAATATCAAATACAATTTTACGGAAACCCGGCTTTTCAATTTTGTCCATTTGCTCTCCCTTTTTATTTTAGATTTAAATAATAACAATGGTATACGGATTTGACTGATTAAACAGATAAAAACGGATTATTTTTTTATTGTAGAAATTATTTTAATCTGCTTTATCTTTGTTCTAGCCTGTATGTATTCTAATTTTAGATATTAGATTTGCAGTTCAATTATTCTATTTGTTAAACTTAGCCAGTAAATCTTTGACTGCATCTTTATGAACCATAAAATACATCATCTTTAATGTTATATAATCTTCGCTATAAAAAAATATCCTTTATTATTTCCATCTCTTGAAAGGATAATATAAAACGAAGGATACTATGAGAATAGCTTTAGGTTTCATAAGAGCCCCTTTCCTGTGAATAAATAACAGTAGTATTAAAATAATAAAAAGTTGGGAATTTTTAGATTGCGCAGAAAAGTATTTTATCTTTTTCGGTTTAAGTACACAACAAGCAAATTATTCAAAGAATTTTAAAATATTGAAATGAGATAGTAATAAACTATTAAATATTAACACAAATGAAAAAATGGTCTTATTTGTGATAGACTATACACTATTCATAATCATTTTATAAATATTTTTATCTACCATTCAAAAATGGTTATAGTTCTAAAATATGTTTAAGCAAAATAATTGCTCTATCCTAATAATTATTATATCTATTTCTTGCTTATCCATTTGTTACGGGAAAAACCATCGAAATCTTTCGGGAGTTAAATATTTAATAGGAGATTCGCTTTATAAACCGGTACAAAATGAACAGGCTATTAACTGGAATCGAATGTTTACAAACGTTCCGGATGATTATTATCAATTATTAAAAAATACTTTTAACATTAAAAAGCTGCCGGTTTTATTTAAAGTATCTTTGTTAACTAGTTCATTATTAGTTATTGATCAAACCGGGTGGAAATATCAACGTTCATTGTTTAACAGATCCAAATTTGATAGAAACTTATCAGGGATAGCTATTGGAATGGGAAATGGAGGATATCAGTTTCTTACCTCTGCATTGTTTGCTTCTGCCGGTATTATTTTTCATGATAAGACAGCATTAAAAACCGGGAGTAATATTGCCGAAGCAGTTTTATCAACCGGATTGTTAGTACAAATACTAAAAAGAATTACTGGCCGGGAGAGTCCTTACGCTTCTAGTGAGGCCGGCGGTGATTGGTTATTTATGCCTAGTGTAAAGGAGTATCAAAAAAATCAGCCTAAATATTATTCATTCCCTTCAGGTCATCTTTCCACAGCTACAGCCGTAGTTACAGTAATTGCTAATAATTATCCAAATATCAAGTGGATTAAACCAGTTGGCTATTCACTACTCGGATTACTCAGTTTTTCTTTAATTAATGAAGGTATGCATTGGTATAGTGATCTTCCGGTTGCTTTTTTCCTCGGTTATTCATTGGGAAATATTATCTCACCTCCGTCAAGTACTACAAATTCAAATATAAGTTCGGACAATTCACGCTTATTAATTGCACCTTCTTACACTGATAATAAAATTGCATTAAACGCAGTCTTTAATTTTTAATCATGTTTATTCTACTTCTTTCAATGTTAAAATTTTTGTGATATAAAAAAGATTACTATTCTTTTTAATTTTTTATATTACATTTGTGTAGAATTTATCAATTCTAATTTAAAGAGTAATTATTATGACTTCTAAAACTTTTTATACAAAATCTATATTGACTTTTATCTCATTAGTTGTTTTATGTTTGCTTATTCCTTCATGTAGTAAAGCACAAAAGAAAAATCCGGAAGATGAGAAAATTCTGATTAGCAAATCGGATCCTTGGACTAAAAATGATCTTATAATGCCGGAAACTTTAACGAGTGAATTAAAAAGCAATAACGAAAAGCCAATGATTATTCAAATTGGTTTTAATATGCTTTATGATCAAAACCATATTCCTGGTTCCATCTATGCGGGGCCTGCTTTTAAAAACAATGGTATTCAAAAATTAAAAGAAACTCTTCAAAATGTTGATAGAAATAAAAATATTGTTCTTTACTGCGGGTGCTGCAAGTGGATTGATTGTCCGAATATCCGCCCTGGTTTTAAAGCAATTAAGGATATGGGATTTAAGAATGCAAAACTTTTATATTTAAAAAATACCTTCATGATAAATTGGGTAAATAAAGGTTATCCTTCAACACAATAGTGTCTTATTAGCTGAACCTACGCAAATTGAGAGATGGCATCTTTACAACTGATAATGTTCTTTAATATTTTTATGAAAATGTTGCATTATTAGGAATTTTAGCCTTAAAAATTAAAGATGCCATCTCTTCATGTATTTTATTGTGTAACTTCTGTTATTAATATAAATTGTAAAAATAGATTTAATTATAATCCTAAGTTGGCAGAGCCAGAGCCAAATTGTTATGCTCAATTATGGTTATTTTGTTATATTGTTATGTCTTTAACAATAAAACAATTCCTTTCCACTTTGTGAATAATTTGTGAACTAAAGTATTAAACTGATTTTCATTTTATTTTCATTTTAAATTATAATTTTAGTAAAGCAAATAAAAAAAAACTCAGATGAGAGTATTAATTATTGAAGATGATAAAAAAATTTCCGGTGCGCTTGCAAAAGGATTGAAACCGGAAGGGTATGCAATTGATATTGCAGACGATGGAATTACAGGGGAAAGATTTGCAGAAATCAATAATTATGATTTAATAATACTTGATATTATGCTTCCAAAACAGGATGGGCTGCAAACCTGTACAAATTTGAGAAATAAAAAGGTGCTTACTCCAATTTTAATGTTAACCGCACTTGATGATGTTTCCGATAAAATAAAAGGATTGGATCAAGGTGCAGATGATTACCTTTCTAAGCCGTTTCATCTTGGTGAATTACTTGCAAGAATGCGTGCATTAATCAGGAGAAGAAGTGAAGCGAGATCAGCTTTACTTGAAAATTTCGGAGTTAAACTTGATCTCAATACTCACAAAGCATACCGGGAAGATAAAGAGATTCAGCTTTCAACAAAAGAATTCGCTCTTCTTGAATTGTTTATGATGAAACCGAACAAAATACTAACCAGGGAAATGATTTCGGAACATTTGTGGGATATGAATTTTGATCCGAGGAGCAATGTAATAGAATCATTTATAAAATTTTTACGCCATAAGATTGATAAAGATTTCGAAAAACCTCTTATCCATACTATCAGGGGTTCGGGTTATATCTTTAAGGAAAATTAAGTGCGGTATTTCACTATAAAAACAAAATTAATTTTAGCATATACGGTTATATTCGGTATACTGCTTGTTGTCTTTGCTGCTATAATTTATCATAGCACAAAAGAAGCAGCATTTCTTAAGCTTAATACTAATCTGAAAAGTTACTCAATATCTTTACGTTCTGAAATTGAGGATCAATTTGATGATAATTCATCATTAGATATAAAAAAGCTCTCCTCAATAAAAGCAGAGGGATTAAGTGGAGAAAGATTTGAGCTTTTCGATAAAACCGGAAAGATCATTCTTAAAGATTCGGTTCTTTCAAAATTAGAAGTCCCTGATTTAAATACTGTTTCAAAAAACTTATTTGTTTATGAAAGGGGAAGGATAAATAAACATAAATATCACATACTGTGGAGTAAATTTGAAACGGAAAATGATTCCGTTTATGTCTTAGAGACAGCAGCTCTTGCAAGCGATGTTTTTGAAGAGCTTGAACGGTTGTTATATTTATTTTTAATAATTATTCCAGCCGGATTAATTATAACAGGATTCGCTGCCTATTTTATTTCAAAAGCGGCATTTAAACCTATTACAAAAATGGCTGGGGCAGCACAAAATATTTCCGGTGAAAATCTTGATAAACGATTAGAACTTCCTAAAGCAAATGATGAAGTAAGAGTGCTTGCTGAAACCTTAAACGGAATGATTGAAAGGATAGACAATGCATTTAAAAGTCAAAAAAGGTTTGTTGCCAATGCATCTCATGAAATTAAAACTCCATTAACTGTTATTCAAACCGAGCTTGAGATCCTTGAAAAAAAGATAACAGATGCTGAATCCGCTGAAGGTATAAAAAATGCACTTTCCGAAATTGAAAACTTAACAAAGCTTACAAATTCTCTTTTGACAGTTGCTAAACTTGATGCATCACAAACAAAATTAAACAAAAATATTATCCGAATCGATGAATTGCTGGCAGACTGTGCTCAGGCTATGAACCAGGCTGCTGTATAAGAAAAATATCCGGATAAATTTGTCCATTGAAGAGGCAGTAGAAATAAATGCCGATAAAGAGAAAGTTGAAAAGTGTTTTCTTAAATTTAATTGATAATGCGATTAAATATTCTTTCGCCGATTCAAGCATAAAAATAAACTTGAAAAAGTTCACAAATATTAAAATTAATATCAGAAATAATTGATAATGGTCAAGGAATTACCTCCAGCCGAAACTCCTTTTGTTTTCAACAGGTTTTACAGATCGGATGAAACACGTGCCGAAATCAGCGGTAGTGGTTTGGGTTTGGCGATTTCTAAAGAGATTATCGAACTTCATAAAGGAGAGATAAAAGTTGAAAGTAAACCGGGGGTAACGACCACTTTTACAGTTACTCTTCCTATAAATATAGTTTAACTTTTTACATTCTTAATAGTCTATTTAATCCTGCTCACAGATTTATTTCACGATACAATTTTTCATCTTATTTTCATCTCGGAAAATTATATTAATTCCTTTATTATAAAAGATACAATGCTTAAAAAAATACTAATAGTTTTAATTTACCTAATTACTTTAAACGCTTTAATATATGGTCAGAGCTCCTCCAATAAAACTAAGGGGTTGATTAAAGGAAGAGTTTTTGATCAGGCAACTAAACAGCCGATTGATTTCTCCAATATTGTACTTTTTGCTCAAAAAGACAGCACTCAAGTATCAGGAACCGTAACCGATAAAAATGGAATTTTTACTTTAAATAATATTAGTTACGGAAAATATTATTTATTTGTACAGTTTATGGGATACCAAAAGAAAGTTTTCAATAATATCCAGATTTCAAGAACAAAGCCTCAACATGATTTGGGAAATATATACATAAAACCAACAGAAATAACTTTACAAAATATTGTGGTAGAAGGTCAAAGATCTCCGATAACATACGAGCTTGATAAAAAAGTTGTTGACGTAAGTAAAATGAACACAGCTATGTCCGGTACCGCAGCTGATGTACTAGAAAATGTTCCTTCGGTAAGTGTAGATATCAATGGCAATGTAAGTTTAAGGGGCAGCACAAATTTTCAAGTACTTATTGACGGACATCCATCAGTTATGGATCCTCAAGATGCATTACAGCAAATTCCGGCAAGTTCTATTAAAACAATAGAACTGGTTACAAATCCATCGGCAAAATATGATGCCAGCGGAACTGCAGGTATTATTAATATTGTACTTAAGAAAAATGCAAATCTAGGGCTAAGCGGTATTGTTGATATAATGGGAGGATTGAATAACAAATACGGCGGAAACGTAATTCTTCAATATAAAACACCTTTTATCAGGTACAATCTGGGTTTAGATTTTAACCGCCGTTTTTTTCCCGGCACACGAACTGAAGATAAACAGTTTATTATATCCGGTAACACTTCTTATCTAAACTCTAATGGGATATGACTTGGGGAAGAACTTTATCGGGAATAAGAGGCGGGCTGGATTTCGATTTCAGTGATAAAGATAATCTTTCAATCGGCGGAAGATATGGTACAAGATCTTTTTTAAGAAATTCAACTTTGAATTATAATCAATGGTACAGTAATGCACCTCAAAATTTTTATTATCTAGACAATACTAACCATAACCATTCCGGTACATTTTATGATTTCAATGCTAATTACCAGCATAAATTCGGAGATGATGAAAATCAGTTGACGGCTAATTTATCTTTTAGACACCGGGATAACAACGAGGCTTCCGCAAGTTACTCAACAATTTCAAGTGGTCAAATCAACGGAACCAAGACAACCGAACTGGGGCCCGGCAGTGAGTTAAGAGGAAATCTGGATTATGTTTTGCCAATAAGTAAAAATGAAAAATTTTCCGCTGGTACGGAATATTTCGGCAGAATTAGGCAGGATATTAACAAGCTGTATTTTTATGATTCAACCAGCAATACTTATAATTTCCAGCAGCCTTACAGTCATACAAACCATTTCAACAGAACAAGATTTGCTGCTTATTCAATCTTTTCCAATAAATGGGACAGTCTTGGAGTGCAAATCGGTGCACGCACAGAATATACTTACCAGCTTGTAAAATTAGCAGAAACAGGGCAGCAGTTTTCTTTAAGCAGATGGGATTTCTTCCCGTCAATTCATACATCCTACAGCTTTGCCGGCGGCACGCAAATTATGGCTGGTTATTCCCGCCGAATTGAACGGCCTGACGGCGGCGACCTTGAGCCTTTCTATACATGGTTCGATGCAACAGATGTACGTATAGGAAATCCCAACCTTCAGCCGGAGTTAATAGATTCTTATGATATCGGTTATCAGACATTTTTGGGTAAGGTATCTTTTTCAAATGATTTCTATTATCGCTTTACTCATAATAAAATGGAAGACATAAATTCTGTTTATGCTGAAAATGTAACACTTCGCACAAGCGCAAATGTAGGAACCGATTATTCTGTTGGTGCCGAATTCAGTGTATTGTTTAACCCGGTTAAGATCTGGCAGTTCAATTTAACGGGTGATGTTTATGATTATAAAATTCAAGGCAATTTATTTAATCAATCATTTGCAAGAGAAAGTTTTGACTGGAGTATTAAAAATAGCAATGATTTAAATATAACATCTTCAACAGAACTTCAATTAAATACACGGTATCATAGTCCCTCGGTTACAGCACAGGGAAAATGGAAGGGATATTTTACTGCCGATCTTGCCGTGAAGCAAAATTTAATCGGTAAAGAATTGTCTTTACTTTTACAGGTTAGGGATTTACTGCATACCGGTGGATGGGAATTCTATTCACAAGGAACAGATTTTTACAACTACTTTCATTTTGTTAGAGAGTCGCCGCAAGTAATGCTGAATTTAAAATATAATTTCAATAATTATAAAGGACAAAACCAGCCGGATAATAGTTCAGAGGACAATAATAACAGTCAAGGAGAATAAAATTTTAATACCTATCAATAATTATTTAGCAAAATTTAATTTAGGTAAACCCAAAAGTGAGGGGTTGTCCAAGAAGTACACTTGTCATTTCGACCGGAGGGAGAAATCTTGCGTTTTGAAAAGATTTCTCCGTCGAAGACTCCTTTGAAATGACACTTCTTTACTTTTTAGTCAACCCCTCGTATAAACAATTTTAAGGTGGTGAAAATGAAAAAATTATTTTTATTTCTCTGTTTAGTTTTTTTTCTGCCTTCAATTTTATTCGCACAAACTTCAGGTTACAAAGTCGCCGACAGTATAATGATTGGCGGAAGCGGATGGTGGGATTATGCTTCAATTGATGTTCCAATGCACAGACTATATGTCTCTCACGCTGACCGGGTTCACATAATAGATCTTAAAACTAATAAAGCTATCGGAGAAATAGATAACTTAAACGGCGTACACGGAATAGTGTTTGCTGACGATTTGGGCAAAGGATTTATAAGCAACGGTCGAAGTGATTCCGTAACAGTTTTTGATTTGAAAACTTTTAAGGTAACCGGCAGCATACAAGTAACAGGTAAAGATCCTGATGCAATAGTATATGATCCTTTTACTAAAAGAGTTTTTACGATGAACGGACGTAGTAACAATATTACTGCTATTGATGCAAAAACCGATAAGATAGCCGGTACAATTAAACTTGAAGGAGGACCCGAATTTGTGGTAACAAACGGGAATGGTTTGATGTTCGTTAATCTGGAAGACAAAAGTAAGGTTGTAGAATTTAATCCGAAAACATTGAAGATAATTAAAACATGGTCTTTATCTCCGGGGGAAGGTCCATCGGGTTTGGCGATGGATGTAAAAAATAATATTCTGTTTTCCGGCTGCCATAATAAATTGATGGCAATATCGAATGCGAAAACCGGAAAAGTAATTACAACCGTTCCTATTGGAGGACATGTGGATGCATGCGGATTTGATCCCAATACTCATCTTGCATTTAGTTCTAATGGAGAAGGGACATTAACTGTAATTAAAGAAGAGTCACCCACAACATTTAAGGTTATCGATAATATTTCAACTGATAAAAGTTTAAGAACGATGGCACTTGATCCAACTACACATAATATTTATTTACCGGGAAAACTCGGTAATAACAATTTTGGCGTGCTGATATTAAAGAAGGAATGATCTCAATTATTATTTCAATCAGACTTTAGCGTATTAAAATATTTGTAATTTTTTTAGGCAGTGTATGGTACCTGGTTACGTATAAGCAGCTCAAAAAAGAGAAGCATGTGTTCCTAATATGGAAAGGAAATGTAAAGTGAAAAGACAATTCTGCTCCACCGGTACAGTCCTAATAATTGCATGTATATTTTTTTTAATTCCCGAAACCATTTCTGCCGCAGGAAACGGTAAGGATTCCTCTTCCGTTCCGCTAACTTTTGTTTTTCACGGGATGGCAGATAACGCCCTCGGTTCGATAACCTACAACTACGGTTTGGATTATATCATCGCCGCTGCCGCCACATACGGTATTGTAAAAAGCGGTTTTGACTGGCGATGGCATAAAAATGCAGAAGAACATAAGTGGATTTCAAACACAGGTTTTATTTCTGTTGGTACACAACCAATAGCTGCCGTTGCTGTTCCGCTAGGACTTTATTTATTCGGACGATATAAAGATAATAGGAAACTGCAAATTACCGGTCTTGCGATTGGACAAGCCGCAATCCTCGGAGCAGTGGCGTCTTCAATATTGAAAGCCTTTACCGGAAGAGTACCTCCCGATAAAAAAGGAATAGCTAACGATTACAGCACTGATTTCAGATTTGGATTTCTGCGCGGCGGAGTTTATGAAAGATGGCCTAGCAGCCATACTGCAACCGCTTTTGCAATGGCAGCAGCACTTATGGAACTTTACCCTAATAATGCAGCAATTAAATACGGCGGACTCACCTACGCCTCTTTAATCGGTTTAGGTGTATCGACAAATATCCATTGGTTTTCCGATGCAGTTGCAGGTGCGTTTATTGGTTACGCAATCGGTATTGCTGTCGGTAAGGGATTTCGTACTGCAATGGGACTTGATAATCACGAAAATAATTATAACTTCTATTTAACTACCAAAGGTCTTGGATTTGTTTACATGTTTTAATTCCCGGAATATCTTAAATCAAATGTGAGACTCACCACAGAGGTGAATCTGACATATCTTTTTCTGCACATTATAAACAACTTGTTCACATCTTATTTTCATCTTGATTTCATACTAAATAGATTATTTTAACATGAATAATTACATTATAAAGAAGAAGCCGAAAAATGAAGCTAAATAATATATTTCGTATTTATTATCTCTTTGGCATTTATTTTAGTATCAACTGATTCATCATTTGCTCAGGAGAAGAAAATAGATAAAAACGATCTTCCAAAAGCCGTCTTAAATGCATTTCAGAAAAGATATCCCAATGCAGCAATTAAGGGTACATCAATTGAAAAAGAGAACGGAAAAACTTATTACGAAATAGAGAGCATAGATGGTACCCGGCGAAGAGATCTTCTATATACAAAATCTGGGAAAGTTGCTGAAATAGAAGAAACTTGGCTTCAAATGATATTCCTGACTTTGTAAAAAGCTCAGTAATGAAAAAGTACCCTAATTGCGAAATTAATAAAGCAGAAAAGATTACAAGCGGTAAAAGAATTAGCTATGAACTTGTTGTTAAACAGGGAATACAGAAACAAGAAATCGTTCTCGATTCAAAAGGAAATATTAAAAAGATGGAAAAAATGAAAAAGGAAAATGAAGAGAAAGAAGGGAAAGAGAACGAAAAAGAAGATAATGATGAAGACTAATTTCAGAGTGCAGAGTTGCCTTGCGTAACAATAATTATTTATACTATTAGTATTTTTGTTAAATTTAATATTGGCATTTTTATAAAGTTAAGAATCATCTTCCCGTATGATAAAAAAAATAACATTACTATTCTTTTTCTTCTATAACCTTTGTTTTGCACAATATAGTCTCGATTACTTTGTTGCCCAAGCAGTTAAAAATTCACCGAATATTAAAAACTACAGTAATTTATCTTTAATAAACAACTTACAGAAAAAACTTGATGAGGCTCAAAACTCTGCATTCCAGGTTTATGTTACCGGTGATTATTTGTTTGCACCATATTTTAATAATAACGGACATTTAATCAGCACTAATCCTGATCCAAAAGCCATTGGTTATGATGTTGGAATTACAAACGGAGGTCTGTATTCAGCATTAATAAATGTTGACAAAAACATCTTTAATGGACCTTTACTGGATGCTTTAAATAATCAAAGGAACATACAGGGTAAAAACTATGAGAATCAGCTAAATACGGAAAAACATAATTTAAAAAAGACAGTAACTGATCAATATTTAAATACGCTGCAAAATCTTGAACTTTATAAGCTGTCAAAAGAAATTGAGGGAAATCTTGAAAATCAGCTAAAACTAACTTCCGACCTGGTAGAAAAAGGAATAGCAAAAGTCCAGGATTATTTGCTGCTTAAAGTTGAAACAAGATCACAGCAAATCAATCTTAACCAAACCTGGCAGAATTATAAAAACGGACTTTTTCAATTGTATTCAATCTGCGGGATTAAAGATACTCAAACTGTTATAATCGATTCAGTTAATTTAAGTTTGATTAATCCGCACGACAGCTCGAAGTTTTTGTTTCAATATTATTTGGACAGCTTAAACACTGCTGCCCAGCAAAATATTTTTGAGACTAAATATTTACCGCAGATAAAATTATTCTTTAATACAGGTTTGAACGCCGTAGAAATAGACAATATACAACGGAGATTCGGATTGAGTGCAGGAATTAGTTTATCTGTTCCGATTCTTGATGGAGGACAAAAAGATATTACAAGACAGCAAAGCTTAATTGCCGAAAAAATTTCAGGTGATTATAAAAATTATGCGGCTAAAAATATCTATACTCAAAGAAAAGACGCTGAAAACAGGATACATTCTTTGAGAAAAAATCTTGATGATTTTAAAAGTCAGATTACAGATTATATAAATTTACTCAATATATCCCTCGAACAATTAGAAAAAGGTAATATGTCTATGATTGAATATCTAACAGAATTAAGAAATTATATTGATCTTCAAAAAAATTATATCTCGACTGAAATAAATTATCAGCTTGAAATAAACAATTACAATTACTGGAATTGGTGAGCGGATACTGGATACTTGATGCTAGATACCGGATACCAGATTCCGGAAACTTAATACTAGCTGCTCGATAATTCAATACAAAAGAAATGAAGAGAATTAAAAAGTAAATGGAATTTCAGAATGAAAAAACGGTTAAATAAAAGGCTTATAATAAAAATAATTAATAAACTATTTTTATTTTCTGCACTCCTGATAATACCATTCATAATAGTCTCATGCAGCGGTAAAGATGAAAATACTACCGATAAAGTAAGCGGCGGCGGTACACCTGTAACTATAACGCATCCTTTCAAAACTAATTTAAGCGATTATATTGAATTAAACGGCAATACTGTTTTCTTAACAAAAGAAATTGTAAGAGCAACTTTCCAAGGATTTATAGAAAAGGTTTATAAAAACATTGGGGATTCGGTAAAAGAAGGTGAAAATTTATTTCAAATTAAAACAATGGAATCTGCTGCAGCTGACAGCTTGAACATTTCATTTGGAAATAAGCAGTTTAAGGGAACAGTTAAATTAAAAGCCCAAACTGAAGGAGTGCTAACAGAATTGAATTATCATCAAGGTGATTTTGTTTCTGACGGCGAACTATTAGCAATAATATCAAATCCTTCTTCTTTACGTATAAAATTAAATGTTCCTTATGAAGATGTTTTAAAAGTTAAAACCGGAAGAGATTGTGAAGTAAATCTTCCTGATGGAATTACTATGCCGGGTACTATCGGAAAAAGCGTCCCGGCAGTAAATCCTGTTACTCAAACACAAATATATTTTATTAAGCTGAAACGATACCGAAATATCCCGGATAGTTTAAATGTTATAGTAAAAATCCCTTACAAAAGTTTTTCGAATACAACTGTACTTCCTAAATCTTCTTTAATTACCAACGTTACACAAGATAGTTTCTGGATCATGAAATTAATTAACGATACAACGGCAATTAGAGTGAATATTAAAAAAGGAATTGAAAACGATAGTGTTGCACAGATTTTAAGTCCTAAGTTCGACACAAATGATAGGATAATTTTAACCGGCGCTTACGGTTTGCCAGATACAGCAAAAGTCGAGATAGTTAAATGAATAACTTCTATGTTAAATACAAAAGCCCTATTGCAGTTATATTAATTATAATTTTATTGGGTGGAGTTTATTCGTTTACCCATATTCAATCATCATTATTTCCAAATATCACATTCCCCAAAATTAAAGTAATAGCAGACAATGGTGAACAGCCCATCGATAAAATGGCTGTTACTGTAACTGTTCCTTTGGAAAATGCAATTAAAAGAGTGCCCGGACTTAATCTAATTCGAAGTGCAACAAGCAGGGGAAGCTGCGAGATTTCAGCTTTCTTCGATTGGAATTCGGATATCAATATAGACCAGCAAAGGATAGAAGCGCGTATAAATGAAATAAAACAAAATCTGCCTCAAGGGATTAATATTTCTATCGAAAGAATGAATCCTTCTATTTTTCCTATAATGGGCTTTTCTATTTCGGGCAATGGTTACAGCCAGATTGACTTAAGAAATATTGCTGAGTATACTGTAAAACCGTTCCTGTCCAGGATTCCGGGAATATCTGAAGTCGGGGTTGGTGGAGGAAAGGTTGAGGAATATCATGTTATATTAAATCCTGCCCAGCTTAGCAATTTAAAAATTACACCTCAAACTGTTGCAGATAAAATATCGCAATCAAATTTTATTTCTTCTACAGGATATATAGATAATTATGATAGATTATATTTAACACTCACCGAAGCGACCCAAAACAGTAAAGAAGAATTAAATAATCTGGTTATTCTCAATACACCTCAAAGGGTTATAAGATTAAAAGATATTTCGAAGGTGGAAATCGGTTCGGAAAGAAGTTATGTAAAAATAAAAGCTAACGGTAAAATAGTCCCCACGATTCATATTTTAAAACAGCCTAATGCAAATCTACTTGAAGTTGTAAGCTCAATAGAAAAGGAACTGCCGAAGCTTCAAAAAATATTACCCAAAGGAGTGGTGCTTCGTCCTTTCTATAATCAAGCCGAATTCGTTTCCGATGCTATCGGTAGTGTTAGAGATGTCGTATGGGTTGGATTGTTACTTGCAATTTTTATTACAATAATTTTCCTTAAATCTTTCAAAGCCAGCTCGGTAATTTTAGCAACAATACCTATTACGTTATGCTTAACTTTTATTGTGCTGTATGCTATCGGGTATACAATTAACATAATGACAATTGGATCCATTGCTGCAGCGATAGGCCTTATTATTGATGACGCAATAGTAATTGTTGAACAGATTCACCGGACTCATGAAGAGAACCCTGAAGAGAGCAGCACTACTTTAGTATCAAAAGCCATAAAATATTTACTTCCGGCGATGGTCGGTTCTTCATTAAGTACCATAGTAATTTTTCTTCCGTTTTTCTTAATGGGTGGTGTTGCCGGTGCATACTTCAAAGTATTAACAAATGCGATGATAATTACCCTTGTTTGCTCTTATTTTGTTACCTGGATAGGACTTCCAGTAATCTATATACTCTTTACGAAAAAAGGATCTTCATTAGGAAAGCATAAAGAAGTAAAACAAAGAAACTGGGTATATTTTTTCATTAACAAAGCCTGGATATCTATTATTTTTATAATCTTTTTAATTGCATTTTCATATTATATAATTCCTAAACTGCCATCGGGATTTTTACCTCAAATGGATGAAGGTTCAATGGTATTAGATTTTGTAAGCCCTCCAGGAACTTCATTGGAAGCGACAGACAGGATGCTGAATGTAGTCGATCAAATTTTGCAAACTACACCCGAAGTTCAATCATTCTCCCGGCAGATCGGGACACAAAACGGTTTCTTTATAACTGAACCAAATACAGGTGATTATACAATTCAACTGAGGAAAAATAGAAGTTTGACAACAGATGAAGTAGCAGATAAAATAAGGAAAAAAGTGGAATCTAAACTTCCGGCTCTTCAGGTGGACTTCGGACAAATTATTGAAGACATGCTTGGTGATTTAATCGCCACAAAACAGCCGATTTCAATAAAAATCTTTGGTGATGATCAATCTAGGCTTCAGGAACTTGCAGAAAAAATTGCAGACATTGTTAATAATACCGCGGGGACAGCAGATGTATTTGATGGAATAACAATCGCCGGTCCGAACATTATCTTCCAGCCAAAAAATGCAGAGCTTGCTCAATACGGATTAACGCCAAATCAATTGCAATACCAAATCAATACTAAAATTAAAGGTACGGTAGTAGGTAATGTATTGGGTCAAAATCAACTTTTCAATATAAGAATGTTTAATGGAAAGATGATAAATTCTTTGGATGATATAAAGAACAGCTTTATTTCTCTTAATAACGGATCGGTTAAACCTATAAATGAATTTACCAAAATAAAATTTATTAAAGGAGTAGCTGAAATTGATAGGGAAAATCTCAAACAAGAATATGATGTGGTTGCAAGATTAAATAACCGTGATTTGGGAAGCACTATTGCAGAACTACAAAAGAAAATAGGGAAAGAAATTAAATTACCAACCGGTTATGAAATAGTTTATGGTGGTGCATACGAACAGCAGCAAAAAGCATTCAGCGATTTATTGGATATACTCATCTTAGCTATCCTATTGGTATTCACGGTTTCGCTCTTTCTATTTAGAAAGATCAGGGTGTCTATTTCGATTATCTTTATTGCAATCCTGGGAATAGCCGGAAGTTTTCTAGCACTTTTTATTACGGGTACTCCTCTTAACGTAGGCAGCTATACCGGTATTATAATGATAGTAGGAATCATCGGTGAAAATTCCATTTTTATTTACCTTCAATATTTAAATTCTAAATTGAGTATAGAGAACAAAGATAATTCCATTGTAAATTCTATTTCATTAAGATTGCGCCCAACTTTAATGACGGCATTTGGCGCAATCACTGCCTTGCTTCCTTTGGCACTTGGCATAGGGACAGGTGCACAAATGCATCAGCCTTTGGCAATTGCAATTATCGGCGGATTTATAATTGCTTTGCCGCTTTTATTAATTGTGCTTCCTTCTATATTAAGGATAATTGAAAAATAAAATTAAAAATATTTTAGAATTCCTCTCTATCTGAATTCAAATCTTTACCTTCGGTTTTATAATATATCTTTACCTCTATTTGAATTGAACTTCCTATTTTTATTTAGGAGGAAATTCAATTTGAATTCCAGAGGTAGATAGATCTGTTCTAATTCCTGAGAATGGGCGCGATACAATCTCATTAGTCTTTAAATCACGAATAAAAATATTTCCCGAAGTACTAACAGTTGCATTTTGTAATCCGGAATAATCCATTTGATAACTAATTCGTCCATCCCAGTAAATAAAATAAGGAATATTTTTTGCTTGATAATGGAAATCTAAATTTTCAGCCGACGAGGAAGTACTTGAATTTTCAAAAGTATAATCAATCAAGAGCTTCTCAATTTTAAGGCCGTCAGCAGAAAATGTACATTCAATATTTCCAGTGTATGTATAAGTTAACCGTGAACTATTGAGTTCGATATTCAAAACATTATTTTTCCAATTGAACGACTTTGTTAGTCCATCATCACTTTTAGGATCTATTGCAACAATTTCACTTTGAGTTCCATAAATACCGTAGAGCAAAATATCATATCCCGGTGCGTCAAGAGCAGACAAATAACTTAAGGGAATACCATTATAAAATTGAAATGTGTTTGATTGTCCATTAGAGGTTGAGATTATATAAATAGAATCCAACCCTGTTGAAATATCTTCTGGTAATGAGTTTACATATATTGACGTATCACTCCAGTACCAATTATATAAGATTTCAGAGTTATTGATATAGACCTTACCGTTAGTACCAAATTTCTTTCCCTTTATTGTAAAAGCATTTTTGGGAGCAGTGAATTCCAATTTAGTATCATTTAAGTATACATAGGTTATTTCTGCACCATTGGACAATGTGAAAGAAGTATTATTGCTGTTAACATTATTAACTACAACATGAACATTGCCGGTCGTTGCCCCTGCCGGAACTTTAACATCAATTTGTGTATCAATCCACGAGATAATATCGGAAGCCAAAGCTTTTACAGTTCCGAACCAAACTTCTCCGGTGCTTTGGGATCCGCCAAAATTATTTCCCTTAATTTGAACAACTTCTCCAACCGCAGCAGAAGAAGGCGTGATACCGGTAATAGTAGGTGTTTGCGTAAGTTTAACACTTAAATCAAAACTTCCGTTATCATTGGAGAAAACATTATTACTTAGAATATCAATCCATTGATTTTTACTTTCCAAATTAATTTTTAATGTATCATTTGGAATAAGATATTTTTTATAAACAGTTTGATTTCTATCCGACACATAAACATATTGTTCAATTTGGGTATCCTGGTTAGTAAGTACGATATTAAAAGACGTTGCCCCTTGAGATGTGGGTGAAATAATTTTTACCATCTTTGCCGCTAAATATGGGATTGTAACCTTCCCGTTCCAAGAGGGCTCTGTTTCAGTTAGCATCACCGGCACAACATATTTATCATTTGTGCTGCTAAGAGGGGGAATATAATCGATTTTAATTGGTCCCTTGTGTTCATAAGCCCATTTAACATAATCTCCATATTCAGAACCAATCCCATGTGAAGACATCTTATTCACCAGATAATCATTCAATGTTGTCCTGAAATAACTTACATTTTTTGCTTTACCGGTTTCAATTATAATTTCCGGAATACTCAATTTTGATCCCTCACGATATGTAGTTAAATAAGTAAGAAAACCACCTGCAGTATAGTAATTAGGGTCTTCGTTGCAGTCATCCCATGAGCGATCCAATTGTCCGCTTAATGAGCCATCTGCATAACTTATAGCTTCAAAGTTTGCTTTAGTAGGCCATACTATTCTATCTGCCTGAACTGCAGTAGCCTCTAACCACCATTTTATAATATTTCCTTCAAAGGTAAACATATAATAATAATCCTGGATATAATGCAGCAACTCATGTGCACAAGTAATTTTAACTAATTCTTCTTGTGAAAAATCATTATCTTTTTGTATGTTTTGGCTTATTCTAATAAAACCAAAATAACTGGTATTACCATCCTCCCCTTTCGCTAATTCCAATACTCTAACCTCTGCTTTATCCGTTGTATCAGTGGGAACAGTTAAATGTTCTTTTTTGTAAACCGCTCTCGCTTCTTCCATGTAATAAAGAATATCCTGTATATAATGCGGGGCTGTACCTTTGTGATTTGTTAAAGAAGAATTATAGGCTGCGTCAGAAGGAACTTTGCCGTCAGTCCAATAAATTATGAAATGCGGACTTGTTATATAATCAGTGTAACCAAGAACTCTTTTAAAATGCCACCATGATAATTTTGTAAGATGTGATGTAGAAAAAGAGACTGTATTATTGATTGTATCAACTGAAACGCCTTTGAATAATTCCCATCTGTTCAAAGTTTCATCATAATATGCCGCTCCAATCTGATATTTCAATTTGCCCTCGTTTAATTTTCCTGGGTCATATTTTAATGTCAAATTCAATGGCTTATCGAAAACATGTTGTGAGCCTAAAGTTATCTCATAAGTATTTGGAAAGTCCATTTCGGTATCTGTTGGGACTGAACTTTCTGCTAATTTTGTTATTGTAAGTTTAGTATTACCGGAAACTGTCCCCTGCGGAATATGCAAAACGACACTATCTTGAAATGATACATAGGCATCCGCCATATCAACATTTATTGTTGTATCTAGTTTTGCTACAATAGATTGCTCCTCTGTTGTAGTAACCGGGTTGTTATCTTTTGAACAGTTTTGTAAAAATAGTGTTAATGGTAAGGCAAATAAAAGACTTAGATACAAAACCTTATTAAATAAAGATTTTTTAAGCGGCATGTTTCCCTCCAATGCAAGAATATAACAGTAATTTGTTTTTAAGCTCACTTTATAAAGGAATTCGAATTAAAATGCGATTCCAAGAAGATTTTAGTATAAAATAGATCCCTGTTTTTGTGGGGATTAAGTTATAATAATTTGTTTTTTTATAGTGGGTCAATCCCTAACTTCTAACTTAATATTATAAATATATAGATGCAATTCGGGCTTACTGCAAAACAGATAGCGCATTGGACCACAAAAATGTAAATAATTACAATTATAAATCTCTAGTTAAATATAACATTTGTATAAAGGAATGAAGACACAGTTCGACAATAGTTAGGAGAAGTCTACTCGAAAATATTTCCTAAAAAGTTTATTATTTCATTTCAGAACAATCTTAAATCATAAATCGAAGAAACGATTAATATTTTTCCGGACCTTCTCATAATTATTTTACGCAAGTTATATTATTTTGTATGCTTCTTTGGAGGATACTATTTGTTGGGAACTTTGTATTATTAAAGGATAAAATGATAAATGTTAAATATTTTCCTTAAGAATTTTAACATTATCTTCAAACCCGGAAATCTTCTCATAAAAAACTTCTGGTAAAATAGTGGACCTTTTCGTTGAAGGATCGACACAAACCATAACACCCTTTCCATCAGCTACTATAGTATTTCCTTTTGATTTAACAATTAAATGTTCAAAGCCGAAGCTTGAATTTTTAATAAATGAAATTTTTGAATATATATTTAATTCATCATCAAATCTTGTATGGTCTTTATAGTTAATTTCATTTCTAACTACATAAAACAATTTACCATCTGAAAAAATACCTTCCGACGGAATTAATTCCAAATCTTTAAAATACTGAAGACGTGCTTCTTCAAAATAACTTATATAAACTGCATTATTGCAAACGCCAAGCATATCGACTTCATTAAACCTGACTTTAACAGTTATTTTATGTTTAAAATTTGTTGTTTCCATTTTTTATTTTCTTACTCTTACTCATAATCTTAATCCAGAGTAAGAGTAAGATTAGAATTATGATTATGTACTATTAATTAAATACTTCCCTAACTATCTGTTTAGCTTTTTCAATATCTTCAAAAGAAACATCCAGATGAGTTACTGCGCGTAAATATCCAACACTGCCCGGAGTAACTAATAGACCTTTACTGCCGCATTCAGAGATAGCTTTTTCAACACTTATATTTAAAGGTTTAAACATTAGAATATTAGTTTGAACCGAATCCATATCTATTACCAGATTAGGATTCTCATCAATTGCCTCAGCAAGACTTCTTGCTTTTTCATGGTCTTCATTTAGCCTTTCAATATTGTTTTTTAAAGCATACAAACCGGCAGCAGCAAGAATTCCAACCTGCCGCATTCCCCCGCCCCATGCTTTCCTTACCCTATGAGCATCTTTTATAAATTCTTTACTTCCTCCGATTATAGAACCAACCGGTGCTCCAAGTCCTTTAGATAAACAGCATGAAATTGAATCAAAATATAATGCATATTCTTTGACGGATATTTTAGCCGTAACAGATGCATTCCAAATCCTTGCTCCATCAAGGTGAAACTTTAAATAATATTTATCTACCAGCTTCTTTATCTCTTTGATTTTATCTAAAGGGAAAATGGTACCGCCGGCACGGTTATGTGTATTTTCAATCTCAATAACTTTTGTCCTCGGCATATAATAAGCACTTTCAGGTCTAATCAGAGATTCTATTTGCTCAGGAGTAAATACGCCCAGCTTTCCTTCAACAGGCATTAGTTGAATCCCGCTCAATGCTGCCGGAGATCCAGATTCATAATGAAATATATGTGCATCTTTTTCACAAATAACTTCATCGCCGGGATTTGTCAGAACATTCAGACAAATCTGATTCCCCATTACCCCGCTTGCTACATAAAGTGATGCTTCTTTTCCCAAAATTTCTGCAGCATATTCCTGCAGCTTATTCACTGTCGGATCTTCTCCGAATACATCGTCACCGACTTCCGCTTCATACATTGCTTTTCGCATTTGTTCAGATGGTCTGGTAACTGTATCACTTCTAAGGTCAATTATTTTATTCATATTTACAAAAGTAATTATTGAAAATTAGGTTTTTAATTTAATTATTTTGATGTTTTAAGTGAAATTTTCTATTTGATTTACCACATATTCAACTAACTATTTTATTTAGTAAAATTTTTTCGGTTTAATTAAAAAATTGATATAACTCATAATATTAATTTTATTCCTTTCCCGTCAATAACTACAGAACGGTTAGTTTTGAGGAGTTTAAATGATTCAGACAAACAAGCAATTAACTCGTTGAGATCCAATAATATTATAAATGAGTATTTAGACAGACAAAAGATGATGAATACAGAAGAAGCAGAGGAATTTATTAAAAAAATTAATGATGATATAAAATTAAATAAATGGAGCTATTGGGGAATATGCCTGAAGGAAAATCCTGAATTGATAGGGACAATTTGTTTGTGGTATTTTTCAGATAACAAAAAAAACAGCTGAGATTGGTTATGAGTTAAAGCTCCCCTTCCAGCGCAAAGGATATACAAATGAAGCGCTAAAAAGTATTATCAGCTATGGATTTAATAAGATTGGACTTGAAAAAATTGAAGCATATACTCATAAAGAAAATGTTAGTTCAATTAAGCTGCTTGAGAGGAATGGTTTTAAACTGAACCCCGATCGTCACGATAAACATAATGCTGACAATGTTATTTATACTTTGTCCAGGTGAAACGGGAATACAAGGCAGTATATCTGCTAAATAAAATTATCCCCGGTTAAAAATCAGGGAAACATATAAATCAATAAATTTGCACTTAAGTGCTTAAAAAGATAATTTTGATAATCGTTTTACTCACTCAACACATATAATCATTTAAAAATGAATTGTAATACTGCTAAACAAGCCGAATCAATCTGCAGAGGTTTAAATGAAAACTTTCCATTATAAATATTTATCTATTTTTTTTACATCATTTTTATGTGCCTTTTTTTTAATTACAAATACTACATTAGCACAAAACAGCAATAACGGCTGGCCGAATGTTAAGTACGCAATATATTTTACAAGCGGAGATGTGGAGCACCTGCTTGCAGATTCAATACAGTTCCAGAAGACGATGAAATATTTTGCGCCGGTAAAAGCTTATAAAGTGTACCTGCAGGGAAACAGCAACAGCAGTGAAATTAATGTCCCTCTTTTAAAAAAAATAACTGCAAGATTCAAAGCCATGGGAATAGAAGTCTGGGGTTCCATGGTACCGGTATCCCCCAAAGGAGGTCCTTCAACATATAACAACCAGGCAGATCTTAATGCCTTAAAAAAAAGGATGCAGTCGCTTGCCGAGGTTTTTGATTATATCATTCTTGACGACTGGCTGTTCACAACTGCAACTGATCCCAAAAGTGTTGAAGACAGGGGTAACCAAAGCTGGGCAGATTACCGTACAAAATTAATTCTTGAACAATCAAAAAAATATATTATAGATCCTGCAAAAGAAGTAAATCCTAATTGCAAAATTATAATTAAATACCCCAATTGGTATGAAGGCCATCGGCAAAACGGGTATGATGTATATAATGAGACAAAGCAGTTTGATTTGATGGATGTAGGTATCGAAACACGTGTTCCTGAAACCCAGGATCAGCATATACCTACTTACAGCGGTTATGTTTTTCAGAAATGGTTTTCAAGTGTTGATCCATCAAAGTGGATTGGTGCCTGGCTAGACAATTACGGGATGAAAAATGCAGGAAACGATTATGTTGCAGAAGTCTGGCAGGCAATTTTTGCAAGAGCTCCTGAAATAATTCTCTGGTGTGCGGGACAGCTATACCCGACAACCGGACCTTCAAGCAATGTATATCCCCATTTCCTTGATATGCTGCCTGAATTTAACAGAGTTGCCGGTTTATTGAAAGGTGATCCGCATGGGATTCCAATGTATCTTCCTTATGGTTCAACCGGGGTATATAACATTTTTGGTTATTTTGGAATGGCAGGAATACCAATTGATCCGGTCGCCCAATTTCCGTCAAAAAGTCAGAATGCAATATTTACTTTGCATTCTCTATTCCATAATTCACCCGAACAGCTTGCCGGCCAGATGCTGACAAGATTACGTGATGGAAATGATGTGTTTATGACATGGGATTTATGGAAAGAATTAAAGGATACTGAATTTAAAAACACATTAAGCTTTGTCGACTATGGCGGAACCATTTCCTCTTCAGAGTTCCGAATCAGTCATGGATGGAATCAAAAGATTATTAAGGCAGACAAAACTTTTACTTTCCCTCGTATTGAAACTACTACCTGGCCATATGTTCGGAATGCCGCACTTGTTTTAAATGATTATGATTATGGTATTATGCTTGAGACACCCTATCTTAATGGAAACATATATGTTCTGGCGATGCCTGAAAACAGTTATGATTTATTAAGACTTCCGGCAGAAGTACTTAATAGAATCCGGGCATCCTTTTCTAAGGAATTAGGTTTTACTTTCCAGGGACAAGGAAAGGTTGCAATGTACCTTTTCGGACAAAATCAATATATACTATATAACATGAGTAACGAAACAGCACCGGTATCCTTGAGATTTACTAAGGATTTTCCTACCAAAGGATGGAAAGAATTGGCTCATGGAGAGCAAATATCGGTAAACAGGGATACAACTTATAAAAGGCATGGAGGTCCCACCCTGACAGATATATCGCTTACTCTGCAGCCTTTTGAGGTGACTATTGTACAGGCACCATAAAATTAATATACGGGACAGGTTTTTAACTTGTCCCTTTTTTTCTGGAACAAATGGATAATTTCTATAGTAAATTCTCTGAAAGTATATTACTGCAAATGAATACAAAAACACTATACATAAAAAACATGGTCTGCAACCGATGCATAAAAGTTGTTAAAGAAGAGCTTGAAAAGCTCGGTCTTAAAGTTGAAAATGTAATACTGGGTGAAGCGGTTGTTTCATCATCAAATGATATAAATGATAATCAAATTAAAGATGTGCTTGAACAGAATGGATTTGAACTTATCGATGACAAGCAGGCAAAGATTATTGAGAAAATTAAAGTAATAGTAATTGAATTAATTCAAAATCAAAGTGAAGATAAATTAACCGGTATAAATTTCAGCGATTATATATCAGAAAAAATCGACAAAAGTTACCAATATATAAGTTCATTGTTTTCTTCACATGAAGGAGTAACTTTAGAAACTTATATTATCAATCAAAAAATTGAAAAAGTTAAAGAATTGCTTATCTATAATGAATTATCTTTAACAGAAATATCTTACAGGCTAGGATACAGCAGTGTGCAGCATCTCTCAAGCCAGTTTAAAAAAATTACCGGTCTTACTCCATCGGAATTTAAACATCTTCGTAAAAAGGTGAGAAAGCCTCTCGATAAAGTTATATAATATTATTGAAAACCTTCGAGGTTAACAATGTAAACAACAAAATTGTAAATCCTCGAAGGTTAACAATTAATTTAAATTAAATCTCATGAATCACAATCTAAGACCTTCAAGGGTTTTCAATTCCATTTTCAATCCGATGAACTTGAAGATCACTAATCTTAAAATTTTATAAACCTTTCTATTTAAAATATAACATACATAACTTTATCTTTTTTATTTTTGCAGTGTAAATAAACAGATTAAGGAGTAAAAAATGAAGAAAGAAACGTTAAAAATAGAAGGTATGTCCTGTCATCACTGTGTAATGGCAGTACAAAAAGAATTGAGCAAATTAGAAAATGTTAAAGTAAATGATGTACAAATCGGCAGTGCCGATGTAGAATTTGATGAAACGAAAGTAAATGATAAAGTTCTGGCGGACGCAATTGAAGAGGCAGGATATAAACTTATCGCAAACTGAACCTAATTTTAAATCGCGAATATTGGATTTCGGATTACGATTCTGCAATTCGTAATCCGAACTCCGAAATAAAATAGAGTAATTAAGATGAATAATACAATTTTAGATAAAGATAAGTTAAACAAATTCGAGAAAGTCACTTTCCCTGTTGAAGGTATGACTTGTGCAAGTTGTGTAGCACGTGTTGAGAAATCCATTAAAAAGATTGAAGGGATTAAAAATGTTTCTGTTAACCTTGCAACCGAAAAAGCAACTTTTGAATTTGAAGAAGGGAAAGTAAACATTAATGATGTAGCCGATCTAGTTAAAGAAGCCGGCTATAATATGGATGTCTCTTCTTCAAAAGAAAAGGTAAAAGAAGAATCCGGGAATGAAACTTCAGAATTTCACAAAACTTTACAAAGAGAATTAATTTTTGCTGCAATTTTAGCCGTACCTATCTTGCTGTTAGGTATGGGGAGCATGTGGAGCGGATTTCACAACTTAATTCCTATTTCGGCTGATTATCTGAACAAGATATTATTGATTTTAGCAACTCCGGTAGTGTTTATTTCAGGGAAAAGATTTTATACAATTTTCTGGAATAACCTGAAACATTTTACAGCCGATATGAACTCGCTTGTTGCTGTAGGTACTGCCGCTGCATATGGTTTTAGTATTCTTGTAACTCTTTTTCCGGCTCTAATTTTAAAGCCGGGGGAATATCCGCATGTCTATTTTGATACAACGGTTGTAATTATCACTTTAATCCTGATGGGAAGATGGCTGGAAAGCAGGGCTAAATCAAAGACTAATACTGCAGTTAAAAAACTTATTAGTTTAAAACCTAAAACTGCGTTGTTGAAAAAAGATGATACGGAAATTGGAGTAAATATTGAAGATTTGAAATTGGGTAATATTGTTATTGTTAAACCGGGAGGTAAAATTCCCGCAGACGGAACAATTGTTCAAGGCAGTTCTGTTATTGATGAATCGATGGTTACAGGTGAAAGCATCCCGGTTGAAAAATCTACAGGTGCTAAAGTAATTGGAGGTACGATAAATAAAACCGGGTCATTTCAATTTGAAATAACCGCACTCGGTGATAACTCTGTTCTGGGTCAAATAATAAGGATGGTTGAAGAAGCCCAGGGTTCAAAAGCTCCAATTCAAAACCTGGCAGATAAAGTGGCATCCGTATTTGTCCCTGTTGTTATCGGCATAGCTGTTATTACTTTTCTTGCTTGGCTGTTATCCGGCGGCGGTTTTAATGCTGCATTGATTAATTTTGTTGCAGTATTAATTATTGCCTGCCCCTGCGCTCTTGGACTTGCTACACCAACAGCTATAATGGTTGGAACCGGTAAAGGCGCACAATTCGGAATATTAATTAAAAACGGCGAAAGCCTTGAAGTTGCTCATAAAATAAATACAGTTATTTTAGATAAAACCGGTACAATAACGGAAGGTGAGCCGCACGTTTCAGAGATCGTTTTCGATGGTGAGAGTGAAGAAAAGATTGTACAAATAGCAGCTTCTGTTGAAAATAAATCCGAACATCCTATTGCAAAAGCAATAGTAAATTATGCTAAATCGAAAAATATATCATTACTTGAAACGGGTTCATTTGAAAGCATAACAGGAAAAGGAATTATATCGAGTGTAAATGATAATATTGCAACTGTCGGAAACAGGAAATTAATGCTGGAAAAATCTATAACAAATGATCGGCTAAATGAAAAAGTTGATGAGCTTTTACAGAAAGGTAAAACTTTAGTATACGTGGGTATTAATAAAAATCTTAAAGGTGTAATTGCAATTGAAGATCCTGTCAAAGAGTCATCAAAAGAAGCTGTAAAAGAATTAAAAGGAATGGGGATAAAAACAGTAATGATTACCGGCGACAATAAAAAAACTGCGGAAGTAATTGCAAAGCAGGTTGATGTGGATTCTTTCGAAGCTGAAGTAATGCCCGATGAAAAAGCAAAGGCAGTTTCAAAATATCAAAAAGGGAACGAATTTGTAGCAATGGTCGGTGACGGTATTAACGATGCTCCGGCACTTGCACAAAGTAATGTCGGAATAGCAATTGGCAACGGAACAGATATTGCTATCGAAACAGGTTCAATTGTTTTAATAAACGGAGACTTGAAAGGTGTAGTTGCAGCAATTAAGTTATCAAGAAGAACTATAAGAACAATTAAGCAGAATCTTTTCTGGGCTTTTATTTATAATTCATTGGGAATACCGCTGGCAGCACTGGGAATTTTAAATCCTATGTTCGCAGCTCTTGCTATGTCTTTAAGCTCTGTATCAGTAATAAGTAATTCTTTAAGATTGAAAAATTTCAGAGTAAATAATTAGGTAATATGAACGCCGGGAAATAAACCGGATCAGCCCGGCGTTCATTGGCTAACGGAATATTTTTACATTAAATTCCACATAGTGTTTTCCGAATTAACATCTTTCAAATCCTATTCATATTTAAGTGATTCAACCGGGTTGGCCGTTGCTGCTTTTACTGCTTGCAGACTTATCGTAACTAATGCAATCACCAGAACAATTCCACCGGCTAAAACAAATACCCACAAGTTGATACTAATTCTATATGCAAAATTCTGTAACCATTTGTTCATTAAATAATAGGCTAAAGGCCACGCAACAATATTTGCAATTAAGACCACTTTAATAAAATCTTTAGTAAGTAAAGAAACGATATTGTAATTAGTAGCCCCTATAACTTTCCTAATGCCGATTTCCTTTGTTTTACGTTGAACAAAAAATGTGACCAAACCAAAAAGTCCGAGGCAAGAGGTAAAGATTGCAAGCATAGCACATATACTAAATACTTTCATCATCCGTTGATCGGCCTGATACAATTGTTCTATCTGCTTATCAAGGAAATGCCATTCAAATGGTAAGCCGGGCATCTGCTGATTTAGCACGTTTTTAATTTTTTTAATTGTAGTTTGAAAACCCGCAGAAGAAACACGGATGTTAAGTAATAAACTATTCGGTTCATAAACAAAAAAAAGCGGTTTAATTTCATCCCGTAAAGTTTGAAAATGAAAATTTTTAATAATCCCGATTATGTTTGCTTTTCTATTGCCGATTTCAATTTCACTTCCCAGTGGTTTCTTAAAACCTAGCGCTTTTACAGCCGCTGTGTTAATAACTACGGCATTCTCTTTATCGCTTGCAATATCTTTGTTAAAAAACCGGCCTTCTTTCAGTTGGATATGCATAGTCTTCAGGTAATCTGCATCCACCTCATACGTGGTAAAGCCGCCTGTTTTCTGTTCCCCGTTTTGAATCCAATTTATTCGAGGATAATAATCCGTTGTTGTAGGTACAGAATTAGAATAAGACGCATTAGTTATTTCGGGTAAATTTTTAAGTTCAGTCTTCAGTGCGTTGTATACGCCGGAATTATAATTATTCCCCAGTGTTAAATAAATAACATTTTCTTTATCAAAACCCAGATTAGTATTCCGGATAAAGTTCATCTGATTTGAAATAACCAATGTGCAAACAATTGCAATTATTGCTAAGGCAAACTGTCCTGCAACCAGCACATTCCTGAAAATAGAACTTTTCTTATTTCGATTATTTAATGCCCAGGTTTGTGCTGATTTATTAATAAATCTAGAAGGAATAAACCCGGATAGAAACAACGCGGGGTATATACCTGACAACAAACCGGTAAATAAAATTATAAGACTTCCGCTAATTATAAACCATGGTGCCGGGTAATTTATAAAAAGCTCTTTTCCTGAAAGCTGATTGAAATAGGGCAGAGCTAATTCTATTAATAAAAAAGTAAACGGAACAGCAATAAAAGTAAACAGCATCGACTCTGCAAAACCACCGATAAATATCCGCAGCCTGCCTGCCCCAATAATTTTGCGAATACATATTTCTTTTGTTCTTGTTAATGACTGTGCAGTATACAGATTAACAAAATTTATACATGCGATTGAGAGAATGATTAACGCCAAAATGGAAAAAATATATATATATTTTATGTCTCCATGTCCATTATCCCATCGAGTGGTATTTGGTTTTAGATGTACATCTGCAAACGGCTGAAGAAATATTCTTATTTTGGATTCGTTTTTGGGAACCAGCTTGCTCCAAATATTATCAATTTTTTGATTTACTAAATTAATATTTGTGTTTAGAGCTACCTGTACCCATGTCTGGTAGTCCCAACTTGATCGCCAATTATCCGGATCGCGATAGTCATAGTAAATTTTATAAGGTGCTAAATATTCAAATTTAAATGGAGGATCGGTGTTGTTTGGAACATCTTTTACAACTCCGCCAATCGTAAATTCCCATTTGTTCCCCATCATTACGGTTTTACCAACCGGGTTTTCTTTACCGAATAATTTCTTTGCAGTTGATTCGGTTAGTACAAGCATTTTAGTATTATCCAATGCCTTGCAGCAGTCGCCTTGTACCTTGGGGAAAGTAAAAATATCGAAAAAAGCTGGTTCAGTATATAGTCCTTTTACCCGGATACTGTTCTTGCCGTATTTTAGAACAGTATGCTCTTCCCTGAGCCTTGTTGCATTAACAATTTCAGGAAAAGTTTTTTTCAGGAATGCAGCCATCGGGCCCGGAGTTGTCGGAATTCGATCTCCTTTTAATTCCGTAATAACACGACATATATCGTGAAAGTTCTTATGATAATTGTTATAACTTAATTCATCATGAACCCAAAGGGTAATTAACAGTGTAACCGTTAAACCGACAGCAAGTCCAAAAATATTTATAAATGAGAATACCTTATGACGCGATAAATTTCTTACTGTGATTTTAAAAAAATTTTTTATCATGAATCTACCTTTTTTATTTAAACCTGCCTTGATAGAACACTCCCAAAAGAATGCCTTTGACAAGATTGAACAGATCAGAGAATTATAATCAGTTAAAAATCCGTTTAATCTGTCTCATATTACTCATAACGCAAACTCTCCACCGGGTTTGCAGTTGCTGCTTTTATTGTATAATAGCTTAATGTTAAAAATGACAACATTACTACAGCTAAACCTGTAACTATAAAAATCCAGATACTAAACGGAGGTTTGTATGCTGATTGAATTGCATTACTAATAAAAATGTATGCTGCCGGAGCTGCAATTAGGTTCGCAATAATTATGAGCCATATAAATTCTTTTGAAAATAATTTTATTATTCCCGTTACCGAACTGCCCAGAACTTTCCGGATCCCGATTTCTTTTGTACGCTGTTCAACTGCAAATGATGCTAAGCCATAAAGGCCAAGACATGCGATAACAATTCCTAAAATTGCAAAGAGAAGCAATACTCTTGCCACACCCTGCATATCATCCGTTCCTTCTAAAATTATTTTATCGAGGAACATAAAATCCAAAGGATAATCCGGACTAAATTTCCTGCAAACATTCTTGATATATTGAATTGTACCCGCACCGATTTTACCTGAGCTCAATTTCATCTTAACAAATAAAATACTGTTATAATTTTCTCTCAATGTTAAAATCATTGGTTCAATAGGATAAACAAGGGGACGATTATGAAAATCAGCAACAACTCCTATTACCGTATATTTTTTATCTTTAATAAGAATGGTTTTACCAACCGGGTCCGATAACTTTAAGGCTTTAATTAAAGATGCATTTACAACAATAGATTTTTCCTTATCTGTTAAATAATCTTTAGAGAAAAATCTCCCTTCTATCAATTTCATATTGAATGTCCTGCTATAATCATAATCAACATTATCCCAAAGAGCATTACTGTTTCTAGACGGCTGGTCAACATCGGATACCGGTACATAGTAACCGTTTGAATTCGGCAGATTATTGGATGTAGTAACAAAACTAACATTAGGGTCTTTTAAAAGCTCGTGCTTTAAAAAATTTATTTTACCGCCCGCTTCCCCTTTTAGTCTTGTAAGAATAATATTTTTATTATTGAAACCGAAATCTGAATCCTGGAGAAAACTAACCTGCCTGTATAAATAAATAGTCGAAATGATAAGAACAATAGAGAATGAAAACTGAGTAACGACAAGAATCCTTCTCAGCGTACTGCGCTTTGAATAACCCGGCAAATTTTTCTTCATGATGCTGACTGCCTTTAAAGAGGAAAGAAAGAATGCCGGATAGCCGGCAGCCAAAACTACCGTGAATAAAAGTACCCCGAGAAATATAAAGACATGCTTATAATTCAAGTAGTTTACCGAAATTTCTTTTCCTGAAAAGTGATTGAAAGCCGGGAGAGAAATTTCAACTAATAATAAAGCAAAACAAAGTGAAACAACGACAATCAGGAGGTTTTCGCTTAAAAATTGATATCTAATGTTGGATAAACCGGCACCAAACACCTTTCTAATTCCAACTTCACCTGCACGGGATGCAGATTTAGCGGTAAATATATTTATATAATTTATGCAGGCGATAAGTAGAATTATAAAAGCCAGGATAGATAGAACATCCACAACAATTTGGTGCATATTTCGAAAAAATCTGACTTCAGTAAGCGGGATAAGGTAATATTTTTCCACTGTACCGGGCTGGAAATCCGGATTCACAAAACTATCGAATATTTTCCTGTTAAGTAATTCATAATTAATATTATTTCTTAATAATACATAAGTAAATACATCACTTGCTCCATAATGCTCTATATCTAATCCCCTATTTTTAAGAAATTCAAAGGGCAGAAATGCATCAAACCTAAAATTTGTGTTAAGAGGAATATTCCTTATAATCCCGGTAACCTGACAATCGAATTTATTATTTATTTTTATTGTCTTTCCAACCGGATTTACATTTCCAAAATATTTTTTTGCCATATCCTCAGTCAACACAATCGAATATGGATTCAACAAAGCAGTTTCCCGGTCTCCGCTTACAAATGGAATTGTAAAAATTTTAAAATAGGAAGGATCGACGCAAGCGATTTTTGTTTCGGTCAACAATTTGTTTCCGGATCTCAATATAAGCTCTCCGGTTCTGCCAAGCCTGGCAGTATTTTCAATTTCAGGGTAATTTTCCTTTAAATCATTGGCTAACGGTGCAGAAGTATTTAATGTCCAAAAGTCATTGCTATTTGTATATACTGATTTATATACATGGTAAATATTTTTTGCATTTGCATGATAGCCGTCGTAACTTAGTTCGTCCTGCACCCACATCATGATCATAATAGCAACTGCCATCCCGATAGTTAAACTAAACACACTTATTAAAGAATGGATTTTATGCTTTAAGAAATTTCTAATGGCGGTTTTCAAATAATTTTTTAACATTTTTTTCCCATTTGGCTTAGCACTATGGGCTATTTCTTATTCATATTTTAAAGATTCAACCGGATTTGCCGTTGCAGCTTTTATTGCCTGAAAGCTTACTGTTACCAACGCAATTATTAAAGCAATTCCACCGGAGAGAATAAATATCCACCAGCTTAAATTAATTCTATATGCAAAATTCTGAAGCCATTTATTCATAAAATAATAAGCAATTGGCCAGGCAATGATATTTGCAAATAATACTAACTTGACAAATTCACCGGCCAGCAATCCAACTATCCCGTTCGCAGAAGCTCCGAGCACTTTGCGTATTCCGATTTCTTTGGTTTTACGTTCCGCTGTAAAAGAAGCCAATCCAAATAATCCCAGGCATGAAATAAAAATTGAAATAAAAGAAAAGGTATCGAACAATTCCGCTCTTTGATCTTCCGCTTTGTATAGTTCACCAATCTTTTGATCAAGGAAATGATACTCGAAGACGTAATTGGGATATGACTTTGCCAAGACATTTTTTACATAGTTTATCGTTTCCGGAATATTTCCCGATTTTAATCTTATTGCCAAACATCTTAGCTGTTTTGGATAAAGTACCATAGCTATAGGCTCTATTTTAGAATGAAGCGTTTCGAAATTAAAATTTTTCACAATCCCTATAATTGTCTGACTTTTACCAAACAAATTCATCGTTTTTCCAATGGGAGCTCTCATGTACATCGCTTGAACGGCAGCTTCATTTACAATAATTGCATCTGTCTTATCCGTAGTATACTCTGTTGAGTAATACCTTCCCTCAGCCATATGCATTTTATAAGTTTCAAGGAAATGATAACCAACTTCAAGAATATTTATGGAGACTTCCTCGTCAGAGCTGCGCCCGGACCAATCAATAATTTTTTTATCCCAAACAATATTGTTTATTTGAAAACCTGACGCTCCAACACTTATTATTTTGGGATTTTTTAAAAGTTCATTTCTTATTGCATCATTATTAAAGCCGGGAGTAAAGGTATAGAGCAGATTTTCTTTTGCAAATCCCAAATTCTTTTTTTGAATAAATTCCATCTGTTTTGAAATTATGATAGTAGATGAAATAATTATTATTGATAATGAAAATTGTGTTACAATGAACATTCTCCTTATCAGAATTCCTGATCTTTCAGATTTCAGTCTTCCTTTTAAGGTTAGTGCCGGGTGAAAAGACGAGAGATACCATGCAGGATAACTGCCAGTTAACAAACCGGTTAAAAGGACAATAAAAATTGCAGCAAAAATTGATACCGGATTTGAGAAATTAATTTCTAGATTATTGCCCGTTATATTTTGGAATGGTTGGCGAAATAATTCAATTAAAACAAAAGAGACAGGCAATGCAGCAAATGCAAAGAGACAGGCTTCAACAAGATATTGATAAATAATTTGTTTTTTATGAGCGCCAAAAACTTTGCGAACTCCAATTTCTTTTGCCCGTCTTATCGACATAGCAGTTGAAAGATTCATAAAATTCATACAGGCAATCAACAATACAAGTAAAGCTATTATGCTGAATATCCTTACATATTTTATGTTTCCAACCGGGCCCAGATAATTTTTAATATCCCCATTAAGATAAATTCTGCTTAATGGTTGAAGCTGTAGTTTTTGAGGATTTTGCTGTTTATGACTGTTATAGCATTCTGTAATTTTTTTGTCCAGATTAGGAATATTGCTCCCCTTTTGAATCAATACATAAGTAGCAAATGAATAATTCGACCATGCCTCACCAAATGTAGGACGATACCATTCTTTAAGGAGATTAAACGAAAACAGGAAGTCAAATTGTATGTGTGAATTCTTAGGTACGTTTTCTGTAATTCCTGTAATGTTAAAGGGTTCTTTTTTATCAAACCTGTTATTGATATAAATAACTTTCCCAACAGGGTCAACATTACCAAATAATTTTTCAGCCATATCTTTTGTAATAACAATGCTATGTGATTCGGTTAATGCAGAGTGGGGATCTCCTTTGATTAATTGGAAAGAAAATATTTCCAGAAATGATGGATCAACATAAAGACTTTTTTCAAGAAGTTTTTTCTCATTATAGTGGATTTGCCATTGTCCGCCAATCCATGCCCTGGCATAGTTTTTTATTTCCGGTACTTCCTGCTTAAGAGCAGGAGCCAAAGCTCCGCAAATGCCAGCACTTTGACCACTTTTCAAATCAAAAATTACCCTATAGATTTCATCCTTGTTTTTATGAAATTTATCATAGCTCAATTCATTTTTTACCCACGATAAGATCAAGAAAGTACATGCAAGGCCAATTGCTATACCGCCGACATTAATTATTGAATATAATTTTTGTCTCCGGAAATTCCTGAAAGATATTTTTAAATAATTTTTTAACATGATTCACATTTTAGTTTATTCTACCCTAATAGAACGCAGATTGGACGGATGCGACGGATTAATACGGATAATTTAAATCCGTCTAATCTGTTTAATCCGTGTTCTATTACTCATATCTCAGGCTCTCAATAGGGTTTGCCGTTGCAGCTTTTATTGCCAGAAAACTTACAGTTGCTAATGCAATAAGGAAAGCGATCCCCCCGGCTAAAGCAAATAACCACCAGCTTATGCTGATTTTATAAGCAAAATTATCAAGCCATTTGTCCATTGCAAACCATGCAAGCGGGCAAGCTATTATAGTTGATAACAAAATCAATTTAGAAAAATCATTATAAAACAATTTTAAAATGCCTGGAACCGAAGCACCCAGTACTTTTCTTACACCGATTTCTTTTGTCCGGTTTTCTATCATAAACATTGTTAGTCCGTATAACCCAAGGCACGAAATAAAAATTGCAATTAATGAGAACCAGCTAAAAGTCTCTCCTGTTTGAATTTCTTTAACATATTGTTTATCGATCGTTTCATCCAGGAAATGGAATTCAAACGGCAGATTCGGATTTTCTTTTTTCCATATATTTTTAATTGCTGCAATAGCTTCCTGAGTTTTGCCTGCTTCTGTTTTTACATAGATAATACCGTTGTACTTAAAAGAAAGAATTGAATAATCATCTAGAACCTTATAAACTGTCGGATCTATTTTGTGATACAGCGATCTAAAATTTGTATTATTAATAACACCTATAATTTTACCTTCAACATTATTCATTACAAATTTTGTGTTGATAGGATTTTTCAGTTTCATTTCATCTATGGCTTCCTTGTTTAATATATAAGCATTCCGATCGGTGCCCATACTTTTCATAAAATTTCTTCCCTTGTAGAATTTTACATTGAACATTTTAAAGAAATTGTAATCAACATAAGAATAATTAACATTTATATTATCTTTATCGGTTTTACCTCTCCAATATAAATTTCCGGTTCCATTTGCAGCATCAGTCATCAACCTGTCTTCCGCAGAGACATTTTTAATAGAAGATTGGCTGAGCAATTCGTTTTTCAAAACATTATAGTTCTGTAAAAACTCTCCCTTTGCTTCGAAGTAAATAATATTGCTTTTATCAAAGCCAAGTTTTTTGTTGCTTATATAATTGAGCTGGTAAAAAACAGTTGTTGTTCCAACTATCAATATTATTGCAAGTGAAAATTGAATTACTACGAGAGATTTTCTCAATACCGAACCCTTTTGATCGCCGAATAAGATATTCTTCAATGCAGTAACCGGTTTTATCGAAGAAAGAAATATTGCCGGGTAACTTGCAGAAATGATTGAGATAAGAGCCAACAAAACTGCCAAAACAAAAACGAAGGTATTACTAAAATAATTAACAGAAATATTTTTATTGGAAATACTATTAAATGCCGGTAAAAGAATTTCTACCAATGCAAGTGCAAGGAGAAAAGAAAAGATTATTACAATCATAGATTCGTATATAAATTGTTTTATGACCTGTAAACGGCTGGCTCCCATTACTTTTTTAATTCCTACTTCTTTAGATCTCTTGAAAATCTGGGACGTTGAAAGATTGACGTAATTAATACATGCAATAAGTATTAAGAAAAATGCTATCGCCGAAAAAATATAAATATATTTTTTATCACCAAGCCCGGGAAGATCTGAAGAAAAATCAGTATTCAAATGTATATTGGTTAGTGGTTGTAGAAATAGTTTTCTATTGAAACCCGGAATTTGTTGAGTCATTATACCGCGGATTTGCTCACTAAGTTTTTGAATATCAGCGTTCTTTTTAGTTTGTATGAATGTATATAACATCTCAGCATCCCATCTATCGACGGGGAGACCGATATACTTCATTATTCGTGAATTTATTAGAAAATCAAATTGAAGCTGTGAGTTTGCAGGTACATCTTTAATAACAGCAGAAACTATTACCGGATTTTTACCGTCTACGAGAAGAGTTTTACCAATTGGATTTTTATTACCAAAAAACTTTTTTGCCATGCTTTCAGTAATTACAATATCCGATATGTTTGATAGAGCAGTTTTAGGATTGCCGTTAATAAAATCAAAAGAAAACATTTCGAAAAAATCCGGATCGACAAATACTCCCTTTTTTATTTTAAATATTTTTTCCTTGTATTTAAAATCCGATCCCTTATAAGGCATATACCTTGTAGCTTGTACAATATCGCTGTAATTATCTTTCAAATACCCTGCGAGTGGACCGCAAGTAGTAGCAGTTTTATTAATTATTCCATCATCGGCAGCTACCCGATATATTTCATTTGCATTTTTATTAAATCGATCATAACTCAATTCATCCTGCACCCATAATAAAATTAGAATTGCGCAAGCAATACCAATTGATAAACCAAGTATATTAATTATTGAATATGTTTTATTTCTTCTAATATTTCTGAATGCTATTTTAAAATAATTTTTTAGCAATTTTCTTTCCTATTTGTTTTTCATTTTTTAGATATTTCTAAATTCGAAAATGTACCATCGGAGTAATTTCCTGTCCACAAACCAACCCATCCGCCGGTTCTATCAGATAATTCATTCACAACAAGAGACGGTTCTTCGGCATTATTAACAAAAACACTTACCTTTGGTTTTTCAACAATAATCTTTGCATGACAGAATGAATTGGGATCGGGTACCGGGTTTACGGTATTCTCATATTTCCCCAGATGCTCTTTTCTAAGTTTGTACCACGTATAAACCGGGTGTGAGATATATTGTACAGAATGAGCCTTACGAACAGAATCCTCACTCAAAAAATTAAAAGGCCGGAAATAAATTACATCGTATGTTGAGTCATTTACACCATGGAAAGCAATCCCTACAAAGCTATTCCCTTGTACATTTTTCCCTTTTATATCGGCTTCGATTATGCCGTTATCAAAATCAAAATCTTTAAGCCACATAAAGCCATCACCTTCCTGCCCGTTTAAATACACAGCCGTATTTCCATTTTCTTCTTTCGGAGTAGCCACACGGTTATATATTCCCCAATAATCTTCATTGGTTATCTGAGATAAATCGGGGACAATTGTTTCAACCTGTGCAAAAGAAAATCCGCAAACGAATAGAATAATAGAAATAATAATAATCGTATTACTATTCTTTTCCATTTCCCTTCCTTCTTTTTATTCGGATCATTTCAAAATATTTTTTTGCTAATTCCGGATGAACCTACTCATATCTTAAACTCTCAACAGGATTGGTCCTGGCAGCTTTTACAGATTGCATACCAATCATAACAATCACCAGCATAAAAGTTAATAACATTACAGCAAAAAATATCCATAAGCTTATTTCTGTTCTATACACAAATCCTTCCAGCCATTTACTGACAGCATACCAGGCTAAGGGAATGGCAATTATATTTGCAAGTAAAATATATTTAATAAAATCTTTCGATATTAAGCCGATAATATTTGTAGAAGTTGCCCCCAGAGCTTTTCTTACCCCAATCTCTTTGGTTCGCTGCTGTATACTGTAGGAAACTAAACCAAAGAGTCCGAGATAAGCAAGAGCTATGGCAAGAAATCCGAAAATGTAAAATATTCTTTCCGTCCTGTTTTCTGATTTATATAACATATTAAAATCATCATTAAGAAATGTCATATTAAAAGGATGATCCGGAAATAATGATGCCCATCTTTCCTGCATAAAATGTATTGTTTTGTTTATGTTTCCCCCGGAAACTTTAACCATTATCTTATTAAGATATGCATTGAGGAAAAGTACAAGTGGATTAATACTTGCCCGCATTGAAGAAAAATGAAAATCTTTTACAACTCCTTTAATCAGGCATCTTTTCCTTTTATACAAAACGGTTTTCCCAACTGCATCCTTGGGAGTTAAGTTTAATTGCTTCAAAGCTGTTTCATTTATCAAAATAGGTAAACCCTCATTCGAATTACCTTTCGAAAAAGCAGCTGTATCGGCAGGAGTGAAATTACTCCCTGCTGCTAATTGCACACTAAGAGTTTTTAAAAAATCCAGATCGACTCCTAGCTGGTTTACCATTATCTTTTTGTCATCATAAACTATATCGCTGGTACTATTAATAAACACCGGTGTGCGAGTAGTAAAGGTTACACCTGTAATATTGGAATTTTTTAAGAGCTCATTTTTAAGTACATTAGCTTTGCCCGCCATTGTTTCATCAACAGAGGATACAATAATTTTGTTTTTATCAAATCCAAGCTTTTTGTTATTGATATAACCAAGTTGAGCCTTGATAATTAAAGTACAGATTATCAGCACTACTGAAATAACAAATTGAAATATAATTAGGCTTTTTCTAATCCAGATGCCAGAAGAGCCGGTTTTAAAATTCCCTTTAAGCACTTTAATCGGTTTGTACCTTGATAATAAAAAAGCCGGGTAACTTGCCCCCAGCAGGCCAATAACCAAAATGATAAATAAAACAGCACCAATAGCATTATATGATAGCAAAGCAGATAATTCTATATTTACACCATATACATTTTTAAATACAGCAAGAATAAATTCGGCGAATACGATACTGATAAGAAAAGCTATACTAACAATAATGAAAGATTCTGCGATAAACTGATAAAATAGCTGCCCACGAACTGCACCGATAACTTTTCTTACTCCAATTTCTTTTGCGCGTTCTGTAGCTTTGGCGGTAGTAATATTCACGTAATTTGCGCATGCAATTAAAAGAATTAATAAAGCAACCAAAGAAAATATAATTATATAACGATAATCTCCCGGTGGTATAAAACCACCCTGGGCTTCTGAATATAGATGAACTTTTTTTAACGGTTCAAGGTGAAATGTCATATAATCGTTACCTGTTAAACCAAGCTCTTTATTTTGTGTTTTCATATAAGCAGGAATTTTAGCCTGCAATGTCTTTATAGCTTCCGGTGATTTAAGAAGCAAATAAGTATAGAAATCAGCATTCCACCATATTTCCTTTCCAGGTTTGGCTGACCGCAATGAACAGAACGATGCTAAAAAATCAAATTTTATTTGTGAATTAATAGGACAATCCTGCACTATGCCTGTTATTGTATAATCATTCCAGGATACTTTGCCCATATCCCAGGTATTTATTCTGAGCACTTTGCCAATAGCATTTTCGTTTCCGAAATATTTTCTGGCAGAAGATATAGTGAGGATAACACTATTAGGTTTGGAAAGTGCTTCAATAGGATTTCCTTCAATAATTTTGAATGAGAAAACATTAAAGAATGTAGAATCTGCATAAACAAAATCAGGTTCTTCAAAGAGCTTATCTTTATATTTTACAATTGCCCGTGAGGGATATAAACGAACTCCATTTTCTACTTCAGGGAAATTGCGCCTGAATGCAGGGAGAAGCTTAGTGCCGGTAACAGCAACGTCCTGGCTCATTCCGTTGAAACTGAAAGTCATTGTAGCACGTACGATTCTGTCGGCATTCTTGTTGAAACTATCGTAGCTTTCTTCGTTAATAACATATAATGCTATAAGGATGCACGCAGATATTCCAACAGCAAGTCCTATAATATTTATAAAAGAATAAACTTTGTTTTTAAGAATATTTCTTAAAGCAATTTTAAAATAATTTTTTAACATGCTTTCTCCCGCTAAATTTTGCGCTATGCCCTATGCGCGTTGAACCCTTACTCATACCTCAAAGATTTTATCGGATTTGAGGTTGCCGCCTTTATAGCCTGAAAACTTATAGTGGCTAATGCAATAGCGAATACAGTTAAACCGACAATTATAAAAATTACCGGACTAATTTTTGTTTTATATGCAAAATCCTGAAGCCAGTTGGACATAATATAATATGATACAGGTATTGCGATAACAGCTGCTGCAATTACAAGCTTAAGGAAATCCTTTGATAATAATAACACAATACCGCTGACCGATGCACCCAGGACTTTTCTAACCCCTATTTCTTTTGTTCTTTGCTCAACAGTATATGAAGCAAGACCAAATAATCCCAGGCATGCAATAAATATTGCTAAGAAGGAAAAGAATCCAAACAACTGCTCGGTCTGTTGTTCGTTTTTATAAATATCATCAAAATGTTTCTCCAGGAACGAATAATCAAACGGTCTGCCGGGGACAATACTTTTCCATGTCCTGTTGATAAAATCTATTGTTCCCGGAATATTTCCCGGTTTGATTCTTACTAATAAATAATAAAATTGATTAGGCTCTACTGACATTATCAAAGGCCCGATTGCAGAATGCAAACTGAAGAAATTAAAATCTTTTACCACGCCGATTACTTTTTTAACAGGATCACCCTCAAATTGCTTTCCGATAGGATTTTTCCATCCGAATTTTTTAACTGCAGCTTCATTAATAATTACAGAAGAAACTGAATCTGTCGGGTAAAGCGGCGAAAAATTTCTTCCCTTAACAATTTTCATTTGCATTGTCTTTATATAATCAAAATCAACATAACTAAAACGCATCATAAGCTTTTTTTGTCCGTTACTTCCGGCAACAGTTACACTTCCCTCAGATCCGCTTGCGCCCGAAAGACCGGAACCGGCAGCCACACTTACAATTTGTGAACTTTTAGATAATTCTGTTTTAAGCAGATTAATTTTTGCACGTGTATCTTTACTTCTTATCGGGAGATAAACAACATGTTCTTTATTGAAGCCCAGGTTTTTATGCATGATAAAATTCATCTGGTTATAAACAATACCGGTGCAAATCATTAAAGCAACTGCTATTGAGAACTGAAATACAACTAAAATCTTTCTTAAAAAAGAACCTTTTGCCTTTAGTGGAATCGAACCTCTTACTGATTGTGCCGGCTGAAATTTTGATAAAAAGATTGCAGGGTAGCTTCCCGATAGTATGCCGACAAGAAGAGTGATGCCAACTAATTCCAGAAGAAAAGCCATACTTCCTGTATAATTATTTATTATTCTATCTGTGAAAATGCTTTTAAATAGAGGTAATGTAATTTCAACAATTAGAATTGATAAGAAGAAAGCAATGAATGAAATAAAAACCGCTTCACCTATAAACTGGGATATAAGTTTTTTTCTTGATGAACCAAGAACTTTTCTCATCCCTATTTCTTTTATTCTTTTTGTTGAACGTGCAGTAGCGAGGTTCATAAAGTTTATACAAGCAATAAGAAGTATAAAAAGTGCAATTACCGAGAATATGTAAACTGAACTCGCACTCCCTTCGTTATGGAAATATGTTTGGTAAATGATATTCTCTGAGTAAAGATGAATATCATTCAAAGGCTGTAAATACATTTGCAAATCACTTTTTTTCTTGTCAGGTATATTGCTTTCAATAAATTCAGGTAATTTGTTTTCAATCTTTTTTACATTTACGCCTTTCTTTAACAGTACATAAGTAGCGAGAGAGTTTGTGTTCCAGCTTTTCAACCAGCTTAATGAGTTTTCCAGGAGTTTATAAGGAGCCAGCATATCAAAAAAGATATGTGAATTTTTAGGATAATCTTTTATAACCCCGGTTACAGTTAAATTAAAGACACCGAAGACCGAATGAAAAGAAATTGTTTTGCCGATAGGATCTTCATTTTTAAAATATTTTTTAGCTGTACTTTGAGAAATTACCAATGATTGAGGAGAATTTAGAGCTGTTTTCGGATCTCCTTCTATAAACGGAATGGTGAATATATCAAATACAGAAGGTTCGGCAAATGACAATCCGTCTTCATAATAACCTTCCGAACCAATTTTACAAAATACTGAAGGTGCCGGTTTGAGCCTGGTTGTATTTTCAATCTCCGGGAAATAATTCTTTAAGGCAGGTGATAAAGGACCCATCGTAACAGCAACTTTGAGATGACCAATGCCTTCCTGGTTCTGAATTTCTACTACTCTGTATATTCTATCTCCTTTTTTCTGAAAGTTTTCATAACTAAGCTCGTTCTTAATTAAAATTGAAATTAGTATAAAACCTGCCAGCCCGACTGCAAGTCCTATTATATTAATAAAAGAATAAATTTTATTTTTGAAAATATTTCTTAAGGCAATTTTTAAATAGTTTTTTAACATGAATTTTTCCCGGGATTAGATCGCATAGCGTATAGTAATTAAATTGTGAATTGAATGTTGAACATTTAAAATTTAAGTGGCTCCTGGTTTAATAGAAATACTCAATGTTCAATCAGTAATATTCATTTCTTTAGGCTTTATATACAATTTGCTTTTAATCTTTGCCTGCAAGTAATATGCCTATTGAAAATGTGTCGAATATATTTAAAAAAAATAATTTCATTATTATTCGTTGTCCATTTACGAACAGTAGTGAACGCCGCCGAACAATTCGGATTAAATTAATTAATTCGATATGTTGTTATCATTATACTGTATCGTTTCATTATTCATATCTTAAGCTCTTAATAGGATTTGCCCTGGCAGCTTTAACTGCATGAGAAATAACAGTTAACAAAGCAATCAATAATGCTAATACACCTGATAAGATAAAAATCCAGATATTAATATTTGTTCTGTAAGCAAAATCCTCCAGCCATTTACTCATAAAATAATAAGCAACCGGCCAGGCAATGACATTTGCAACTAAAACCCATTTTGTAAATTCCTTTGAAAGGATAAAGATAACGCGTAAAACAGATGCTCCTAATGCTTTTCTTATCCCGATCTCTTTCGTCCGTCTTTCAGTAGTATAAGCTGCAAGCCCGAATAACCCCAGGCAGGCAATGAAAATTGCAAGTAACGAGAATGAAGTAAGTATCTCACCTGTTTTTTGATCCGAATGGTATAGTCTGTTCAAATCTTCATCAAGGAAAAAATATTCAAACGGTTTGTTCTGAACAAATTTTTTCCATTCATTTTTTATAGCAGATATTGATCCTGAAATATCATTTGATGAAATTCTGATTGGAAGATAGTTGGTTTGACCCCTGCTGTAGTAAATAACCAGCGGTTCGATCTTCTGATGTAAAGATCTTAAATGAAAATCTTTTACAATGCCAATAATTGTACATACTAAATTCTGACCGGCAAATTTTATTCTTTTTCCAATTGGATCTTTAAGATCGAAAGTTTTAACCGCAGATTCATTAATAACGCAAGCTATACTATCCGAAGGATTTTCTTTTGAAAAATATCTTCCTTCAACTATTTTTAATCCCATTGTTTTTGCAAAATTGCCGTCAGTTGAAATCATCCCCATAAGAAATTGCTGTGATACAGGTGCATTTTCCAGCTTAAAAACTGTTTCACTGAACTGCCGTCCTGGAAGATCATTTGTATTTGTTGCACTTATTATATTAGGATTTTTCATTAATTCATCTTTAAATGTACCGGCATGGTTTTCCAAAGCCCATGCCCTTTGAATTACCAATACATGTTCTTTATTGAATCCAAGATTAGCATCCTGGATATACTTCATCTGGTTATAAATAATCATAGTCCCGATGAAAAGAATAATTGAAATAGAAAATTGAAAGATGACAAGTCCGCTTCTCAGCCAGCTCCCCTTGATCCCGTTGGCTTTTCCTTTCAGTACTTTTACAGGCTGAAATGATGAAAGAAAAAATGCAGGATAACTGCCTGAAATTAAACTAATAATAATTATGGCAGCCAGTAAAGCAGGTACGGCAATTAAACTGTGGAAGTAATTAGTATGAAGGTCTTTAACTGAAATATTATTAAATAAAGGGAGAAATATTTCCACAAGAATTACAGCAACAGAAATTGAAATAAATGTTAGCAAAAATGATTCAATTAAAAATTGCTTAACAAGCTGTGATTTGTTTGAACCCAGCACTTTCCTTACACCTACCTCCTTTGAACGGGTAATTGAACGTGCGGTGGAAAGGTTCATAAAGTTGATGCACGCTATTAACAAAATAAATATGGCAATAATTGAAAAAATATATACATACTTTATATCACCGTTTGCTTCCAGTTCATTGCTCAGGTGTGAATGAAGGTGAATTGAAGTCAGAGGTTGTAAGAAAAATTCGTATGCATTACCTTTTTTCTTCCAATCTTCGAATGTTATACCGAGTCCCTGATAAATTTGCGGTCCTGCATATTTTTTGACTAGTGCAAGAAACTTTGCTTGTAGTTTGGAAAAAGAAGCACCTTTTTTCAGAACTATATAAGTATAAAAATTATTATTTATCCAGAAATTGCTCTTTCCTGCTTCAATACTTGCCATAGATGCAAATATATCGTAATGGAAATGTGAATTTGACGGACAATCTTTTACTACACCGCTTACAGTGTATGCAGTACCGTCTTCAAAATTCATTATTTTATTCAGCGGATCTTCATTGCCGAAATATTTCTTTGCAAGTGATTCTGTAAGCACAATAGTGTGCGGCTGATCGAGAGCTGTTTTAGGATTCCCTTCAATAAAAGGAATTGTAAAAACATCAAATAGAGTTGAATCAGCCCAAAAAAATCTGTTCTCGATAAATACATTATTCTTGTATCTTATCAACATATTAGAAGAAGGGAGCAACCTGGTATACTGAACAACTTCGGGGTAATCATGTACTAAAGTTGCTCCTGCAGGAGCAGGACTAACAGCCATGTTAAATTCGCGCCCCTGCATATGTACTTTTCCGTATAGACGGTAAATTCTCTCTGCTTTTAAATTATAGTTATCGTAGCTTAATTCATCATTAACATATAGCAAGATCATTATACATGCAGTTATACCTACTGCCAGTCCTAATATATTAATTAATGAATAGGCCTTATATTTAAATAAGTTTCTAAAAGCAATCTTTAAATAATTTCGAACCATAAGTTTACTCCTGATATTCTATGGGTACAGCACAAAGTGTATAGTAAAAAGCGAAAATTTGTTGCTCTTGTTAACATTATGTCCTATGAACTCTGTGTTTCGCTATTCATATCTTAAATTCTTTACCGGGTTTGCTGTCGCCGCTTTAATTGCCTGAACACCAACAGTAACTACAGCAATCAGTAATGCAATTCCGCCTGCCAGGAAAAATACCCACCAGTTAATACTTATGTGATACGCATAGTTATTCAGCCAATTTTTCATAAAATAATAAGCAACCGGCCAGGCAATTAGATTTGAAAGCAGCACCATCATTATAAATTCTTTTGTTACCAGTTTTATAATTCCGGGTATGGAAGCCCCCAAAACTTTCCTTATCCCGATTTCTCTTATTCTCTGCTCTATACTGAACATCGAGAGACCTAACAGACCAAGACATGCTACTATTATTGCCAATCCCGAAAAAATATTTACTATTTTACCAAACTTGCTTTCTTTTATGTACAATTTATTTAAATCGTTATCGAGGAAAGAATAATCGAAAGGCATATTCTTGTTAACTTCTCCCCATTTCTTTTTCAGGAAACTTATAGTTGAAACATAATTTGCGTTTCTTACTTTGCAAAGAATAACTCCTGTTGAAGTTGGGGTTATTTGCAGCACCAAAGGACTAATTTTATCATGAAGAGATTGAAAATTATAGTTTTTGATTACGGCAGCAATTCTTAATTTTTCATTACCTCTTAAAAGCTCTTTGCCGACTGGGTTTTTTAATCCAAATTCAGCTTGCGCTGCTTCATTTATTATGATCTCCCCATGGTTTTTTGATAATTCATGAATTGTTCCTTCCTTTATCTTCAAGTCTAAAATTTTAAGATATTCAGGGTCAATATAAATTTTCCACATCGAGATACTTTTTGATTCCGGTCCTAAAATTTTAAATCCCGATTTCATATTTATTTCACCGGGGAAACTGGATGCAACGGATGCCATTAAAACATTAGGATTTTTTTGAACTTCTGTACAATATAAGCTTGCACGATTGGCTGTTTCAGTATTTATTAAAGGAATTAATACTATATTATTTTTATTGAAGCCTAAATTCGAATTCTGCAAATATTTAATCTGCCGTTGAACAAGAATTGTACACGCCATCAAAGCAATTGAAATTGTAAATTGAAAAGCAACCATTCCCTTTCTGATGAAACCGCCATTTTTTGTAGATTTAAATTTATTCCTTAAAATGGAATCCAGCTTGAATGACGTAAGAAACAATGCCGGATATATCCCTGCTAATACTCCAATAATAATTGCTGATAAAAAGATTACAAATGGTGTTGCAATTCCATTAATCAAATAAAATTTTAATCCTACACCCATGAGGTCTTTTGTAAAAGGAATTGTTAGTTCAACTAAGATTACTGCAATTATAGAAGCAATTATACTTATAAGAACTGATTCCGCTATAAATTGCCTTATTAATTGTACCCGTACCGCTCCCATAACTTTTCTAACTCCAACCTCTTTTGTACGTTTCGTATATCTGGCGGTTGACAGGTTTACAAAGTTTATAATTGCTATTAACAAAAGGAAAACAGCAATCACTGACAAGATATAGAGAGATTCCACATCAATATCAGTTGTCATAAGGAAATCAAAATCTGAAAAAAGATGAATGTCTTCAATTGGCTGAAGAAAGAATGAGAGACCTCTTGCTTTAGATATCGCTTTGCTTTCGGGCTGTAGTTTAAGAAATGCCGGCAATTTTGCTTCAAGACTTTGGGGGGTATTCTTTCCCGACAACATTACATATGTAAAAAAACTCATTTGTCCCCACCCATCAATACCCTGGTAATTGAACTCCTTTGTATATAGAGAGATAAAAGAAGCAATAAATTTAAATTGCAAACTTGAATTGGACGGCGGATCCGATGCTACACCGGTAATTGTAAAATTAAAAGTTTTTCCGTTCCATCTTTCAAGTTGAATTACTTTACCTATAGGATTTTGATCCCCAAAATATTTTTCTGCAATAGATTTTGTAAGAACTATAGTAAAAGGTTTAGATAAAATATGATCTTTGTTGCCTTCAAGCAGAGGAAAGCTGAAAAAATTGAAAAAATTTGAATCAGAATAGATTAACCCGTTTTCATAAAAGGATTTATTATTATTATACTTAAATATCTGTTTCAGAGTGGACAGATAATAAACTCTGTTATAATTGATTACATCCTGAAAATTTTCTATAAGTGTCGGACCTAGAACGGCCGGAGTAACAGGCACTGTTGAAGTTTTTCCATACCAAGTTGAATTAGTTCCAACCCGGTAGATGTTCTCGTAATTTTTGTTGAACTTATCGTAACTGAATTCATTTTGTACATATAAGAGGATTAATATGCAGCTGGCAATTCCAATACTTAGCCCAACTATATTAATAGATGAATAAATCTTATTTTGAAAGATATTTCTAAAAGCGATTTTAAAATAATTTTTTATCATCATTAATACTCCTAATCTATTGGGGTAGTAATTAATAAGAGAAATTTATTCATACCTTAATGACTTTACCGGATTTGCGGTTGCTGCCTTAATTGCCTGAAAACTTATGGTAATTAATGCAATAATAAGGGCAACAAAACCGGCAATAATAAACAGCCACCAGCTAATATTAATCCGGTATGCAAATTCCTGCAGCCACTTACTCATAAAATAATAAGCAAGCGGCCATGCAATAATATTTGCAATAACAATCCATTTAATAAATTCTTTGGAAAGCATTAAAAGAATAGCCGGAACTGAAGCCCCTAATACTTTTCTAACACCAATTTCTTTTGTTCTCTGCTCAGCAAGGAAAGTAGCAAGACCAAATAATCCGAGGCATGCAACAATTATTGCTAAAGTTGAAAAAGAAAGCGCTATAATTCCAACCCGGCGTTCTGCTTTATATACTTCGTTAAATGAATCATCCATGAATTTGTAGGTAAAAGGCATACCGGAAGCCATTTTTTTCCATTTGGTTTCTGCCTCTCTAATTATGGCAGGAATTTTAGCAGCACTAACTTTAAATGAAATAAGTCCTGTACTCCTTGCAAGAATAAAACAAAGCGGACCTATGTCCTGATGGAAAGATTCAAAATGAAAATTCTTTACAACACCAATTATATTATATTTTACTATTCTGTCGTTTGCAACCCATGTATAAACCGGATTGTTTATAGGATTATTTTTCATTTCTCCGGAAAAGCTATAACTTAATTGTCTAACTGCCGCTTCATTGAGTATTATTGCTGTTGAATCAGACCCAAACACCTTGGAGAAATTTCTTCCTTTTATTATCTTAATCCCGAGTGTTTTCAGATAATCATAATCAATCTTCCAGCACTGCATTGTAAGACCACTCTCCGAAACCTGGGCTGCCTCTTTGTAAAATGCACTAAAATTTCTTAAAGATGGAATGGGCAGAAAACCTGATATTGTTGCTGAAGTTACACCCGGGATATTTAACATTTCATTTTTAAATGCATCGACATTATTTCCAAGATTATATGCATCATTTATTATCAATACCTGATCTTTCTGGTAACCAAGATTTTTATTTTGGATATAATTCAGCTGCCTGTAAATAATAATAGTTCCGGCTATCAGCATTATAGAAGTTGCAAATTGAAATACAACGAGCACACTCCTTAGTCCCCCGCTCTTGCTACCCGCAGCTAATTTTCCTTTTATAATATTTATAGGATTAAAACGGGAAAGGAAAAAAGAAGGATAACTCCCGGCTATAAGTCCTACAATGAATGGCAGAGAAAGAAGGAAGAATAATATAGAAGATGAATAAAGTTTACTAATTTCCAGTTCCTTCCCTGATATATTATTAAAAAACGATAAAACATGGTATACAATAACTACAGCTAAAATAACTGCAATTAATGCAGTTAAAGTAGATTCGGTAAGAAATTGATATATAAGATTTTTTCGTTCAGTCCCCAATACTTTCCTGATACCTACTTCCCTAGCCCGGTTTGCAGAACGGGCAGTAGTAAGATTCATAAAGTTAATACATGCAATAAGTAATATAAATGCAGCCACTGCAGAAAAAATATAAACATATTGAATAGTGCCGGTAGGACTAATTTCCTGTATTCGTTTGGAATAAAGATGAATATCAGTTAAAGGGATAAGAGAATATTTAATGCTGTTCCCGGCTTTCAGGAATTCTTCTTTGTTTATATGAAGATGTTTTTGGGCATACGGGTAAGCGTATTTTTCATTAAAGAGTTCAAAATTCTTTTCAAAATCTTTATAATTAACACCTTTCTTCAATACCAGGTAAGTATGGAAATTTGAGGAGACAAGATTGCCCCAATTATAATTTAGATTCTGCATAGGAAAAAGAAAATCATACCTGAAATGAGAATTCTGAGGCATATCCTTTATAACTGCCGTTATTTTATATAGAGTCCTGCCATTATCAGTTGTTTCAATAAACTTACCCACAGCATCAGCAGTATTGAAATATTTTTTAGCAACTGATTCAGTTATTACCACTGTATTAGGTTCATTCAGAATTCTATCTGTTTTACCAGACAGGACAGGAAATGTAAACACTTTGAAGAATGTAGAATCAACATAACCAATTGCCAATTCAGTATTATAATTTTCTCCTTTCTTTACAAGTTTTTTCCCGCCCCAATTGTATATCCTTGCATATTCTTCTACCTGGGGAAAATCCTGCTTCAGCAAAGGTCCCATTAAATCCGGAACAACAGGAAGGGCAAGTTCTGTTGCTCCGAATTTTAGATCTGTATTTATACGGTAAATCCTGCTGGCATTTTTATTAAACCGGTCATAACTTAGTTCATTCTGAATATAAAGAAGTATCAGCAAACAACAGGCAATGCCAATAGCTAATCCGGCTATGTTAATAAATGAATAAGTTTTAAACCTTAATAAATTTCTGAAAGCAACTTTTAAATAATTTTTTAACATTTAACCCCTCCTAATATTTTACAGCTATTGGAACTAGCATTGATGTAAAACATTTTCTATCTGTTGTCACCCGGGTTTTTTATTTTATTATTAAATCTTTAGACCTGCCATTTAAGATTAACGTTACAATATTTATCCTTAATCTCAACCGTTTTAACATTTTATACACCGTTATTCATACTTTAAAGAGTCAACCGGATTTGCTTTTGCCGCCTTAATTGTCTGGAAGCTTATGGTGGCAAGTGCAATTACGAGTGCTATTATACCGGCTAATACAAATCCGCTCCAGTTCATATTTATCCTATATGCAAAATTCTTAAGCCAGTTATTCATAACATAATAGGCTGCAGGCCAGGCAATTAAATTTGCCAATAGTACCCATTTAGTAAATTCTTTGGAAAGGATCATAACTATTTCAACTACTGAGGCCCCGACAACTTTTCTAATTCCTATTTCTTTTGTTCTTTGTTCGGTAATAAAAGCAGCCATACCAAATAAACCAAGGCATGCAATAAATAAGGCGATTGAAGAAAAGACAGTTGCTATCTGCCCTGTCTTTCTTTCCGATTCATAAAGTTGAGCTAATTTCTGATCGACAAAGTTGTAACTGAACTTTTCATTACCGGTTATTTTTCTCCACGTTGTTTCAATAAAATTTATCGTTTCTTTTAAATTAGATGATGAAACTCTTGCAGTTAGAATACTTCCCGGCTGTCTAACTTTACTAAGGTGTAATACGAGCGGTCTGATTTTCTGATGAAGCGATTCATAATTAAAATCTTTTATTACACCGATTATTTTGAACGTTTTATCTTCTCCATTAATACCTATCCGCTTAAGAGTTTTGCCAAGAGGATCTTTTGCTATACATTCTTTAACCCCTGCTTCATTAATTATAATGGCTGAAGTATCAGAAGGGAATGCCTTGGAAAAAAAACGGCCGGATTTCAGTTTAACCTGGTAAGTTTTTAAGAAATCATAATCAACATCCAGGAACTGAAATGATATTACATCACTCCCGGTTTGTTTATTATAAAGGAATCCGTTTCCCGGAATCCCGGGTTGGAACATGACTGATGATTTGGTTAATGCAATTACATTGGGATTTTTTAATAATTCATTTTTAAATGCTTGAATACGGTTATTTAGAGCGCCGGCATTATGAATTGTAATAAGATGCTCTTTATTGAAACCAAGATTTTTTTCCTGGATAAAAATAAGCTGATCTCTAATAATTATTGTCCCGATAATTAATGCAATCGATATTGAGAACTGGATTATAACCAGTGTGTTTCGTAGTAGATGTTTTTTATTCCTTTTGTCGAAATTAGCTTTTAGAATGTGAACAGGCTGTAAAGATGATAAATAAAATGCAGGATAACTACCCGCAAGGGTGCCTACCAGTATAATGAAAATAATTATGAGCGGTATTGTATAATAATTATTAAAAAATTCTAACTTTAATTCCCTTCCGACAAATTGGCCGAAAACCGGCAAAACAATTTCAATCATCACCACGGATATCATTACAGCAAGAAAAGTTGTGAATATAGATTCGGTAATAAATTGCATTATTAATCTTGATTTACTTGAACCAAGAGTTTTTCGTATACCGACTTCCTTACTCCTATTTTCCGATCGCGCGGTTGCGAGATTCATAAAGTTTATAATTGCTATTAAAAGTATAAATAATGCGACTGCTGAAAAAATGTATACATATGCAATATCACTGCTGTCAATATCACCCCATTCAGTATTTAGATCTATTCCATAATTATGCAGTGAATACAAATGAATTGAAGTTAGAGGCTGAAGATAAAATCCATAGCTGTTTCCTTTATCAAAAAAAGTTTTTAAAGGAACTCCTAAAATTGATTCTGCGTGCGGACCAACTTCATTTAGGACAATATTTTTCATTTTATTTTCTAATTCATGAGGATCTGTTCCTTTTTTAAAACTATGTAAGTTGAATACCATAAATCCAGCCAATAATTACTTAGCGATACAGGATAGGTTGACATTGATAAAAGAAAGCCGCAACGGAAATGGGAGTTCTTCTGAAAATCTCGCATAACTCCGGTAACCAAGTAAGAACTTGTATCATCAACAATAAATGATTTTCCAACCGGATCTTCATTCCCGAAATATTTTTTTGACATTGTTTCAGTCAGTACAATAGAATTAGGATGAACAAGAGCAGTTTTTGGATTACCATAAATGAAAGGTAATGTGAAAATTTCAAAGTAGGTTGAATCGGCAGTATAAATATCCCACTCCTTAAAAATTTTATCTTTATATCTCAGGTTGTGAGAGCCGAAATAACCAATCCTTGCATAGTTAATTACTTCAGGGAAATCCCTTTTCAATTCTGCTCCTAAAGGTGCAGCGGTTTTTGAATTATTTGATTCAACATTATTAATATTGGAATGAACAAAAACCCGATAGATCTGATCAGCGTTTTTATTGTATTTATCATAATTTAATTCATACAAAATATAAAGTGATAATATAATAAAGCACGTAATTCCCACGGCCAGGCCGGCAATATTTATAAATGAAAAGACTTTATCTCTTTTCACATTTCTAACAGCAATTTGAAAATAATTTTTCAGCACTTAATTCTCCCGCTTTACATTTTGCCTTTTACTTACCCTTATACCATTTTATATTGAGAACTATTTATTTTCAATCCACCCATCTTTCAGATTGATTATCCTGTTTCCATATTCTGCATTTTTCTCCGAATGCGTAACCTGGACAATTGTAGTTCCTTCACTGTTTAATTTTTTCAGAAATTCCATGATTTCTTTTCCCTGATCCGAATGAAGATTACCGGTTGGTTCATCTGCAAGAATTAATTTAGGTTCAGTAATAATAGCTCTTGCAACTGCTACCAGCTGCTGCTGTCCGCCTGAAAGCTGGTTTGGGAACAGATCTTTTTTTGCAACCATTTTAAATCTATCAAGTGTTTCGGCAACTCTTCCTTTTCTATCATTAGATTTAACTTTCTGATACAGCAAAGGAGTCTCAAGATTTTCATATACAGTCAATTCATCAATTAAATGATATTGCTGGAACACAAACCCGATATGCATTTTGTGCAGTTCCGAAAGTTTTTTCTCACTCATTTTATGAACAGGCTCATCATAAAAATAATATTCACCACCCGAAGGGGTGTCAAGCATTCCTAAAATGTTGAGCAGGGTTGTTTTGCCTGAACCGGAGGGTCCCATAACAGAGACAAACTCTCCCTCCCCTATCTCCAGGTTTATATTTCTTAGCACATATGTTTTGATAAATTTGTTGTTATAGAATTTCTCGATGTTATTAAGTTTAATCATTGTGATCTCCTTATTGCAATGCGCATAGGGAAAGCGCAAAGCATGTTTATAAAGTTTTTTTGAAATTCGTAATCATTCTGTTAATTCAATAGCTAATTACCAAATTTTGAAGTCCTGAAATCGAAACTTTGCCCCCATTTTTTTCCTCTATTTTAAATTTATTAAAATTATTTCACATGTGTTTCAGATTCTATGCCCTATGCGCTTATACGTGAAACTTTTCCTTGTAGTTTTCGGTAACTACATGTCCATCAAACAAGTGAATTACACGATGCGCAAATTCAGAATCATGAGGTGAATGGGTTACCATTATAATTGTTGTTCCCCCTTCATTCAGTTGTGTTAGTATATTCATTACTTCTTCCCCGTTTGCAGAATCAAGATTTCCTGTGGGTTCATCTGCCAGGATCAATTTCGGTTTTGCTACTACTGCCCGTGATACTGCAACACGCTGCTGCTGACCTCCCGATAATTGCTGCGGAAAATGATCCTTTCTATGCATAATCTGCATTCTTTCCAGAACTTCATTAACCATATTAACTCTATCCGATGATGAAACCCCCAAATAAAGAAGCGGCAGTTCAACATTTTCATAAACAGTTAATTCATCAATTAAATTAAAACTCTGAAATACAAAACCGATATTGGCTTTTCTTAATTTTGCTCTCTGTCTCTCCGTATATTTAGATACTTCATGCTCTAAAAAATAATAATCTCCATCCGAAGGATTATCGAGTAAACCGAATATGTTCAGCAATGTAGATTTACCGCACCCTGAAGGTCCCATTATTGCTACAAATTCTTTTTCATTTATTTCAACATTTACATTGTTGAGTGCTGTTGTTTCAACTTCTTCAGTTGTGTATATTTTTCTGAGGTTTTGTGTCTTTATCATTTTATTCCTTTATTAATATTTGAAAAACTTTAATTAATTTAACAGACTTCTACTTCTTTATTGATTGAATTTAATTCTTTCTTTAATCCTGATATTTTTTCAAGAATATTTTTACGGTCCACTTTTGTTAAATAACCAAGATGAAATGAAAGCATAAGCAGGTATCTTAATTTGTCCATTGAACTAATTACATTACTTATGAAAAAATTATAACCGGTATCAAAATCCCTTGAGAGAACTTCTGTAATATTTTTAGGAATAGAAATAGCGGTATACCTAATTTGGTTAGTAATCCCATTAATTTCTTCCTGCGGAAACGTTTTTGAGTATTTATAAACCAATAATACTATTTGATGGCTCACTTTTAATATTTTATATTTTTGAAAATCTCTCATTATCCTTCCTCATAAATTTCAGACATACCTGGCTTATCAATTTTTAATTATAAGTTTATCTACATCTCCGAAATTATCATATGAAGAGGTAATCACCTTATCACCAGGCTGTAAACCGCTCAGCACTTCAAAATAATCCGGGTTTTGCCTGCCAAGACTAATTTGTCTTTTAACCGCTTCACTTCCTGAACCGTTAAGTATGAACACCCATTGGCCGCCGGTTTTTTGATAGAATCCTCCGCGCGGCAGAAGCAATGCTTTGGTACGATCACTAAGCTGCAGTCTTATCTGCAAAGTCTGTCCGCGTCTTATTCCATCGGGAGTTTTATCCGAGAATTCCATATCGACTTCAAACTTTCCGTTTGTAACTTCGGGAAACACTTTTGCCACAATTAACTTATATTCACTCCCGTCAATTTCTGCAGTTGCTTTTAATCCTTTTGATACCCTTGCTATATAGAATTCATCAATATCTGCCCTGACTTTGTATCCATCCATAGCATCTATCTGTCCTAAGCGGGAACCCGGTGTTTTTGATTGTCCAATCTCAGCATCCAATGAAGTTAATTGTCCGCTTATCGGAGCTTTAACAGTAAGATTATCAAGATTTTCCCTGATTAATCCCAGGTTGGTCTGCAACCTTTCAATTGAAGCATTTATTTGTTCGAGCTGAGATTGTTTCAGAACCGAATCTTTCTGCCAGTTTTCTTCAGCCAGTTGTTTCTGCTCAAGATCTTTGAAATAATTATCCCTGTATTGTTCATATTCCTGCTGGGAAACTAACTTTTTTCCCCACATTACTTTTTCACGGTCATAAACCTGTTTGGAATTAATAAGACTATAATTTACATCAACAAGCCTGGTTTGAAGATTAATACTATTCTGCTCGATTTGAAGGCGGGTATTTCTTGCTTCATTTATCTGCTGGTATGCAAACGATTCCTGCTGCAAAGCACTTAATTGAAAATCAGTGTTTGAAAGCTTTAATATTTTATCTCCTTTTTGAAGCATTGCGCCTTCTTCAACAAATTTCCTTTCTACAGTTCCCCCCAATATCGCATCGAGATAGTAAGTCGTTCTCGGCAGAACATTTCCGGTAATCGGGATAAACTCCTGGAAGTCACCGTTAGTAACGGTAGAGATAGTTATTTTGTCTGCTTCAACATTAAGCTTAGAACCCGTATCTGCTAAAATTAAAATTATAAGAACGAAAAATAACACGCCGCCGCCGGAAGATATCCAAAAATTTTTTCTTTTATAAATAGGTTTTTTTTCTAGTTTTCTATCCACTTTAATCACCAAGTAAAATTGTTATACAGAAAAAAGTTTAAACGAGTACAATTTTTGAAACCTAATAATCAACTTGTATGCCTCTTTTTGAATTGTAAAATCTTCTATAGTATTTTCCAGGGATAAACGGTATAAATAATTTATTTTTTGAATATATGTTTATAAAACATTTTGATAAATAAATTTAATCATATTGCATCACAGCGTTCAATAAAAATATTAAATCACGTAAAAGATGTACATTAACGGACAATGACGTTCATAAACGGACAGTTGTATTTCAAGCTAATTTAATTTAAAATTTTACAGATAATCCAAATGTCGGCAAAATGGGCCATAGTTTAACTTCTTTAACCAGAGGTTGACCATTGCTGTTGAAAGTATATTGATAGGCTTGAATATTTTTATAGTTAAATAAATTGTTAATATCTAAAAATATTGAAGAGGTTAATCCAAACAAATATAAATTTTTCGAAATCCTAAGATCTACTCTTTTATATGGAGGTAGATGAGCAGAGTTTGGGTTTCCGGTTTTCCATTCATAAATCCTTGATGAAGAATTGTAAACTGCTACCGAAGGAGTATATGCAAATCCGCTTCCATACGCATACCTTGTACTCATCTTCCAATTTTTCCCCAGATCCAGATCTGCGCAAACTGCTATTGTATGCCGCTGATCTGTATTGCGCGGGAAATAACCATAAGAATCAGCTAATATTTTTTGTTCTGCTTGAAGTAAGCTGTAGCTAATCCATCCTGAAAACCAGCTTGTAGAATAGATAAGGTAAAAATCCATTCCCGAAGTTCTTCCTATTGCATCATTTTTTCTTGAATAATAAATATTACCGCTGCTTGAAATTATAGATGATATTAGATTGTCGTAGGTTTTATGATATCCTTCAATCTTCAGCTTTAAGAAGTTTTGCTCTTCCCTATTGGAGATAATATTATATTCCAATCCAAGAATATAATGGATGGCTCTTTCAGATTGCGTATTTGTATCCGAAGCCGTTGAATATGCAATCTGCTGGTATATCGGGGACTGATAATAATATCCCCAGGCGCCCCGGAGTGTTAATTCTGGAGTTATTGTATACGAAAAGTTTATTCGCGGACTCCAGGTCAGGTCTTTATTAATATCAAAATAATCAAATCTTCCTCCTATATTAAAAATTAATCTATCTCCCACCTGGAAAATATTTTCAATATAACCAGCTGTTTTGAAAGATTGGGTATTTATACTATCAATATTATTATCCGATTGGTTGTTATAACGAAAATTGTAAGTTGTATCAGGAAAATTTATCCTGTCAGTCAGCTCGCTAATAGTTGTTGAATTAATATAATTATTATCATAAAAAATTCGTAGATAGCTTAATCCTGTCTTTAACCAGTAGAAAGAATTCATCTGCAAATCATAAGACGAATTTATTTCCAGGGTACGAATATTCAAATCATTTTTATATAAATCATAATTAGTATTTTGATAGAAAGAATTATTCCCCGAGGTATTAAAGTCATCCCTGTAAAAATTTATTTTCCCTGCGTGTTCACTCTCGCGTTGATCGTAAAACGAAATTTCAGATTTTAACAAGGCACTCGAAGAAATTATATCTGTACTTTGAAGAGCAAGCATTGTGCTGTAATACTTAGCCTGGCTCGAAGCAGAATCGTTCCACATTCTTGTAAGCCAGCCAGTATAACCGCTGTAAGTACCATAATTCTTATACGGACCATGAAAATTTTGTTCAGGATCGGAAAAAAAATTGTCGCCTGCATGAATAAACTTAAAAGTCAATTTATGACGCGCAGCCAAATTGTAAGCAATTACACCTTGAACATCATAAAAAGAAGGGTGTATTGATTCTTCAAATTTCAGCATATCAAGAATAAACTGAAAATAGCTTTGTCTTATGCCAATAATAAATGAACCGTTTTTCCCAAGAGGTCCTTCAGCTAAGCCGGTTAAATCTGTCATGCTTAAACTTACCTGTCCTTTATAATTATTTCTGTCGCCTTCTCTATACTCAATATTAACTACAGAGCTCAGCCTATCCCCGTAGCGTGAACTGAAGCCGCCGGTTATTAGGTCCATTTTTTTTATCATATCAACGTCAAATATTCCGATACTTGCATTGGGAGCTTCTTTAACATGGTAAGGTTCATATACCTGTGTACCATTAATTAAAACAAGATTTTCATCCGGACTCCCACCCCGCACATTAAATTTTGCACTAAATTCGTTATTTACTGCAACACCCGGAAGCATCTGAACACTTCTTAATACATCGGGTATTAAACTGGTAATTTCGCCCAACTTTTCGCTTTGCAGCGAAAGCATACTAACTTCCTTTTGTTCATTTCCACTTTCGCGGTTTGCATATACGGTTACATTTTGCAATAACATATCTATTGAATTCATTTCAATTGTTATCTGAATATCCTTTTTAATTTCAAGATTGGAATTCACGGTTTTATATCCTACATAGCTGCACCTTATAGTATAGTTGCCTTCTTCAAGATTTAGGGCGAATTTCCCCTGCTGGTCAGTTGCAGTTCCATGGTTAGTCCCTATAATAATTACATTTGCAAAAGGAAGAGGTTCATTTGTTGCAGCATCTTTCACCACACCACTAACAGTATAAGTTTGAGCATGAAGAAATGAAATTATAAATAAGGAAAAGATTATCGAGGGTAAAATTCCCTTCATTTATAACCCCAAGATTTACACCAAATTTTATTTTTCATCGATCATTTTAAAAATATAAAAGAATATTCAGAATAAATACAAATAAAATAAAATTGATTGATAAATTATTTTATCCTGTTCTACACAAATTTAAAAAACTTCAATTTTGAATTTCCTTATTGTATACAATTGCTCTGTTATTTTGTCATACTATATATTTAATTGATTTTTAATAAATAAAGCTTGAAGTTAGTACTGTTCGAAAACGAACAATTATGTACAGATGCGGACATTGGTTTGTTCTTATGAATAAGATATAATATGTATTTAACGATTTTTTTAAGGAATAAAATTTGTAATTACGGTAATTAAAACCAAACATTCAAAAATATCCGATTACAAATATTATGAATTTAAAGACGGGAAAAATCCTGATAGTTGACGACGACGAAGATGTTCTCTTTTCTGCAAGGTTATTATTAAAGCAGCATTATTCTATCGTTCAAATAGAAAAGAATCCCGAACAAATCCCATCTATCTTAAAGAATGAACATTACGACATAATTCTGCTTGATATGAATTTTTCGGGAAATGCAACCAGCGGAAGTGAAGGATTTAACTGGCTGAAAAAAATTCTTGAAATTGATCCTGCATCAATAGTTATTCTCATAACTGCTTTCGGAACTATTGAAATGGCCGTGAAAGCAATTAAAGATGGAGCAACCGATTTTGTTTTAAAACCTTGGCAGAATGAAAAGCTTCTCGCAACAATTTCTTCTGCAATGAAGCTTAGTCAGTCGCAGCAGAGAGTAGATAATCTTCTCTCACGTCAAAAACAGTTAAGTAAAGATATTGATCAGCAGTTCCATAACATCATAGGTATTTCTGAAGAAATGCAGAAAGTTTTCAGCACAATCCAAAAAGTTGCTGAAACCGATGCAAATATTCTAATACTTGGAGAAAACGGAACAGGAAAAGAGTTAGTCGCCAGAGCAATCCACCGTCAATCCAAAAGAGCAGATGAAATCTTTTTAAATGTGGATATGGGGGCAATAAGCGAATCCTTGTTCGAAAGTGAATTATTTGGATATACGAAAGGTGCTTTTACAGATGCAAAAGAAGATAAAGCAGGACGGTTTGAAATTGCTTCAGGGGGAACTCTCTTTCTTGATGAAATAGGAAACTTATCTTTTAATCTGCAGATGAAACTTCTTTCCGTACTTCAAAACAGGACAGTTACAAGGCTTGGATCGAATATTACTAAACCAATCGATATCAGGTTAGTCTGTGCAACAAACATCCCGGTAGATGAGCTGATATCCGAAAAAAGGTTCAGGCAGGATCTTTTATACAGGATAAATACTGTAGAGATAAATCTTCCCCCGCTCAGGAAAAGAACAGAAGATATTCCCCTTCTTGTGAAGCATTTTCTTGATATTTATTGCAGGAAATATAACAAGCCCGAAAAGGAAATCAGTGAAGCCGCATTAAAAAGATTAGAAAAATATCATTGGCCGGGAAATGTAAGAGAACTGCAGCATGCAATCGAAAGAGTTGTTATAATGAACGATGCTAAAGAGATAGAGCCGCAGGATTTTTATTTTTCTGTACAGGATGTTAAAGAAGATGATTTAAAATTAAATAATTTTGATCTTGAAGAAGCCGAAAAATTATTAATTATAAAAGCCGTTAGCAAATACAACGGGAATCTAACCAAGGCTGCAAAAGAGCTTGGGCTTACCAGAGCATCGCTTTACCGCAGATTAGAAAAATATGGTTTATAAAAGATTTAATATTAATGTTATTCTTAGAATTCTGCTCCTCAGTATATCTATCTTCCTTCTATTTTATCTAATAAGGGATACTTCTTTTTATGCAACCATTTTTATTGTCTGCATAGCAATTATTGTTCAGATTTATCTCCTAATAAAATTTATTGAAAATACTAACAAGGAAATTTCCCGTTTCTTTTATTCTATCCGCTATTCCGATTTTACTCAAAATTTCAAATCAAAAATTAAGGGGGCAGGATTTGAAGAATTAAACAATTCTTTTGCAGAAGTTATTGAAGAATTCAAAAAAGCACGCAGTGAGAAAGAGGAAAATTTTCATTATCTGCAAATTATTGTTCAGCATATTAATATTGGTATTCTTGCTTATACACTGGATGGCAATGTTGAATTGATTAATAATGCTACAAAAAAACTTTTAGGTCTAAATTCGCTAAGAAACATTTCCGAATTGAAAATTAAAAGTGAACCCCTGGTAAAAACTTTATTGGAAATGCGGGCCGGGAAAAAAGACCTGGTTAAGATTGTTGATAATAACGATTTGTTGCAATTATCGATTTTTGCAGCAGAATTTAAACTGCGGAATAAACATATCATATTAGTCTCACTCAATAACATCCAGAGCGAACTCGAAGAAAAGGAAATGGAAGCATGGCAGAATTTAATCCGTGTTCTTACACATGAAATTATGAATTCAATTACTCCGATAGTGTCTCTTTCTTCTACAGTAAATAATATGCTGGAAAATTCAGATAATAAACTGACTGAAGAAGACATTCAGGAATTTAAAGCTGCGGTAAATACAATCGAAAAAAGGAGCAAGGGTCTGATTCATTTTGTTGATGATTATAGAAATTTGAATAGGGTTCCTGTCCCCCATTTCCAGATATTTAAAATTTCAGTTCTATTTGAAAGGATTAAAAACCTGCTGCATGAACAACTGGCTCATAAAAATATTTCACTTGTTTGTGCGGTTGAACCTGATAACCTTGAGATCATGATAGACCCGGATTTAATAGAACAGGTTTTAATTAACCTTATTTTAAATTCGATAAATGCATTTGACGGTATTGCCAATCCGGGTATCAAGTTATTGGGAATTATAGATAACCGGGGGATGATTAATATACAGGTAATCGATAACGGCAGAGGAATACCAGAGGATCTGCAGGAAAAAATATTTATCCCTTTCTATACAACTAAAAAAGAAGGTTCAGGAATAGGTTTGAGTCTGTCAAAACAAATTATGAAAGCACATAAAGGAGGAATTTCAGTAAAATCACAGGTAAATGAAGGCACAACTATAACATTAAAATTTACTTAAACAGTTCACCTAAATTATTTAATATTATGATTCCATTTTACGCTCAATATGGAATTAAAGATTCCAAAATAAAATAATATTCCTACCTTAATCGCTATTTAGAAAAGATTAACACAGTAATTTATTGAGGTTAATAAAAATCCATCTAAAACTCAGGAAATGTTTCAGCAGTTTATAATATTTTTTTAGATTATGAACCTGCAATTAAGAACTACCCTTCCAACTTTCTAATATCCTATCTACTTTGCCTTCAACCAATGCCCTTGCATCAAATCTTTCATAGCCCTTCGATAACAATTTGTCATACTCCGTCATAGTATGCCGGATATGTGCAATTACTGCTAAATCAATAGCATTTTCATCATAATCTTTTGCGGCAGCACTTCTGCCGACTCTCCCGCTATATTTTTTACATGCGTGTTCAGCAATTATTTTCTCACGACCCGGCGGTATCATACTATAAAGTTTACGAATATGATCAGCAAAATTCTTAACAAATTCCCGATCAATCTGATCACGTTTTTCTGATTGGCGTATTCTCCGCTGTTCACGTACATCAGCATCATTAAGGCATTCTTGTTCTGCCTTTTCTAATGCTTCCTGTTCAACTAATAATCCCTGACGTTCATAACGCTTTCTTGAACGGCTCCATTTTAGAACCACAGCATATAAGCCGGAATATTTTTTTGCCCGGACAGTTAATGCCATATTACCCGTAGGTAGAAATTCAAGATGATCAAGGTCAGCACATGAGAGGCATAGAGCTCCATTCTGGCGGTTAAGAAAAATCCATGCATGATGACCAAGATTTTCATTACATTCACTGCAAATTGATTTACGATTAGAGATAAAAACTTTTAGTTCATCTGATTTCATAATTTATATTACAAAAAAGTTGAGGTTCCAATAGAACCAAGATAATGTAAATATTATAATTATCAATTGTCCGGCAGCGTTCACTTATGTACGTAACTGGACAGTAACTATTTTACATAACTCAATTTCAGAATCCAATCAAAATATTTGAATTAGGCATAATCTTTGAATTTAAGGATTAAAACAATTCCATTTATCGAATAATAGAACCATTTAGATATTAAACTGTATGAGGATAGAGATTTATTTATATATTCAAACTGAATTGATATAAAGAGAATTTTAATCATGCTGACATAAAGGGAAATAAAAATGAATTTCAAATATTACTTCTTCCTTCTTCGTTTCAATATTACTTATGACAAACACAATCTTTTCACAAGCTTCTTCCAAGAAGAGAATCTATATGGATATTTCCCACGGCCAGAAATTCTGGAATGATCCTTCAGAGATGAACGGTCAGGATGAAAATTGGATTAAGAGAGTTGAATATATGACCGATCAACTCTTAAAAACAGCTTCTTCGGTTAATGCAGAATTGTTCTACCTTAAAGATGAAATAAAGCCTGAAGATTTATCTGATTGCGATTTTCTCTTTATTCATATACCCTCAAAACAATATACTCCAGAAGAAGTCAAAGTTATAACAGATTATTTAAAAAACGGTGGTTCTCTTTTTCTTGTGATGGATGAGGATTACTGGTCAACTTTAAATGATGCTAATGTAAATGATATTATCAGGCCGTTCGATATACAATTTGGTGAACAAAGCCCGGATACAACATTAGGAGGAATTACAAAAGCCGGTATTATTACAGAAAAACCTTTAATGATTACGTATTACGGCGGAAGAATTATTAAAGGCGGTACTCCTTTCTGTTTTAATAAAAACGGTGAGTATCCTTTCGGAGTGTATGAGAGTCTAAAAAACGGGGATAAAATTATAGTCATGGGTGATGGGATGACATCACTATATATGACAAGCTGGAAAGGCGTAAGTGATTTTCAATGCGTAGAGTTTATGCACGATGCATTTAAGTGGCTATTAGATAAACCATAAAAGGAATATTATGTTTAAACACAACCTGCTTATTATTTTCAGAAACTTTAAAAGATCAAAAAGTACGTTCTTCATAAACCTTATCGGATTATCAACCGGTCTTGCCTGCGCCTTGCTAATTTATTTATGGGTGAACGATGAACTTCATGTAGATAAATTTAATAAAAATGACAGCAGACTTTACCAGGTAATGGAGAATGCTAAATTAGCTGACGGAACAACAACAGAGGCACATACACCTGATCTTATGGCTGAAACAATGGCTAAAGAAATACCGGATATAAAATATGCCGCTGCAGTTGTACCATCCTCGTGGTTTAGCTTTACTCTTTCGGTAGATGAAATAAACATTAAAGCAGAGGGTCAGTTCGCGGATAAAGATTTTTTCAACATTTTTTCTTTCGGTCTTCTGCAGGGTAATCCCAGCCAGGTGCTAACCGGTAATAACTCTGTAGTTATTTCACAAGAGCTTGCAATGAAATTATTTAAGACTACTAAAAATGTAGTCGGAAAAATTATAAAATGGCAGGTGCTTAATTTTAGTGATCAGGCAGTGGTAACCGGTATTTGCAATGACGTTCCAAAAAATTCAACTATGCAATTCCAATTTGTATTATCATATCAGGCATGGAAAGATATAAGCAAAAAGATGGGTAGAAACATGAACTGGGATAATCATGCTCCATATACATATGTACTTTTGAAAAAAGGTACAAACCCGGAGCAATTCAGTAAAAAAATAGCAGGATACATAAAAAGTAAATACAGTAATTCAAATGTAACTCTATTCGCAAGACGTTATTCCGATGCTTATTTGTACGGGAAATATGATAATGGAGTGCAGAGCGGCGGCAGGATAGAATATGTAAAACTATTTTCAATAATTGCTCTTTTCATAATTTTAATTGCCTGCATCAATTTTATGAATCTTTTCACTGCAAAAGCATCTACCAGGATGAAAGAAGTGGGTATAAAGAAAGCCATAGGGGCTGAACGTAAGTCGCTTATCATGCAGTACCTGAGTGAATCATTAATAATCTCTTTAATATCACTGATTTTTGCTTTACTCTTTGTTGAACTTGTTCTTCCGCAGTTCAATAATATAACAGGTAAACAACTGTCTTTAAATTTTAATAGTGGAATAGTAATAACTTTTTTAAGCATTGCGGTAATTACAGGTTTAATATCCGGCAGCTACCCCGCGCTGTATATTTCGGGTTTTAAACCTGTTTCTGTTTTAAAAGGGAAACTAAATATGCCCGGCGGAGAGTTGTGGCTTCGGAAAGTCCTTGTAGTATTTCAATTCTCTTTATCAATAATTTTTATTGCAGCTGTTTTGGTTGTTTACAAACAAATTGATTTTATTCAGACAAAAAATCTTGGGTATGATAGAAATAATGTTATTTGTTTTGATAAAGAAGGGAACGCAGCTAAAAACCAGGGAACCTTTCTTAGTGAATTAAAAAAGATACCCGGAGTTGTAGATGCTGCTAGTGCCAATACAAATTTAATGGGCAGTTTTGGTAACACTATTGGTCTCAATTGGCAGGGAAAAAATCCCAAGGATATAATAAGATTTGAAAGTATGCAGGTCAGTTATAATTTAATAAAGACCCTGGATATAAATATAAAAGAAGGAAGATCTTTTTCAAAAAAATTCGGCTCGGATTCTACCGCAATAATATTTAATGAAACAGCAATTAAAATTATGGGATTGAAAAATCCAATTGGAAAAATTATCAACCTGTGGGGAGTAAACAGACAAATTATTGGAGTGACAAAAAATTTTAATTTTGAATCTTTACATGAAACTATAAAGCCCTTATTCTTTATACTTGAACCGGATAGAACAATGAAAATTATGGTGAAATTAAAAGCAGGAGAAGAGAGGAAAACAATTAATAACATTAAAAATTTCTATAGCAAATTTAATCCCGGTTATGTATTTGATTATAAATTTCTTGATAAAGACTACCAGGCATTGTATGAATCCGAAGAAAGAGTTTCTGTTTTATCAAAATATTTTGCTGGTTTGGCAATTATGATTTCATGTCTTGGTTTGTTGGGATTAGCTGCATTTACTTCACAAAGAAGGATTAAAGAAATTGGGATACGTAAAGTTCTCGGTTCAAGTGAGTTTGGCATCATTTATTTATTGTCGAAAGATTTTTCAAAATTAGTTATAGCCTCAATATTAATAGCTTTACCGCTTAGTTTTCTTTTAATAAAGAACTGGCTTGATAGTTTTGCTTACAGGATAAGCCTGAGTCCCTGGTATTTTATGAGTGCCGGTATAATTACATTATTAATTGCCTGGCTTACTGTAGGAACGCAGGCACTAAAAGCCGCAAGAACTAATCCTTCACAATGTTTAAGAGATGAATAGGATATTTAAAGTTAATAATGGGAAAAAGAAATGCTAAAACATAATCTTCTTATTACTTCCAGGAACTTTAAAAGATCTAAAACCACATTTTTTATTAATCTGATTGGTTTATCCATAAGTCTTGCTTGTGCCATATTTATTTACATGTGGGTAAATGATGAACTGCATGTTGATAAATTTAATAAAAATGACAGCAGACTTTATCAGGTAATGGCCAATTTTAAATCACCGCAAGGCATTTCTACTGAAAAAATAACACCTATAATTATGGGAAACGCAATGCGCCAAGAGTTCCCTGAGGTTGAATATGCCACAGCTGCTAATGCATTCTTATTCTATACCAAAGAAGGCATGCTGATATATGGTAAAAATCATTTAAAGGCAAAAGGAATGTTTGCAAGTAAGGATTTTTTCCATGTCTTTTCATATCATCTTATTCAAGGAAATATGAATACGGTACTGAAAAATAAAAACAACATTGCCATATCCGAAGGATTAGCAAAAAAATTATTCAATACTACAAAAAATGTTATAGGAAAAACATTAAAATGGGATCATCCGTTTTTCCAGGGGATATTCAAAATTTCAGGTATTTTTAAAGATCCCCCTATTAATTCAACTTATCAATTTGATGCAATATTTAGTATTAAGGAACTATTGGAAAATGATCCGTTTGCAAAAACATGGGGAGGCTTTTATGCGGAAACATGTTTAATTCTGAAGAAAGGAACTGATATTGACCGGTTTAATAAAAAGATTACAAATTACCTGAAATCAAAAGATCCTTCCAATAATAATGTTACACTATTTGTCCAGCAATTCTCAAAAAAGTATCTGTATGGTCATTATGAAAATGGAGCTGTATCGGGAGGGAGAATAACATATGTAAGGTTGTTTTCAGTTATTGCTGTAATCATACTGCTTATAGCCTGTGTCAATTTTATGAATTTATCTACAGCAAAAGCATCGACAAGGATGAAAGAAATCGGTGTAAAAAAAACAATCGGTGCGAACAGAAAAGCGATCATAATACAATATATCCAGGAATCATTATTTATTACATTTTTATCATTATTAGTTGCGTTGGTCTTAATTGAATTGCTGCTCCCGCAGTTTAATTCAATCACTGGGAAATCGCTCTCTATAAATTTTAATTTGAAATTTATTTTAATTGCTCTAGGCATTACAATTTTTACAGGACTTATTTCGGGAAGTTACCCGGCTTTTTACCTTTCAAGACTCACCCCAATTAAGATGCTAAAAGGAAAGCTCAATACGTCTTTTGGTGAGTTATGGATACGAAAAGGATTAGTCATTTTCCAATTTGCTCTATCAATAATTTTTATAGCCGGGGTATTTGTTGTCGACAAACAAATAGAATTTACACAAACTAAAAACCTGGGATACAACCGGGATAATATTTTATGTTTCCAATGGAAACAACCTTTCAGTAACGGCGGAAAGATTAATACCAGCTATGTTTCCTTTGTATCAGAACTAAAAAGTATCCCGGGAGTTGTAAATACAACGAATATGTCGGGGAGTATCCTAAAGGATTTGATCGGACAAACCGGTTGTTCCTGGAGCGGACAAGAATCAGATAAAGCTTACTTATTTAAAGCCCCGTTTGTCAGCTATGATTTCATTAAAACACTTGGTCTGTATGTAGTCGAAGGACATTCTTTCTCAAGAAAGTACAACAATGAAGAATCTGATATTATAGTGAATGAAGCAGCCATTAAAATGATGGGATTAAAAGATCCAATCAATAAACGTATCCGGTTTGATATGCAGATTGTAGGAGTAGTTAAAGATTTTAATTATGGATCACTCCGTGAAAAAATAGAGCCTTTGATTCTCCGGTTTCGGAAATATAACCCCGATGTTATGGTTAAAATAAAAGCCGGGACCGAAAAAGCTACTATAGAACAGGTTAGGAAAATCTATAAAAAGTTTAATAATGATCAACCATTCGATTTTACATTCATGGATAATGATTACCAAACACTCTATAAATCGGAAATACAAACCGGGAGACTTTCCACTTATTTTGCGGGATTAGCTATTATAATTTCATGTCTTGGTTTGTTAGGGCTTACAGCTTTTACTACACAAAAAAGACAAAAAGAGATTGGTATCAGAAAGGTATTAGGATCGAGTGAGTTTTCAATTATCTACCTATTATCAGCTGACTTCACAAAATTAGTTTTAATATCAATAGCAATAGCTTTACCGATCAGCTATCTTTTAATAAAGAACTGGCTTGATAGTTTCGCTTACAGGATAAGTCTTAACCCCTGGTATTTTTTGAGCGCCGGTATAATTACATTATTAATTGCCTTGTTTACTGTGGGAACTCAAGCTCTTAAAGCTGCAAGAACTAATCCTTCGCAATGTTTAAGAGATGAATAGGATATTATAAATCTCATAAATTCTAGACGGAAAAAAACGGGTTATAAAATGTTTAAAAATTATTTAAAAGTTGCTTTCAGGAATTTAATCAAAAACCGGATCTATTCTTTTATCAATATAATAGGTCTGGCATTGGGCATGGCGTGTTGTATACTGATTTTACTTTGGGTTCAGGATGAACTGAGTTTTGATAGTTTCCACAAAAATAATGACAGACTTTATAAAGTTGTAAATCAATTAGATGATAGCTGGACGACAGCAAGTCCCTGGGCTTTAGTTCCAACTTTAAAGAAGGATTTTCCCGAAGTTGATAAAGCCACCAGGTTTAATACAATGGATTTGCTGGTAAAATATGATGATAAGAGCTATTATGAAAATATCGGGTTCGTTGATCCGGATTTCCTTGAGATGTTTTCTTTTCCTTTAATAGAAGGAGATCCTTCATCAGCACTAAACCAAAAAGAATCGGTAATTATATCTGAAGAGCAGCAAAAAAATATTTTAAGAATGAAGATCCCTTAGGAAAAATCTTACAGATAAATAACGATAAGAATTATAAGATAACAGGTGTAATGAAAAACATTCCGGCAAATTCTTCATTACAATTTGATATGCTGGCACCAATTGACTATTTCGGAAAAGATTTATTGTCAACCTGGTACTGGGAAACTACAGCGTTTGTATTACTGAAAAAAAATGTTAATGTCGATGCATTCCGGGAACAAAATTGCAGGTACAACAAAGAAATATGATAAAGGATCGAGAATAAAACATTTAATAAACAATATACAGAAATTCTCCGAAACCCATTTATATTATCCAGGCACGACCGGCCCTATATTATACATTTACTTGTTCTCTGCGATAGCAATTATTGTTTTGTTTGTTGGCTGTATAAATTTTATAAATCTAATAACAGCAAGAGCATCGGTTCGAGGCAAGGAAATAGGGATGAGGAAAGTAATTGGCGCTACAAAAAAACATATTGTATGGCAGTTTTATGGAGAAACATTTCTTACTCTCCATAATTGCTTATGGTTTGGCAATTCTTCTGACAGAACTATTTTTGCCAAGTTTTAATTTACTTGCAGGAAAAAATCTGAGTTTGAAATTTGGCAGATAATCCGGTTCTCACTTTCGGATCTTTAGGCATATTGTATTATTAACAACTCTTTTGGCAGGAAGTTATCCCGCATTGCTCTTATCGAAATTCAGTCCAATAAAAGTATTAAATGAATCATACTTCAACAGGTTTAAGAAGAGTTACACTCCGGTGGATTCTTGTTGTAGTTCAATTCAGTGTATCACTTATTCTAATTGTTATGACGATTACTATATCAATGCAGATTAAGTACATACAGAACAAAAACCTTGGCTTCAACCGTGAACAGGTAATTATACTACAGATTAATGATGAGTTGAGAAACAATTACGAATCGATAAAGAATCAATTGCTTCAATACCCCGGGATATACGCATGTAACAGAGGCTACATGCCGACCCGATCGGATTTACAACGTAAATCCTGTTTACTGGGAAGGAAAAGGCTCCTGACCAATTTCAATATATGAACTATGTTTCCGTTGATTACGATTACCTGAAAACTTTTGAAATGAAAATGGCAGATGGAAGAAACTTTTCAAAAAAATTTCCTGCCGATGCAAAAAATTATATTGTAAATGAAGCAGCGGTTAAGTTTATGAAAATGAAATCACCTATCGGAAAACTTTTTTCAATATGGAAAAATGAAGGGAAAATAATAGGGGTAGTTAAAGATTTTAATTCAAGAAATCTGCATAGTAAAATAGCACCAATTGTAATGACTTTAACCCAGTACGTACCTTACAACCAGGTTTTTATAAAAATCAAACCTGAGAATATAAAAACTACTTTAGAAAATATTAAAAAAGTATGGAAGGAATTTCATACCGGCTTACCCGTTTTCAATGTGAATTTTACGACGATGCTTTCCTTCAGCAATATATGAATGAACAAAAGATAAAGGAATTATTTCAGTATTTCAGTGCTTTAGCTATTTTCATTTCGTGCATCGGGTTATTCGGATTATCTGCATTCACAGCTCAGCGACGGACAAAAGAAATTGGCATTCGAAAAGTGGCCGGCGCTTCTGTATTTAGTATTTATTCACTAATTCTAAAAGACTTTATAAAATGGCTTTTGATCTCAGCTGTTATTGCCGTTCCTATTACTTATTATGCAATAAATAAATGGCTTGCTGATTTTGCTTATCACATTGATATAACATGGACAATTTTTGCCGAAGCAATAATTTTTATCCTACTGATCGCAATTATATCGATAAGCTGGCAGGTTATTTATGCTGCAAAATCAAATCCTGTAAAATCTTTAAGGTATGAATAGAAGGTAAAAAATGTTCAAAAACTATCTAAATATCGCATTCAGGAATTTAAAAAAATATAAAGGTTTTTCTTTTATAAATATTCTGGGATTAGCTGTCGGTATGGCTTGTACCCTGCTGATACTTCTATGGGTGCAGGATGAAATGAGCTATGACAGATTTTTTCCAAACGCAAACAGACTTTACCGTGATAATCGATTCTGAGAAATATTCAAACGGCGAAGAATCTGTTTTTAGCATGAATCCGCCTTCACTTGCAAAAACACTAGTTAATGAATATCCGGAAATTATAGATGCGGCAAGGTTAAGAACAGTTAAAAATTCTGTTCTGCAGTATAAAGAAAAAAGGTTTACCAAAGATAATTTAATGTTTGTCGATCCTTCTTTTCTGAAAATGTTCTCAATTCATTTTTTGAAGGGAAATGAGAACGAAGCATTATCTAATTTGTCATCAGTTGTTATTACAAAAGAGACTGCGGAAAAATATTTCGGGAATAATAATCCGGTAGGTAAAATTATTAAAATAAACAATCATTTGAATTTCGAGGTTACAGGAGTAATTGAAAATATCCCCTTCGAATTCTCATTTGAAGATTGATTTTTTACTGCCGTTTGATGCAATTAAGGACTTCGGCTATACAATCGAAGGATGGGAAAGCTTTGCTCATACAACTTATGTTTTGCTAAATAGAAATGCCGATTTTCAAATAGTTTCAAAAAAGATATCCAATACAATAATACAAAATCAAAAAGATATTAATATTACAATTGCATTACAAGCGGTTACCGATATCCACCTGTATTCAAGCAATATCTGGGGCATCGGCGGTACAGGTGATATAACACAGGTTTATCTTTTTTCAATCATTGCATTATTAATCTTATTACTTGCATGCATAAATTTCATAAATCTCTCAACAGCAAGATCGGGAAGCCGTGCTAAAGAAATCGGTATGAGAAAAGTTGTAGGTGCTTCAAGAAAAGAAATTATTGTTCAGTTCTTCCTTGAATCAATAATTTATGCATTTATATCTCTTCATAATTTCAATAATTCTTGTATACGATCTTCTGCCTGCATTTAATTCTCTATCAGGGAAAGAATTAACATTTAAATTTCAAAATAACATGGAGCTATTATTACTAACACTTGGAATTGCAGTTTTTACAGGCATAATTTCAGGAATTTATCCTGCTTTATTTTTATCTGCGTTTAAGCCTGTTAAGGTTCTGAAAGGAAAGGTTAATTCGGAGTTCCGGAAATAAAAACTTCCGCAAACCACTTGTTACATTTCAATTTGTATTAACAATAATACTCATTATAGGGACTGTCGTTGTAAACCGGCAATTACATTTCATACAGAATAAGAACCTGGGTTTTAATAAGGAACACGTACTATGTATTAACCTGCAGGGTAAGCTGAACAAAAAAGCGGATCTGATTAAAAATGAACTGAGTAAAGACCGGCAGGTAACCAGCATATCCGGTGTTTCTTACCCCCCTTCCGGAGTATTAAGCTCAACCGATGTAAATGACTGGGAAGGGAAAAAATCTAATAACCATTTTTTAATTTACAGGTTAACCGCAGATCAGGACTTTGCAAAGACTTTGCAAATCAGTATGATAAAGGGAAGATTTTTTTCAAAGAAATTCAGTTCCGATACAGCCGGCGGCTGCATTATAAACAAGGCAGCAGTACGTGCAATGGATATGAATTCCCCCATCGGGAAAAAAGTTTTAAATTTTAAAATAATAGGGGTAATTAACGATTTTAATTTTTCTTCGCTTCATTCGCAAATATCCCCGCTAATAATTTATTATGATCCATCTGAGATTAAGGAATTGCTTGTCAGAATTAAACCCGGAGAAATAAGCAATACGATAAAATCACTCGGTAAAACATGGGATAAAATTGCTCCCGAATATCCTTTTGAATATAGTTTTCTTGACGAACAAATTAATAAATTGTACCAATCCGATCAGAAAATCAGCAAGGTAATAAATACGTTTAGTTTCCTTGCATTGTTTATAGCATGCCTCGGAATGTTCGGCTTAGCTTCGTTTACGGCAGAACAGCGTACTAAAGAAGTCGGCGTTCGTAAAGTTCTCGGCGCAAAAGTAACCGGGATAGTTTTGCTATTATCTAAAGAATTTACCAAATATGTTCTGCTTGCAAATTTCTTTGCATGGCCGGTCGCATATTTTGTTTTAAGCAAGTGGCTGGGAAGCTTTGCCTATCACATTGACATGACATGGTGGATGTTTATCGTCCCCGGATTGATTGCCTTTACGGTTGCCGGTGTTTCTGTCAGTTACCAGGCAATTAAAGCAGCATTAGTAAACCCCATAAAATCTTTGAGATATGAATAGTAAGATGGAATAGAATAATGTTAAAAAATTATTTGAAAATAGCTGTTCGGAATTTTCAACGATATAAAACGAACACTTTTATAAATATATTCGGACTTGCTGTCGGTATTTCGGTCTTTTTCCTGATAATTCAGTATGTTGCTTTCGAGCTGAGTTACGGCAGTTTCAATAAAAATGCTGACAGGATTTACCGCGTAAGGAATGACCGTATTTATTCCGATAAGCATGATAAAAGTGCAGGCTGCCCGCCTGCTTTGGCACCAACATTAAAAAAGGAATTCCCGGAAGTCATTGAATCCGCAAGATTGAAGGGTACCGATGTAACTTTTATAGATAAAGAAAAAAATGTTGCCGAAAATGTCGAAAAAGTTTTTTATGCCGAAACTTCATTCCTAAAAATCTTTACATTTCCTTTAATAATAGGTTCAATAGCAGCAGTATTAAATGAACCGTACAATGTAATAATTTCGGAATCTTTATCACAAAAATATTTCGGTAATGATAATCCGGTTGATAAAGAAATTACATTGATAAATGAATATGGAAATCATAATTATAAAATAACTGGTGTTTTTAAAGATATTCCTCCTAATTCACATATAAAATTCAATATGCTTATTTCATATAAAACAATTATTGCCCAGAATAAGCAGGCTGAATATTATTGGGGATGGAATGCATTTAATACTTATATCCTATTGGCACGGGGTGTTGATCCGAAAGCTTTAGAAGCAAAGTTCCCGGCAATGATTGAGAAATATAAAAACTATGAAAGCAGTTACAAACGACAGTATTTGCTGCAGCCGCTGAAAGATATTCATTTGTATTCCCATTTGCGGTTTGAACCGGAAGTTAACGGTAGTGCAGAAACAGTAAAATTCTTATCGATAATTGCGTTGTTTGTTCTTATCCTTGCCTGGGTTAACTATATTAACCTCTCAACGAGCCGTTCATTAATGCGGGCGAAAGAAGTAGCTATCAGGAAAGTGCTGGGATCGAACCGGCTCAGATTAATTAAACAATTTATGACGGAATCGTTTCTCTTAAATCTGATTGCATTAATTCTGGCATTTGTTATTAATGAAATAGCACTTCCCTATTTCAACAGCATGACCGGTAAGCCGCTTTCAATATGGTTATTAGAAAATAACTGGACACTATTGGGAGTGTTATTTTTGACCGGAGTGTTTTTGTCAGGTATCTATCCTGCATTAGTTATATCTTCGTTCAATCCGCTTACTGCCTTTAAAACAAGTTCAGGAAGAATATCAAAAGGAATTGATTTACGTAAAACACTCGTGATTTTCCAGTTTGCTATCTCAATAATTCTAATTGCTTCCACTATTATTGTCTATGAACAACTATCTTATATGTACAATAAAGATTTGGGAGTAAATATAGACCGGACATTAATTCTTGAATCTCCGAAAGGAAACGGAAGTTCTTATTCTTCGGTCACGAATTTTAAAGATGCATTACTGACGATTCCGGGAATTAAAATTGTCTCTGCCTCAGCGTCAGTTCCGGGCAAAGGATATTCGAACGCTTCCAGCGGGGTAAGAAAATACGGCAGCAGGAAAGAAGACGGTACACAGGGATTTTTTATTGATGTAGATGAAAACTATTTCAAATTATATAATATTCCGTTGGTGGCAGGCAGGTATTTCAAAAAAACATCAAGATTTAACCACGAGATTATTCTAAATGAGGAAGCAGTGAAAGTATACGGTTTTAAAAATCCGGAAGATGCTGTTAATAAAAAATTAGTATTTGACGGATTTGACGGACAAAGCATAAAAATTGCAGGTGTGACTAAAGATTATCACCAGGAATCTCTTAAAAGCAGTATCCTCCCCATCGTCTTTAATCCAGTTAATGCAAGCGACTTGAATCTAACAAGATATTTTTCCATTAAAATTGACGGAAAAAATATTAAACACATAATCACACAGGTTAGAAATAAATGGAATGAGATTTTTCCCGACCAACCGTTTGAATATAATTTCCTGGATGATGTATTCAATGCTCAGTATAAATCAGACAGGCAGTTCGGAGAAGTATTCGGATTATTTACTTTATTAGCAATTATCATAAGTTGTTTAGGTTTATTCGGTTTAGTTTCTTTCACAGCAGAACGTAAAACCAAAGAGATTGGAATCCGTAAAGTTCTTGGGGCCACGGTACCCCGGATAGTATCAATGCTCTCTCTTGATTTTATAAAATGGGTATTAATAGCAAACATTATTGCCTGGCCTGCTGCATATTACTTCATGAATAAATGGCTTCAGGGTTTCGCATACAGAGTTGATTTAGATTTATGGATGTTTGCTCTTGCCGGAGGAATTGCACTACTGATTGCAATAGGAACCGTATGCTTCCATTCAATAAAAGCTGCAACTGCAAACCCGGTTAAGAGTTTGAGATATGAATAATAAGGAAGTTTCATGTTAAAAAATTATTTAAAGACAGCGTGGCGGAATTTTATCAGAAGCAAAATTTTTTCATTTGTTAATATTTTTGGATTAGCTATAGGCTTTACATGCTTTCTTTTAATTTCCGCTTATGTTTATTATGAATTGAGCTATGACAGGTATCCTGTTGATTCAAAAGATATTTATAGGGTAAACCTGTCGGTCACAGGTAACAGCAATACCGAGATTTATACAAATGTTGACGCAGCAGTAGGTGAAGGGATGAAGGATGCATTCCCGGAAGTACGAGCATATACAAGGATTTCCCCTACTACTTTTTTTATAAAATATAATGATAAGCAATTTAAGGAAACCAAATTAGCTTTTGCAGCCTCTAACTTTCTTCAGATGTTTTCTATTCCTCTTATTGAAGGAGATATCAAAAATGCTCTCGTTCAGCCTAACAGTATTGTTATCTCGAAAGAATTTGCAGAGAAATATTTTGGAAATAATAATCCTTTGGGTAAATCATTAATTATCGGGCTTCATGATAAGACTTATAAAATAACCGGGGTTTATGATAAAATACCTGATAAATCGCATTTTCATTTCGATGCATTTTTAAGCTTTTCTTCTCTGCATATTTCAAAAGCTACATGGAGCAACCTTGGATTTTACACTTACCTTCTGTTAAATAAAAATGCTGACCCGAAAAAATTAGAAAATAAATTCCCACAGCTTGTAAAAAAATATGTAGTTCCGGAAGTTCAGAATGACATGGGCATAAGCTATAAAAATGCGTTAAAAGCAATAAATACATTTCGTTTTTCATTATTTCCTCTTACCGATATCCATCTTTACTCACATACAAAATATGAACTTGAACCCAATGGTGATATTCAATATGTATATATTTTTTCTATCCTGGCTGTATTCATTTTATTGCTTGCATGCATCAATTTTACTAACCTTTCAACTGCCCGTTCCGATAAAAAAGCCAGGGAAATAGGTGTAAGAAAAGTTTTGGGTTCTGAAAAATTTCAGCTTATAAAACAGCTCCTTTCCGAATCCGTCCTGCTTAGTTTCTTTTCTTTAATAATAGCGTTACTTTTAATAATTGAACTGCTCCCCTATTTCAACCAGCTTGCGGGTAAGCATATAAGCTTCAATTATTTTATTAATTATCAGGTTATTCTTTTCATTTTTGCACTTGTAATTCTCGTTGGAATGGCAGCAGGAATTTACCCGGCTTTATTTTTGTCATCATTTAACCCGATCCAGGTTTTAAAAGGGACAAAAACAAAAGACAGAAAAAATTTATTAAGAAGCTCTTTAATAATATTTCAATTTTTTGTATCAATCGGGCTGATTTTTGCAACAATTATTGTTTATAAACAATTTGTTTATATGCAAAACAAAAAACTGGGTTTTAATAAAGACCAGGTGTTATTTATCTCCGACAGTAAACTGCTTGGCAATAAACAATCAGTATTCAAACATCAGTTACTGCAGGATCCACGTGTGGAATCTGCCAGTATTTGCTGGAATGTACCAGGATATCCTTTAATGGACGGGACAGAAATTTATGCAAATAATAATTCATCACGCGGTCCTGAAATCCATTCTAATATTTATCATATCGATTATGATTTTATAAATACATTAGGAATATATATTAACCAGGGAAGAAATTTTTCAAAAGATTTTCCAACAGATTCGGCAGGTGTAATTATTAATGAAGCAGCAGTCCGGGAATTAGGGTGGAACAAAATAAACCCGATCGGAAAAATCATTGTACGTTCAGGTCAAAAAGAATATAAAGTAATAGGAGTTGCTGAAGATTTTAATTATATGTCCGCAAAACAGAAAGTTGCTCCATTAATGATGATGCTGGGAAATAATTTCGGAGGACTTTTAATAAAGATTAAAACTTCCGATGTGCGCGGGTTTCTGAAGGACTTGAGAATTAAATGGAATGCGTTTTCTCCGGCAGGCCAGTTAAATTTTAGTTTTCTTAATGATAAATTCGCTGCTTTGTATTTAAGCGAACAAAAGACTCAACAGATATTTTCAACTTTCGCTCTAATAGCCATTATAATAGCTTCTCTCGGACTATTTGGTCTCTCCTCATACGTGATTGAACAGAGAACAAAAGAGATTGGGATAAGAAAAGTATTGGGAGCATCCGTCAGCGGAGTCGTTCTAAATTTATCAGCTGATTTTCTGAAATGGGTTTTAATTGCAAACATAATCGCATGGCCTGCAGCATACTATTTTATGAATAAATGGCTTCAGAATTTTGCATATAAGGTTGATATTAGCTGGTGGATATTCGTTTTATCCGGCGGAATAGCTTTTATAGTTGCATTATTAACGGTAATCTTTCAGGCTGTTAAAACAGCCACTGCAAACCCTGTAAAATCTTTAAGGTATGAATAAACAAAAGGCTTTTTTGTAAATGAACAAAAATTAAAAAAATTATCAATTATTCAGCTGTGTTTTGTTCTTTAAGATAGGTTTCAAAACATTTAATGAAAGGATTTTAAAATGAAAGAGATAAGCATTCCACTGCCCGACTTCCTTGATAAACAGATAGCCGAAATAGAAGTTTTAATTAATGGTAAGAAAAGGCGTTTTAATTTTAAGGTTGAATCCTTCAGGTGGGAACCTGATAATGAAGTCTGGGTAGTTGAAGATAGAATTAAAATGCTTCAGCAAAGAATTGAAAGCTATAATAAAGACTGGGAATTAATCCAGATTTTCAGACCCAAAGATGATTCTAAATTTGTCCAGGTTTTATTCAGACAAAAACAGGCTTTTGATTCTGTTTAAAATATAATAATGAAAGGTCACTATGTTTAAGAATTATATAAAAGTTGCATTCAGAAATCTCAGAAAAAATAAAGGCTATTCTTTTATAAACATTATAGGACTTGCAGTTGGTATTGCCAGCTGTATTGCAATTCTCCTTTATGTAAGAAACGAGTTGAGCTATGACAAATTCAATAAGAATGCTGACCAGATTTACCGGATCCATTTAGAAGCCAGAATAAATAATCATGAATTAAATTCAGCGACCAGCCCTTCTCCGTTAGGACTGACGCTAAAACATGATTTCCCGGAAGTATCAGCATATACCCGGATACGTAATTTCGGTTTTCCCGTCCTAAGATATAAAGATAAAGCATTCAGTGAAGAAAAATTTTACTGTGCTGATTCAACTTTTTTTAAAGTGTTTACGGTAAAATTTTTGGAAGGAAATCCGCAGAAAGCTCTTACCCAGCCGAATTCTGTTGTTATAACCGAAGCTATGGCAGAAAAATTTTTCGGCAGTGAAGAACCGATGGGTAAGATATTAAATGCAGATCATAAGAGGGATTGGGTAGTTACAGGTGTGGTCAAGAGTTTTCCGAAAAGTTCTCATTTTCATTTTGACTTCCTTGGTTCTATATCAACTTATACTGACAGCAGGAATCCCTTCTGGTTAAGTAATAATTATTACACTTATATTGTATTGCGAAAAGGAACAAATATAAACGAATTCCAGAGTAAATTACAAAATGATGTTTTACAGTATATCGGCCCTCAACTGATAAAAACAGCAGGCATTTCACTGGAACAGCTTAAGAAAAATCATGACAGCTACAACTTTTTTTTGCAGCCGTTAACTTCGATACACCTGCATTCTCACCTGGATTATGAAATTGAAGCAAACAGCAATATAAATTATGTCTACATTTTTTCTGCAATAGCCATTGCAATACTGCTTATTGCATGTATCAACTTTGTAAACCTGGCAACCGCGAGGTCTGAAAAGAGAGCAAAGGAAGTGGGAATAAGAAAAACACTCGGCTCAAACAAAGCTCAGCTCGTAAGACAATTTATTGCTGAAGCTGTAATCATGAGTATGCTTGCCGTTTTTCTTGCAATAATTATTGTTGAAGTATTTCTGCCATTCTTTAATAATGTTTCAGGTAAAGATTTGAACTTAGGAATTTTTGAGAATTTTTATAATTTATTAATTTTAATCTTTTTTGCAGGGGTAATAGGAATTTTCGCAGGCAGTTATCCTGCATTTTATTTATCATCATTCCAGCCGGTAAAAGTATTAAAAAGCGAATCTAATAGTAACAGGAAATCAGGATTAAGAAATGGTCTTGTTATCTTTCAATTTGCGGTAACGATAATTCTTTTTATTGGTACATTCATTATTTATAATCAGCTCGGATACATGCAGACAAAAAACCTCGGCTTTAACAAGGAGCAGGTTATAGTTATTAATAAAACAGATGATTTAGGAAATCAGCTGCAGTCTTATAAAGAAGAACTTAAGAACAATCCCGCAATAAGCAGTGTTACTAATTCAAATGCTATTCCCGGGGATCAGGCAGGTGATAGTGCTTATAGATTAGAAGGCACATCAAATGATCAGATTCACGATATAAAACAGATGTGGAGTGATTATAGTTTTGTTAAAACTTATGACATTAAAATAACAGCAGGGAGATTCTTTTCAAGAGAACATCCTTCGGATTCGTCAGCGGTTGTAATTAATGAAGCAGTGGTAAAATTATTCAATCTGAAAAATCCTGTCGGGAAATATTTGGTTGCTCCAACTCCCGACGGTGATAGAAGGTTCAAAATAATTGGTGTAACTAAAAACTTTAATTATGAATCATTACATCAGGCAATCAGACCACTACTCATACATCTTTTTGACAATCATGATTGGGGTAGATTTATCTCAGTCAGAATAAAACCGGAAAACTACCAGGAAACTATTGCATATTTACAAAACACATGGAAAAAATATGCAGGCAACCAGGCTTTTGATTTTAATTTTTTGGACAGGAATTTAGCTCATTTATATATTGCAGAGCAGAGGACCAGTAAAATAGCCACAACATTTGCAGTACTGGCTATTTTTATCGCTTGTCTTGGTTTGCTCGGGTTAGCAGCATTCATCACCGAACAGCGTACCAAAGAAATCGGGATCAGGAAAGTATTAGGAGCTTCTATACCTTCTTTACTTTTTATGCTGTCTAAAGAATTTTTAAAATGGGTGCTCATAGCTAATATTATAGCCTGGCCTGTTGCCTATTACGTTATGAATAACTGGCTAAAAGATTTTGCTTACAGAATAAATATTAACTTATGGATTTTTCTATTATCCGGCCTGATTGCTTTATTAATTGCACTGTTAACGGTTAGTTCACACGCGGTTAAAGCAGCAATTGCCGATCCTATAAAATCATTAAGGTATGAATAAAAACAGAAAGGCATTAAGCATAAGCAGAACAGCAAAGCAATATCATTAAAATAATTGCGTGTCCAAAAAATTTAAGGAGAGAAAGCATGCTCAAGAATTATTTGAAGATAACTATAAGAAATCTCACAAAGAACAAGCTTTTTTCAATTGTAAACATTTTAGGCCTTACAATAGGAATAACCTGTTTTATTTTAATAGGTTTATTTGTTCTGGATGAACTTACCTACGACTCATTTAATACTAATTACAATAGGATTTTCAGATTAAATTCTCATTATAAAGTAGGGGATAACAAATTAAATCTGGCGAATTCTCCAATGCCGCTTGCAGATGCTTTATCTTCAGAGTATCCGGAAATTGAGAAAACCGCGAGAGTGATGCCGGCAAACAATATATATGTTAAAAAAGACAATGACTATATTAAAGAAGAAAGGTTCTATTACGCCGATTCTTCTTTATTTGATATCTTTACAATCGGCTTTCTCAGGGGGAATCCCAGGACTGCTTTAACACAGCCGAAAAGTGTAGTAATTACAACAAAAACCGCAGAGAAATATTTTTCTTCCGAAAATCCTATCGGTAAAAGGATTACCCTTTCAATCGGGATGGAATTTTTAGTGACCGGTGTAGTTAAGCCGGTTCCTGAAAACTCGCATTTTGAATTTGATTTTATTGCTTCTCTTAATTCACTCCCTGAGAGCAACCAGGCAAATTGGTTTGGCCAGTTTGTTCATACTTATGTTTTAACAAAAAGAGGTGTTACTGCAGATGAATTGAATAAAAAGATATATCCGGTTGCTGAAAAACATTTGGGCCCCATAATCAAATCTGCTTTCGGAGTTGGTTATAAAGAATTTCTAAACAACGGGAACGATTTTTCTTTTTCTTTTGTTCCGTTAAGAAGTATACACCTTCATTCAAAAGTTTTTAATGAGCTCAAAGAAGCCGGAGATATTAATACGGTCTATCTTTTTTCAACTATAGCATTATTTATACTTATTGTGGCCAGCTTTAATTTTATCAATCTGGCAACCGCAAGATCAACAAAACGGGCTAATGAAATAGGTGTCAGAAAAGTACTCGGCTCAAATAAGACACAGTTAATAAAGCAGTTTTTGTCCGAATCAATTCTGCTATGCTTTATTGCAGTCATAATTTCAATAATGCTTGTTGAATTGGTGCTTCCATATTTTAATAATTTGACTGATAAAGATCTGTCCCTGCATTTATTCGGTAGTGCATTTGTAATTCCCGGATTAATACTTTTTACACTGTTGTTGGGAACTGCTGCCGGTATATATCCTTCCCTTCTGCTTGCTTCGTTTAAACCGGTACTTGTTTTAAAATCAAAAGCAGCCGTAAATAATAAAAAAGGAGGTTTAAGAAAATCTCTTGTTATATTTCAATTCGCCACATCCGCTGTACTTTTCGCAGGAACGCTGGTTATCTACAACCAGATGCAATACATTAAAAATAAAAACCTGGGTTTTAATAAAGATCAGGTACTGGTAATAAAGAATATAAGTGATTTGGGTAATAAGCAGTTTACATTTGCTAATTCCATCAAAGAAAATGTAAATGTACTTGATGCATCTCTTTCATTCGGGTTACCCGATTATAATCTTACTGCAAATATCTATAAAAAGAAAGGAGAAAATAATCCTTACACACTTGTAACCCTACCTGTTGATTATAACTATTTGGGCACATATAAATTAAAGATGAAAGAAGGAAGATATTTTTCAAAAAATATTTCTTCAGATACCCTATCAATTATTTTAAATGAAGCCGCAGTTAAAAAACTGGATTTTGAAAATCCGATAAATTCCGAGTTGTTGACTTCTTTAGGAGATGAAAATAATCCAATTCCGTTAAAAATTATAGGTATTGTAAAAGATTTCCATTTGCAGACACTTAAAGATGAAATTCGTCCCGCAGCATTAACATTACTGAACACACCGGAGGCAAACTTTTTATCTGTAAAAATATCTTCAAATAATATTCAAAAAACAATAAAATATTTATCGGAAAAGTGGAAAGAATTCGGACAGATTAAACCGATGGAATATTCATTTTTTAACGATAATTTTAATGAATTATACAAATCTGAAATTCAATCTGAAAAAGTATTTACAATATTTGCAGTGCTTGCAATAATTATTGCATGTCTCGGTTTACTTGGTTTGACAGCTTTTACTGCTGAACAAAGGAAAAAAGAAATAGGGATCAGGAAGGTACTTGGAGCTACAGTGGCAAACATTGTAGCAATGCTTTCAAAAGAATTTCTGATACTTATTCTTGCAGCAAATGTGATTGCATGGCCGGTTTCCTATTATCTGATGAATAAATGGCTAGAAGATTTTGCATACAAAACAGAAATAGGAATAGGTGTATTTTTATTTTCCGGTTTAACTGTTCTGATTATTGCTCTAACAACTATTTCATTCCAGGCTATTAAGTCAGCGACTTCGAATCCTGTAAATTCAATAAGATATGAATAAGATCAATTAACAATTTATAATTGACAATTAACAATTTACGGAAAGCGAAGAGTTTAACATAAAACATTATAAATTAAAGATTGAGATAATATGTTAAAAAATTATTTCAAAATTGCTTTCAGGAATCTCAAAAGGCACAGGCTTTATTCATTCATTAATATACTAAGTCTAACCGTTGGAATAACATGCTGTATATTAATCTCTTTGTATGTTAAACAGGAACTTAGCTATGACGGTTACTTTAAAAACGCCGAAAATATTTACCGTATAACGACTACTCATATTTCGGAACGCGGAAGTTATACCGACGTGGAAACACCGATGCCTTTAAGCACTGCTTTGAGCAGCAAATATCCGGAGACAGGAAAAAATTCAAGAATATTTTTTGCAGAAAATGAACTTGTATCATATAAAGATAAAAGCTTCATCGAACCGAACCTGGCTTTCGCAGATTCAGCATTTTTTGAAATCTTTTCTTTTAAAATATTAAAAGGGAATCCTGATCATTTATTAGACGCTCCTCATTCTATTGTTTTAACAAAATCCATTGCCGGAAAATATTTTGGAAGTGAGAATCCTATTGGTAAAGTTTTAAAGATAGATAATAAATATGAATTTACAGTAACGGGAGTTATGCAGGATGTTCCTGTAAATACACATTTTAAATTCAGTATGATAGGTACATACACGGATGTAAACAATAAAATACTTTCTGCTGATTTTTCGAATCAATGGGCTGCCTATTTCGGTTCTTATACATATGTTCTGCTCCCCAAAAGCACATCTCTGGAAAAACTGAAAGCCAAAACTTCTGACTTCATAATGAAACAGCGGAAATTTCCTGCCGGTGTTACAGTAAAACTGGATTATCAAAAGCTGCTTAATATACACTTGCATTCAAATTACACCGGAGAAATTGAAGATAATAATTCCGTTTCCGGCATATTAATAATTAGTACAATAGGATTATTTATTCTTTTGCTTGCCTGCTTCAATTTTATGAATCTTGCAACAGCCCGTTCCTCAAAAAGGATACGGGAAATAGGTGTAAGAAAAACTCTGGGTGCATATCGAAAGCAGCTGGTATTTCAATTTCTTGGTGAAGCTGTTTTTCTTGCTATAATTTCAGTAATGATATCAATTGTACTTGCAGAAATTATGCTCCCCTATTTTTCTAATCTTTTGAATACAAAATTGTCTTTTGATATACTTAATAACATTGATATGCTGATTCTTATAGTTATTGGCGGTATAGTAACCGGGGCAATTGCCGGCCTTTATCCTTCGCTGTATTTATCAGGTTATAAACCAATCCTTGCAGTGAAAAATGCCGAGTCGGGTTTTAAAACAGCAAAATCAAATTTAAGAAAAATTCTTGTAATAGCTCAATTTGGAATTTCAATATGCCTGATTATCTGCACAATGATAGTTCTGCAGCAGCTTAATTTTTTAAAAAATCATGATGTGGGATTTAAAAAAGATCATACAATAACAATACCGTTCGGATCTGAAATAACTTCGGGTAACTACAAAACTATGGGAAATAAATTCCTTTCTGTTCCGGGAGTGAAAGATATCTCTGTATCCAACAGTGCTCCGATAAGTAATGAAGTTTTTGATACGTCTTTGTTTCCCAAAGGGTTAGACGGAGGAGACAGATTCGGAATTTATATAAAATTTGTTGATTACAACTATAAAAACATTTATAAACTGAAATTATTAGCGGGAAGATTTTTTTCAAAAGAATTTTCCGATAACTGGAAGGATGCAATTGTTGTAAATGAAACGACAGTTAAAAACCTCGGATTCAAAAATCCTGAAGACGCAATCGGGAAAAAATATTTAATTGGTATAAACAGGATTAAGCCAGCAATTATAGGCGTAGTTAAAGATTTTAACATCGCATCACTAAAAACAAATATTAAACCTTTGGCTATGCTGAATAATCCGGACTTCTTTCGTGAATTTTCCGTAAGAATCAGTCCTGTAAATATATCAGGCACAATCATGGGGCTGAAAAATGTCTGGAAGGAATATTCTCCCGGTTACCCGTTTACGTATTCATTTCTTAATGATTATATTGCAAGGCTTTATCAGCCTGAAGAAAAGACAGGGACAATAATTTCTACATTTTCATTTTTAGCTATTTTTATTGCCTGTCTGGGTCTAATCGGATTAGCATCATTTATTTTTGAACTGAGAAAAAAAGAAATTGGAATCAGGAAAGTACTTGGTGCCGGTGTCCCCGGTTTAATAAAATTACTTAATAATGATTTTATAAAACTGGTTTTAATTGCAAATGTTTTTGCATGGCCCGCCGCATACTATTTAATGAACAAATGGCTGGATAATTTTGCTTATAAAATAAAACCGGATTTATGGACCTTTTTAATTGTCGGTTCAGGAACGGTTTTAATTGCTTTTCTTACTATAAGTTTTCAGGCTGTAAAATCTGCAAGTGCAAACCCTATTGAATCGCTGAAATATGAATGAGGATAATGAACAATTAACAATTTATAATTAAGAATTTATATGATATGTTTAATAACTATTTAAAAATTGCATTTAGAAATATTCTTCGTCAGAGAACTTATTCCTTCATTAATATTATTGGTTTGTCTCTGGGAATTGCCTGCACCATCCTTATTCTTCTGTTTGTCCGATATGAACTTAGTTATGATCAATTCAATAAAAAGGCCGACAGAATATATAGAGTAACGCGCGAATGGTTCAATGAAGACGGGACATCAAGCCTGCATCTTGCAAGGGTTGCACCTCCGATTGGTCCATTATTGAAAAATGATTTACCGCAAATTGTACAGGAAGAAACAAGGCTTCTCCAGGATGGTGACGTAGTACTGAAAGTTGGAGAAAAATCATTTATTGAAAACCGCTTCTTCTGGGCGGAGCAATCAACTTTTAAAATTTTTACAATCCAGTTTATTGAAGGTAATGAGAATAATGCTCTTTCGGAACCCAAAAGTATTGTTATAACTCAATCTATGTCCAAGAAGTATTTTGGAGACGAAGATGCTCTTGGGAAAACGATTAAATATGGTAATCTCGGTGAACTGAAGGTAACAGGTGTAATAAAAGATGTCCCTGAGAATTCACATCTTAAATATGATTTCCTGGCTTCTTTTATAACTCTGTATGATTCAGCAATTATCGGAAGAAAGGAACTCGGGGAAAATTGGAATAGTAATAATTATCTGACTTATTTATTACTGCCCGAAAACTTTAATATTGAAAATCTTAGGAATAAAATTCCTGGTTTCATCGATAAATATTATTCTCAGGCCATTAGACAGGAAAACGGACAATTGCCTTCCAAGGCTCTTCACAATTTTACGACACTCCATTTCCAGAAATTAACCGATATTCATCTTCACTCACACCTTACTACGGAAATTGAAGAGAATGGCGATATTAAAAATGTCTATATTTTTTCTGCTATAGCTTTTTTTGTTCTGCTTATTGCGTGTATCAATTTTATGAATCTTGCTACTGCAAGATCGACTAAAAGAGCAAGAGAGATCGGGATTCGTAAAGTGCTGGGAGCTTACAGGCAGCAGCTGATGAAACAGTTTATCGGAGAATCATTGCTCACTGTTTTTGTTTCATTATTCTTTTCTATTTTAATAGTTGAAGTTGCCCTCAAACCGTTCAGTAATTTTTCCAACAGGACTCTTCACTTTAACTTTTTCTCAGATCCATTTTTATTGGCAGGTATAATAATTCTTGCATTGGTTGTAGGCTTTCTTTCCGGTTCTTACCCGGCTTTAATGCTTTCATCTTTTCAGCCGGTAACAGTATTGAAAGGTGCTAAAATTTTATCACGAAAATCGTTTTTCAGAACCATACTGGTCGTTTTACAATTTACTATATCGATAACATTGATTATTGCCATGGGAATTGTTTTCCAGCAGATGAATTATGTGAAAAACAAAAATCTTGGCTATAACAAAGAGCATCTAATAATTCTACCATCAAGCAGCAACATAAAGAATAATCTTGAATCATTTAAAAGCCAGCTTTTTCAGAACCCGGATATAAAAATGGTCACAAGTTCGAAGCTGGTACCATCAAATATGCTGTTAAACAGCTGGGGTGCGGATATCTTCCATGGGAATAAGCCTGTCACAGTAAAATTCAGATTAGCGGTACAGGAAGTTGATTATGACTTCTTCAAAACATACCAGATTAAATTTACTTCCGGCAGGGATTTTTCAAAAGATTATGCAACCGATGACAGCGCTGCATTTATTCTGAATGAATCTGCAGTTCATAAATTAGGCTGGGATGCACAACAGGCAATCGGGAAACGAATGAAATACGGCGACAGAAACGGAAGAATTATCGGAGTAGTACACGACTTTAACTTTGAATCTCTTCATAATGAAATTGTTCCAATAATTTTTTTGATAACAAAAACAGGTAATAACCAGGTAACTGTTAGATTAAGCGGTAAAAATATACCTGCTGCTTTAAATTTCTTAAAAAAGAAATGGACCGAATACAGACCGGATTATCCTTTTGATTATACTTTTCTCGATAACCAGCTTGCCGGTCTTTATAATAAAGATAAAAAAATCGGGGATGTTTTCGGGATCTTTGCCCTCATTGCTATTATTATTGCATGTCTTGGTTTGTTTGGGCTTGCTTCTTATACGGCCGAAGTAAGAACAAAGGAAATCGGAATAAGAAAAGTTTTAGGGGCAAAGGTTTCAGGAATAATTACTCTGCTTTTAAAAGAATTCTTAGTGCTGATTTTAATTGCAAATATAATTGCATGGCCTGTATCATATTACTTTATGACCAAATGGCTTAATGAATTTGCCTATAAAACAGGAATAAGTTTATGGCTGTTCGCTGCTGCAGGAATTATTGCAATGGTAATTACATTGCTGACAATCAGCTATCAGTCTGTAAAAGCAGCAACAGCAAACCCGGTGAAAAGTTTACGGTATGAATAAATCTCAGAGCGCATAAAGCAAAGCGTAAAGCGCATGTACCCAAAAATATTAAGGTAAAAATATGTTAAAAAATTATTTTATTGTTGCCTATAGAAATTTAATCCGCAACAGGTTTTTTACAGTAATCAATATTGCCGGACTGGCAACTGCATTAGCCTGCACAATCTTGATATTTAAATGGATAAACAATGAAGTAAGTTATGATTCATTTATAAAAAACCAGGATACGCTTTACCGGGTAAACTGGAGCTTTAAATGGAACGGAAATGATGGAGTTGGGCCCACTACTCCCCCTCCCCTTGCAGAGAAATTAGTTACTGAAATTCCTGAAGTTACTGCAGCGACCCGAATATATCCTACACCGGGTACGGTTGTACGGTATAAAGATAAGTTTTTCAATGAAGATAAAATATACGGAGTTGATTCCAATTTCTTCAATATTTTTAATTTCAAATTATTGGAAGGAAATTTAAATACTGCACTTTTATTACCTAACAGTGTTATCCTGACTGAATCAGAATCCAGGAAATATTTCGGTAATGAATCACCATTAGGAAAACTGATTTCTATCGGTGATAAAAGAACAGAATTCAACAAAATAAATAACAATGTTTTCAGAGTTACTGGTGTTATCCAGGATCCTCCTAAAAATTCTCACATTAATTTTAATATGCTCACATCAATGTCTTCATATCCAAGTGTAGCTTTTTTTGACTGGAGCTGGATATGGATGCAGGTAGTAACTTATGTAAAATTGGAAAATAATTCTTCAGTTCCGGTTGTCGAATCAAAAATTAAAGAGATGGTTTCAAAATATGCACCTGCCGCATTTAAACGCGTTGGCTTTTCGTACAGCGATTTAATTAAACAGGGAGGGAAATGGGATTTTATTTTTCAGCCGGTTAAAGATATTTATCTTGGTTCAACTCAAATTGGGAATCCACTTGGTCCTATCGGAAACAGATCGTACGTTTATGCGTTTTCTCTGATAGGTATTTTTATTCTACTCATTGCCTGTATTAATTTTATGAATCTTTCAACCGCGAGGTCTGAAAAACGAGCAAGAGAAGTCGGTGTAAGAAAATCTTTGGGCTCATCCCGTAATTCTCTTTTCCTTCAATTTATAATTGAATCGATAATGTTCAGCTTAATCGCTTTACCAATTGCACTCTTATTGGCAGAAATATTCTTAACTCCTTTCAATAACCTGGCAGGAAAATCATTGAGCCTGAATTTTTTTGCTCCTTCATGGCAGGTACCTGTTTTGCTTTTAATTTCAATATTAGTAGGATTTATTTCAGGTATTTACCCGGGTTTATATTTATCTTCTTTCAAGCCGGTAAAAATCTTAAAATCAGACATACATTCAGGTTCAAAAGGGAAACTCTTCAGAAACATTCTAACAACATTCCAATTCGCAATCAGTATAGGATTAATTGTATGTACCCTGCTTGTGCAGAAACAATTAATATATGTAAAAGATGCAAATCTCGGGTTTCACAAGGAGAATGTAGTAATTATTTCAAATGTAAATAATCCGCTTGGAAACCACCTGGAAGCTTTTAAAGAAAAAATCAAAACAAATCCCGGAATAATTGATGCTTCAATCTCTACAGGCGTCCCGCCTAATTTTGGTTTCGGTGATTATTATAAAATTCCCGGCAAAGATAATGAACAGTTTGATCTGATATCCTATATGACCGATGATGATTTTATAAAAACCATGGGTATTCATTTGAAAGAAGGACGTAATTTTCAGAAAGATCATCCAACCGATGCAGGAAGTGTTATCTTAAATGAAACGGCAGTTAAGCAATTCGGGCTGAAGGATCCAATCGGAAAAATCATCAACTATCCCAGCAAAGGAAATTATTCTATAATAGGGGTAATAAAAGATTTTAATTTTATGGATCTTCATACCACTGTTTTACCTTTTGCTTTATTTAACCTGAAATCTGGTTCATACCGGATTCCTGATTCTTACATAGTAGTGAGATTAAAAGGTAATTATATTGCAGCTAATATTTCAATACTGAAATCAACCTGGGATTCTTTTACCAATGAGACACCATTTCAATATAGTTTCCTGGATCAAAACTTAGAGCAGCAGTATACATCTGAATATCATTTAGGAAGGCTTTTCTTAACTTTTTCAATATTTGCCATATTTATTGCAGCGCTTGGTCTGCTGGGATTGACAGCATTTATAACTGAACAACGAACTAAAGAAATAGGTATCCGAAAAGTTTTAGGAGCTTCAGTGCCGGAAGTTGTTCTTCTTCTATCAAAAGAATTTACAAAGTGGGTAATGATAGCAAATATTATAGCATGGCCTGCAGCATATTATATAATGAATGTATGGCTGCAGAATTTTGCATATAAAACTAGTGTTAGCATATGGATTTTCCTCCTTTCGGGTATGATAGCATTAATAATTGCAGTATTAACTATTAGTTCACATACAATTAAAGTAGCAAATGCAAACCCTGTTAAAAGTTTGCGTTATGAATAAGACATAAATTCAACTGTCCGAATGCGTTCACTTTTGTTCGTTACCGGACATAAATGATTTTATATAAGTAAATTATAATTTTAATTCGAACATTTTATTCGGGCATAATGTTTGAATTTTTAATATAAATCTATTACTATAATAAGGGTTTTTATTAAAACGGGAGAATAAATTAAATCTTCTACCTGATACTTCATTTCTATTTCACACTAAGAAGATTTAAAATAAATTCCGGGGGTAAAGATGTTAAGGGATTATTTCAGCATTTTACTAAGAAATATCTTCGATAATAAAATAGATTCTTATACGAATATATCCGCTCCGGTCAATGGAATATCTTTCTGCAATCTTCAACTTTTTATAGAGTTCAGGATATGAAAAGTATATTGTCCGATGCAATTTATAGAAGAGCAATGGAACAAGGATTAAACAGATAGAACGAATTTTAACGGATTACTAATATCCGTATTAATCAGTCGCATCCTTTAAATCCGTGCTCTATCAAATCAAGCTAAATTTAAAGGTGAGAAGTATGCTAAAAAATTATTTTAAGATTTTTACCCGTAATTTATTTAGACATCCCGGTTATACTACAAGTAATCTTATAAGTCTTGCAGTAGGTATGACAACCTGTATTCTTATACTTCTTTTTGTACGATATGAGATGAATTGGAATAGTTATAATAAAAACTACGATCATGCGTACAGAGTACAGCAGAAAGTATTATTTAAAAACGACGTTCAGATTTATGGGCAGACCGGTTTCCTGCTCGCTTCGGAGTTAAAAAAACAAGTCCCGGAGATTGAAGAATCTGCATGTGCGAAAAATTTATGGAATCAATATTTATCATCTTCCGATGAACTCACTTTCCTTGAAAAGTACGGGTGTTATGCAGATGGGAAAATTTTTAGAGTCCTTACGTTTGAATTTTTAAAAGGTGATTCTGCGACCGCATTGACCGATCCTTTTTCCGTTGTACTTACTCAAGAACTTGCCCAAAAATATTTTCCCGGTCAGGATGCTTATGGAAAAGTATTGAAGGCTTCCAAAGATAAATCACTGAAAGTAACTGGTATTATTAAAAATTTGCCTTTCAACCTGGATTTTCGTCCGGCTTATATTGTATCAATGTCTACATACAATGCTGTGGCAGAATGGAAGGGTTACCGGAAATCTGAAAATATTGATGCAGCCATGTTTTTTACTTTCGTTACTCTTAAACCTAATATATCATTGAAAGCTGTTAACGAAAAGATTTACAACTTCCAGGATCAATATTTAATAGACAATTATAAAAAACTTTACTTGAAGCCTCTCCCGGAGCTTCATCTTACAGCAAACGAAAAAAATGATATCGAAATTGCACTTGATTATATAGGTGCTTTTGCAATTTTCGTTTTGATACTCGCATGCATTAACTTTATAAATCTTTCAACTGCAAATTCATTTTTAAGAAAAAAAGAAATAGGAATCCGGAAGGTTACCGGTGCTTCAAGAAACTCCCTCTTTCTGCAGTTTATTGGTGAATCGATGCTTTTTACATTTCTTTCAATGATAATCGCATTTTGCCTGGTCGAGCTTTTGATTCCATATTTTAATGCAATTGTTGACAGACCCCTTACCCTTAACTTTATCCGCGAATTCAGATTCATTCTGATGATGGCTGCAATATTTATTTTCACTGGATTTCTTTCCGGCATTTATCCTGCACTTTATCTTTCCGGTTTCCGACCGGCTCAAATAATAAGGGGCGACGTTTCATTATTTAAAAAAAGGAAAAGAGGATCTTCAAAAAGCTTTATACGAAAATCTTTGGTAACTACTCAATTTTGCATATCGGTAATTTTATTAACCTCAACTATCTATGTTATCAACCAGGTCCATTTCATGAAGACCAAAGATCTCGGGTTTGATAAACATAATTTGATAATAAGTAGTGTTTACGGGACAAAAGAGAGCGGAAGATTTGAAACCCTTAGAAATAAATTATTAAACCATCCTGATATTACTAATGCGACCTTATCGGAAAACGCACCGTTCCATGGTGATTGGTGGAAAGAAATTACCTGGGAAGGTGCAACATCGAAAGATAAAATAGGAATAAATTACAACCAGATTGATTATGATTTTATCAATACATACAAAATGAAAATTGAACTCGGCAGAAACTTTTCTAAAAAATTTCCTGCTGATGATCATTCATGCCTTATAAATGAAACCGCTATGAAGACAATTGGCTGGAGCAATCCTATCGGCAAAAAAATAGATAACAATAAATATACTGTAATCGGAGTAGTAAAAGATTTTCATCCATATTCGGTGCACGAAAAAATTCCTCCATGTTATATGGTACTTAACTCAGGGGATCTGGATGATGATGGAATATTTGCCATCCGGATTAAAGAAGGCAGTAATAAAGATAATGCCGCTGATTTTATCAGAAATACATTTCGGAAATTTTTCCCGGATGCAATTATTGAAACTACACTCTTCGATACCAATTTAAACTATGGCACAAAAGGAGTCTGGGAAATTGTAGAAAAAGTATTTTTCGGCTTTGCAATAATTGCAATTTTAATTGCTGCAAACGGATTGTTTGGGATGATTTCATTTGCATCACAGAGGCGGATGAAAGAAATCGGTGTCAGAAAAGTTTTCGGTGCAGCAACTTCAAACCTATATTTAATCTTGTCGAAGGAATTTATTTTCATTCTTATAATTTCTGCATTGATGACTTTTCCGGCGGGTTATCTTATTTCGCATACAACACCCGGCGCTTACAAATATCAAATGCAGTACGGTGACTATTTTTATGCAATTATAGTAATGATTATTACCACATTGTTTGCAACAATTTATCATACGACAAAAGCTGTGCTGGCAAATCCGGTTGAAACACTGAGATATGAATAATAAATGGTATGCACTTTGTTATCAGCTTAAATAAATAAGGAGAAATATTGCTGAAAAATTACCTTTTAGTTGCTATAAGAAATATTACAAAACATAAAGGCTCATCTTTTATAAATATTTTAGGTCTTGCTATCGGTATAAGTGCTTGCCTACTTATTTTATATTTTGTTGAATTTGAAAAGAGCTATGACAGCTCTCAGGTAAACAGTGAGCGTATATACAGACTACGCTACGAACGTACTGATCAGGAAGGACAATCAGTTAAATTTGCGTCCTGCTGTCCTCCTATGGGTTTGAGAATCAGGGAATCCGATCCTGATGTGGCAAAGGTAGCCCGAATATTCCGGACAAAAGCAGCAGTTTCATATTTAGATAAAATGTTCATCGAAGAAAATATGTATTATGCTGAGAGTGAATTCTTCGAAATATTCAAATACAAATTTATATCCGGTGACCCGCTTACCTGTATTAAGGAGCCTAATACAGCTTTTATCTCCAGTTCGATTGCTAAAAAATACTATGGTGATGAAAATCCGGTTGGAAAGGTATTCAGTGTTGATAAAAAGGTGGATTATAAGATCACCGGAATTTTTGAAGATATACCGCCAAATTCTCATCTTAAATTTGATATAATTCTGTCATATCCTTCTCTTCTAAATGTATACGGAAAAGATATTGAAAATTCGTGGGGAGACAGCGGATGGTATACATATTTGTTATTGAAAAAGAATGTGAATCCGAAAACGGTGGAAAAGAAATTACCTTCTTTAATTGATGCCGGATTTATAGAAGCTTTAAAATACTATAAACTTACCTGCTCATTTCCTTTACAGAAACTTACCGATATTCATTTAACTTCGCACTATTCGCAGGAGTACGAAGTTAACGGTGACCGTGACACAGTAAATTTATTATCAATAATTGCTCTGTTTATAATTATTATTGCATGGGTAAACTATATAAATCTTACAACCGCACGTTCGGTGACAAGAGCTAAGGAAGTCGGACTCCGCAAAGTTGTAGGAGCTACGCGTGGACAGTTGATATCCCAGTTATTTTTAGAAACTTTTATTATTAATTTAGCCGCAATTATCTTGGCACTTTGGATAATATCGGCTGTACTTCCGCTATTTCGTCAACTTACAGGAATTCCGGCTGCATATAGCTTTTGGACAAGGCCGGATTTATGGCTATCAGTTTCCATACTTTACATTTTAGGAGTAATTCTTTCAGGAATATATCCTGTCTTTGTTCTTTCATCTTATCGACCTGCCACAGTAATAAAAGGTATATTCGGAAACTCTGCGAAAGGAATTAATCTTAGAAAAGTTCTCATCTCATTTCAATTTGTGATGGCATTAGGTTTACTGATTTGTACATTCACAGTTTTTAATCAATTATCATTCATGAAAAATCAGGACCTTGGTTTCAGTATTAACCGGAAATTAGTTGTTAAAAGTCCGAGGGTTCGGGATGCATCATACGGAAGCAGACTTCAAACATTCAAAAGAGAGCTTCTTAATAAATCCGGGATTGAAAATATTTGTTCAACAACAGATGTACCGGGAAAACAAGTCTGGTGGGATGCAGGTGGAATTCATCGTAAAGGAAGCGATGATAACAAAAATTACCAGATTGTTGGAATCGACTATGATTTTGCAGATGTTTTTAATTTGAAATTTGTCAACGGCAGAAATTTTTCAAAAAAATTTCCTTCCGATTCAAGTGCACTTATATTAAATGAAACTGCAGTAAAGTGGCTGGGCTTCAAAGATGCCAAAGCTGCAATTGGTAAAGAAGTGGACTATTGGGGAAAATTATTTACTGTTGTTGGAGTATTAAAAGATTATCATCAGCAGTCTTTAAAGCAGGCATTCGAATCTCATATTTTTAGATTCATGCCGGAAGGAAGAGGTGTTAGAGGACTGTTTGCAATGAAGCTGAATTCAAAAGATATTAACTCTACACTGCAAGAAGTAAAGAAAGAATATGAACAATTTTTCCCCGGTAATCCTTTTGAATATTTCTTTTTGGATGACTATTACAATCAGCAGTATAATGCTGATGAACAGTTTGGAAAAGTGTTCGCCATATTTTCATTTCTTACAATTTTTGTAACCAGTCTTGGAATATTGGGACTTTCATCCTTCATGGTATTACAGCGTAAAAAGGAAATCGGTGTAAGAAAAGTTCTCGGTTCATCTGTAGCAGGAATTGTAATATTAATTACAAAAGAATTTTTGAAATTGGTTCTGCTTGCAAATCTTTATGCAATTCCAATATCCTATTATTTTATGAATAAGTGGCTTCAAGGTTTTGCATGCCGCACTGAAATACGCATATGGATATTTGTTCTTTCCTGCGGAATTGTTCTGCTGATTGCTTTTGCAACTATAAGTTTTCATGTTATTAAAGCAGCCAGAACAAACCCGGTAAAATCATTAAGGTATGAATAAATGATATACGCTGGGTGTCTAGCACTACACATATTGGAGGTGCAATGTTAAAAAGTTACCTAAAGATCGCGTTTCGATATTTTTTTCATCACAGGGTGCATACTTCAGTTAATCTTTTCGGTCTTATTGTGGGGATGGGCTGTACTTTGCTTATTCTTCTATATGTAAACTATGAAATGAGTTACGACGAATTTCAAACCAACAGGAAAAACCTGTATCGCGTTAACAAAGTTGCCTACGAGAATGGCGAATTAACTTACAAAAGTGCATATACTTTTTCCGGTCAGGGACCAGTGATGAAAAATGAAGTTCCAGAAGTAAAAGATTTTGTAAGACTTTATAGTTCGGAAGGAGTGCTGCAATATTTTAAACTAGGTAAAAGTGTAATCTCTTCAAGAGAAAATAATATTTACTACACGGATAATTCATTCTTTGATTTGTTTTCATACCGTCTTTTAAAAGGTGATAAGAAATCAGCGCTGTTAAAACCAAAAAGCATTGTTATTTCGGAATCAACAGCTCACAAATTTTTTGGCTCTGAAAATCCAATCGGAAAGATTTTAAAGTATCACGGTAAAGATTTAACGGTTACGGGTATCTGCGAAGATGTTCCGAAGAATACTCATCTTCAATTCACCGAGTTGTTATCATTCAGTACTTTGAGTCCGAACGATCAGAACAATTGGACCAACCATGCATTCTATACATATATTTTATTAAAAAACCATGCTGATCCGAAAGCTGTTGAGCCTAAGCTTTCAGAAGCATTTGACAAGTACATGTATAAATACTATAACAGAAGCTATGTAACAAACATCTGGAATTTGCAGAGAGTAGATCGTATTTATTTATATTCAACCGACTTTACTTCTATCTCAATGGAATATGGAAATTATAAAACAGTTTTGTATTTATTCGTTACTGCACTTCTTGTTCTAATCATCGGCTGGATTAATTTTATAAACCATACAGCAGCACGCATACCTGAAAGAGCAAAAGAAATTGGAATTCGAAAAACCATCGGTGCTTCCCAAGAACAATTAATAAAGCAATTTGTAACTGAATCATTTTTAATAAATTTTATAGCGTTTATAATTAGTCTTGCAATAGTAGAAAGCTCACTTAATTGGCTGAATGGCTTTCTCGGAATAAATATATCCTTATTTCAAGCTCTCAACAATTGGTTTTGGGAAGCCTGGATATTGCTGTTGTTCACCGGGATTCTGCTTACGTCTATTTTCCCGGCATTTTGGCTTTCCTCTATACCCACAGCTTCTGCAATAAATAAAAAGCTGAACAATACCGGAAGTGGAAATATTCTTCAGAAAATTTTAATCACTTTCCAATTTTCGATTTCCATAGCATTAATAACAGTCACGTTGATTATGCACGAACAAATTTCATTTTCGCAGAATAAAGATTTGGGAATGAACATAGACAACATAATGGTTCTTCATGCACCGGGATATGGAAATCAGTTAGCCGCTCATCAATTGTTCGAAAAAACATTAACATCTTATCCCGGAATTTATCAGGCTACAGCCTCAATGAGTATTCCAGGGACAAGATTCGGGAACGGTAATTTCGGGGAAATTTATAAAGACGGTTCCGACGTTCAGAATAATTATTTCAGAATAGGAAAAGTTGACTCGAATTTTATAAACGTGTTTAAACTCAAATTATTGGCCGGTCATAATTTTATTCATAAATCCGAAAATCAGAATGCAATTATTATAAACAAAGAAGCGATGAAAGTTCTGAAATTCCGAAATGCGGCAGACGCAATCGATACGTACATAAATTGGAACGGAAGACTTGTTAAAATCATCGGGATTGTTGATGATTTTCACCTGGAATCTTTTCATAAAGCTATAGAGCCGATTGTTTTGTACGAACAAGGATTCGACCAATATGTAGATTACATATCAATAAGATTTAACCGGTATGAACCGGATAAACAGTTGCTGTTAATAGAAAAAACATATAAAGCAGTTTTTCCCGGACAACCTTTCGATTATTTTTTCCTGAATGATTTTTTTAACAAACAATACAAAGCCGATGTAAATACGAACAAATTAATTTCCGGGTTTGCATTCCTGGCAATATTAATTGCAGTGCTTGGATTATTTAACCTAATATCATATTCAATAGCAAGAAGAACAAAAGAAATAGGCATTCGCAAAGTAATTGGAGCAACAACATTTAATATTGTTTCTTTACTCACAAAAGACTTTATAAAATGGGTTATAATTGCAAATATATTTGCCTTCCCTATTGCTTATTATTTTATGAACAAATGGCTTGAAAATTTCACATATCGAATAGATATAAGCTGGTGGGTGTTTATTCTTTCCGGCGGAATTGCATTGTTAATTGCTTTGGTAGCTGTAAGCTTTCAGGCAATAAAAGCTGCACCTGCTAATCCTGTTAATTCGTTAAAGTATGAATAACGGAGTACTAAAATGTTAAAAAATTATTTAACGGTTGTTTATAGAAACCTTTTCAAACAAAGAACTCCATCATTAATTAATATTGCAGGCATGGCAATTGCCATTGCGGGATGTTTGTTTATCCTTCTCTTTATCTTTGATGAATTACATTATGATAAGTTTAATAAAAACGAAGACAGAATATATCGTTTGGTTTTTAAGAATACTGAAACCGGCAATGAATCTTCAATGATGCCTGCAGCTTTATTTCCGATAATGATGAATGAAATTCCTGAATTTGAAAAAGGTTTCAGGATTGCTGACTGGCGAAGTCTATCGGTATCTTATAAAGGAAATGTTTTTTCAAAGGATGTTTACTTTGCTGACCAGGACATTTTTAAAGTTCTTTCTTTTCCCTTAAAAAAAGGAAACCCGGATAATGTATTTGCCGAACCGTTTTCAATTGTTTTAACACAAGCAGAAGCAAGAAAATATTTCGGCAATTCCGACCCGATCGGTAAAGTGCTTAAGCTAAATAACAAATATGATTTTACTGTTACGGGGATCTTAAAAGAAATACCGGCACACTCAAGCTTGCGGCCGTCAATTATCGCTTCAATTAATTCATTCAAAACTATCTCCCCGAATTTTTTAACGGATATGAGAATGGAAGGTTCATACTTTTATTTCCTTTTATACAAAAATGCATCAAATGATCTTATCCGGAATAAATTAAAAAAAGTCTTCAAAGAGCAATTCGGGAAAGAGAGCATATACCCGATAGAATTTTTGCTTCAACCGCTTGAAGATGTTTATCTTTATTCAACCGGCTCCAAGTGGGAAATTGTTTCTCATGCTAATATAAATTATGTAAGAAGCTTTGCAGTAATAGCATTATTGATTCTTTTAATGGCTCTGTTCAATTATACAAATCTTTTAACAGTAAATGTTAAAGTCAGAGAAAAAGAATTCGCGGTCAGGAAGTTCTTAGGTGCCGGCAGAAAAAATTTAATCAATCAATTTCTAACCGAAACAATAACATATTTAATTATTTCACTGGTATTTGCACTTTTGATTGTTGAGCTTCTAATGAACCGATTTAACCAATTAACCGGTAAAGAACTTAATTTTGCTTCATTGTTCCAATGGCAAATAGTAATTTCAATATTAGTATTAATTATTCTTGCAACTATATCATCAATTATATATCCTTCTATTATTGCTTTTACATCCGACCTGCTTTCAAGGCTTAAAGGAAACTCATACGGTTCAAGGTTTAAACCTGCAAAGGTACAATTCGGCTTTAGGCAGATTGTAACCGGCTTACAATTTATTATTACAATCTCTTTAATAGCAGTTGTGTTTATTATTTTTGACCAGCTAAACTTCATGCTCAACAAAAATCTCGGATTTAACAAAGAACATTTGCTTTCAATAAAAAATCCCTACGATGAAAATATGTACAGCCGTTATGAAAATTTTAGAAATGAAGTAAGTCAATATCCCGGAGTTGTTTCTGCTACCGCCGGTGAGGATGTCCCTTCAGAAAATTTTAATAATTATACACAGGCCTGGGTAAAAGGTAATAAAATAAAAAACGGGCTTCATACCGCACAAATTGCAATTGACTATGACTATTTAAAAACACTTCAGGCTAAATTTATTGCAGGCAGGGATTTCTCACGCAGCTTTAAAACAGATGCGAACAAAAGTGTAATTATTAATCAGACAGCAGCCAAAGAGCTAAAATTAAAAAATCCTGTTGGTTCCGAATTAAGTGGTATTAACAATGCTTCCGATCCTCAAAAAGTCATTGGAGTAGTTGAAGACATTCATTTCGAATCTTTTAAGGAACAGGTTCCACCGGTTATTTTTTAATTACGTTCATGGAGTTCCTCTAATATATTGCTTAGGCTGAAAGGCAATGATATTGTATCTACAATGGAATCCCTTGAAAACGAATGGAAAAAAATTAATCCTGATCAGCCGTTCGTATATTCGTTTTTGGATCAATCATATAATAACCTTTATAAATCGGAGAGAAAAACAGGTACATTTATATTGGTATTTTGTTTTTTTGCAGTAATAGTTTCTTGCATTGGGTTATTTAGTCTTGTTTCCCTTTTAGCACAAACACGCCGGAAAGAAATCGGAATTAGAAAAGTACTGGGCGCTTCAGTAACCAATGCAATCTTTATACTGATACATGAATATATGATATTAATTGCTGCGACTAATATTATTGCTGCTCCTATTGTTTACTATTTAATGAATAACTGGTTAAATAATTTCATTTATCGAATTCAAATCAATGTTTGGATATTTATTGTAGCCGGATTATCAACATTGATAATTGCACTTCTTACTATAATTTTCCAGGCAGCTAAAGCAGCAACTGCAAGCCCTGTTATCAGTTTGAAATATGAATAACCATTAAGGATGAAAAAAAGTTTAGAACAGCAATAGTACACAAATTATAACGGTAAAACGGTTTTCAATGGATTATAATTCCATTTGCATCCGTCAAATCTGGGTTATATTCACCGTGTTTGAGTACTATTTATAAATATTTTTATTAACCAATATCAGCTTTTCAATACAGAGGAGGCTAGAAAATGAAAAAAATAATTCTTTTTTTCTTTACAACATCATTCACATTTATATCTGCACAAATGGATTTGCAGTCCCAAACTTTACAAGGCAATACAGAAAGCATGAATAAGGACAATTTAAGTATTTGGGAGATTTTTCAGAAAAGAAGATCAGTAAGAAAATTTAAACCTGATGCAGTTCCACGGGAAGAAATTACTAAGATATTAGATGCAGCCCGTATGGCGCCTACTTCAGGAAATCAGCAGCCCTGGAAATTTTTAGTAGTCACTAATAAAAATAAAATAAATGAAATGAAAGAAGCCTGCATTAGCCGGACAGTTGAGTATTTTAAGAAAAATAATCAGACTCCTGATTCCACAAAAAAGGAAGAGATTACAAGGGTGTATGATAATTATCTTTCAGCGCCGGTCTATATAATTGTTTTAACCGATAATAATTCTATTTATTCATCTTACAATCATTGGGATGGTCCTTTAGCTGCAGGATATTTACTGCTTGCCGCCCGGGCTTTGGGATACGGAACCGTTTTTATTACTGATGCAATACCTGAAAATATTACAAAACAAATCTTTAATATTCCCGACAATTATACAAGAGTATGCATAACTCCTGTCGGTATTCCTGAAAAATGGCCGGCAACACCTAAGAAGAAAGATTTAAATGAATTAATTGTAAATGAAACATTCTGAAAATTTGCAATTAAAAACAGATTATAAAAAAACATTATAGTAATTTATTAATATACATAAAGAGGAGAAATGTTAAAAAATTATTTCAAAATTGCATTCCGGAACCTCATCCGTAAAAAAGTATTTTCTTCTATAAATATTTTCGGACTGTCTATTGGAATGGCCTGCACTATTCTTATTCTCTTATGGGTGAAGAATGAATTAAGCTATGATAACTTTCATAAGAATGGGGATAACATATATAGAGTTCTTTATCAGTCAGATAACCGGGCTGATTTTATTTGGGGAACTTCACCCGGGCTTTTAGCTCCCGAAGCTAAAAAAGTAATCCCTGAAGTTGTTGATGCAGCAAGAATTATGAAAAGACCAAGAATGGTTATGAAAGCTATTGGTGAATCTAAAAATCAGCCGGCATTTTATGAAGATAATTATTACCTGGCCGATCCTTCTTTATTTAAAATGTTTACTCTGCCATTTATAAAAGGAAATCCTGAAACCGCACTTGATAAAGGGATGGTGATAACAAAAAGTATTGCATTAAAATATTTCGGTACAACAAATGTTTTAGGGAAAAGATTAAACGTTAACAAATGGTTTGATATAACTATTACCGGAGTAATTAAGGATTTACCGGAAAATTCCCATTTTAATTTTGATATGTTTTCCAGGCTTGAAGATTTAAAAAAGTTTTTTCCCGGCGGTTTTACGTGGAACAATGCTATACATCAAACTTATGTTCAGTTAGCTCCTAACAGCAAATCAGAAATTGTTGCTAAAAAAATTACAAACCTTAATGTTGAGAATAACCCAATTGCTCAAAAACATCATGTTAAAATAACTCTTCAACCTTTACGTGATATTTACCTTGATGCCGGAATTCAGGGAACAACTGTAAAACAGGGAGATAAAAGATATGTTTATATTTTTTCCATAATTGTTTTATTAATTCTGTTTATCGGATGTATAAATTTTGTGAATCTTTCAACTGCTCAAATTACATCACGTGCACGCAGCATTGGAACCCTCAAAATAATCGGTGCAAGCCGGAATAGTTTGATAAAACAAATTTTGGGAGAAAGTATTTTTATTTCATTTCTTTCCTCACTTCTTGCAGTACTGGTAGTTGAGCTGACACTCCCTGCTTTTAATAATTTTACGGGAAAAAATTTGGTATTATCTTATGATAATCCGTTTCATCTTGCAGGTGTATTTGTTCTTATCCTTATAACAGGTTTGATTGCAGGTGCATTCCCTGCAATATATTTTTCTAATTTTGAACCTATTCAAGCTTTCAAAAATAAATGGATAAGCTCCTCTACAGGCGGATTACGTAAAATTCTTGTTATTGCACAATTTGTTGCAGCTATTTTTTTGATAATCGTTACATCAATCATTTCTGATCAATTAAGTTACATGAGAAATTTAAAGCTCGGCTTTAATAAAGATAATATTGTTTGTTTACCTGTCAAAGCAAATGTAGCGAGCCATTATCAATCATTCAGAAATGAATTATTAAAACAAAGAAATATTAATAATATTGGAATAAAAAACTCTCTTACTACACAAGTTGTCAATAATACAAAGCCATGGTGGGAAGGGAAAGATCCAAATAAAGAATTTTTTTCCGAAATAGATGAAGTTGATTATAATTTTATAAACACTCTGAGTCTTAAAATCATTGAGGGAAGGAATTTTTCTGAAAAATTTCCAAGTGATTTATCAAGAGCATTTATTATAAATGAAGAAGCAGCCAAGGAAATGGGGATAAGAAATCCTGTCGGGACTCGCTTAAAAACAGCAGATAAAGACGGATTTATAATAGGTGTAGTTAAAGATGCTAAATTTAAATCGCTAAAAGGACCTATCAAACCTATAATTTTCAACCTAACAAATAATTTTGCAGATGATGTAATGAATTTATTCGGAGTGATTTACATATCCATTAGACCGGGAAATGTTCCAAATACAATAAAAGCTATTAAGAATACATGGGAAAGATTTAATCCGGGATATCCATTTGAATATTACTTTCTTGATGACACATATAATAATCTTTATCAATCTGAAGAGAAGCTTGCAGACATATTCGGAGTCTTCACTTCACTGGCTCTTTTTGTAACTGTTCTCGGTTTGTTTGGGTTAGCATTATTCATGACAGAACAGCGAACAAAAGAGATCGGAATAAGGAAAGTATTAGGTGCATCAGTTTTAAATATACTTTCGCTTCTATCAGGAAGCTTTACAAAGTGGTTAATCATTGCCAACATTATTGCGTGGCCTGCAGCCTGGTATGCAATGTCAATATGGATTCAGTCATACGCTTATCATATAGACATAAGTCTCTTTACATTTATTCTTGCCGGTTTGGTTACTTTTATTGTAACTTTAGTTACTGTAGGTTTGACTACAATGAAAGCAGTTGTTGCTAATCCAGTTGAGAGTTTGAGGTGTGAATAAATAATTAATAATAACGTAAATAATTAGGAGCTTCAAAATGCAACCTTATGCTACTGTTAAAACCAGCACTTTAATTTTAGCTTCAATTTTATTAGTTGGAATAATTGTACTTACTTATGGATTTTACAAAAGCAGTCCTGCAATTATTTACGGAAGTTTAATTATTATTTTTCCTGTCAGCCTTATGCTTCCTTTGCAGAATATTTTATTCAAAAAGAAAACCGGAAGAGAATTCCCCTCGCATAAATAATTGCATCTTAATTGAAGAGAATCTATCCTTATCAAGGATTTATTCCATTGTTCGGTTACGCACACTATTGTAACGAAAGCGGACAATAGAATTATATAAAAATCGAAATTTAAGGCTTATTTAACAGGCATAAGATTAGATAATATAAAAACAACTAATTGAGGGAATATCGACATTAAGCTCTATTTACCCGGTTAAAAAAAACGGAGGGATTATGTTTATAAATTATCTAAAAGTTACAATACGGAATTTACTAAAACATAAGACCTATTCATTAATAAATATTTTAGGATTATCGGTCGGACTGGCTTGTACAATCCTTATTCTGCTTTGGGTACAGGATGAACTGAGTGTTGACAGGTATCATAAAAAAGGGGACAGAATTGCCGAAGCATACCTGAAAGGAATTAAAGATGAAAATACATCATTCCAGTCAGCTGTTTCTCCTGCCATATCAAAAATGTTATTGGATGATTACCCGGAAATAATTGATGCTGTAAGAATAGGAGGTTTGAATGAAACCGTATTAAAGTACAATGGAAAAATGATAGTTGAATCTTCAGGTGCAGCTGCAGACCCATCAATCTTTTCAATATTTTCTTATGAATTTATTAAAGGAGATCCCAAAACTGCATTAAATAATCCGCATTCAATCGTACTTACTGAATCCACTTCCAAAAAATATTTTGGTGATGAAAATCCTATCGGCAAGGTTCTTAAGATGGATAATACTTATGATTTTCAGGTAACAGGAATTATAAAAGACCTGCCATCTAATTCGTACAGAAAATTTGATTTTCTTGTCCCCTTCAAATTTTTAAAAGAGCTTGGTTATGATATTGCTGGTACACCGTTTTTTCCATGCAATTATTTAACGTATGTACTTCTTAAAGACAATGTTAACGTTGAAAATTTAAGTGAAAAAGTCAGTAAGAGGATCTATGCAAAAGGAAAGGAAATATCTTTTGAAATTTCCCTGGTACCGTTTTATGACACTTACTTTTTTGACACAGGGGGAAAACTTAAGAGTACAATTTTAATTTTGGTTGCACTTTTCATTCTGGGCATTGCCTGTATTAATTTCGTGAATCTATCTACAGCAAGATCAATGGTTCGTTTAAAAGAAATCAGCATACGAAAAGTAACAGGTGCAACACGATTTGAAATCGCTCAACAATTTCTAGCGGAAAGCATTTTCCTGACTATTATTGCAGCTTTAATTGCATTTGGCATTTCAGAATTCAGCCTCTCTTACTTTAACAGCATAACAGGAAAGGTTTTATCAATTCAATTTAGCGACCCGGTGTTTCTCGGTGGAATTTTTGTGTTGGTTTTATTCACCGGTAGCCTGGCCGGTATTTATCCTTCTGTATATATTTCAAAATTTAATCCTATAAAGATTTTCAGAAAAAATGTTAACAAAACCAAAGGCTCATACCGCCAGGCTTTGATTGTATTTCAATTTGTTCTCTCTGTCTTTTTTATAATTTCTACTATTATTTTAAGCAGGCAAATTCATTATATCCGGAATTTTAATTACGGTATAAACAAAAATAATATTATTTACGTCCGGATGGATGGAGATATTCTGAATAGATATAATGCGGTAAAAAACGAACTTTTAAAAAACTCCAATGTTCAATCCGTTACTTCCGCTTCCCGGCTTCCAATAGCAGTAACCTCAGGAAGCTACTGGAAATGGGGTGTTAATGACGGTGTAGGACGACGTATCTGTCCGCTCTATGTTGGCTATGATTTTCTTGAAACATTTGGTGCTAAAATGGGCAAGGGAAGGTTTTATTCGAAGAAATTTTCCAGTGATACATCAGATGCAATTATTGTTAATGAAACAGCAATAAAAAAAATTGGATTAAAAGACGCGGTTGGAAAACCTTTTTATTTCAACAACCGTTATTATTCGCTAATTGGTATTATGAAAGATTATCAGCATAATTCTCCTTTAAAAATAACCACGGAGCCAATGGTTTTCTGGTTAAAGCCCGGCGGTGATCAATACCTGTTTGCAAAAATAGATCCTTCAATAAAAAATATTGAAACAATAACTTCAACAGTTAATTATATTCAGACTACATGTAATAAGTTCAGCTCGGAACGTCCTTTAAATTGTCAATTTCTAAATGATTTCTCATTTAATAATGAACGCACCCTGGAAACTATTAATAAATTAATTATGTTCAGTACCTTTTTAATGATTTTTGTCGCATGCCTTGGTTTATATGGTTTGTCGGCATTTATAAATGAACGCAAAATAAAAGAAATAGGGGTTAGAAAGGTTCTGGGAGCATCAATACCGGGAATCATAATTATGTTATCCAAAGAATTCCTAAAATGGATAATCATAGCAAATGCAATTGCATGGCCATTAGCTTATTACGCAATGAAACTGGTTCTGCGGGATTATGCTTTTCATGTTTCTATCGGGATATGGATCTTTGTTCTAGCCGGTTCATTTACATTGCTTATAGCTTTAATTACTATAAGCCGGCAGGCTATAAAAGCTGCACTTGCTAATCCGGTTGAATCTTTAAGGTATGAATGACATTTGCTCCCGTTTCTTCGAAAATCTTTTAAAGTATGATTAATAAATGAATTTGTAATATGTAAGTGTAACCTTATTCTATCTTCATAAGTCTTAATATAGTAGGAATTTGAGCTAATATTTACTATTAACGATTTTAAAAAGAGGAAAATTAAAAGGGAAATAAATGCAGCACAGAAATTCAAAGATATTTTTACCATTACAAAATTTTTATCATTACCTCCAAAAAGTAGTTTTTTTGATTCTCCTTTCTTTGCTGATCACTTGCACTTTAAAAGCACAAATAAATTTATTTGGTGATGATACAACAAGTACTGAATGTTCACATCAAAGTATAGATCTTGCAATTAATAATTACGGTATTAGTTTCGGTAATTCTCAGATTATCAACGGGATAAGATTTAATGTTACGGATTGTGGAATTAAAAATATCAATGGTATCAATATTACTTTCTGGAAGCCTGAAGAAAGTCCGGTTTCTGTTATTAATGGTTTTTCATTAGGTGTTGCTCCATATGCGGATAATCTCAACGGTGTATCAATCGGTATTGCATCTGTTTTAGCAGGACAAAGTATGAACGGGATTAATATTGGAGGTCTTGCTAATGTTTCCCAGGGAAATATTTATGGAATCAATATCGGAGGTCTCGCTTTAGTAGCTGAAAAAGATATCTCAGGAATCAATATCGGAGGGCTTGCACAGGTCTCACAACAAAATATTACAGGTATTAATGTCGCCGGACTTGCACTTGTGTCAGAAGGAAGTCTAAATGGAATAAATATAGGCGGGTTGGCTTCCGTTTCAGAAAAAGGTACAATCGGAATAAATTTCGGTTCTCTCGCTCTGGTTTCTCAACAATATATATACGGAATAAATGTGGGCGGGCTGGCTGCAGTTGCTAAAGAAGATATTTATGGAGTTAACTTCGGAGGCTTAGCTCTAGTATCTGAAAATGAAATAAATGGAATAAATATAGGTGGGCTTGCTGCAGTAGGTAATGGCGGCTTAACGGGAATTAATGTGGGCGGACTTGCTATAGCTTCAGATAAAGGGGGAATTACCGGAATAAACATATCCGTAGGAAAGTTAAAATCGGAATACTTTGTTACAGGAATTAATATTACCGGTTATAATGTCGAAACTGAAGATTTAACAGGCATAAATATTACAGGCGGCTGGGTTGATATTGAAAATTTAAACGGTTTTTCCGTATCAACTTTCCACAAAATTTCAGGTACCCAAACTGGATTTGTTATTGGAATTTTTAATATTGCCAAATCACTTCAGGGAATACAAATTGGATTAATAAATATTGTGAAAGACAATCCTGCACCCTTTAGAATACTGCCATTTATAAATCTGCACTTCTAAATAAGAGGCATATTAGTATAGGTTATAAAATGTATAAGGGGGTAAATACAGAGAACTTTTTGAAATTAAAATCTTTCGCTCTTTGCCTCAATATCTTTATACCCTATACATGATTAATATCAACTCCCAACTCTTTTTCCATACATTTCCCATCATTTAATAAAATACTTATTTTTACGAATGGATTTAAATTGATTAGGGAGAAATTCTATGCAGATAAGTGCTAATCTTAAAAATAAGAAAAATGAAAATTACGTAATATTAAAAACAGAAAACAATACTCATTCAATAAAAATTCCTCCCAGAAAATCAGGCTATGGTTCCGGTGCTAATGGTGGTGAACTGTTGTTCCTTGCACTTGCCGCATGTTATTGTAACGACATATACCGCGAAGGTGCTAAACAGGGAATAACAATCGAAAGTGTAGAAGTTGAAGTAAAAGGGGATTTCGATTCCGAAAGTTCACCCGCCTCAAATATCATTTATTCAGCAGTAGTTAAGGCAAAAGCGAAAAGAGATAAAATAATTGAACTAATGAATTTAACAGATAAAGTAACTGAGATTCAGAATACCTTAAGAACTGGAGTTCCTGTTACACTGGCAAGTGCCGAAGCAATTAGTATTTAATTACTCAAACATTTGGAGAAAACAATATAAGTAATAAAAGAAAAAATGAGATTGTCTTACCGTTTAACTAATACTCCAAATACCGGTTTTACTCCTATAATTTCGTATAACCGAAAGAAGTAAAATATTAATGTTGTTTCCCTTACTGCTAACTTTAAAATAATTTTATTACTTCCCTACTTTAAAACTTAACCATTATAATTTCAAAATTGAGTAAAAAATTATAATCGATTCACTGCTATAATTCTATTTAACTTAAATTTTAAATTCCTTTATTTAAAGTTTAAGTCATATGATACTATTTAAGAAAGACTAATTTCCTGGTTGAAGTAAAAGAATTCACATTTAATTGATAAAAGTAAATTCCTGAGGCCAGATCATTGGGATTGAAATTTAATGTATATTTGCCTGGTTGTTTATCCTCATTAATTAAGGTTCTAACAAGTTTACCCAGTATATTATAAACTTTTATTGTAACTCTCCCCCCTTCAGGAATTTCGTAGTCTATTTTAGTCCCCGGATTAAATGGATTAGGATAATTCTGACTTAAGTTATAAGTTAAAGGAACCGCACCTCCACCATTATTATTTGCCAATTGATTATTATATACATCCCTGGCATTACTAATATTTGTCCGGAGTTCATCTAAATTGGTTCCTGCAGTTATTGCAAATGCAACATTTAAAGTTTTCCCTGCTGGTATCGAAAAAGGTCCGGCTGAAGTAACTTCTGAAATATCTGTTGGCCCGGCTGATGCTTTACCGATTCCGCTCGACAACGTTTGCCACTTTTCTGCGCTGGAAAATCCATCATAAATTTGAAATTGACTATCGCCGCCATTTGCAATAGCCCAAAAGCCATATTTGTCGGAAGATATTAAAGCGGTTCCGACATAAGTATCCGGATTTCCCCCCAAATGATAAACATATCCTAAATTCCCTTGGTTATCATAATTAACTATATCACTATCTCCCGAGCTTTCAACAAGATCCCAATCAAAGAATAAACCGGAATAAAAATTACTAATATCTGAACTAGTAGTATTGGTAAAATTAAAGTTAAGTATAACAGAATTTTTATTGTTTGCATCATTGAAAGAGTATGAGTGTAAATCAACAGTTATACCAAGTTTATTTGAACCCGAACCATTATCATTAAATATAGTATGCCCTTCAACAGAAGCCGAACTTATATCTGCCTGGTTTGTTAGTTTGATTGGTTCTACTATCCGGAAAGAAGTATCTTTCCCGAGTCCGTTTGCATCCCTTGCTTCATCGGATAATTTAACTGGAGATGTTCCAAACATTAAGGCTCCTTCGAAAAGCAAATTTGAGCCATTCATAAATTTGAATCCCTCACCCTCAAGATTATTTGGATAATCATTAAATCCTATACTACCCTGACTGGTAATTGTAACAATTATATTACTACTGCTTTGTGTTTTAAAAGTACTATTTACAGGTGCCATAGCAAATTGATAGTCTGTATAATTGTCTGCACTATAATCTAACTTTAATGCAATAGTATCGTTATATGGAACATTATCGGCAATTTTAATAATAAATGGACTTGAATAGTTATTTGCAGTATCTGAAGTACCAATACTTCCCAAATTAAAATTTCCATTCTGAACAGTTACATAACTATTAAGGCTCTGTAAAGATACCGAGACATTACTTGCAGGGTTTAAATAATTTTTCAGCTTAATTCTAACTGCGACATTCTCACCAGGCTGAAGATTACCGTCTCCATTTCCGCCTTGTATACTATCGGAAAATTGGACATCATAGGCTCTGACTGAAACCGAATTTGTATTGTTCAAAGTTTTATAAGCATCTATTCTTCCGTACCCCAGCAAATTCTGATATCCGGGATTTTTAGTATCAATATTATCACTGTTAACTCTGATTTGTTCAGCTACTTGCAAGGGAGAGTAATCTGGAAACCGGGCGAAAACTAAACCGGCAAGCCCTGAAACCAGTGGAGTTGAAAATGAAGTTCCGGAACCATGTGTATACGTATTAGGCTGCCATGTTGAATAAATATTTTGTCCGGGAGCAGAAACATCAACACTATATCCAAAATTGGAGAATGTAGCTTTGATATCATTATAAGATGTAGCCGCAACTGATAATACACCATCATAAGATGCGGGATAAAAGTTTTCTTTTAAATTATCATTTCCTGCTGCTGCAACAACTAAAGCCCCTTTTGAAATGGCATAATAAATAACTTCCTGTTCCATATTTGAATACCCACTGCCGCCCCAGCTACAATTGATAACTTTAGCACCATGATCCGCAGCATAAATAATTCCTTCAAATCCATAAACTATGTATGGCTCACCTGTTGTTTGATCTTTCATATCTTCCCTGGCTGCTTTTACTGCCATCAGATGGGTGCTGAATCCGATAGAGGCAATCCCGGTTAAGTTATTAGTAACAGCCGAAGCTACACCTGCAACAAAAGTCCCGTGATACGGATTATCTTCAATGGGATTATTGTCGGGGGTTCCATTTAAACCTCCGAAATCATACCCAATACCATACCACATATTAGCACGAATATCAGGATGCGGCCAATCAACACCGGTATCAACAATTCCAATAATAACTGAAGTATCACCTTGCGAAATATCCCAGGCAGGCTGGACATTTATTTGAAACAAATTCCATTGGTTAGTCGAATTATAACTTGTATCATTGGGAATAAAATCAATTCTTCTCAAATATTTTGGTTCTGCCCATTCTATACCAGGAAGTTTTTTTATCTTAGCTGCTGCAGTTAAAGGATCAATATCTTTAGAATAATCAATCGTCATTATTTTATCTAATCCTATTCTTTGAGCTTCATAATTTTCAGTAGAAAAAATTCGAGATACGGATTTTACATTATAATCTTTAAATAATTTGCTTATTCTGGTTTCAATATTTGCAGCTTTGTTTAAATTTTGCCCCGGCAGATTTTTATATTTAATAATTATTGTATGAGCAAGATAGACTAGGTTTCCATTATGTATTATTTTATTATTATTTAATGCATAACTATTTGAAATATAAACTATAGTAAACAGGGTAAGAATAAGGTAGCGAAAAGATTTCATATATTCGGCCGATTATATTTGAATATGTTTTCAGTAAAAATAAAGAAAAACGGATATATATTAAATCCTGAAAATCACCAATCAAATTCTATCTTTAATTCAAACACTTGGAAGAAATACTATCCGAACCAATGTGAATATCCCAGGTTTCTAAAATACAATTTAATTTAATAGTTGAAAATAATTTCATATTTTAGAATTAAACTTTCCAAATATTTCTATTTTTTTAAATAATAGAAGGCATCATGATGGGAAATGAACATAAAAGCAAATATAAATGCCATTCAAATAATTTTGGAATTATCTGGTTTATCGGATGGTTATTTAGTATAGGATTCTTAAAATTGACTTTCTGGAAAGCTGTCTTATCCTTAATTCTATGGCCGTATTATATCGGAGATACTTTAAGTCAATTTTTAGCAAAGTAATTAATATGTTGGAGATTTAGTCAATAGATAATTGTGTGAAATAAGCACATTGTAAAAATTTCAAAGACCGTCAAGAATAAATTAGGTTATTATAATTATTATATATATGTTTACTATCCCGGAAAAGCCGGATTATTTATTATTATTTTGAGGTTGTTAAATTGAGTACCAAATTATTTGTAGGTTCCCTCCCCTGGTCAATCGATGACAGAATTTTGCAGGAAACATTTGAAAAACATGGTAATGTTGTTTCTGCTAAAGTAATTAAAGACCGTGAAACCGGAAGATCCCGTGGTTTCGGTTTTGTAGAAATGGAGAATTCTTCTGATGCACAGAATGCAATTAAGGCATTACATGAATCAGAATTAAAAGGAAGAAATATCGTTGTTAATGAAGCAAGAGACAGAAACTAACATAAGATATTAAACAATTTTTCCTTTCTATTTTAAGAGGCATCTAGATGATGCCTTTTGTTTTTTAAACCTGAATTCTCAAAAAGAATCCTGTTTTAATAAATGTATAAGACATTAGCAATTCACACGTACAACAAATAATTTAACAAAAAGTTAGTTCTAATTTTTCTACTAAGTAAATTGGCTAAAACGAACATTTTTCTATAGCCCTGAATTATTTATAATTATTACCAACGCACTTCATTTTATATCTATAAAATATTTATTTTTAACTTTTCAAAAACAAGCGGGAAATATCATCATGATATCCGACAAAATTAAAACTGCATTCTTGACATTAATTGTTCTGATAATTGTATTAATTAATCCAAACTATTATCCAGCAGAACTCAGCAGACATAATTTTCAAAACTCAAGTTTTATTGATGCTGATAATCCTGATATTCAATATATAGGTCGTTTTGATTTTTCTAATCCTAAAAAAGTTATTTTTGACTGGGCAGGTGTTTACATTGTTGCCAGGTTTGAAGGTACAAGCTGTTCCATCCGTTTAGATGATCATAAAAATGAATATGCTGTCATTGTTGATAATCATGCGCCCCGTTTGCTTCAAACCGGTGAAGACACAATATATGAAGTTGCCTCGGGCTTAAAAGAATCTGTTCCTCACACAATAATTATTCAAAAGAGAACCGAACCGCTTGTTGGTAAAGGTATATTTATGGGTTTTATTCTTGATAAAGAGAAAAAATTATTAACTCCGCCCAAGCGTCCTGACAAACGGATAGAATTCATCGGTAATTCAATAACTTCCGGTTATGGAGTTGAAGGTAAAAATCATGATTGTCATTTTAGTGTTGAAACTGAAAATGCATGTATGTCTTATGCTGCAATTACTGCCAGGGCATTAAATGCCGATTATTCATTAGTATCGTATTCCGGTAGAGGTGTCGTCCGTAATTATGGAGATAAACATAAAACTTCGGTTAATCCAATGCCGTCACTTTATGATCGTACATGCTTCTTCGATTCAACAAAACATTGGAATTTTAATGAGTGGGTTCCACAGGCGGTGGTAATCAATCTCGGGACAAATGATTTTTCAACACGACCTTTTCCCGACAAAAGAGTATTTCAAAGTGCATACAATAAATTAATTAACCGGGTACGTTCATTATATCCGATGGTAACTATTTTTTGTATATGCGGACCTATGATTGAGGAGCCTTGTTTGTCCGAAATAAAAGAAGTCGTTGAACAGCAGCAAATGGTTGAAGGAAGAGATAAAGATGTCTTTTTCATAGGGATAGATAGAAGTATTATGAATGATTCTGATTGGGGATGTGACTGGCACCCGAACATTAAAGGTTCTGTAAAGTCAGCAAATGTAATTGTACCTTACATAAAATTAGTTATGAACTGGTAAAGATTTCAGAGAATTTTTCTTAGGTGAAATTATTAAAATTCATGATACAAACCCAGGTAATAGGCAAAATGTTTGTATGATGTGATTCCGTTTCCGGCATCACCCGAGAATAAAAGCTGGTAACTTTTAACTATTGTCACTGCACCGCCTATATGAAGTCCTGTATATCCTTTTGAATTGATAGTAGAGGCTGTTTGGTGGAAAGTTTCCATTCCCAGATAAAAATTATCTGAAAAATTATACTGCACCTGCACGCCGTAAAACTGCCAGTTTTTATTGTCAGTACCCGGATTAATCCAGTAACCTCCCCCGGTACATACTGTCCAGTTTCCTATATCTTTTTGAAACCAGAGTGGAAGATATAATTGAGTTTTTCCATTACCTAAACTTTCAGAAGCATTTCCAGTCGGAAGTTCAGCAATGGGAAAAGTAGCTATTGCAGGCATTACATCTGTTTGTTCAACAAAACGATATTTCACTCCTATTTCAGTATCGCCATAACCAATATGATTTTTGCCATCTTTTGGGTTGTCAAATGCCATGGGAAAGATTATATGAAATTGAGTATTTGGTAATAAACCGTAGTTAAACTCCATAGCTGGTCCAATCCCGTTTATTCCTCCGCCATCAGTAACTCCCGTTGAGAATAGATATAATTCATGCATACCGAGATCAACCGGGATTGGATCATCAGTCCGCCAGGGCGGGCCTCCGGCAAAAATTATTTGAGTAAATATAATTAAGTAAAAAACTATAAATCTGAATCTGTTATTTTTTGTCTTCATTTTATTATTAATACCCCAAACCGCGTGTATTCATAATTTATAATATCTTAATAATGATAGGTTTAAACCTAACATCTAACTCGGGTATTTTAAAATGATAATGCTCACAATAGTCTTTCAGCATAAGCTCATAACAAATATTTATGATTAATTTTTATTCTTTATTTGACATGACAATTACTTAAGATTAGATATTCATTTATCAAATTTGAAAAAAAAGGCAGGTTAAAAGTCAGTTTATGTATTAAATGTTATTGCGTATTCAGTACCGAAATCATTATTTAATTCAATTAAACCTTTATGTTGATCTACAAGTGCTACAACTATTTGAAGACCAAGAGTATCGGAATTTTTAAAATCAACATTAGCTGGTAATCCTATCCCATTATCTTTGATAACCAGAATAAATTTACCATCACACCCTGATTCTAATTTAATTGATAATTCGCAGACATTTCCATCCCTGCTTAAACCATCGGGGAATGCATATTTAAATGCATTGGAAACAAGTTCGTTGATGATCAGCCCTATATTTAGTACCATATCTACAGGCAACTCAATATCTTCAACATCAATATTAAGATTAATCTTATTGGAATTAAATTTAAAAGAACTTAGTAAACTTGAAACAAGTTCATTAATATAATTTGCAAAATTGATGTGCGTTAAATCTTTTGAGAGATATAGTTTTTGATGAATCAAGGCCATTGATCTTATCCTGTTCTGACTTTCGATAAATATTTCACGAGCTTCGTCGTCTTTAATATAAGAAGATTGAAGTCTTAGAAGGCTTGAAATAACCTGCAAATTATTTTTAACCCGGTGATGAATCTCTTTCAGTAAAGTTACCTTTTCAGTTAAAGATAGTTCTATTTGCTGGCGTGATTGTTTTCTTTCTGTTATATCATAACAGGAACCAATATACCCTAAAAAATTTCCATCTGGGGTAAAACGCGGGATCCCGGTATCAAAAATCCACCGGTATTGACCATCAAATCTCTTTAATCTGTATTCACTATTAAATTCTTTTCTCTCCTTAAAAGAATCATTATAATTTTTACATACAAAGTCTTTATCTTCCGGCTGAACTGAATCCAACCAATCATTACTCAATTCCTGCTCAAGGTTATTGCCTGTAAATTCCAGCCACCGGCGGTTATAATATATTCGCGATTTATTTATATCCGACATCCACATCATGGCCGGGGCGTTATCAGCTAAACTTCTGAACCTGGCTTCACTTTCAAGAAGTGTTTCCCGGGCTTTTTTCCTTTCTGTAATATCACGTGCAAAAGCACAGTAATAATTTTTTCCGGAATACTCTAAGAAATTAAATTCAACTTCAACCGGGACTTTGTTTTCATCTTTAGTACTGAAATAGTGCTCTGTTATCATGGATTTATTTTTAATGGCACGGAATTTTTCAAGGTTAAAATCATTATCAATAAGAACAAAAGGAAGTCCTATGATTTCATCCTTTGAGTAATTCAATTTCAGGCATATAGTATCATTAACATCTGTTATATATCCATCCGGGCTGATCCAGAGAATTAGATCCTCAGCCCTGTCTACGGAAAACCTGGTTAATTGAAGCGCTTCTTCTTTTTGTTTTAACCTGCTGAAAAGTGTATTGAAAGGATTGTTTAGGCCGACAACAATAATTGCTTTATAAATAACGTAAAAAGAAAATATCTTAAGCATATGCCCGGCAAAGTTAAAGGTTCCGTATGCTGTTGTATACAATGTAAAAATTAATTCGGATAGTATTGTCAGTGCTATTGAAAATTCAATCATGTAAAAAAGATACTTATCAAAGCTATCCTTTTTAATATATAGAAAGTACATAGCCGTAACTAACATTAATGAAATAACATACTCGCTTATTTTCTTAAAAGGAGTCAGACCGTATCCTTCTATAAAACTCTGTGGGAAAATTCTCCAATAAAAAATTGATATTAATAATAATACCGTAATAATTACATATATATAAAGAATATAAGAAGTACGAACTTTCTTCCCTATAAAAAAAGGAGCAGCTAAAAATGTTATACTCTCCATAAAACGGGAAGCAATCCAGAGTTGAGTGGGTAGGTTCGTTGTATGACCAGGTATTATATTTATCCCCTTGTATGTAAAAGTATGAATTAAATCGAGAAAGCCGACGAATAAGAGAGCAATACCAATTATTATAAAGAAATTATTATCAATGTAGCGGCGGGAATTCCAAATAACCAAAAATATGCTGCAAGAAATGATAATACTGAAACTTTCTGCCAGGCTGTGGAACAGCAGATAATTATCCAAACTAGTTAAATAAAGTATAACTGTTACAAGAATTAGAATTAACGAAAAACCAATTGTTCCGGTTTTAATAAACCGGATGAACTTTCTCTTTTTATTTAGATTTTCGTTATTATAAATTTGCTCCCTTATCATCTTCCCTCTTTTATTTTAGAAGTAATTGTATATTGATTCGGGATTTCAAGTGAGTAATAAATTAAAAATCAATTTAAATCTTTAATTTATTTTATTCAATAAAACACGGTAAACAATACAAAAAGTTCATTCCCGTTATTCTTTTGGTTATAATTTAAGCTGATAATGATATAAAAAGAATTTTAAAAAAATAATTTTGTAGTTATAATTTTGATTTAACTCTGAAAATTCCCCTGAGAGTTCCTGCAAATAAATAATTGTCGGGTGAGACAGCCAGAGTGAAAATATGTTTATTAGTTAATCCTGAATCAATAGCAGCCCAATTTTCTCCATTATCAATAGAGCGGTATACTCCACCCTTCCATGTTCCTGCAAATATATGTCCTGAATTATTTATTGTAAGCGTAGTAATCTCAGTGTTAGTTAAACCTGCATTAAAACTTATCCATGTTTCTCCATTATCTTCACTGCGGAAAAAACCTCCTAAATCGGTTCCGGCATCCAGATTACCATTTTTATCATAAATTAAAGAATAAACCGGCCAATTTCCCATTCCATTGTTTTTCAAATTCCAGGTTTTGCCATTATCATCGGAACGGTAGACGCCGGTACCGCCCGCAAATACAATATCTTTCGTATTGATTAATAGTGAAGAATACCGGTTATATTCAGCGCCGGGAAAAACCTTCGTCCATTCTTCATAGCTTGAGTCAGATATATAAATACCATCCGCTACAGTTCCTGCAAATATTATATTTTTACTATTAACAGCAAGTGATGTTACAGATATACCCTGTAGACCAATATAATTCCAAGTATCCCCATTATCTTCAGATATAAAAATTCCTTTTAAAGATGTGCCTGCTAATACATATCCATCCGGACGGATACAAAAACAAGTAACAATGTTTTCAGATATATCCTGGTTAATATAATTCCAGCTTTGCCCATTATCTGATGATTTATACAATCCGTAATTTGTTCCTGCAAGTCCACTATTGTCCTTTAAAAAAACCATCGAAAAAATTTCGCTGCTGTCAAGTCCGGTTGAAGTCCAGCTAACATCCGGTACAGCAGGTGAAGCAACGGGATTCACTTCTTTATCGGTTTGCGTACAGGCGGCAAATATTAAGCATACACAAAATGTAATTATTATTTTCAATGAATTACTAAAAGAATTAATATTTTAAGCTGCTGAACTACGAATGGAATTGTTATTAACTTATAAAATATTGTTTATAATTTAATTATCAAAGGATTAAAAGCTTTTGAAACTATCATAACTTTATCACCGGTTTCTAGCTCTTCTATTTCCTCTTGTGTAGCAATAACTTTTATAATGTTATTACCGACAAGTACACTTACTATAAATACTACATCATCACTTTCAATCTTCAGAACATCCCCGGTAAATCTGAATTTACCGCTGATATACTTTTCCTTAAATACTTCTGTCGCAATTCCTTCATTAGTTATTTTTCCTTTGTTTAATCTAACAACTCTATCGGACATTTTGAATATCTCAGAAATATCGTGACTAACAAGAATTGTGGTTAAATTAAATAACCGATGAACTTTTAAAATGTAATCCTGAAGTTTCAATCGCATTTCATTGTCAAGAGCCGACAAAGGTTCATCAAGAAGAAGAATTTCCGGTTTTCTAACTATAGCCCTTGCTAAAGATGCACGCTGTTTTTGCCCTCCCGAAAGAGTTGACGGGTAACGATCTTTAAGCAATTCCAGTTCCATTATATCCATAATTTCATTCACGTGGTTAATATCCTTATCCCCATTTAAAGCAAATTTAATATTTTCATAAATAGTCATGTTTGGGAATAATGAATAATCCTGGAAAACAAAACCAACATTCCTTTTCTGCGGAGGGAGAAATAATTTTTTTCCGGTTTCGAGCCATACTTTTTTATCAACAATTATTTTTCCTTTATCGGGTTGAATAAGTCCGGCAATTAATCTAAGAATAGTGGTTTTACCGGCACCGGAATGTCCTTCAATTGTAATGAATTCACCTTCGTTTATCCTCAGCTTTACATCGAGAGGCAGATCGCCATCAGAAGTTTTTAAAATTTTATAAAGCTCAAGATCTATCATATTCTCCCTGACTTCAAATATCTCCGGTTAAAAATATAAACAGTTAAAAGAATTAAAAAAGTTATTACAAATAAAATCAAAGCATAAACATTTGCATTATGGTAATTGAGAGTTTCGACTTCATCATAAATTGCAAGCGAAGCCACTCTAGTTTTTCCGGGAATGTTCCCACCTATCATAAGAACAATTCCAAACTCGCCAATCGTATGTGCAAAGCTTAATACGATCCCGGTTAATAATGAAGGTTTAATATTCGGCAGTAAAACCTTAATTAATGTATTAAATTTGGATTTACCTAAAGTGTATGAAGCTTCCTTCAATGATACAGGCAGATTTTCCAATCCGGATTGAATCGGATTAACCATAAAAGGTAAGCTATAGATCATCGAAGCAAGCACCAAACCTTCAAACGAAAATACAAGCCTGACATTAAATATTTTTTCAAGCATTCCACCAAAGAAATAGTTTGGAGAAAAAGCAACAAGAATATAAAAGCCTAAAACTGTCGGCGGTAAAACAAGCGGCATGCTTATTAATGCCGATATTGCAGGTTTTAATTTGAAATTTTTGTCTGCCAACCAGTAAGCCAGCGGAATCGATAAAACAAATAGTATTGCAGTTGTTATAGCTGCTAATTCAAAACTTAATATGATAGGATTAAGATCTGTCATACGGTGCTAAAAGAACTTCGTTGGTTTTTACTAATGCAAGAACATCATCATTCTCTTTCAGTTCAAGCTGTTCAACTGCTCCTGTCGTAATAACAGAAACAATTTTTCTTGAATTAAAATCCAGGATAATTTTACTTAAAAGTTTACCCTTTTCTATTTCTTTAATTATACAGGGAATTTTGTTCTGCAGACTTATTCTGCCTTTCAAATCTTTTGCAATACTTACTTCCGATTCTTTAAACATAATACTAATTTTATTTCCTGTCTTCAGAAATGGAACTGTTTCAGGAGTTTCAATAATGATTGATTTAAAAATAATCCCATCAACAATCATTTCAACGATTGAAAAATGTTCGTCGCTCTTTATATTACTAATCTCACCTACAAGATTATTCATTAATTCACTATATACCCAAAGTTTGACAAAATAGATTTTGCTTTAGTTGAAAATAAAAAATCATAAAATTTTTTTGATGCTCTTCTATGATTTTTATAACCATATTTTAAAATCACGCAACCCTGTTTAATCGGTTTATATGCATCATGTTCAATTTCCATCCATTCCCCCTTCTCTTTCATTTGTGGAGAAATAACCACCGACTTTGCAGTAAAACCTGCTTCAACTGCTTTTGAGTAAATAAACTGATTTGTTGACGCTATACTTTCACCATATATCAACTTGTTTTTAATTTTCTCATAAATTCCAAAGTGTTTCATTGCTTCAATTGATGCAATTCCGTAAGGAGCAGTTCTGGGGTTTGCAATTGCAATCTTAGAAACCCTATTTGATAAAAGAACATTTAATTCTTTATCGAACATGATACCCTTTTTCATTGTCCATATTACTAATGAACCCTCAGCATATACTTTTGGTGAATCAACAGCATCTTTATTTGAATACAATGATAAAGGATATTTCATATCAGCAGATACAAAAATATCATAAGGAGCACCTTCTTTTATTTGTGCAGTAAGCTGTCCTGATGAACCTATAATTACCGAGACATCAATACCGGTTTCCTCATTAAATTCTGCTTTTAATTCCTCCATTGCATATTGAACATTTGCAGCTGCTGCTATTGTGATTTGCTGCTGTGCAAATACATTTTCACCCAAAATTATAAAGAAGATGAAATTCAGAATTAAAAGAAAATACTTATTTTTTAAATCCATAAATTATGCCCAAGAACCCATTTTCTTTAAGAATTGGGTTTATTAGTATTTCCCGCTTAAAAGAATAAATTTTGAAAATATTCTTGTGTTTGAAAAATAAAATCATAAAAAATCTGAAATAAAATCTAATATCAAAGACTACTTTTATGGCAGAAAAATTGATATTTATAAATATCAAATATTAGACCGGTATTAATAACACAAATGCAGAGATAATATTTTACTAATAAATTTTATATTAAGAAATGAGATTTTATTTTGTTTTTTTTGTAAAAAGGTGTTATCTCTTTAATTAGAAATTAAATAATATGTCAAAAGAAATAGATAAAACATCCGGACAACTTCCCAATGCTAAAAACAAAAAAATTCCCAGGAAAAAGTTCTTTCAAAGAATCGGGTTGACTGCTTTAATTCCTCTCGGTGGTATCTGGTTTTCAACTTCAAAACGAACAATGTTGAGAGAGAAACAAGTAAAAAAAATAGTAATTCCTCCTAACATTCCTGCAGGCATTTCTTTCTTTGATTCAGCTATTGTTTCAAAGAAATCAGGACAAATAAAAATTTTTTCAGCAAAATGTACTCATCTTGGATGCATAATTAATAAATCTGAAGATAATCACTTAGTATGTCCGTGCCATGGCTCGCAGTATACTTTTGACGGCAAACCTGTTAAAGGACCTGCCAACAAAGGTTTAAATGAATTACCATTTAAGATAGATACTCAAACTGGAGAGATAATGGTAAATGTCCAGGTTTAACAAAAGCAAAGATGAAAATTTACCACTCAGTTACGCAAAAATTTATAATTTTACTTTTGGTCAAATTTCTTTTGCCGCCTTTTTAATTGCTGTAGTCTCCGGTATTTTGCTTGCCATTCCCTTTGATATAAAAAATCCGTTTGATTCATTAAGCTATTTGCTTCTAACAAATCCCGGCGGGGTATTTTTTAGAAATATTCATTACTGGAGCGCACAGGTATTTTTAATTTTTTCTATTCTTCATATTTATGACCACTTAAAAAAATCGACTGAGAAACAAGTAAAAAATGGCATCTGGCTTAGACTTACCTTTTCTTTAATAGTAATTTTCTTTGTCATGATTTCCGGTTTTATAATTAAAGCCGATGCTGATAGTGTTGATGCTAAACAGATAATAACTTCATTAATAAATTTAATTCCGCTTGTAGGCAAAGAATTATCAACCTCTCTGTTAGGTAGCGGAAACGATTACCAGGTTCTGTATGTTCACCATATTGCTACCGCTACAATTATTCTTTTTATTATTATAATCGAACATGCAAAAACTATCTGGCCGAAATTAAAATTAGTCTTGTTTATTCTGCCTGTTTTAATTTTAATAGGATACCTGTTTCCTCCGACGCTTCATGACGGCTCCAACCAATTAATAAAAGGTCCCTGGTATTTTCTCGGATTACAGGAAATGCTTCACTGGCTTTCATATCCGGCAATAATTTTAATATTGATATTATTATATCTGCTGGCTTTTGCATTTATGCCTAAATATTCAAATCACTTTGCAGTAATTATTAAAAAAATCGTTTTTGTCTCATTTATCATTTACTCAATATTAATAATTGTAGGTTTTTTCTTTCGGGGTGTGGACTGGGAGTTCACCATGCCGTGGAAAAATCCATTAATTACAGAATTTAATTTTGAACCTTTTGATAATATTTCCAGTATATCTTCTAAAGAAATTGAGAAAAGGAACATACCTATAGTCCTTGGAAGAAGGGAAGGATGCTTATACTGTCATCAAAACATGAAAGGATTCTCACCTGCACATAATCCTCAAGCAATAGGATGCGTTTCCTGTCATTCAGGTAATCCATTCACTTTAAACAAAACATATGCGCATCAAAGTATGTTTCTTGTTCCCGGAAATTTAAATGAAGTTAAACAAAGCTGTGGTTCTTCAAGTTGTCATAGTGATATTGTTGATCGTGTTGATAAAACTATTATGACTACTTTATCTGGAATGGTCAGCGTCGACCGTTATGCTTTTGGTGAAACAAAAGATTTAAACAAGCTGCATTTTATTTCACAAATTGGTCATTCACCGGCAGATAGCCATTTGCGTGACCTTTGCACTTCATGCCATCTTGGCGGACATAAAACAGAGCTTGGTCCAATCACACAATTATCGAGAGGAGGAGGATGCAACGCCTGTCATCTTAATTATGATAGTAATGCATTGAATTCTCTTTCTAAATATAAGGAAACATCTTCAAGCATAAATGATACTTCATATTTTCATCCTTCCCTATCATTAAATATTACAAATGATCATTGCTTCGGTTGTCATAGCCGTTCCGGAAGAATATCAACTAATTACGAAGGCTGGCATGATACACTGTTAAAATCCGATGAGATGAAAGATTCTATAAATTATAGAGTCCTTGAAGACGGCAGAGTTTTCATTAAAGCTCAGCAGGATATTCATCATGAAAAAGGAATGGAATGCATTGATTGCCATACTTCTCATGAAGTTATGGGAGACGGGAATTATTATCTTCATGAAGAAGAGCAAATTAAAGTAACATGCACCGATTGTCATTTCACAGTGAAGCCTGCAACAAAGAGTATAGAAAAATTTGATTATGAATCACAGCAAATTATTACTTTAAGAAAATTTGATAAAAAAGATCAGAAATTTTTAGTAGTTAATAAATCAGGTTATCCATTAGTTAATACTTACCTGAATAGACAGGATGAGCCTGAATTAGTTACTAAAAACACAAATGAAATTTTACCATTAAAACCTCCGGCAATAGTATGTACGGAAGGTAAAGGGCATAAAAATCTTTCATGTAAAAGCTGTCATACATCTTGGGCTCCGCAGTGTATTGGATGCCATACTCAATATAATCCTGATGAAACAGGATACGATCTTTTAGAAAGGAAAGATGTAAAAGGCAGATGGGATGAAACCCCATCAGATTATCTTGCAGAACCTCCAACTTTAGGTATTAAAATTTCCAAAGACAAAAATGGAAATGTTTTCGAAACAGTAGAAACCTTTATCCCGGGAATGGTTTTAACAATTCAGAAAAAAGATATTAATCCCGGTTCATCAAGAAATAAAAATATTATTTTCAGAAGATTATTTGCTCCGACTTTTTCCCATACAATTACCAAACAGAGTCGTTCGTGTGAATCATGTCATAATAATCCTCTTGCTCTTGGATACGGAAGAGGGAAATTAGAATTTGTAAAACGAGGTAAATTTGGTAAATGGATTTTTACTCCCAAATATCCATTAAGCAAATATGATGGTTTACCTCTTGATGCATGGATTGGATTTTTAGGAACAAGAAATGATTATTACTCAACAAGAACTAATTACAGACCATTCAGCATTGAAGAACAGAAAGATATCCTTACTGTAGGTGCATGTCTTACTTGTCATAGTTCAAATTCAAAACCGATGAAATTATACCTGGAAGGAGGTAAAATGCCTGAAGTCAGCGCTCAATGTATCATCCCTGATTGGAATAAATAAAAGATACCTATAATTAAATTTCCAAAACTTATTCAACACTCTCAGGTTCGGATTACATATTTTGACTTTTGACTTATCCACCTGTTTCTTATATACGAACAATACATTCTTACTGTTGGGAAAATAATTGAATTTTTGTTCCAAAAAGAAGTAAAATCAAAACTTTTATGTGGCAAAATACTTGATATTTATAAATATTAAATTTCAAATGTATTTTTTTATTTTATTAAATAACCAATTAAAAATTTCTTTGAATAATTCCAGAAAGCTTTAAAATGGCCATACCAAAACGATTTAAGAAATTTAAAGAAGATTATCCTGAAGTTGCTTCAGCGTATGAATCATTAGGAAATGCAGTCCATGGTGCAGGACCTCTTGATGAAAAAACAAGAGCGTTAATAAAGCTAGGAATTTCGGCAGGTGCGAGACTCGAAGGAGGTTTCCATTCTCACGTAAGAAAAGCCCTTGATGCCGGGGTAACAAAAGAAGAAATGGTTCATGCAGTTCTTTTGACTTTACCGACAATCGGATTGCCTTCGATGATGGCTGCAATGACCTGGATCGATGATGTAGTTGAAAGTAAAAAATAAGATTCTGATTAAATAAACTGAACATTCTATTTAAACTTCTGACATAATATAAATTATTAGATCAGATTTAGAGTTCATTTTTCAGTATTCAATTTTAAAATATTATGAAGATTTTAAAAGATAGATTTAACAGGATACACGATTATCTTAGAATATCTTTAACCGATAAGTGTAATCTTAATTGTATTTACTGTAACCCGCTTGAACATCATTCAAAAAAATTAAACAAAAACGAGATACTGACTTTTGATGAATTATTGAGATTAATAAACATTTTCTCCGGCAGACTTGGAGTCAAAAAAATACGATTTACAGGAGGTGAACCTCTGGTAAGAAAAAATATTTTGGAGTTTTTTAAATCTGTTCATTTACTGAAAATTAAATACGGCTTCGAGTTAGGTTTAACAACAAATGGAACATTGCTGGATAATTGTCTGCAGGAATTAAAACGATACGGGATCGATAAGTTAAATATAAGCCTGGATTCTCTTAAGCCTGAACGTTTTCAATATATTACCGGCAAAGATAATCTTAATACTGTAATAAGAGCAATAAACAAAGCGGCAGATTTAGGTTTCAATCCTTTAAAAATCAATGTTGTCGTAATGAAAAATGTTAATGAAGACGAGGTTATTGATTTTGTTGAATTTGCGAAAGATACAAACCTGAATGTGAGATTTATCGAATTCATGCCTTTTGGAAATAACAACTGGAATACCGATGGTTTTATAAGTTCTGAAGAAATTAAAAATATAATCGAAACCAAATATCAGTTGGAAGAAATTACTGGGACATTAAATCTTATAGCTAAAGATTATTCAGTTGCAGGACATTCAGGGAAAGTCAGTTTTATAAGTTCTATATCTAATCATTTCTGCAAGTCGTGCAACCGGTTAAGAATCGATGCCAGGGGTAAAATGAAATTGTGCTTGTTCTCAACAGGAACAAATGAATTGAATTTTAAGCAGCTTTTGAATAATCCTCAATTCTCTGATGAAAATATTAGTGAAAAGATTTTAACTTCATTATATCTAAAAGAAGAGACTCATCCCCGTGTTGAAGATCTTTTAAAGTTTGAAGAAAACAATATGCTTAGTATAGGTGGTTAAATGAAAAAGCTTACACATGTTAATTCAGAAGGTAAAGCTGAAATGGTGGACGTTTCATTAAAAGATGATTCTGTTAGAACTGCATCGGCTGCCGGCAAAGTTTATGTTTCAGAGGAAGCTTTTATCAAAATAAAAATTAATGAAGTTGAAAAAGGTGATGTTCTTGCGGTAGCTAAATTCGCAGGGATACAGGCAGCAAAAAAAACATCCGAATTAATTCCACTATGCCATAACATTCCTATTTCTAAAGTTCAGGTTGAACTAAAACTGAATGAAAATGATAATTCTGTTGAAATAACTTCTTTTGCAAAAACGGTTGCTAAAACCGGTATTGAAATGGAAGCATTAACAGCAGTTTCTATTGCTGCTCTTACTGTTTATGATATGTGTAAAGCTCTTGATAAGTCGATAAAAATCTCCGAAATAAGATTGCAATCTAAAACAGGCGGGAAAAGCGGAGATTACATAGTCAAAAATAATTGAATGATTGAATGATTGAATGACTGATTGATTGAATGTCGCAGATTACCACTCTGCGGTTCTCTGATTTTTCTCGGAGATTCTCTGTGTAATTTTTTTTAGCTAAGTACTATTTAATTAAAATAAAAAATAATAAGTTATCAATAGAATTTATGGATATGGTTTTAATAGACAAAAATATTCTTGAAGAAAAAAAAGATATAGTAAAGACCGGTCGTATTGTCGCTATCTCAATCAGTAAGAGAAAAGGAATACCAAAGACTAATGTACCTTTTGCCAATCTCATTGAAAACCATGGCATTGAAGGAGACATCCATGCAGGCAGCTGGCACAGACAAGTGAGCTTTCTTGCTCTGGAAAGTATTGATAAAATGAGAAAAGCCGGACTGTCTAATTTAAGACCCGGAGCATTTGCAGAAAATATTACTACTGAGTTTATTGACATTCCCCATCTGCAGGTTGGTTCAAAAATAAAAATTGGTGGAAGTGCTGAACTGGTTATTACACAAATCGGAAAAGAATGCCATACAAAGTGTGCTATCTTTGTTAAAGTTGGTGATTGTGTCATGCCGAAAGAAGGCATTTTTGCAAAAGTTATAAAGTCCGGCAAAATATTTAATGGAGATGAAGTTATTATATTATGATCAGCTACGAGGAAGTGCAAAAGATATTGCAGGAGGAATTCGATTCCTTACCTTTAAAGACCGAGCAAATCGATCTGTTAAATTGTATTAACAGAATTTTAGCAGAAGATGTTTATTCCGATATTGACCTCCCTCCTTTCGACAATTCTGCAATGGATGGAATTGCAATTAAATTCGACAAAGCGATAAAAGAGTGGAAGATTATTGGCGAAATTCCTGCAGGTAATTTTAATACTATTAATCTTGAAAATAATGCGGCGATAAGTATAATGACAGGCAGCAAGCTTCCGCAAGGATGTGATACGGTTATTCCTGTTGAGGATATTGAAATAAAAGGAAACAATGCTCTTCTGAAAAGTGATGCCCGTTTTCAAAAAGGAATTAATATAAGAAAACAGGGAGAAGATTTATTAAAAAATAAAATAGCTCTTCAAAAACATACTCTGTTAAAACCTCATCATGTTTCTGTCGCAGCTTCCTGCGGACGTTCCTCATTAAAAGTATTCAAACGGTTAAGAATCGGGGTTCTCGCAACAGGAGACGAACTTGTTGATATTCATGAAACTCCTTCTAATGACAAAATCCGGTGCTCAAATCTGTATGCTATTATTTCAGCAATCCGGAATATCAATATGCACTCTGTAAATTTCGGAATAGCAAAAGATAACAAGGAGCTTATTCAAAGCCGGTTGAAATGGGCCCTTGAAAGCGAGCTCGACATCCTGATAACTACCGGAGGAGTATCTGTTGGAAAATTCGATTTTGTAAAAGAAGTCTTTGAAGAATTAAATGTTATAACAAAATTCTGGAGAGTAAAAATAAAACCCGGCAAACCGGTATTCTTCGGGGTTTATAAACATAGTGAAGGAAAAACACTGGTATTCGGTCTGCCAGGGAATCCGGTTTCGAGTTTAGTAAACTTTTTATTGTTTGTTCAACTGAATATTCATCGGTTATTTAAAATCCCCTCTAATAAAAAATTCATAGCTGTACTGGAAGATGATTTAAAAAAGGAAGACAGCAAACGTCATTTTATGAGAGGGATTTTACGATACGAGAATGATGGGAAATTTCATGTAAAAAAAATGGGATCGCAGTCTTCAGGAAACCTGGCAGAAATGGGAAAGGCTAACTGCCTGATTATTATTGAAGAGGATAGAACAAATCCGGTAAAAGGAGAACAGGTTGAATGTATGACGATATAACAGGTATAATTTTATCCGGTGGCAAAAGTACAAGGATGGATGAAAATAAATCCTTACTGAAAATTGGTGAAAAAACAATTATAGAACATGTTAAAGATTTGATGCAAAGTTTATTTTCAAAGGTAATATTAATGACAAATGATCCTGACGATTATAAGTTTTTAAATCTTGAAATGCATAAAGATATATATTTTAGAATGGGACCGTTAGCAGGCATCCACTCAGGTTTAACCTACTCTTCTACAGATAAAAACTTTATTATCTCCTGTGATATACCTTTAATGAAACCAGAAATGATTAAGTATCTGGTCGATTACAAAACAAACAAGCCTGTAACTATAGCAAAAGCAGATGGTTTTATTCAGCAGCTTTGCGGGGTGTATCACAAATCATGTCTACAGCCTGCAGAAAATATTTTATCATCCAACATAAATGCTGAAGGAAGAAATGAAGAACAAAAAAAACGGGGATGTAAAGTATTGGGATTAATTGATATTGTTGGTGCGGAAATAATTGAAGCTGAATCACTTCATTTTTATAAAAAAGACACATTCTTTAATATGAATAAAAGATCCGATTATGAAAATATTTTAAGTAAAATGACTGTTGAAAATTGAAACATTTTTTGTTGAAAAAATAGGATATAATATTCCCAAATAAATCCAAGAATTTTTTATTCGATCTAAGTATACAATTCAAAAGAGACCCACATCACTTTTCTCAAGCAAAAGAAATACCAATATAATTTTCTTTTTTATGAAAAATAATCTCATCTAAATATCTGTTTATATTTCAATTTTTAGTATTTAAAAGTGGCAAAGAAATTGATATTTATAAATATCAATTTTAAAATCAAATAAAGAGAAAATTATTAAGAAAAGCATGTTTATAGAATGGGAGGGTTTGCTTGGGTAGTAAAATAAGCCGCCGTTCTTTCCTAAAGATAGGCGGAACAGTGGGAACGGGAGCCGCAATTGGTTTATCACCTTCAGTATCAAAAGCTAAAACTGCAGAAAGAATCAAACCGCAAAAAGTTGAAAAAATTCCAAGTGTTTGTGAACAATGTTTTTGGCGTTGTGGAATAATCGGAACTGTAGTAGATGGTAAGTTAATTAATATAGAAGGTAATCCTTTAAATCCAAATAACCGCGGTAAGATTTGCGCAAGAGGTAATGCCGGAGTTGCACTTTTATATGAAACTGATCGAATAAAAAATCCAATGATCCGATCCGGTGAAAGAGGCAGCGGTAAATGGAAAGAAGTGAGCTGGAAAGAAGCTCTGGATTATACTGCAGAAAAATTATTAGAAGTAAAAAAGAAATACGGCGTTGAATCAAATGCATTATTTTCTCATGGTGCATCCGCAGGTTTTATAAATGATCTATATAGATTCTGGGGTTCACCGAATAATGCCGCTCCTTCCTTTGCTCAATGCCGCGGTTCAAGAGATGTTGGATATGAATTAACATACGGAGAAGCTTTAGGTTCACCGGAAAGAATTGACCTTGGGAATTCAAAAGTAATTGTGTTAATCGGAAGTGCCCTTGGTGAAAATATTCATACCGGTCAGATAATTGATTTCACAAATGGACTGGCAAAAGGTGCCCAGTTAATTTCTGTTGATCCCCGTTTTTCAACAGCAGCTAGTAAAGCAAAATGGTGGCTGCCGATTAAACCTGGTACCGATACTGCTTTAGTGCTTGCATGGATAAACGTTATAATTAAAGCCGGTGGATATGATAAAGAATTTGTTAAAAGAAATACAACAGGATTTGAAGAGTTAGCAGCGCATGTTCAAAACTATACTCCTGAATGGGCTGAGAAAATTGCCGAGATACCTGCATCTGTAATAAAAGAAACTGCACAGGCAATGATGGATGCCAAACCTGCCGTTTTAATACACCCCGGACGTCATGTTGCATGGTATGGTAATGATGTACAGCGCGCAAGATCAATGGCTATACTCTCGGCTATACTGGGAACATGGGGACAAAAAGGAGGTTACTTCTTAAAGTCCGTATTCCCTACACAATATAATGCTTTAAATATCCCTGATCCTCCTACTCCTAAAAGAGAAAGAGTTGACGGTGTAGGTTATAGATATCCATTTGCAAATTCCGAGGAAGGATTAACACAGGAATTAGTAAAAGCTACATTAAAACAAGAACCATATCCTATAAAATCATGGATGGTTTTTGGTCAGAATATTTTTAATAGCATTCCCGATAAAAGAGATACAAAAAGAGCAATAGATAAACTGGATTTTTATGCTGTTGTTGATGTTAGACCGACAGAACCTACATGGTATGCCGATGTAATTTTACCGGAAGACACATACCTTGAAAGGTACGATGCTTTGATGACAGTTACAGGCTGGTATGAACAGTATGTTTCACTAAGACAGCCTCTTGTTAAAAGAGTACATAATACCCGTCCAGGATGGTGGATCGCTAAGGAATTAGGAAAAAGACTTGGATTGTCAGCATATTATCCGTACGACGATTATGAAGAAGTTATTAAATATCAATTAAAAGATTCCGGAATTTCATTTGATAAACTGAAAAAAGATGGAGTAGTAACTTTTCCTGCCAAACCTTACTTAAATAAAGGTGAATCATATTCATTTAAAACAAATGATAAGAAAGTTCATCTTTATTCAAAAGAGTTAAAAGAATTAGGTTTTGATCCCTTACCTGTATATCAGCCGGTAAATGATCCGCCAAAAGGTTATTTCAGACTTGTGTATGGTATGATGCCGGTTCATTCACATGGGAAAACCGAAAGTAATCCGTGGTTAAATACACTTATTTCCGAACCCCATTTATGGATAAACGAAACAATTGCCAGGAGTATAAACCTGGAAAACGAAGATGAAGTAATAGTTGAAAATCAGGATGGGATAAAATCAGATAAGATAAAAATATTAACAACTCCGGGAATGAGACCGGACGCGGTATTTCTACCGCACGGTTTCGGAGGAAATAAAAGAGGGCTTCTTAATTATACTAAACGCAATATTTCGGATAATAGACTTATTTCAAAATATAATGTTGACCCTATCAGCGGCGGTACAGGATTAAGAGTAAACTTTGTAAGACTTTTAGTAAATGATAAAATCCTGACCCCCTCAATAGAAGTAAGTATGACAGGAGTTAATGCAAAAAAAGTATCAGGGGTACAACATAAAGAAGAAAAAAGAATATTTCATATTCAGCCCAAGAAAAAAGAATCGACAATAAGAGAAGGATGCTAAAATAACATGAGTAAATATGCTATGGTAATTGATATGAACCGGTGTGTTGCCTGCCATGCCTGTGAAGTAGCGTGCCGCTCACATTACGATGTACCGGTTCCTTATTATAGAAATTGGGTGCATGATTTACGGCCGGAAGGTGTCTATCCCGATATTAAAAAGGTTAGTTATGTAGGGTTGTGCAATCATTGTGATGATGCACCATGTGTAAAAGCATGCCCTACGGGCGCTACTTATAAAAGAAAAGACGGTGTCGTTGTTGTTGATAAAGACTTATGCATCGGCTGCGGGCTTTGCATAGATGCCTGCCCCTACGGCGCACGATATGTAAACCCAAATGACAACAAAGTTGATAAATGTGATTTTTGCATAGATAGAGTTAGCGAAGGTTTGGAACCTGCATGTGTTTCCACTTGTATTGCAAGTGCAAGAATATTTGGAGATCTCGATGATCCCAACTCAGAAGTATCACAGCTTGTAGCAAATGGCGCAATGCCAAATGTTTCAGACAAGGTAAATGTAGGACCGAATATATATTATCTGGATGATCACGATAATTTTCCAATTGTGAAAGCTGCATTTCCTCCTAAAATTCCTAAAATGCCTACACCGCAAAAATTTTGGTCGAATATCTTAAGACCTTTATTCTACATTGCAATCGGCGGTACATTTCTCGGACAACTTGCTGCATTTGCCGCTCAATTGTTTAAGGGCGAAAGCGAGGTAAAGGAGTAAAAAATGGGAAAAAATATAAGTAAATTAAATGAAGATATAAAATTAGATCATGACCTTTTAAGAGGGACAAGACATCTAACCTTTGAAGAAAAGAGGATACTTGCAAACCGGGTAATGAAAAAACACGGTGTTGCCGGAGTAACACTGCATTGGGTAAATGCTATATCATGGTTCCTGCTGATATTTACCGGTGCCGCATTGATTTCAGCAGACTATCTTAAATTTACACCTAACTGGTACCTTGATATGATGATGGGAATATTCGGTACAAAACATGCTATGCTCCACTTTCATATTGCAATAGGAATATTCTGGATTACAACCCTTTTACTTTACGGTATTTTCGGATATAAAAATTATTTAACAGACTTTGTTAAACACGATTTAATTTTAAATAAAGACGATATAAAATGGTTTCCGGCAAAAGCTAAAAATCTTGCTGGAAAATTGAGCCATTATGAAATGCCTCCGCAAGGAACATACAATGCCGGTCAGAAAGCTTATGCAATAGTTGTTGCGTTAAGTACAGTTACACTAATTATAACCGGTCCTGTTATGGCATTTCATATCGGCCCGGAAATAATTATTCAATGGGCAATGATGTTACATTTTGTAGCTACTATGTCGGTATTTGCAGGAATTTTTGTTCACGTGTACATGGCAGCTCTTTTCCCCGAAGAACGGCCTGCATTCTTTTCAATGATTACCGGAAAAGTAAATGAATTATATGCTTATCTGCATCATTATAAATGGTGGAAAGAAATAAAAAATCAAGAACATGAATTCTTTGCCGAAGAACTTGCAAAAGACGGAGTTGTTTTACCTGAATTGGAAGACTGCAAAAATATAAAAGATCACGTAGCCCAGGTTTATACAATCGATGGAGAGAGATTATGAAAAAAAAATTGTGGGATCCTATTCTTGGCGGTATAATGATAGGATTGGCAATAATACTTACATTTTACATTTCAGGAAGAGGACTGGGTGCTTCGGGTGCAATGACTGATTTAGCGGTTTGGATTCAAAATATAGTTGCACCTTCAATAAACCAATCCAGCGGATATTTCTCAAAATATGTTGTGAACGGCGCAAACCCTCTTGATGATTATCTCGTTTTTATGGCAATAGGAATTCTGATTGGAAGTTTTTTTGCAGGCTTAGTCTCAAAAGATTTAAAGTTTGAAATATTAAAGGGGCCTAATATTTCCAATAAAGGAAGACTCTGGTTTGCTCTTGCGGGAGGAATATTGGTTGGTTATGCAGCAAGACTTGCCAGGGGATGTACTAGCGGTATGGCATTAGTCGGCGGAGCAGAACTTTCAGTTGGCGCCTGGGCTTTTATGTTTTCAATTTTTGCAGGGGGATTTGCAATTGCATACTTTGTGAGGAGGCAATGGTTATGACAGGACCTTTAGTAAATAATGGTATAATTTCCGGAGGTATAAATTCTTTATTCGCTGTACTGATCGGAATATTGTTCGGATATGCATTACAGCGTTCCGGTTTTACAAATTCAAAGAAAATATCAGCTGCTTTTTATATGAAAGATGTTGATGTTCCGATTGTAATGTTTACAGCAATCATCACGGCTTCCATCGGTCTTTGGGGAATGTCATTACTGGGATTAATAGATTTAGGAAAGATGTACTTTCTACCTTCTTTCTTATTACCAATGGTAGTTGCAGGATTTATTTTTGGTATTGGGATGGCTGTCGGGGGTTTTTGCCCCGGAACTTCGTTAGCTTCAATGGTTACGGGAAAGATTGATGCAATGGTTTTTGTAGGAGGATTTTTAATCGGCAGTTTATTCTTTGGTGATTTATATTCGTTGTGGGATAATTTCTATAATTCAACTGCAAAAGGTGTTTGGCGTATAGATCAGTTGTTTAATATTAACCTTGGCCTTGCAGTATTATTAGTAACTCTTCTGGGAGTTTTCGGCAGTCTCGGTATGCGAAAGCTACAATATAAATTCTGGGGTAAAAATAATGATTAAATTATCAGCGAAAAATATTGTTGTTGGGATTGGTTTATTTGTTGCTTTAATTTTTGCTTTCTTTCCTACTTCTTATTTTATAAGTAAACCTTATATAGTAGATACATATTTTAATCAGCAGCATTATAATGAAGCCGGTATTTTCACAATTACCCCTTTTGAAGCAGCAAAATTCTATTCATATGATCAATCAAAATGCTTTTGGATTGATTTAAGAAACTCAGAAGATTATTCAAAGTTACATTTAAAAGCCGCACTAAATCAAAACCTGAATCAGCTGGAAAATTCTGTCTGGAATCCGGATGATTTAATTTTGGTGTATGGTACTAATACAGAAGAAGCACAGGACGCTGCAGCATATTTAAGACAGGTAAAAAACGCTAGAGCATTTGCAGTAATAGGCGGTTTTGATGCAGTAAAAAAATATCTCATGGATCCTATCGGGATATCAATTACAAATCAATTCTCCGACAAAGACCTTACAAATCTGATCGAGATACGGGGGAAATTATCAGGGGAAAAGACTTCAGCAGATCAGGTTCTGAAAAAATTAAAAAGCAGTAAATCAAAAACTATAAGAGAAGGCTGTTAAACTTTTATAAGGGCGAATTGATAATTCGTCCCTTTGCTTTTTCATTACAATTGTAAACCATATCAATACCAAACTTGAAGTTTTTACTTTCTATCATTTTATCTTTCTAAAAAAATTATCCTTCGTTTCTAATCTTCTTTATGATTCTAACCAAAAAGAAATTGGTGCGGGAATCATTTTTCAATATAAAATGTTATAACTACATTTGTAAATAAAACAGGTTTTAACCGTTAACATTTTAAATAAATATCGGGAATTAATACGATGAAAGAAATTATTTCTGCTGAACAAATCAGGGAAACAGCTTATTCATTTCAGGAAAGCCGAATATTATTAACAGCATTTGAGCTCAGAATTTTTACAATACTGGATAAACATATGATAAGTTCTGAAGAAGTTTCTAAAAAGATCAATACTGATAACAGGGCAACAAACCGCCTTTTGAATGCTCTCTGCGGAATGGGATTACTAAGAAAAGTAAAAGATAAATTTTATAATACCGACTTATCATCAAAATACCTGGTTGAAGGAAAACCGGACTTTATGGGAAATCTTTATCATACAAATCACTTATGGAATACCTGGAACTACTTAACTGACTCAGTAAAAAAAGGAAGTTCATTTGCCGGTGATCAAAACAAGAAAGAAAAAGAGGAATGGGTCGATTCATTTATCGCAGCAATGCATTACCGTGGTGTTAAACAGGCCAAACTTATTGCAATGATGATTGATCTTTCCAATACCAAAAAGATGCTTGATATTGGTGGCGGATCTGCTGCATTCTCGATGGAATTAGTAAAAAGAAGTCCTTCAATTAAAGCTGTAGTTCTGGATTTACCGCATGTTATTCCTTTGACAAAAAAATATGTTGAGCAGGAAGGATTAAGTGACAATTTTAATTTTATCGAAGGTAATTATTTGAACAGCGATTTCGGAAGCGGTTATGATTTAATTCTTTTATCGGCAATTATTCACATTAATAGTTATGAACAAAATAAAATGATTATTAAAAAATGTGCAGATGCCTTAAATAAAAACGGTATGGTGATAATTAATGATTTTATAATGAGCGATGACCGAACACAACCTTATCACGGCGCAATTTTTTCCCTTAATATGTTAGTCGGAACCGAGAGTGGAGATACCTATACAGAAAATGAAATTACAGAATGGTTTAAATCCACTGGATTTTCAAAAATCGATAGGAAAAAGACCAGTTTTGCATCAGATCTTATAATTGGAATAAAATAAATTGAAAATATTTCCTGATAAATTTTAACGAATACATATAAGGAGAGATAATTTTTATTTGTCGCAAATAATTACATCAAAGAGAAATTGACAATCTGATAGCAGAGATTAAAGAATAATGATTTATAAAACTATTTACAGGATTGAAAATATATTGAAAATCAGGCTGGCGCTTAATCCAATTAGTTAAGTGAAAAAGATATGTCAATTCAATTGCGGTTTCATATTTATCAAGATTAATATTTTCCAGCTTTGCTTTAGCTATATATTTACTGTTGTTATGCGCTGCTCCTAGCGCAATCCCCAATTCATCCTTTTCTCTACCGGGAATCAATCCCGTGTCGGAATCAGTTGCCATTTTTTCATAATTAGATCCTAAAACCAGGATATGTTGTTTAAGCTTATTAATTTTAGACAAAAATTCGAGCTATTTTTTATTTCACCGGTTAGTTTAACAGTATTACCTTTTAAAATACTTTTTAAACCTTGCCGGATTAAAAAACCATTATCAGCTATTACTATTTCAATCATAATCAATTTGTTGTTATTAAGACTAATTATAAATAACGATTACTTTTACTTCAAGGTTATTAAGTTCAATAATATTATAACCTTCAAAATATTTGGTTTTATCAATAATTTTGTGATAATTCTATGTTTAAAATAACCTGTAATTAGATATGCACTTATATCGTGATTTTCCAAAATTTTACCGAATATTAATTTTTTATTAAAAGATATTATTATTTTATCGTCAAAAAAGTAAGGTACAATGGAAAATCAAACAGAAATTTCAATAAAAGAATTATTGAACCGGATAAACGATCCCGGCATAAAAATTATCGATATACGATCTCCCGATGCATATAACGGATGGAAAGAAGGAAATGAAAAAAGAGGCGGGCATATTATCGGTGCAAAAAGTCTTCCTGCTAAATGGGCCAAATATATTGATTGGATTGAAATTGTTCATTCAAAAAATATTTTGCCTGATGACTTTTTAGTTATTTATGGATACGATAAAATTCAAACTGAAAAAATTGCAAATCTATTTAATAAAACCGGATATCCGAATGTAAATGTTTATAATTCCTTCATTAATGAATGGTGTGCTGATGAGAAATATCCTATGGAAAGAATGCCAAGATATACACAATTAGTCTCAGCCAAATGGCTAAATAAACTAATCACAACGGGTTCTGCACCGGAATATAAAAATAGTAAATATTTAGTTTGTCATGCGCATTACCGCAACAGAGAAGATTATGAAAAAGGCCACATTCCTGGATCTATTGATATCGATACGCTGGTGCTGGAATCTCCCGAAACCTGGAACCGGCGCTCTCCGGTAGAATTAAAAACGGTATTTAAAAATTTAGGTATTACTTGCGATACTACAGTTATTTTATATGGAAGATTTTCTTTTCCCGATAACGATGATCCCTTCCCGGGAAGCAGCGCAGGCCATTTAGGAGCAATGCGATGTGCATTTATTATGATGTATGCCGGAGTGAAAGATGTGCGATTGCTAAATGGAGGTCTGCAATCATGGCATGATGAAGGGTTTGAAATTACAACAAAAGAAAACAGGAAACAACCTGTCTCCGATTTCGGGATTGAAATACCTGCTAATCCCGGTTTGGCAATTGATTTACATGAGGCAGAAGAATATTTAAAAGCAGAAGATAAAAATCTTGTTAGTGTCCGGAGCTGGAAAGAATTTATCGGAGAGGTCAGCGGATATAATTACATTGAAAAAAAGGGGCGTATACCCGGAGCAGTTTTTGCAGATTGCGGAAGCGACGCTTATCATATGGAGAATTACCGCAATCTTGATCATACTACACGTGAATACCACGAGATCGAAAACAATTGGAAAGAAGCAGGAATTACGCCCGATAAATTTAATGCGTTCTATTGTGGTACCGGGTGGAGAGCCAGTGAGGCATTCTTTAATGCCTGGTTAATTGACTGGCCAAATATATCTGTATTTGACGGCGGATGGTTTGAATGGAGCAATAATAATCTTCCATTTGAGACCGGATTGCCTTAATAGTATAAAATTGTCATTCAATTATGGGATTGCAAAGAAATTTCAAAGTTTTTGATTTAAGAATATCGATTAATGAAATATGATATTATATTTTTCCGCTGCAAACCTGGATAGGATGAATAATTCTCAAATCATAAACCGTTAATCTTTGTACTTAAATCATTGCTGCTTTATATAAAAATAAATTATTTAAACAATCAAATGACTATAGACGAAATCCAGGATAAAATTATTGAAGAATTTTCTTCATTAGAAGATGGATTTGAAAAATACACACATATTGTTGATCTGGGTAAATCTTTAAAACCTATAAAAAAGGAATATAGAACTGAAGAATACTTAATAAGCGGATGTCAATCAGAAGTATGGTTAAGAGGAGAAATAAGAGATAACAAGATTTATTTTACAGCTGATAGTAACGCATTAATTACCAAAGGAATCATTGCACTGCTCCTCCGGGTATTAAATGAACAATCTCCCGCAGATATTATAAATAACGAATTATATTTTATTGACCGAATAGGTTTAAGTTCAAATCTTTCACCTGCCAGGGGAAATGGTTTATATTCCGTAGTAAATTCTATCAAATCCTTTGCGAAGAAAAACATATAATTTAAAAAAGTTCCAATTATTTTACTTTCCGGTAATAACTTTTTTAAAGATCATGGTTATTTTTCTTTTTCCGCGGAATGAATCGGATGTCTGCTCAATAGATAAGATTCTCCCGTTATCCGGCAATGTCCATTGTTCCTGAGAGTTCATTTCTATAGTTCTGTCTCCAAATTTAAATGACGCATTCGAGACAATGGTTAATGTATCTGATTTATTATTCCAATCAGCCTTAATTGTCACCGGAGAATTAAAAATTTGCGACTTAGTTTCTGTTCCATCAAGAATAAGGTGATCAACTGTAATTCTGTTGTTGGTATACTCTTCAACAAATGTTTTTTTAATTGTCAGACTATCACCATTTTGATTAATATTCAGCATTAAGGGAAGATTGCCTGTACCCATATTATCCAGAATACTCTTATTTTCATTGAAATACCAGGTACCGGAAAAATCCGGTTTCAAAGAAACATTCAAAGGCGACAGTCCGCACGCTAATCTGTAAGGAGTTACAATTTTTCGATAAACAGAATCATCAAGCCATAAAATACGTGAATCATCAGCCAGTTTATCATACTGATTTTCAAGGGTGTTTCGTACCATACCGGCCCAGATAACATAATATGCCCATAATGGCTGACTTTTTAATATAGCGGTTGTCGGCGGATTACCAACTTCAGCAAGAGCAATTACTTTACTTTTTGATAAATTTACCAGGCTGTTATAATAAGACTGATTAAAATCACTTCCGTAAACATCTAACGAAAGTATATCTAAATATTTATTACCCGGATAGTAATATGAAAATTCCCTTTCAGGTTTTGCCGGTCTGTCAACGCTCCATACCCAGATTAAATTATTAAGTTTATGATAATTTACAAACCTGTCGTATAGTTGACGATACAAGGCAGCAGTTCCCATTTTACCTCTGCGACCGCCCCACCAGAACCAATCCCCGTTCATTTCATGGTAAGGACGCCAAAGAACTGGAACATGTGCATCCTGAAGTTTCTTTAAGTAACGGGCAATTGTATCTACCTGAGCACACCAATGCTTATAAATTTTAGTTCCCGGAGTAAGTAAATCCTTATATTGCTGATCTAATAATTGACCCTGCACACTTGCCAATGAATCGGGAGGTGCTTTACCCGGTACCTGCTGAAAAACAACAGGTTCATTGGCAGTAGGCGGAACAGCGTGCCACATTATTGTAACTATAGCACCAGCTTTGTGCTGCCTAATAGCCTCATTAACAATATCATTTCTTGCCAGGTATGAATCTTTATCTCCGGCTTTGGCAAATCCGAAATCTGTGCTGAAAACTGCAGGAGTTTTACCAATATACTCAGCAGCAAATTCCGTATTTCTGTCGTTTGTATTTGGATAATTATGCTGACCGCTCAAAATATATTCACCAGAGATACTATTTAAGAATTCAAGCAGAGCTTTTGCCTCCGGGGTAGCATTAGGATTGGAACATTTGACTCCCCCTGCATTAACAAATATTGTCAGATTCAAAAACAAAAAAAGTGAGAGGTATAAAGTAAAATGATTGAATTTCATAATAAATTCTCCATATAATCAAAATCAGTATTTAGCTGATAGATTTCTGTTATCATTTTTAAAGTATTTCCATATTTTATAAATGGAAATTAGTTCATGCATAGTTATATAAGGTATGTCAGTATCAAGAGTACAATCAGTTTTTCTTAAAAGGAAAGATAATGATTAATATTATTTTTTCTTATCCCCAACTGAAAATTAGTTTTATTTAATAAGAGCTACCGGCCGCCTGTTTATCTTTGTCAGAAAAAATGAAGGAATTTTAAAATCTATCTTATAAAAACTCTATTCAGTCTTAAAGTAATTCTAGTTTAGAATTATCAAATTAATATTTCTTCAAAACTCCTTCATATTCCGAAAAAGAAGAACTCCAAATTCTTAGTCTGCAGTTGAGATATTGAAAGGGACTTTCAGCTTTTCCCATCGCATGTAGGCTGTACATGAAGTACCTGCAAGGTTATAAAAACCATAAGAAAGCCATTCCTGGAAAGGAGCTTCAACAGGAGTAACATTTATCCGGAGAGCATCATCCTTCTGATCATAATCGAAGCTGCCCCAAAGCTTTGTATTCTTATTAAATATTACTACCCATTCTTTTGGAGAAGGAATAAACTGCATACTGTACTTTCCTGCCGGTAATTTATTACCGTTAACCATAACATCTTTACTAAATTCAATTGTAGTACATTCATTTGCACCACCGCGCCATGGAAAAGGTTTATTGTGTGATTCATTATCACCCTTTGCTAGTCCGTACGGAACCAATCCACCCCATATTTTTCTTCCTTTTACTCCAGGTCTGCTGTATGAAATATTTATGTCTGTATCAACGCCAATTCTTTGAAATACGCCGGCTTTAAGACTTGCACGCGGTTTTTTATTCTGCTGCCCCTGAGCAGTTGTAACAAATAAAAAGAACATCAACAAAGAAATCGCACTTACAAAAATTTTTGTTTGTTTCATGGGCTCCTCACTTAGTTATATTAATTTGAGATATACAGGATATCATGATTTTAGGATAAAAATATTGTAAAAAAATGTAGTTATAAATGTGATGGGAACGACATCCCCAAACATGCACTTGAACTTGCTCTTATACTTGAACTTAAATTACCTATTCATCCTACTTCTCATCATCCATGCACGGGCAGCAGCCATATCGATTCTCATTCCGATAGATTCTTCACCAACTAATCCGCGTCTCATCATACCTCCCATCATACCATTCATACCTCCCATCATGCCGCCCCGGTTTCCGTTTGCAAGATTTTCTTTAGGAATTGAGTTAATATAATAGACAACATCCCATATTTCTTCCGGTTTAATAATTCCATAATAAGAGATCATAGGAGTGCCTTCAATTCCATTGCTGATAATTTTATAGATCCATTCGGGAGAATTTCCTCTTTTTAATGGAATTACCGTTAAGTTGGCCGGAAGGATAGGTTTTCCTTTATAATTGACCAGTTTTTGTGAACTCGGACCATCGCCTTTCAAATCTTTACCATGGCAGCTGACACAATTTACATCAAATAATTTCTTTCCTCTGTTGACAAGAGATGCTGTTAATTCCGGTTTGGGGGGAATATTAATCGGTTTACCGGTTATATGTCCCCTAGGTGCAAATGACAAAATATATCCGGCTACTTGATTCATCTGTTTTTCATCCAGTTGCAATTGAGGAATCATGGCAGTTGTTCTTACACCTAATTTTAATGTACTTACAATATCCTCTTTGGTAGGGAGTGTCCCATATGGCGTTGATTTAAACTCGTACATACCTGAAGTAAAATCCGTTGGTTTTGTTTTCATTTCATCAGCCGAAGGTCCGTCACCTTTCCCATTAATTCCGTGACATGTAGCGCAATAATCATCATATATTTTTTTTCTCGCGGACAAGCTACCTGATGGAGAATCGCTCAAGATTAAACTCATTCGTTTAATGGTATTAATTGAAGATTTACTTCCGTTAAACGAGGTAAATATCAATAAAATTATTATTGCAGTAAAAGAAGAAATAATAATCTTATATCTATGCATTACTTTTTCCCTAACAATATTTCTAGATTAAAATTGAAATTATTTAAATTTATGTATTTTAATCCCGGTATGTTTTGCGCTATGTGACAAGCTTACAGAGAAGTGAATCCAATCATTATGCACTATATTTTTATTCCGAATCTATCAAGAATAAAAATCATTATATAATAGAAAAATATCATTGTAATTATTGATATGAACAGTGCTGCAAAGAAATTTAGTCCAGCTTTCAAAAATTGAGGTAATATCAGAAATAATGTTAATGAAGGAATTACCAGCCAAAAGATACTATAAGATAAACTAATTATTCTAGCAGTACTTTTGGTATCAACATAAAGCCATATGAATGCGAGTACTGAGACAATAGGAACCGAAGCCAATACACCGCCCCAGAACGAGCTTCTTTTAGAAATTTCCGAAATTAAAGTAATTAAAACTGCAGATACCAGTATCTTAATTATATAATAGACCATACTGTATAGATATTATTTCAGTTTATTTTGCTTAACACTATCTTCACCCAACTTCCTGACATAATTTACCAATTGCCATCTCTGCTCTTCAGATAAATCTTTTTTATAAGAAGCCATTGCACCTTTTCCGTTTGTGATTTTCCAGAATAATGCACCATCACTTTCTTTCTGCACCTTTGACGAGGTTAAATTTGCCGGTTTTGTATCGAGCATATCTGCCGTTGGACCATCCCCTTTCCCTGAGGTTCCATGACAGGTTGTACAATTTTGTACAAATAATTTTTCTCCTTTGTCTGTTGCTTTAATTATTCCTGCCAAAGGATTATTTAACTTATTTGCAGAAGCCGGAGCTACCCAAGCGGATAATGAATCGGTTTTATTCTGATTTCCTGCTTCAGTTTTATTCTGCGCAAAAGTAACGGAAGAGCATATTAACAAAACTGTAAATAATATTTTCATATAAATGTTATATAATTTTTGATATATGCAGATTAATATTTAATTCCCAAAATCGTAATAATTTTCAATATATATGATGAATTATTCCGTTAAATATAAACTTTCCCTGATTTATTAATTATATCATATCAAAATAAATTTATGAATTGTGATACAGTTTATATATACATCTACTAAAAAAATGATTAGAATCAATGTTAATACTTACAACTATAGTTAACTTTATTCAAATATAAGAATTAATAAGAGAGGAAAATGGATTTATCAATACTTAACTTCTTAATGAATCCCTATTTTGTAATTGCCTGGTACGGGATTGGATTATTCGCTGCCGGCTGGACTTTGCATGATGAGATATTTGTAAATAAAAATGTAAACCTTGCATTAAAACCCGGATGGATAGTTATAATAACTTTTTTCTCAGTACTTGGCTTCTGGCTGTATATTAAAAGCTGCCGTCCGCCGAAAATTGAAAATTTTTCAGGAGAAGAGGCAAAAAAGATTCATCATAAATTTGTTGATGTAAGCTGGAAAAAGTAATTGGTTCAGTAATTCACTGCGTAGGTGGTGACGGGGTTGGAATAATGACTGCAATGGTGATATCCAGAATTATCGGATTCACATTCTGGACAGAGTTTTGGTTTGAATACGCTGTAGGGTTTGCATTCGGATGGTTTATTTTTCAATATATCGCAATGAGGAAAATGGGGAATTCGCCTTCAATGTCTTTATTAAAGGGAGGAAGAGCAGAATTTTTTTCAATGATAACAGTAATGCTTGGTATGGGACTGGTAATGAAATTTGTCACCCCAAATGTTGTAGGTTACCCTCCCAAACCGGATTCGGCTACATTCTGGGGTTTCGGTTCTCTTGGATTAATTGTTGGTACAATAGTTACATATCCAATGAACTGGTGGCTTGTCAAAATCGGGTGGAAACACGGAATGTCTTAATAAATTTACTATTTTAAATATACAATAGCTTTTACATCACCTGTTTTAATGCATATTATTTCAAATTTTATATTCTTTTCGAATTTAACTTTTGGATAAGCGGTTTGAAGTTAACGATATTAAAAATTAAATTTAAAATCATAATCTCCACTTTACTATAATTTTGAACAAATATATTTAATTGCCGAATGAGTATCTCAGCTATCAGGATGCTGGCAGCCATAATGTTTACAGATATGGTTGGTTATACAGCTTTAATGCAAAAAGATGAAAAAAGAGCCAAATCTCTGAGGGACCGGCATAGAAGCGTATTAGACGAAATAATTACTAAACACCAGGGCAGAATTTTACAATATTATGGAGATGGTACTTTAATAATATTCGGGAGCGCCATAGAATCTGTTTTATGTGCAGTTGAAATACAAAGAGAACTCCAAAAAGAACCTGTAATACCATTAAGAATTGGAATACATTCAGGGGATATAGTATATGATGATGAAGGAGTTTATGGTAATGGGGTAAATATTGCATCCAGGATTGAAGCACTTTCAATATCCGGTGCCGTTTTAATTTCCGATAAATTATACAGCGAAATAAAAAACCACCCTTCCTTACTGGCAGAATCATTAGGAAATTATCAATTAAAAAATGTTATAGAAACAATTGAAATTTTTGCGTTGACTAATCCCGGATTAAAAATTCCTTCGCAACTTCAACTAAAAATAAAGGAAGGCTATAAAGGAAAAAACAGTATTGCTGTCCTTCCGTTTATTAACATGAGTACAGACCCGGAAAACGAATATTTCAGTGATGGAATTACAGAAGAAATACTTAATGCTTTAACTAAGGTTGAAGGATTAAAAGTTACATCCAGAACATCATCCTTTGCATTTAAAGGAAAGAATGAAGATATAAGAGAAATAGGTAACAAGCTGAATGTAAATTCTGTTTTGGAAGGAAGTGTGAGAAAGTTTGGTAATAAAGTCAGAATTACAGCACAATTAATAAATACAAAGGATGGCTACCATCTTTGGTCGGAGGTTTACAACAGAAACCTTGAAGATATATTTGAAGTTCAGGATGAAATTTCCAGGAAAATTGCTAACAAACTGAGAGAAAGGCTAACCGGAGATTCTGCCGGAGAAGCCATGGTCAAAACTCCGACAAACAATCTTGTTGCTTATAACGATTACTTAAAAGGTATTTATTATTTTAATAAGTGGACTCCGGAAGATCTTTCCAAATCTATCACATTCTTTAAGGAAGTAATTAAGAAGGAAGAGAATTTTGCTCTCCCTTACTCTGGTTTGTCTAACAGTTACCTGGTTCTGGCAGCTACCGGGAGCATGAAGCCTATGACTGCATATGCAAATGCTAAACGTTATGCGCTGACAGCATTGGAAAAAGACAGTAATATTACTGAATCCCATATTTCTCTCGCACTTGTAAAATTATTTTATGATTGGGATTGGGAGGGTGCCCTTCAGTCTTTGAAAGCTGCGAGAGAATTAAATCCCGGCGCAGCATATGTTCATTATGCATATTCCTTTTATTACAAGGCTTTAGGTAAAATAGATGAGTGTTTGGAAGAAACTATAAGAGCTCACAACCTGGATCCTTTATCACTGATGATAAATAATGCCTTGGGTGAAAATCTTCTTTTTGCAAACAGATTTGATGATGCAGAAGAACAATTGAAGAAAACTCTGGAATTAGATCCTGAATTCAGGAGTGCCATCTGGAATTTAGGATTTGTTTATCTATTTGAAGGCAATTATGAAAAAGCACTGGACCTTTTTAAAGAGGCTCAAAAACAATGCGGCGATGATTTAAAGGGATTCAAAGGGCAGGTCCCTATTGGTTTTGCGTATGCTTTAATGGGAGATATAAAAGCTGCTGAAGAGTGCATCAATAAAATAAAAGAAAGAGAAGAAGCTGAACCCGATATTCCTCTGAACCTCGATTATGCTCTGGTATATAAAGGATTGAAAGATTATGATAAAGTATTTCATTATCTTGAAAAAGCTGCAGAAGAAAGAAACGGTGGTATTCTTTTCATTGGGAAAAATCCGGGGTGGAAAGATGTTTACTCCGATACCCGTTTTAAGATTCTTATGAAAAGAACCGGTCTTAATCAATAATAATTTTTTTAATAGAAATTGAAATTAATTATTTCAAAGATATTCTTAATCCTGCTGCTTACAGGTAATTATATTTTACCGCAGCCGCATTTAAATGATTACAATTATAAAAGCCACAAACAATTTAAATTATCTCATCATTTAAAGGAGATTTCTGGTTTGGCTTATACAGAAGACGGAAGAATCTTCACCCATGATGATGAAAGAGGTATTGTATATCAATTAAATTATAAGAATGGGAAAGTATTAAAAAGATTCGCTGTTGCAAATAAAATCCCTGATCGTGATTTTGAAGGTATTGCTATTGCTAAAGATAAATTTTATCTCATAACAAGCTCAGGTGATATTTATATATTTAATGAAACTGGTAACGGAAAAAATTCAAAGAGTAAAATATACAGGACAGGATTAACTGTAAGTTATAATATTGAAGGATTGTGTTATGATTCTTTGACTAATTCATTATTAATAGCCTGTAAGAGTTATCCAGGAAAGAAATTAAAAGGATACCGTGCTGTTTATTCTTTTGATCTTAAAGAGAAAAAAATAAAACCAAAACCCAGGTTTCTATTATCTCTTAAACTTCTTGATAAAAAATACGAGTTTAAGAATTTTTCCCCCTCTGCTATAGAATACAATTCGAAAACAGGTACATTTTTTATACTTAGTTCTCATGTAAAATCTTTAATTGAAGTTTCTCCTGAAGGAAAAATATTAAATGGAATATCACTCTCAGGAAAAATCCATACTCAGCCAGAAGGTTTAACTTTTACAAAAGATATGAAAATGATAATATCGGATGAAGGAAAAGGAGGACGCGGGACTATTACTATTTACAATTTAAAAGATTGAAAAATTAAAATATTAAACCCTGGACTTAATAAGCTTAAGCTGAAAAAATTATAAGACCTGTCCGGCAAAGTATTTATGTATAGGCAAATATGTCATAAATTCGAAGCCGGATTGAAAGACATTAATTATTTAGAATGAAAAACCGCTTGTAAAATAAATACCTGAATCTTCGTCTGATCTGGCATAATTAAAAGAGAATAAAAATTCCGGGTTAATAATTGACAACCATATACCGCCGCCATATGCATTGTGCCATATTTTTGATTCTGCACCCGGTATAATTACTCTCCCAACATCATCGAGAGCTGTTACACCAAAATAAACCGGCACTTGAAAAAAGAATTTAAATAAATAGAGCCTTAATTCGGCACTTCCCAATAAACTTCCTTCCCCGGCAAACCTGTTTTTTTCGAAACCTCTTAAAGAACCATTTCCTCCCAGAAATGCTGATTCAAAGAAAGGATAAGTGCCAAAATTCTTTTCCCCGAAAATTCTAAACGCCAATGAAGATAAAGGGAATGAAGATGTTGATACATAATAGCGAACATCCCCGGTTAATTTAGAAAAACTGTTTTGTTCTTTTCTTGTGGAAGGAAAAGAGAATGCTTCTCCAGCAAAATAAAATCCGCCGGTAGGAATAACAGGGTTATCCCTTCCATCTATTTTTATGCCTGCATTTATTCCGGCTAATAGAAAATCTTTTGAACCATACGGAGGATTCTGAATTAATAAGGAATTCGTTTCGTGTTCGGTAGAAATATATTTCAGCGAAATACCAAATGACAAACTTATATTATTCCTAAAAAGGAATTCTATTCCAGGATCAATTAAATATTCCTTTTGATTAACCTTATAAAAATTTTGTTCCTCAAGATTTTTATCTCTTTGTGTTTCATTTCCAAAACCATAAAAATTCAGGACTTCAATTCCCGAAGCAAAACCATGGAGTGTAATTATCGGACCATTAATTAAAGAATGAAATTCACCTAAATAATTTAATTTAAATTTCTGCGGTTTAGCTGCATATCCTGCTTTCAGCTCCATCCTGTAAACATAAGGAGAAGTTCGAAAACCAAATTCATATAATATCGGCCCTCCCCCGATAAATAGTCCTTCATCAGGATTATAAGAAATCCACGGAATAAACCGCCAGTCATGTCCCCAATCCTGCACCTTTGGTTCATACTTCATTGTGTCATTTTCCGGATTTGGATTATCCTCTCTATTTATTACAGTGTTTGCACCTTTGACAAATCTAGTTTTATTCCCGCCGTCATAAAAAAAAGTTTTCTTTTCAGCTTGCGGTATAAAGGGAATCAATCCCAATAAATATCCTTTGACTTCGGAGCTATCAACCAATTCATCTTTATCACCATCACCTGCAATTATAACAGGAATGCTTGAATTAACTTCACCTTTTACAACTGCATAATCATCACCATCAAGAAGCATTATCCTTATTTCTTTTGTATAACCATCATTAAACATTCTATGGAATAAAACCGATTCTTTTTTCTCCCCTGTTTTTTTATCTCTTTTAGTAATTGTTACTTCTACCTGGTGATCATCTATCCGGTTAATTTCTGCATACTCATCTTTATCGGTTCCATATATATCAACATATTTTGAAATATTTTCATAATAAATTTCCGAAGCCTCAATAAGATTATTTCTACGTTCTTCTAAAACTTTTTTTAAGTATTCTCCCGTTTTTCGATACATCTCGGGAGGTATATGACTTACAGCATCAGTTATAACAGAATCCGTGAGGTGTTCTATTACAAAGCTTGTTACTGAATCCCATTGTGATTTATCAATTGAAGACAGGAATCTTCTATCGATATATCTTCCCGACCAGGTTAAAGATTCAATTTTAGGATAAGATCCTGAAAAACTGTTCATTTGCGTTATTGCCTCAGTCGCGATCCAGGGAAACAAACCGTCAAATCTAGAAAATGCCTGATCACGATCTCTTGGAATCGAATACCAGACCTTTTCACCATTTTCGATAAACCGAGCCCATTTCCATTGATCAACATGCCTGTCCCAGTCTCCTACATAAATATCAATAAGGCGTGCTTTTAAAAATTCTGTTGCTTTTACCTTTTCATCATTATCCTTCTCAAGTCTTTCAAATAATTTATATGTACTTATAATTTTTTCTGCACCGGCAAATCCTTCGTCTTCTTCATCTGCTTCCGGCTGAATTTCAATCATACCTATAATTCCACCAAAATCTTCTTTGAACTTTCCAAGCTTTTCATCATCGGGCATAATATAAAGCTCGGGTACAGCCTGCAATACACCCACTGCATTCAGAATGGGTGAAACAATAAGAGGTGCCATTGGATTTGCTGAACTAATCTGGTCCTGAAACACATCTGCTGCAAGTGACTCACGCAATTCCGGCGGGAGCGTTTTAGAAGGATCTTTATTTAACGATCTGAATTTATACTGCTTGCCATCGTTACCGATTAATCTTAAAGACTTTGTCTGCAGTCCCCCTCCCTTCTTTAAAGGCTTTAATCCGCCGGCAAATTTATCCAGGTTCAACACTTTTATTTTTATGGGTGTTGACCATAAATCTCTCCAGTGAGCCCCAAAAAAGATCTTATGAAACCAGCCGGCTTTATAATTTCCATTTGGAATTACTATCCTTTCCACCTCGGCAGTTTCATCTGAATCACTCTGAACTTGTGGATATAATGAGATAGTTAAAAGAAAAAATGCAATATTTAAGTAAATAATGCTTTTCATCTTTGTATGAATTAAGGAATTTTGAATCTGATATTTTTTTACGGGTTTTAAAACTTTATTCATATAATTATGATTTATATAAAAAAGTTCATAATTATTTAATAATAGAATTCAAAAAACATAATATCAATTATCAAAATAAGAGCGGATATAATATAATTATTTTATTCAATTAAGGGGCCTAAGTTTGTCCCGCCCGGAAAAAGAATGACTGCGGCTGCAAAAGCTAAAACCGAAACTATTATACCATACATAAAAATATTATAACAAATTCTCAGGTAGCGGTATTTTTGTCCCAGGACCTGACCCAGGTAATAAAAATCCTTTGTCATGCTGCCGTATAGAAAATCTTTATCATTCATCATTTCATTCATTCCCCATTCAAAATCTTTAAGATTCATTTTGAAAAAATTTCCGAAGAATAAAAGATTGACTCTTTTTTCTTTTATATCTTCATGAGTAAAAGTGCCGGAAGTAATTTTTGGCCTTGTAACCATAACAGCAAAAATTAAAGTAACCAGACTAACAGCAGCCAATATGGCAGTTGGAATTATCAAGTGCGGATTAGTATCTAATTTTCTAACCATCACCGCAACTATAGCAGTTAAGATAAGAGTGTTTATGCTAATCATAATATTAGCTTTATTATCGGCCAGCCCGCTGAATTCCACATGCGTACGAATTGTATTACGGAACATTGTTTCAATTCCCCGCTCGACTTGTTTGCTTTTGGGAATCTTTTGTGTCTCACCCAAGTTTTGTCCAATCGATGGACCGGTACCCTCAATTCCAACTATTTCTTTTCCTAATTTTTTCTTTAGCTTTTCAATATTCAATCTTCTATGTTCTTCAAATATTGTATTTGCATAATCAGTTTTAAACTTATTTTTTGTTAAAAAATCTATATTGGAATTCAACCATTCAGTATCTGAATATTTTTTACCCAGCATTTTTTCCCATTCCTGCCTAAGAAGCTTTGCCCTGTGTTGGAATCCTTTTTTACCTATATGTGAAAGGTCTGCATCACAAATAATTTTTTCCAATAAATTTTGTGGATTATGCGGAATCTTTGTTACTCTAATAAGCTGAATAACTTTTTCAATTTTTTCCTCGGGCAGATGATCTTTACCAATAAAATCTCTAAAAATTTCTACGCTTTTTTCTTCATGCCCAATATAGAGTTTTACTATACCTGTATCATGGAACCATGATGCAAGTAAGAGAACTTCCATATCGTCATCCGATAATTTGTTGTGCTCGCCAATTAATTTTGCAGATTCAACAACATTTAAAGTATGCTCAATATCATGGTAAACGCAGCCTTCCGGCAGATTACTCTGTAATAAATTGCGGACAAATTCGGATGCTTCTGTCAAGAGATTCATAATCATTTACCCCGGATAATTATGATTTGAAGTTACAGATTTTCAAATAAAAAAAGAAGTTAGAATTGTTTATTTCTGATATAATTGCCTGTAAACAGATACCGGTTCAATGATTTTTACTATTACAATTGAACCGGCATCCTGAAAACTCCGGCAGTAACTACAAAAAATAATTATCCTAGATGTGCAGATGATCCAAGGCAATATACTCCATACTAATATTTCAATGATACCGAAGTTTTTGTTCATGGGAATCTGATTTTTTTTCAGGCTTCACCATATCTTTTTGTTCTACCTCTTCCGGATAAGAGTTATATTCTTCGGCTGACGTTTCATGAAGTTTTTTTACTGCAGCCACAATTGCCCATATTTTATTGTCAGGATGAGTTTTCCCCCATGCAGGCATCCCAGTCATTTTGATACCGTTTTTTGTAACCCAGAATAATTCTTCAGCACTCATTTCCTGACCAGATTCACTCAAATCGGGAGCAGGCGGATTTAATCCTTTGGCTAGTTCGGTTTCTTCCTGTCCCGGCCCTCCGTGACAGCTTTGACACATTTCTTTATAATGTGCAAAACCTTCTTTAATCATTGCAGTATTATTCAGATCGGGAACTTTAATCCCTCCTGCATGATGATCTACGGAATTATCGCTTGTAGTGCTTAAGACCCATGTCATAAATCCATTTTCTTTGTTTGCGGCACTAACATTATAAAGTCCTGAGTAAATAAAAATGACACCTAGTATGCCGAAGCCAACAATTGTAAGTATTACTGTTAAAATGATTTTCATTATTCTTCTTAAAATATTTTATTGATATTGGAAAAATAATTTAAGTGGTAAATTTTAATATTCAAACGTCATGGATCAAAGATAGAGCACAGCCGGTAATTTACATGACTGAGTGAATGGATGTATGAATAGATGTGTGCATGATTACAAGTATGCTTGAAAGAATGGATAATTATATTCATCCACAGCGCTGTTTTCATTCCGAGATCCAACTTGTAATTTACTTCCTGTTACGGCCGGGATGAGAAATCTAATGTATGCTAGCGTATAAATAAATGTTCGAATAGATGATTGAGAGATATATGCGGATTGCGGGTGTAACGAATGCCAAATACCGGAAAGAAGAAATGTAAAGTGAATAGAAATGTTGAGATTATCTGGAATAGCTACCTCTATGGAAATATGCCACTTGGAAATTGGACAATGCCCGTAAAAAGAATTAATCGGCTGTTATTCATCTGCTTTATATGTTTTTCTATAAATTTCGTCTAATCGCAATTATTGTTATATCATCATACTGATCAAATTTTTCAGTCGACTTCGAGATATATTTTTCAAACTCTTTAAGAATCACATTAGTACCTTTTTCATAATTTGCCTGTATAATGGTTTTAAAATTATTCATTGCTTTATCTTCGGCAGATGAACAATCCATGTCTACAAGACCATCAGTATAAAATATAAGAATATCTTTAACTTTAATATTAACAATACATTCTTCAAGATTGTCCCGCAGTTTTTTACCCTTATCCAATCCTAAGCCGATCCCTTTACATTTATAATATTTAAATTGTTCATCTTTTGATTCAAAAACAATTAAAGGTTCATGACCTGCCCTTGCAAAAGTTAAAGTATTGTTTACAGTATCAAGAATTGCGTAAACAGCTGTAATAAAAGATTTCTTATCCAGCATAGTATAAATAAGCGAATTAGCCTTAACAAATAATTCAGCAGTCGATACGCACTCATAAGCAAGAGTCTGGAAAATACCTTTTATTAATGTAGTGTAAATTGCAGCCCCCAAACCTTTACCTGAAACATCACCTATAATTATTCCATACCTTTTTTCATCAAGTTGAAAGAAATCATAAAAATCACCGCCAACCTGTTTGGCAGGTTTGAACATAGTTGAGATTTCGTAATTTTTAAACTCAGGCAGCTTCTGCGGTAGCAGACTTGCCTGTATTTCCTGTGCAATATTAAGCTCATTTTCGAGCCGCTTTTTTTCAAGTTCATCTTCTAAGTCTTTTAATGTTACAAGTGTGTATAAAATATTTCTTAATTTAAATTTCGAGGCAAAAACAGAAATATTTTTTTCTTTAGCATCGATATAAAATCTTACAGTTTTTTCACGGCCGATTTCAAGATCATCAAGTAGGTATTTCAGATAATCTTTTTCTTCCTTTATCATATTGATATTTCCCTTATCACCGGTATTCAGCAGTCTTTTTGCTGCCTGATTTATTAATTCAATCTGCCCATTTTCTTTATAGGAAATTATTCCCGAAGGCACCTGCTCGATCAGAGTTTTCAAATACTGAAGATTCTCTTCTGCTCTTAACCTGTCTGAGGACAAATTACCATAAGTCGCAGCAATCGAATTATAAAGGTCTTTGTAAGAATTTCCGAAATTCTTTTGAAGGTAGGTTTGAGTAAAATCTGAATATTTTATTGAAGTTAAAAACCTTTTTAAATCGCGGTTTATTTTATCGATAAATTTAAATAATGAGTATGTTTGATATATTGCAGCGGAAAAAAATATTAACGGGTAAACCCATAACCTATACTTTTCCCATAAAAATAATCCCGCAAGTAAAAAAGCAAAGATCAAAATAATTTTTAAAACAACTATTATTCTGAACCGGTTCATACACTCTTTGAATAATATTTCTTAATAAAAAAAATCAATTTGTATATTGCAATTTAATTATTTTTCGGCTTATTATAATTAACATTTAAATAAACATCCGCACCTCTGTTCTGCAAATCTTTATCAAACCAACAATATCTTTTCAATTCTTTAATCTTATGAATATAAACTTTGTTTCAGTTTCCCCCTGAAATTTTATCTATCCCTGTTCCAAAATATACGGTTACTAATAAAGCTTGAATCCAAGCTGTAAAATGTTCCGAAAGCTACTAAATCAATTATATTAATCCGCTTTTCATTCTTTGGAAGTATAGTTTTTGTAAAATATTTTTAATATTTTGTATAAAATGACTAATATGAATGTCTTATATATAATTTTATTATTTCATAAATTTTATTTACAAACCAAATGAATTTAAAACTAAAAAACAAAGCAGACATTAAAAGTCTCGTCTACATATTTATTACTACGATCATGTTAATTATACAGTGGGTGTGGATTGGCGTCAATCCCTTCATTTATGGATTATATTTATTTATGTCTGTAGCTGTATCCGTAATGACGCATAATCATAACCACCTGCCGATGTGGCAATCTAAAAGGCTGAATATACTTACCGGATGGTGGCTTACAGTGTTCTATGGTTTTCCTGTGTTTGCCTGGATACCTACTCATAATAAAAATCACCACCGTTTTAATAATCGTGAAGGTGATGATTCAATAACATACAGGATAAGCGAAAAAAATAACTTTCTTACTCTTATTTCATACCCCACTATAAGTGGTTATTATCAGCAAAAAGCAATCTTCAGTTATCTGAAGGAGATGAAAGCAAAGAACAAAGAAAAATACTGGCTAAGTATTTCACAATATGCCGTTCTTATTTTATGGATAGTTACAGCTTTATTGATAGATTGGCGCAAAGCATTACTTTTTGTTATTATACCGCAGCAGGTATCTCTATTCAGTGTTTTAATTTTCAATTACGTGCAGCATGTTCACGCCAATGAAGAATCTGAGTGGAATCATTCCAGAAATTTTACTGGGTTTCTCAATTTTCTTCTTTTTAATAATGGTTATCATACAATTCACCATCACAAAGCGGGACTGCATTGGAGTAAAGTACCGGAAGCTCACAAAGAGATTGAACATAATATAGATCCTATACTTCTTGAAAGAAGTTTCTGGTGGTTTATAATAAAGAGTTACTTCCTTTCTATTTTTATACCCAAATTCAGAACTAACTCAATGAGACTAGAGAGGTTAAGAAAGGAGAGAGCTGGCGAGAATGCAAAAAACAATTTCAACCGAATCCCGAATGTAAAGATGAACTGATATTCTTGTTTATATTCAGTTGATTTATTAAAAGATTGGAATAGTAAATAATCACTTAGAACATAGTCCAATGAAATAATGTTTTAAATAACATGTTCCTCAAAACTAATCCCTTTTTCATCCTTTCGAGGGATAGATTAACATTTAAATCTTCTTATCATTGCATCCAATAACAAAATTGTACTTTGGTAATTATATATCAAGAACAAATGGAATGAATGTTTTATGTTCCATTTTTTAGGATTTGCTACAGTAATGTTCTGAATCTTAGGTTTACTTACACCAATTATTATTCTTGGTTTCATTGAAATAATTATCTTAATAATAGTCATAGGCTTTATTTATAAAAGAGCCATAAAAAGTTAGTAGAATATAAAAAACGCTAGATTATGTATAATAGCTTTACAGGAAAATTATTTGAAAATAATAAAACCATTAACTGTTCGTGAAAGTAAAACGCTTGAATAATATCTTTGCGAGATAAGTAAAGTTAATCTATTGACCCCGGAAGAGGAATTCGACCTTGCGGTAAAAATAAGAAAAGGTAATGAGAATGCGAGGAATAAATTAATAACATCTAACCTGCGGTTTGTAGTGCCAGTGGCAAAGCAATATCAGAACCGGGGTCTTTCATTTACCGATTTAATAAATGAAGGCAATATAGGATTGATTCGAGCAACACATAAATTTGATGAAACACGCAGATTTAAATTTATTTCATATGCGGTATGGTGGATAAGGCAAGGCATAACTCAGGCAATTGCCGCTCAGTCAAGGATCGTTCATCTCCCGGTAAATATTATTGGAAATTCGAGAAGGATATTAAGATCTTCAAAGGAATTTGAGGATGAATATGATAGAAAACCTACAAATGAAGAAGTTGCAGGAATTCTTGATATATCAATTGATGCAGTAGCTCATGTAATTAGAGTTTCTGATGCACACGTTTCATTAGATGCATCTCTTAAAAACGATGATAGTGATGGAAAAACATGCTGGATAAATCTTAATTATATAAATTAATATACTGACCTTGATGAAAATAATTTATCTGGAAACAAGGCAGTTTCAGCAAGCAGTTTTATACTTATAAAATACGTTCGAAGATTTTATTCCAAACATATAAAATGTTCCCAGTCAGAACGAAAAGAATCGAGGTAAACATTAAAGGTATTTAACTTAATCTGGGTATACTGATTAAAATCAATCGCACAATCCATATTGTAAAATTTTAATATTTCAATATCCTGTTTGGAAAAATCAAATAATTATTATAGATTGAAACAAACATCTAAAAGAGTACGCAAATGGTTATTCCTGTTTTGCGCTAACAATATAAAATCATTGCATCCCATATTGTATAACAGGGTGGAGCTAGTTTTATTAAAATTATATTTAGTGAAATCTTAAGTGAAATAATTAGACTCTTATAAGCAGATATTGAATTAACTTAATAAAAAACTATACCACAGCCCAATTACTCAAGGTCCCATAAGCTATATTTCTATAACTGTTACTGTATTAAGGGTAAAAGATGGGAGAAAAAAAAGGACACAAAGATCACAATACAAAGTTAAGAAGTACAGCGGAAAAAAAATTAGACAGCAGTATTCAAAACTTCAATAAACTTCCGCCAATAGAAATAAAAAATCTCTTGCACGAATTTCAAGTCTACCAGGTTGAACTTGAGATGCATAACGAAGAATTGCGTTTAACACAGCGGAAACTTGATGAAACGATTGAGAAGTATTTTGATCTGTTTAATTTTGCACCCGTTGGATACCTCACATTAAACGAAAACAACTTGATAGAAGAAGCTAATCTTACTGCCGCAAGTTTATTTGCTCTTCCAATTAAGCATCTAAAGAAAAAACCGATTTTCGATTTAATCATCGATGAAGATAAAGACACGTACTACTTTATGCACAATGAATTGATAAAAACCGGAAATAAACAGCAGTTCGAATTAAGGATGAAGGGAATAGAAGGAAGCATATTCTGGGCATATATTACTTCAATTGTTAATAAAAATGAAGAAGAGACTTACAAAGTACGTTTAACTATTTCTGATATTTCCGAGCGCATACAAATAGAAGAGCAGATCCGCTTCCAGGCAGCTCTTTTAAATGCAGTAGATCAGTCTGTTATTGCTATCGGCGTTACAGGGAACATTGTCTATATGAATCATGCTGCCGAAAATCTGTATGGTTGGAAATTAAATGAGGCTGCAGGGCGTAATATTATCAATGTAGTGGCTCCCAAAATATCTTCAGACCAAACAAAAAAGATTAGGGAGAATCTAATAAAAGGTAAGTCATGGATGGGTGAGCTTGTTGTATACCATCGCAATGGGACTGCATTTCCCATAATGGCAAGCAGCTCACCAATTTTAGATAAAAAAGGTATGTTAATTGGCAGTGTCAGTATCTCTTTCGATATTGCCGAGCGTAAGAGAACAGAAGAATCGCTGTATAAACTTACCGAACATCTGCAATCTATTCGAGAAGAGGAAAGGACAAATATCGCAAGAGAAATTCATGATGATTTAGGTCAAACGCTTACTGCTCTTAAAATGGACCTGTCATGGCTTAGGAAAAAAACAGAATTGGATAAGCCTGCTCAAAATAAAATTGATACTATGTCCGAAATGATTGATTCGACAATTCAAACAGTTCAAAGAATAGCAACAGAACTAAGACCGGGAATACTCGACGACTTAGGATTGCCGGCTGCGATTGAATGGTTAACTGAAGAAATTAATAAAAGGACAAATATTAATTTTGAGCTTAGAATTATTCCTGAAGAATTTTCATTTGAACAAAATCTTTCAATAAATATTTATAGAATTGTTCAGGAAGTATTAACAAATGTAATTAGGCATTCCAATGCTACAATTGTGAAAGTTAAGATTGAAAAAGTTAATAATGAATTAAACATTAATATAGAAGATAATGGAGTGGGAATTCCAAAAGAAAAAATAAACGATATAAATTCACTTGGCTTAATTGGGATACGTGAACGCGTTAGGTACTGGAACGGGAAAGTAAATATTAAAGGAGCTACAAATAAGGGGACAGAAGTTTCAATAAAATTACAATTAAGTAATAGGGATTTGGTATGAAGATTTTAATTGCAGATGATCATGCAATTATTCGTGAAGGATTGAAGCAAATCTTAACCGGTATTAACGATATTGGAATAATTGATGAAGCTTGTAACGGGAAAGAAGTTTTAACCAAAGTCCGATCAGAATTTTATGATATTGTTGTACTGGATATTTCTATGCCTGATATGAACGGGCTTGATATTTTAAAGCAGCTAAAAACGGAGCAGCCGGACCTGCATATTCTTATTCTTTCTATCCACCCTGTAGACCAATATGCACTGAGGGTTTTAAAAGCTGGCGCTTCCGGTTATTTGACTAAAGCCAGTGCAACTGAAGAGCTTGTTAAAGCAATAGTTAAAATTTCCGCGGGCGGCAAATATATTTCCGAACCATTAGCTGATATACTTTCCGATAACCTGGAAGGTAAAAATATTAATCTTCCCCATGAATCTTTATCTGATCGTGAATACGAAGTTATGTGCTTGATTGCATCAGGAAAATCAAGTGATGAAATAGCGGGCAAACTTTTTATCAGCTCGAATACAGTCAGAACTTACAGAACAAGGATTTTAGAAAAAATGAATATGTCGGATAATTCCCAGATAATTACATACTGCATTAAAAATAATCTAATCGATTGAATTAAATATCCATATTATATTTTGACCTCACCTTAAGCTTTAATCTTTTTTATTAGCCAATATATAATTGCAATTGGTTTTGGTTAATTGAGAACTTAAATATAAGCCAAAATCTAAGTTTTAGACCGTTTAAACTGCACAAAGTTATATACATAGTCTTAATAACCACATATAAATTATTATTGTGACTACATCATAATCATTATAATGCTTAGTGTAAATATTATTTGAATATCGTAGCTTATTTCAGTTCAAAAAAGAGAATGAATGAATTCAGTTCATTGGTCGATAAAAATAAATAATATGGCTATTACACAATTTAACTTGGATAATAACAAAATTAAAATCTTACTGGTTGATGATTCGGAAATAATTCGCGAAAGATTAAGCCTTTTACTAAAACAAATTTCGGTTCCTATAATTATTAACGAGGCGAAAGATACAATCGAAACTATGAAGCAGCTAAAAGCTCTTAAACAAGATATAGTAATTTTAGATATAAAATTGCCCGGTGAAAGCGGGATGGAATTACTTAAAAAAATCAAAAGAACAAATAAATCAATCCATGTTATAATCTTAACTAATTTTCTCTTACAGCAATACAGGAAGAGATGTATTGAGTTAGGAGCAGATTATTTTTTATCAAAATCCAATGATTTTGAACAGATACCGGACATTATTCAAAAATTATATTCCTATTCTTTATCAAATATTGAGGAGTACCATAATGGATGAAAAGATGAACAAGTATTACTCCATGAATACTAATGTTGTAGGATTAGCCTTAAATGATAAAGGGTTCAGTATGTCTTTGATGTTAGAGAAACTGAGAGTGTGTGATAAGTTTACTGAATTTATGTTTATGCTTGGTGCTCCTCATTTTGTTTTAATATAGTTTTTTCGGTATTGAGTTTGGATCGGATTACTTTCTATCAAAATCACAGGAGTTTGAACAGCTGCCGGAAATAATTCGGAATCTCCGTTATGGTTATAGTATAAATATTGAGGAGTGCCGATATGAATGAATAGATAAACATGAATGTCTCCTAAGATACTAATGCCCAGTGACCGAATTAGATGATAAAAGATTCGGAATGTTTATAGAGAATAATACAGACAACCGAATTACACACCTGTCGCGTGCTCCTCAAATTATTCCGGCTGTTATCAATTTAAAAATGAAATATAATCCACTAGTGTTTAACAATAGGGAATAGTTTAATGTAAGGATTTAAAAAAATCTATCCAGACGATAGAATAAAAATAATCTTCAAAGATGAACGATATTATGAAAAAAGAAAACGAATTTTCGGAGGAGCTTTGGGCTTCCTTTGGTAATGAAACCGGGAAACAAGCGGAAGATATAACTTTTAGATTACCGGGGTTTGATAAGCGTCCGGTTACAGAAAAGGAAAAAGAAAAAGAATTAATCGAATGTATATACCGGGAGATTCTTAATCTAAAAGGAGCTTCGCGCACAGTGAATAAACTTATTGATATACAAGAGATCTGTCAGTCAATGGAACATGTGCTTGCTTCATTAAAAACCGAACATATTTCTCTTTCTTCTTCATTGGTTAAATTATTTTTTGATACCGTAGGAGTAATTAATCGGTTTCGTCTTCTCTTACAATCAACTTGTGAAGAGTTAACTTTTCCCAAACTATACATTACCAGCTTTTTAAAAAAACTGGAGTCTGCTTATAAGGGAGATATTGTAGAAAGTCTAAATGATACTCAACTAGGCGGGTCAAAAGTAACAGCCAATCAGGAGGAAGAAAATTTTATTTCCCAAAATGTTAGATCATCAGCTTTTAATCTCAATTCATTTCTTCATCAATCGGAAGATATGGTAATGACCATTTCGTCTGCAAAGCAATTAACAGATACTCTAAAAACAATAAATGATGAATTCATTTCTTTTGAAAATTATTTTATTAAGCTGTATTCAAAACTGCTTGCGTACCAAAATACTTCAAATAGAAATCAAAGCCTATTAAATGAATTTTCTTCGAAAGATGGAGACGAAAATATATTGGGGAAATCAGAATCGGAAACTATTATTAATGATATAGAAGAATCATTAATTCGTGCAAACAAAGTTATTAAATTGACCGGGAATAAGATTACAGCATTAATAAAAAAATCTGTGAATGATCATCATGAACTTCAAAGTAAAGCAAACAATCTTCTTGATGAAGTGAAGAAAGCCAGCGTGATACCATTCTCATCATTACCGGATCAATTAATAAATATTATTAGCAGCCTCAACAGAGAGCACGGTAAGGAAATTGAATCAATAATTTGTGAAGAGAAGTTTGAAGTGGATAAAAAATACTGGTAAAAGATACCAAAAGGAAAACAGCAGGATGCAAATATTATTGGTTGATGATTCGGAAATAATTCGCGAAAGATTAGGTCTCATACTAAAACAAATTTCGGTTCCTTTAATTATTAACGAGGCGAAAGATACAATTGAAGCTATGAAGCAGCTAAAAGCTCTTAATCAAGATATAGTAATTTTGGATATAAAAATGCCCGGCGAAAGCGGGATTGAATTACTTAAAAGAATTAAAAGAACAAATAAATCTATCCATGTTATAATCTTGACTAATTATCCTTCGCAGCAATATAGGAAGAAATGTATTGAGTTTGGAGCAGATTACTTTTTATCAAAATCACAAGAGTTTGAACAAATACCGGACATAATTCAGAAATTTTATCCGGGTTCTTTACCAAATTGAGGAGCGCAGATATGAATGAAAAGATGAACAAGTATATCTCAATGGATACTATGGTTGTTAAATTGCCAACAAATGATAGTAAAATCGATACTATGAAAATGATTCGGAAAACCGGATGGGTATCTATGACATGCGCTCCTTTTATTTTCAGTTGCAGATTGAGAAGTAATAACAGAAGTATAGCTTCCAATGACCTTATAACAAGCACAATAACTAAACGATGGAGCTATATTATTTTTTGGTCTTAACATCTATTTTAGCAAAACTATTGAGGAATATATCTATTTGGATTAATCGGTGAGACTTTATATGAAAAACATAAAAGTTAAAATATTAGCTATTGACGACAACAATAACAATCTAATTAAGTTAAAGCAATTGATAGAAGAGGCATTTCCTTTTGCGATTACTCTTACAACAAATAATGGTAAAAAAGGATTGGAATTGGCAGAAGCTGAAAATCCGGATGTCATTCTGCTTGATATTTTAATGCCGGGGATGGACGGTTTTGAGGTATGTCAAGAATTAAAAGCAAAAAAAAATCTTAACCATATACCAATTGTTTTAGTGAGTGTGCCGAAAGGAAATAGGGAAAACCGTATTAAAGCATTAGAAGCCGGTGCCGAAGCATTTATTACCAAACCCATTGATATTCGTGAACTTACTGCCCAGATTAAAGCTATGATGAAAATTAAAAATGCCGCGGTCCAAAAGCTCAATGAGAAAAAACAGCTGGCTAAATTAGTAATCGAACAGACAAAAGATCTAAAAAAAAACTATGAAACTACTCTAAATTTACTTGAGAATTCAAAAATTGAAAATGAGACAAGGAAGCTTAGTGAGAAAGCTCTGCGCGAAAGTGAAAAAAAATACCGTTCATTAACTCAGTCAACTATTGATGCTATTATCACTACCGATATGAAAAGAAAAATAGTAGACTGGAATATCGGAGCTGAAAAAATATTCGGCTACTTCAAGGAAGAAATAATAGGAAAGGACCTGAAATTATTAATCCCGCAGAGCTTTTTGAAAATTCTTAATGAAGAAATGAATCATATAGAAGCAGACAGGGACCATCATGCATCTGGAAAAACTGTTGAACTGTACGGTTTAAATAAATACGGTAAAGAATTTCCAATCGAATTATCGTTATCCGAATGGGAAGCTTCAGGTAAGAAGTATTTTACCGGTATAATTCGAGATATTTCTAGCCGGAAAGCGGCTGAAGAGGAAATTCAATTCAGGAATATTATTTTATCAACACAGCAGGAAACTTCTATTGACGGGATACTTGTAGTTGATGAGAATTCTGAAATTGTATCTTATAACAGTCAGTTTATAAGGATGTGGGGAATCCCTCAAGAGTTGGCAGATTTGAAATCTGATGAACCTGTTTTGAATTTTGTTGCAGAACAAATGACAGATCCTCAATCTTTTATTTGGCAAGTTCAACATCTCTATGAACACAAAAATGAAACATGTCATGAGCAAATTATTCTAAAGAACGGAAATATCTTTGATCGCTATTCGGCACCAATGGTTGGAAAAGACGAAAAATACTACGGGCGTGTCTGGTATTTTCGCGATATTACTGAACGCAAGCGTTTTGAAAACGCATTGATGGAAAGTGAAGAGAGGCTGCGGATAACAATGGAGGTAACCAATATTGGCTTATGGAATTGGGATGTTGAAAAAGATATTTGGAATGCTTCTCCTACATATTATACGATGCTTGGATATGAGCCGGTTATAGGACCAGTTGACCGTAAGGCCTGGTTGAATTTAGTTCATCCGGATGATAGACAGGGAATTAATGATAAAATCAATAAAGTTCTTCATGGACGCATCATAGAATATAACTATAAGGCAAGGATTAAACATGCTGATGGTTCATATAGGTGGAACAGTGTAATTGGTAAAACCGTTGAATGGGATAGTTACGGTGCTCCAAAATCTCTAATTGGTGTGAGAATAGATATAACTAAACAAAAAGAAGATGAAGAAAGAATACATAAAAGTGAGAAGCGTTACCGCTATTTATTTGAAAATACCGCAATTGCTATATGGGAAGAAGATCTTTCGGAAGTAAGAAAATATATAGATGAATTAAGACAAAGCGGAGTAAGTGATTTTCGTTCATACTTCGACAGCCGAACGGACGAAGTTATTAAGTGCGCATCAATGGTTAAATTGCTGGATGTTAATAATGAAGGAGTAAATATTTTTGAAGGCAGCAGCAAAGAAGAAATAATTAAATGTTTTTCTTCATTCTTTGTAGAAGAATCATTGAATGCCGCAAAAGAAGAGCTAGTAGGCTTATCCGAAGGAAAACTTAGAATTGAAGACGAAATGCCGATTAAAACTTTAAACGGCAGAATAAAGCAAATTCTCTTTCAGCTTATAATTGTGCCAGGGTATGAAGATACATGGTCGAGAGTTTTATTCTCCTTTTTAGATATAACCGAGCGTAAGAAGGATGAGCAATCTCTAAGGCTTTTCCGTTTGCTGATAGATAGATCAAATGATGCTGTTGAAGTTATTGATACAGAGACAGGCAGGTTTATAGACGTTAATGAAAAAGCATGTTCCGAACTCGGATACAGCCGGAATGAGCTTTTAAACATGCAATTATTTGATATTGATCCAAATCAAATTTTAAAAGATTTCAAATTATTAGTTGTTAATATTAAAGAATCAGACTCTATGATGATAGAATCTACACATCGCCGTAAAGATGGCTCTATATTCCCGGTTGAGGTGAATATTACCGCGGTTAACTTCGGCAAAAAATATACTATTGCCATCGTGCGGAATATAACCGATCGTAAAATTGCGGAGAAAGTGCTGGCTGCATCTGAAGAAAGATACAGGCTGCTTTTCCAGAGTGCCGCCGAAGGAATCATTGTTGTTGATATTGAAAAAAAGGAGGTTAAATTTGCAAACAATGCGGCTTGCGAAATGTTCGGATACACAGAAGAAGAGATAACTGGTTTGAGTGTTAAAGATATGCATCCGCCTGAAAGCCTGGCATACGTAATATCTGAATTCAAGTCACAAGCGCAAGAAGGTAAAGGCGTTGCTATGGATATACCATGCTTAAGAAAGGATGGTGCTGTATTTTATTGTAACATCACAAACACAATTGCCGAAATTGATGGCAGCAAACACAATATTGGATTTGCAACCGACATAACCGCACAAAAGAAATCTGTTGAAAAGACAAAATTTTTAGCTCATGCGCTGGAAAGTATTAATGAATGTATAACCATAACCGACTTAAATGATAATTTAACTTTTGTTAATTCAGCTTTTTGTAAGGTTTATGGTTATAAATATAATGATGTAGTGGGAAAAAATATCAGCATTTTCAGATCCGAAAATAACCCTGTTGAATTAACTCAAGAGATTCTGCCGAAAACTTTAAGCGGTGGGTGGCAGGGTGAACTATTAAATAAAAAAAATACTGGTGAAGAGTTCCCGGTTTACTTATATACTTCTATTATTTATGACGATAAAAATAACCCGGTGGGATTATTAGGTGTTTCCTCCGATATTTCTGAAAGAAAGGTGTCTGAAGAAGCTTTGAGGTATCAGCAATACTTGATGGACTCTTATGTATAATACTACAGATCATATATACTTCAAAGATAAAGAAAGCCGTTTTATTAGGATAAGCATATCTCTAGCCAAAATATACGGATTAAATGAATCCTAATGATGCTGTTGGTAAAAGTGATGTAGATTTTTTCACTAAAGAACATGCAAATAATGCCTACGATGACGAGCAAAAAATTATCCACACCGGAATCCCGGTAATTGGAATAGAAGAGAAAGAAACCTAGCCGGATGGACATGCAACATGGGTTTCTACAACAAAGCTACCTTTTTATAATAAAGAAAATGAAATTATTGGTACTTTCGGTATCTCAAGGGATATCACCGAATTCAAAAAAAACCTGGAAGAGTTGATTAGAGCGAAAGAAAAAGCAGAAGAAATGAATAGGTTAAAAACAAACTTCCTAAATAATATGAGTCATGAATTGCGGACTCCATTGGTTGCAATTTTAGGATATTCTGATTTCTTATCAAAAGAAGTTCATAGTATGGAGCAGGAAGAAATGCTGCAAGGTATTGCAAGCGGCGGGCAAAGATTATTGCAGACTATAAACTCGCTTCTTGATTTTTCAAGAATTGCGTCAAAAAAAATCGAATCAAAATTAACGGAAGTTGATTTTAATAAAGAAGCTGAACAGATAATAAATACACTTTCAATTTTAGCCGAAAAGAAAAACTTATACCTGCATTTAGTTAAAAAGGCAGAAAATGTTGTTTCGCTGGTAGATCTTAAGTCTTTTGTACAGATACTTGAGAATATTATTGGTAATGCAATTAAATTCACATCAAATGGCGGTGTAACTGTAGAGATTGATAAAAATGATCAGGATGGCGAAAGCTGGTCTGTGTTTAGAGTATTAGATACCGGTGTTGGAATAACCAAAGACAGTTTAGAAATAATATTTGAAGAATTTAGGCAGGCAAGTGAGGGATTAACCCGTAAGTACGAAGGAACGGGCCTGGGATTAGCGATAACAAAAAAGTTAGTTGATATAATGAATGGGAAAATAATTGCAGAAAGTGAGCCGGGAAAAGGTTCTATATTTACAATAATGTTTAAGTCCGTTATTCCTGGTTCTAACAAAATAAATGGTGAAGGACAAAATAAACTGGAAGAGGATTCACTTTTCCAAACAATGCCGGAAGATAAAATATTTACAGGCCGCAAGATACTTGCAGTTGAGGATGATTTTATTTCCAGGGATGTATTACGGTTGTGCTTGAGGAATTTATTTAAAGTGGAATTTGCGGAAAATGGAGAATCGGCTTTACAGATGATCATGCATAAGAAGTATAATGCTGTTTTAATGGATATGAATCTCGGTAAAGGCATGAATGGTTTGGATGCGATACAAAAGATAAAAAAAATTGAAGGTTATAAAAATGTGCCGATAATTGCTGTAACCGCTTATGCTATGGAAGGAGATAGAGAAAAATTCCTGAATAACGGGTGTGCATATTATATCTCAAAGCCGTTTGAAAAAAAGGCAATTATTGAGCTATTGAATACAGCTCTTAATGCAGAGGTATCAAAATTAAATCAGACTATTTGAAATGAGAATAAATAAAAAGTCCAATGATTTTATTAAAAATTACCGAGGAGAATTATTCGCTAAAAAACACCCGATTATTATTATAATAATTTCACTTTGTTTATTATTATTAATTCTTGCTGGTTATTTTTATTATGTCGGGGAAGAGAATGCAATAAAAAGGGATAAGCAGGATGAGCTTAAAACCATTAGCGATTTAAAAATTAATCAATTGGTTAAATGGAAGGAAGAAATAATCTCTCATGCAGTTGTACTATCCCGCTCACCTTATTTTATTAGAGCAGTTCAAAATTGGCTTTGGAATAGGAATGATGAACTCTTAAAAAATGAATTAATGAATTTTATATCTTCATCCCAAATAGAATATAGATATGAATCCATTATTATAGCATCACCAAAAGGTTTAATACTTCTTTCATCGGAACCTACAAGCCATCTTGATACAATTTCATCTGAAAAAAACATTGAAGTTTTTGAGAGCCATGAAATAATTTTTACAGATTTGTATTTCTGTAAAGAGGATAGCAGGATATCCTGCGATTTTATAGCACCATTAATAGATAAAAATAATAATACAATTGCTAAATTAATTTTTCGAATTTCTCCTGCAAATAATTTATACCCGCTGATTCAATCATGGCCAACCTACAGTAAATCATCCGAGACATTATTGATAAAAAAGGAGGGCGAAAATGTTTTATTCCTTAATGAATTAAAATACAAGAAAAACACGGCTCTAAAGTTCAAAATATCATTAAAGGATACAAAAATCCCGGCGGTACAAGCTGTATTAGGCTATACCGGAATATTCGATGGGAAAGATTATCGCAACGTTGATGTCCTTTCTTATATAAGCTCTGTTCCCGGTACATCATGGTTTCTAATAGCTAAGGTTGATAAAAGTGAAATTTATGGAGAACTATATTATAGATTAAAAACGATCCTAATATTTACTCTGCTTATAATATTGCTGCTCTTTTTGGGTATATCATATTTTTACATTTTACGGCAAAAAAAATTATTCGAAACATTATTACAAACGGAAGTAGAATTTAAAACTACTATTTATAGTTTAGCTGAAGCTGTAATAATAACAGATAGTTTAGGAAGAGTTAAATATTTAAATCATGTTTCTGAAGAACTTACCGGATGGACCGAAGCTGAATCTAAAGATAAACCCTTCGAAGAAGTATTCGAAATTATTAATGAAATCACTAGCGGAAAAATTGACAATTTTATAAAGCAAATTCTTAATGAAGGGAAAAACATTGATCTGTCAAGCCATACATTACTTGTTTCGAAACAGGGGGAAAAAATATCAATTAAAGGATATGGTTCACCCTTGAAGGATAAGAAAAATAAAATTATAGGGTCAGTGTTTGTTTTCAAGGACCAAACCAAAGAAAGATCAATCATCCGGAAATTGCGGGAAAGTGAAAATCGTTATAGGAAAATGTTTGAGAACCATGCTGCTGTTAAGCTTCTAATAGATCCCGAAAGCGGCGATATTGTTGATGCCAACCAGACTGCCGCAGATTATTACGGCTGGGAGCGGGAACAACTTAAGCAAATGAAAATTCAACAAATAAGCATTCTTTCTTCAGAAAAAATTAAACAAATGTTAAAGGATGCCGGTTTGCGGAAGAAAAATAATTTTGATATCCAGCAGAAAATTGCCGATAATTCAATTAGTGATGTTGAAATTTTTACAAGCAGTTTTGAGATCCGGGGGAAAACTTATCTTGATTCAATTATTCATGACATAACTGATAAAATAGAAGCGGAAAAACAGATAAAACTGCTGAGCAGATCTGTTGAACAAGCTCCTATTAGTATATTCATTACTGATTCAAATGGTAATATTAAATATGTCAATTCAAGATTTACTGAAATTACCGCTTATACTTTGGAAGAAATGGTAGGTAAGAATCCAAGGACTCTCAAATCCGGTTTACAAACAAAAGAGTTCTATAAAAACCTCTGGGATGCTATTTTATCCGGAAATAACTGGGAAGGTGAATTACAAAATAAGAAGAAAAACGGTGAGCTTTACTGGGTCTCTTCTAAAATCTCACCCGTTGTAAATAATATTGGTGAAATTGCATACTTTGTTGCCACTGAGGAAGATATTACAGTGAAGAAACAAATGATTGGAGATTTGATATCTGCAAAAGAAAAAGCAGAAGAGATGAATAGGATAAAATCTCATTTCTTTGCTAATATGAGCCATGAACTTCGAATACCGTTTGTCGGTTTAGTCGGGTATGCAAATTTATTATTAGAAGAGCTTACCGATCCCGAATTAAGATCAATGGCAGAAGGTATTCTCTTTTCTTCTAAAAGGTTAACAGAAACATTAAGCAAAATTCTTGTTTTAGCAAAAACAGAATTCTCAATACCGGAGGTACATTTTGAGCAAGTTAATATTGTGGATATTATTAATGAAGTTTACAAACTCTTTGCACTATCAGCTGTGAAAAAAAATATTTCATTTAAGAAAAATATTAATTTTGAATCTTTTTTTATACTGACTAATCAAAACTTATTAAGCGGGATATTAAATAACCTGGTAAATAATGCTTTAAAATTTACTTTTAACGGGGAGATTGAAATTAGTGCAGAGCTAAAATCAAATAATAATAGTGAACTGCTGATTTTAAAAGTAAGTGATACCGGTATAGGAATACCGAAAGACAGGCAGGAAATTATATGGGAAGAATTCAGGCAGGTCAGCGAGGGAATAAGCAGGGAATTTGAAGGAACCGGGTTAGGACTTTCTATTGTTAAAAGATATGTTCAACATTTGGGAGGAAAGATTCGGTTAGAAAGTCAGTTAGGCATGGGATCTACGTTTACAATGGAATTCCCGGTTAATGGAAACGTGTCTCCTGTCGCCATTTGCGAAGCAGTTCCCGAAATAATTAGTACTCAGCTTGAAGTACCTGAAAATAAATTAATCAATAGAAAAATTCTATATGTTGAGGATGATGCTATCACACGTACAGCTTTAAGAAAAATTCTGTTAAAATTCTGTGATATTGATTTAACCCCAAGTGCAGAAAAAGCTTTGCTAAAAGTAAAGGAAAAACAATACGATTTAATATTGATGGATATAAATTTAGGCAGCGGGATGAACGGTTTGGAACTTAGCGAAGTTATTAGAAATATACCTGGTTATGATAAAATTCCAATTATTGCGGTAACTGCATACTCAAGTGATGAAGATAAAAAAGAAATTTTAAGCGGCAGTATAAACTTTTATCTTTTAAAACCTTTTTTAATACAAGACTTATTAAATTTATTAAATAAAATTTTTGACGAGAAAGAATCTTACTCTATGTAACATCCGGCAAATTAATCTTATTGAAAGCAAAAAGACAGTTCGGAATATTTTGAATTATATATTAAATTCCTGAAAAATAGTATTTTAAATCAAAGCATTACACAAAATAACCATAAATTATTAACTCATGTTATGCATAATAAGTAGCTCTCATCTTATAAATGTGATAAAAGAATTAATAAACAACATAGGTGACTGGCAGTTCCGTAAAGTGAATTATTAAATCGATCTACGCAATGTAAAAATAAATTTCGATCCTTTTCCTAATTCACTTTCGACCCAGATTTTACCTTCATTCCTTTCTATAAATTCTTCGCAAAGTGGTAACCCGAGCCCGGTTCCTTTCTCTCCTGCAGTTCCATCAGTTGTAAATTTAGATCCGAAGTTGAACAGTCTGGAAATTTTTTCTGGTTCAATTCCTACCCCGGTGTCCCGGACAGATACTTCAACAAAACCTTCTTTATTAGCAGATGAAACAATTATCTGCCCTTCTGTTTGAGTAAATTTAATCGCATTTATTAGAAGGTTCTGAACAACTGAATGAAGCATATCAACATCTGCGTAAACGAAGGTTTTTGCCTCAACGTTATTGGACAGGGAGATATTTTTTTCTGCAGCACTCTTACTTAATATCCCGATTATTTTGTTTACTAAATTATAGAGGTCAAGCTTTGCAGGTTTATACTCAAGCATGTTTCTCTGCATCATTGACCAATTGAGCAAATTTTCCAGAAGACCAAAAAGGCTGTTCAAATTTTCATTTAACGCTCTGCTAAATTGTATTATTTCTTCCTGCGATAAGCTTTCAATTTCCTGAGAAAGCAGCTCCGAATAACTTAATAAAGTCTGGAAAGGCCGTCTTAAATCGTGTGCAATAATTGAGAAAAATTTATCTTTGGTATCGTTGAGTATTTTAAGTTCTGCATTAGTCTCTTTTAATGAATTTTCTATCCTCTTATATTCCGTCAAATCGATTAACGCAACCTGGCATCTTCGATCCGGTTCCAGTGAATCGTCTATCTCTAAACCTTCCAGCAGAACATGGTATACGTTTTTATCTTTGTTCATCAACTTTAATTCACAAGAGTGCTTTTGGTGCAAACTAAAAACAGTCTTTATAAAAGAATGAAAAATATCCTTTTCATTTAGCGGTATATAAGTAATTAACTTCTTACCAATTAATTTGTTTCTGCCAATTCCAAGCAGTTTACTTGCGCTTAAATTTACTTCCCTAATTATACCTTCCATATCAAGAGTAAAGTAAGGGGTTGGTGAAAAATCAAAGAGATTTACGTATTTATTTCGCGAAACTTCGAGTTCATTTTGTGTAACTCTAAGTTCTTCGTTTTGATGTTCGAGTTCGATTTGATGAACCTGGAGCAAATGTACCAGTTTCTGAACATCTTCAAATTTATTAACCGACGGATTTTTAGGTTTGGGTTTGATTTTTCCCCCAGCTTTTTTATTAACTGTTTTTTTTGATTCTTTCCCTGTGTTTTTCATTCCCCGGCTCCTTTTTGTTTTATATTTTTTAATTGGAACGCAAGAAGAATGAGCTTAGTTCCTTTTTCACCCTGAAATATCTGGCGTGCATTTAATAAGAACTTTTTTCTGCCTTCGTTTGAAAAATCGTATTCGATCTCATAATTTTCAAAAAAATTACGTTTTGGAATTATCTGCTCAAGAAGTTTACGCAATTGAGGTTTATCCCACTTTCTATTATCAAGTTCGTATATAAACTTACCGACAGTTTTTTCACTGGTATTATTAAACATTTTGTAAAAAGACCGGTTAGCTGAAAGAACTTTCAAATCTTTATCGAGAATAAGAAGCGAATCCCTCACTGTATCAATAATATTATCGGCATACACACGTGCAAGCTGAATGTCCTCATTCAGCTTATTTATTTCCTCGTAAGCAGTTTTTAAATTGTTAATATTCGTAAATGTAATCACAACGCCGTCAATAACATTACTTATTGTCCTGTATGGTAATATCCGCATTTGATACCATATGCCATTGTCGGTTTGCAGCTCAATCTCTTTATAAACAAGGGTTCTTAATACTTCCTTTGTATCTTCAATAAAGTTTTCATATTTAAGATTTGTAGCTAAATGGGTTATTGGCCTTCCAATGTCGGAAGAAATTAAATTCACAACTTTGGTCGCATTGGACGTAAAACTTTTAATAAATAAATTATTATCAAGAAATATAGTCGGGATATCAGTACTGTCCAGCAAGTTTTTCATATTATTATTAATAACTGATAATTCTTCATTTGTATTTTGCAGCTCCGTGTTTACAGTAATCAATTCCTCGTTTAGCGACTGTAATTCCTCTTTAGAAGTTTCCAATTCTTCATTTGAACTCTGCATCTCCTCATTTGTTGATTGCATTTCTTCATTAGTCGATTTTAGTTCTTCATTGGAAGTTTCCAGTTCTTCGATGGTTGCTCTTAAATCTTCTTTGGTAGATTTTAATTCCCGTTCAAGTCCTTTGATGATTTTTTCCGATTTCTTTTCATACTGGATCTTTTTAGAAGCCGGGATTTTCTTTTGCGGAATTACTTCTTCAAAAATCATCAATAGGGAACCCCGCATTTCCTCCGGTTCTTTGACCGGTTTGATTGTAAGATTTGTTAACCGTCCTCTGCCGGCGGATTTTACTTTTATACCTTCGACGGTTAATGATTTCCTGCTCGATAAAACTTTTCTAACCAATACCGGAAGTTCCTGCTTTAATCCTTCGCGTGCCATTTCAAAAATGTTCATCTTGGCTTCGCCGTTAGTAAGCTCAAGGTATTTGCCGGTTCTCCCGTGAATATAAACTATATCTCCATTTTCAGATATTATCACACAATTTGGAGAGTAGCTTTGCAGGATAACTTTTTCTGCTAATCCGGTAATGTTTTTTAATTTATCCTTATTCATAATAGTCTCATGAGTTTTTTCTTTTGACCGCGATACCGGGAAGTCTATATAAGGCTGTGCAGAGTAAATGGAATCTCTTCTTCTGTAAATTTTCCATTTCTTATCTGAAATTGAAAATAGGTCAACAAACCCACCGATAGTTTCCGATGATCCGAGGAAAAGTATTCCGTTGGGTAAAAGGCTGTAATGGAAAAGGGGAATTATTTTTTTCTGTAATTCAGTATTTAAATATATTAAAAGATTGCGGCAGCAGATTAGATCAAGTTTGGTAAACGGAGGATCTTTAATAATGCTTTGCGGTGCAAATACCAGCATTTCTCTAATTTCTTTTCGAATATGAAATAAATTTCCCTCGTACCTAAAGAAACGTTTCAAACGTTCTTTACTAACATCGGGTTCAATTCCTGAAAATGAGCCGATGCGGGCTTTTTCAATTGCATCACTATCAATATCCGTAGCAAATATCTGTACGTTGAAATATTTCTTCACTTCATCCATACATTCCCGTAATATAATTGCAACCGAGTATGCTTCTTCACCGGTAGAACAACCGGGTACCCAAATTCTTATCTGGCCGCTATCCGGTTTGTTTTTTACTAAATCTAATAATACCTTTTTCAAATTTTCGAAAGATTCCGGGTCTCTGAAAAAATTTGTTACCCCGATTAAAAGCTCCTTAAACAAGTTTTTAATTTCTGACGGGTCCTCCTGAAGCAGCCGGATATAATTTGGAATATTATCCAGTTGAGAAATATTCATTCTTCTTTCTACCCGCCTGTAAATTGTATTTTGTTTGTAAAGCGAAAAGTCGTGGCCGGTGTATGTCCTGAGAAGTATGAATATCTTTTGAAATGAATCGGGAATTTTATCATCGGTAATTGCTCTGTCTAATAAAATACCTTTAACTTTTTGAGCGGTATATTTAATCAACTGACCCGGCATTTCTTCTGGTGGAAGGATGTAATCAGCTAAACCCGTTTTGATGGCACTGCTTGGCATACCATCGAATTTTGCTGATTTTGGTTCCTGAACCATCACCATTCCTAGTTCACTTTTAACTGATTTTAACCCTGCAGTACCGTCGGAAGCCATGCCGGAGAGGATAATACAAATGGCTTTTTCACCTAAATCTGCCGAAAGCGATTTAAAGAAAAAATCAATCGGAAGCCGGAATCCATGTGCCTCAACAGGTTCTATCAGCTGGATTGTACCGTGAAGTATTGCTAAATCACGGTTAGCAGGTGCAACATATACATGATTAGGCTCAAGTATCATTCCGTCTTCTGCCTGGAATAATTTCATTTTAGTTGATTTTTGAATTAGTTCTGGCATTATACTTATATGAGTAGGATCTAAATGCGATACTACAATAAAAGCCATGCCGGAACTCTCAGGCAGATTTCCGAAAAATCTTTCGAGAGCATCTAAACCGCCTGCAGAAGAACCGATGCCGACTACATAAAATGTATTATCAGCGGATAATTCTAAAGCGGTTTTTTTCTTTCTTTTAACCGGAGATCGTTTGGATATTGTTTCCTTTTTCATAACTTCTTTCAAATATAAATCATGGTACTTTGTAAAATTGATATCAGTAGCTGAATTCAAATAATACGATGAACTCGATTCTCCACAGAGATCCATCAGATAATATCAAACCGGTCTAAATATTAATCCTGCAATATACATACTCTACTCCTCTGTCTTTCTATATGTTAACTGTTCCCGGATGACGAAATAAGCATTTTATCGGAATAAACAGAATGAATTAACTTTGAAGGAAAAGGAGAAATAATTTATACTCGAAACTATAACCCCTTGTAAGTGAACTTGATCTTTACAAACGTAAAAATTAAATATGCTAAAATCAATCAAAAACTTGTTTAAAATGTTTTTAGATAACGCTGTAAAGAGAAAGGAAGGATAAAAAATTGATTTACAAAATTTTATTTTTTACCTGAAATAGATAATACATTCTTAAAAGAACCCGGTCTGGCTTCATCGCAAAGGGAAACCAGTTTTGATATTAAGATGCGATAATTTTCATCTGCCCGTGAAGTCTGTAATTGCTCTAAATTAATCCAGGGACCAAAAGAATAATAAATATTGGGATTTTCAAGACTTTGAAGTAGAGTAACTTTAGAATAAGGATTTAATTTAATAAACACCAGTGCAAAATCATTTTCCCATATATGAAGGAACTCTTCCACATTATTCTCTTTGACTTTCCAGTAAGTGAAAGTATAAAATTCATCTTTCATAAAATACCTTTAATGGTTGGAATTTAATATACTAATAAAAAGCGAATTAAGAGAGCTGCGAAATCTCTGACCTATGCGGGAAATAACGGAAAGCAGGTATCTACACTTGAAACTTAACAAGAATTTATTTTTAAGATTTTATGAACTACTTTATAAATATATAAAAATAATTTTTACATTGTACATAAACAGTCTCCGAAAGCTTGTAATTGATATGGTAATATAAATTTATCAATGGAAAGTTTATGCCAATGATAATTTACTTGATGATGTTCAAACATTCCTTTCATCAAGTGAGGATCTTATGGGATTGTTTAAAATCAAATAGCTATTATCTTTACTCCGGCGGCTAATTTGATTTGGCCGCCGGAATATTTACCCCTCAAATTTATCAATCGCTTACAAAATTTGTTTTTATTGGTTTTCTCTACATTATAAAAAATTAGTTAATAAATCCCCATCGAGAAAAATGAGGTAGCTCAGCATTAATAACCTGCAGAATACCTCTTCCGGTATTAACGTAAATACTTTCATATTTTGCTTTATGGTATGAACCATCAGGCGCCATATAAACAAAATCAACCTGGGAAGGATCCACATTGTGCAGATCAATACCGATAATTCTAAGGTTGAAAATCACCGGCTTTGCCCAGGTACCGGAAGGATAAAAATCTGAAGCTCCAAATTCATCATTTACAGACATTCTAACATATCTTTGTCCTTTAAATGAAAATTTTTGAAATTCAGCATTGGCATAAATTGAAATTCTTCCGTATCGGCTCCAATAACGAGTATTAATTTCCAAATTAGTATCTTCATAATCATATATGATTTTACTTACTGCAACATCTTTTTTAAGTGCAGTTTCAGTTGACTGTGGCAAAGTAATCCAATTTGGACTTCTTACTATATCATTAGTATTTACAGTAGTGTCTACCGGGGAAACCAGATTTGAATTATTTTTACAGCCAATTACAAATAATGTTAAAAGTATTAAAATATATAAATACCTGTTCATTGCTTTGTTCCTATTATTCTTTTGCATTTTTGTTTATGCTGTTAATACAAGAGCCAAGCCGTTAAGTAATAAGTAATTATTACTATGCATTTTTTTTACAAGGCTGCTATAAGTAATTACTACCATTTATTTTTGTAATATTTACTGTTATATTTTTATATCATGTTCTGGAGTGGAACACTATTATAATATGTTTTATTTTACATCATCACTGCCGAATTTTTGAATAAATATTGAAGTTTTACAAATATTATGTTAAGCAGTAGAAAAAGTTGAGACACTTTTTAGTCACACTAATAATTTATTTGATCTTTTTTAATTTTTGTGCAACATCTTAACTAATGTCAATCCTAAAAGGGACGCTTAATGGCATACAGTGAAAAATTAGCAAACAGAATTAGAGAAACACTTAGCGGGATTCCAAAGGTAGAAGAGAAAAAAATGTTCGGCGGAATCGCATTTATGGTCAATGAAAAGATGTGCATTACTGTTAAAAATTCCAGAATAATGTGCCGTATCGATCCTGATATTTACCAAGAAGCAGTAAAAAGAAAAGGCTGTCATCCGGTTATAATGAGAGACAAAGAGTATAAAGAATTCATATATATAGAAGAAGAGGGGATAAAATCCAAAAAAGACTTTGATTACTGGATAAGCCAGGCTCTCAATTTTAACAAAAAGATAAAGTATTGATGAAGAAAAAAGTCGGATAATTCAGACTATATCATAAGTAATTAAGTGATCTTCATATATTCTCTTTCATCTGCAATAACTTCTGAATTTTTATTCCACCCTGGTTAGGCGGGTCTGTGCGTGCCAAATAAAAAAAAGTTAAATTTGAATACGATAAAGTGGAGATTTACACAAAGATTATTTAATCTTTTGTGCCGTTTTAATACCAAACAAACAATCTTAAAATTATAATGGATAATAAAAACAAAATTAATTTAGGAAGCGTACAGGAAACATTACTGCTGCCTCTGTGGGGCAGAGCAATTGAAACAAAAAAGGAGAAGCCTCTTTTAATTTATGACAGAGCCGTTTCCATAATTTAAAACATCCCATATGATTTCAGTATTATCTCTAAAAATATGAAAAAGCTGAACCAGCTGTCATGGATTGCAAGAAGTATTTTCTTTTATAATTAAATAAAGGAATTTGTTTAGAAATTTCCTGATGCAGGAATAATCAATATAGGCTGCGGACTTGATACAAAATTTGATCGTGTAGATAATGGAAAAATATACTGGATTGATTTGGATTTGCCGGATGTAATTGAGTTAAGAAAAAAATATATTCCTGAAACAAACAAAAGAAAATTTATTTCGAAATCTGTATTCGATTCAAACTGGTATGAATGCATAGAAGACAGGAATAATATTATGCTATTAATAGCTGGTGTAATTTATTACTTTGAAGAACAGGAAGTTAAAAGACTTTTTAATGATTTTCATACATTTATTCCGGGAGCTGAAATTGTCTGCGATTACAGCTCTAAAAGAGGGGTAGAAATTTCCAATAAAAAGGTTATTGAAAACGGAGGGATGAATAAATCGGCATACCTCTGCTGGGGTATTGATAATATTTTTGAAATTGAAAAATGGGATAGCAGCATAAAAATTATCAGCAATATACCAATATTTAAAAAACACAAAAAGAATTACCCGTTAATAAAAAGAATAGGAATGAATATATCAGATAAATTAAAAGTAATGTCATTGGCCCACATTAAAATAAACTAACCGGGCTGTATTTATTATTCTTTCCCTTTAAATATTTAAATCTGCATTAATAGAATACATACCGTAAGCACCCCGTTTTTATGCAAATTTCAGTAGTATTTAATCTGCATTTATCTATTTTTTTTCTTGACATTCAAAATTTTCATGTATAATTTGAAACGGTTCAATTATTTCTGAAAATAATCAGATCATTAACAATTTTAATTTGGTAATAAATATTTCTGTTTAACAGATATTGCAGAAATAGGCAGAACCATTCCGGGGAAAATTTTTGTTAATCAAAAAAAAGGAAGGTTTGAATGAAGGGGGTTCAATTTTTTCCGGCTGAACTTTCTCACTTCCAATAACCTTTAATCAGCGTTATTTGTTAATTAATGCATTTACTTATGCAAAGACTTACTACACATGCAATTCAAATAATATTTTATTGAATAACCATCAGGAGTTAAAATAATGTGGATTACATTTTTACAATTTAATCGTTCTTTTCTAATGCTTTTGTTAATATTTCTGTTTCTGTTAAATACACTTGTGGTTGTTGAATCTTTTGCACAGGATATGCCTCTGGTTTATGATGTAGAGAATACAGGTGCGGATTGTCCGATACCTTATTTGCCTTCATTCAGTGAACTGACTACTTCCTTCAAACCATTACCCGATCCGTTTGAATGGGCTGACGGCAGAGGTCGTATGAAAAATTTTTCCGACTGGAGTATTCGGCGAGCTGAGCTCGGTGCTCAGTTCCAGAATTATGAGATAGGTAAAAAACCACCCCGACCCGACAGCATAACTGCCAGCTACTCAAATGGTGTACTTACTATAAATGTTACTGTGGACGGCCGAACACTTAAGTTGTCTTCACAGGTAATCCTTCCGGCCGGAACGGGACCTTTTCCTGCAGTGATAGGTATGAATAGTCCAAGCGGCAGCATTCCATCCGGCATCTTCACCAGCCGCAATATTGCAGAAATAACTTTCAGCCATAATCAGGTAACAACTTACGGTAATCCTAGTACTTCAAATCAATACTATCTGTTATATCCAAATCTTAATCCGACCAATACCGGGCAATACAGTGCATGGGCATGGGGAGTTAGCCGCATCATCGACGGGTTGGAACTGGTACAGAATGTTCTTCCAATAGATTTAAAACATATAGCTGTTACCGGCTGTTCTTATGCAGGCAAAATGGCATTGTTTGCTGGAGCATTTGATGAACGAATTGCTCTTACAATTGCCCAGGAGTCAGGCGGCGGCGGTGCTACATCGTGGCGATACTCGCATTCCGAACCTGTTGGAACAGTTGAATTAATAGATAATACAGATTATAACTGGTTTATGAATTCGATGAATCAATTTTCAGGTGACAATGTTTGGCGTCTCCCTGAGGATCATCATGAGTTAATGGCAATGTGTGCACCACGTGCATTATTAGTTACCGGAAACCCGGATTACACATGGTTGTCAAATCCATCGTGCTATGTTGCCAGTGAGGCTTGTAAGGAAGTATATAATACTTTAGGCATATCCGACAGGTTCGGTTTTTCTGTTGTGGGCGGACATTTACACTGCGCAGTTCCAAACAGCCAGATTCCCGAAATCGAAGCATTTGTGGACAAGTTCCTACTTGGTAGGGATACTGTAAAAACAGACAGTATAGCTGACAGCCCGTATAATATTGCTCTTTCACCATGGATAACATGGACAAACCCGGTACTTCTGAATGATACAACTTTTTATACATCTTTAGTTTATCCTTCAAATCTTCAGACAGGTCTTGATACAAGTATTACCTTGAAATGGAAGAAGATAAATGCATCAGAAAAGTATTATATAGAATTATCAACTGATCGGTCATTTGACAGCGTTTATATAAGTGATTCAACATTAACTGATACATTAAAAACATTCACCGGGTTAACAAAGAATCAAAGATACTATTGGCATGTAAAAGTGAAAAGCGCTTCGGATTCAGGTCCATGGAGTAATACATTCAGCTTTGTAACTACGTTATCTATACCAGCTACACCTAAATTGGTTTCTTCTGTTTCAGATAAAACGGGCTATATTACATTTACCTGGAACAGAGTAGAAAATGTTGATAAATACACAACCCAGGTAGCTGTCAATGAAGCATTCACAAGTATATTCAAGTCAGCTACGACAACAGATACAAGTAATTCTATCACATGGTTTAGAGAGGGAATAAAATACTACTGGCGTGTTCAGGCAAACAATCTTGCAGGCAGCGGTTTGTGGAGCGATACCGGTAATGTTACTATAATCTATTTACCTTCAGATCTTGTTTTACAGTCAAGTGCAGCAAATGATATTACTATTACCTGGAAAAATAACTCCACAATTGAAGACGGAAATATAATCGAACGCAAGCAGGACTCCCAGGATTCTTTTACAGTCATTGATACATCAAAAGGAACCGGGAATGAGTATGTAGATAAAAATGTTGAAGATGGTCAAAATTACACTTACAGAATAAAGGCATATAAGGATTCACTGGAATCGGAATACAGCAATGAGGCTTCTTTTTTAGTGGACGTTAAGGGAGAAACAGGGAAAATACCAACTGAATATTCAATAAGCCAGAACTTCCCCAATCCATTTAATCCTACTACAAAAATTAAATTTGGTTTACCTAAAGCAGGGCTTACAAGAATTACAGTGTATGATCTTCTCGGCAGGGAAATTATGACATTAATAAATAATGAATTAAAAGTCGGCTATCATGAAATTAATATTGACGCGCATAATTTACCAAGCGGAATCTATTTGTACAAAATTCAATCGGGAGATTTTACCCAGACTAAAAAAATGATTTTAATGAAGTAAAAAAAACGTCGACACAGTTCAAACACAGCAAATAAGTTTTTAAGTATTCTTTAAAATAAAAAATGCTCCGCAAAAAAATTTCCGGGGTTATTTATTTGATCAAGCACTAAAACATTATGAATATATTTTTTATTCCAGTTTTAAGCATTCTAATTCAAAATAAAAGTATAAAGAAAATAATTATAGTTTTTTTATATAGTGTAAAAATTACCGGTTCAAGCAACAAATACTAAATTTTCTAATCCACAAAAACTTAAATCTGTTTCAACATAACTTAATTTTATATTATAAGTAAGGAATATATTCATAATAGATTTTTTTCTTTTTAAAAATTAAGCTTAAATAAAAAATTTGCGATAAACAGAAGAATGTTTTTAGCTCAACATTTCCTTTAATAAAATTTTACTTCCGGGAATAAAATCAACACTTTCTTCCTCCCTTTTGGCTAATTTGTAATAAGCAATGAAGAATCTTGAATCTTTGGATATATTCTGAGTGATATTTAAGGCAACATTTACCGCGGCTACTCCTTTATTCTTTTTGATCAGTTTCTCTTCAAAGAAATCCGAATTCTGAAAATTAAAATATAGCTTTTCCCTGGATATTAAAAAACTCCCTCTGTAATTAGGGTGAATAAATTCCAATATATTCTTACCGATTATTTCATCTTCCGCATACCCCAAAATATTTGCAAATCTCTTATTTGATATTATTATCCTGCCGTCAGCATCAAAATAAACAATACCGGTCATTGACATCTTATTTAAAAGAAAATTAAATTGCTTCTCAATTTCGTTTTTTAACTCACTTTCTTTTCCTTGCTTATATAAAATTGAAGTCAGCATCCAGATAATTAATATTCCAATAATTCTACTAATGACAGCAAATTCCGGAGCTGCTCCATTAGGTGAAATAAAATATCCTATTGCAGTTAGTATGGCACCGGCATAACCAAAAATTACCAGATATTTTTTGGGTAATTTAAAAGAAGCGTAAAAAATAACAACCAGGTAAAAGAACCAATCCAAATACCCTCTCGGGGTCAGAAAATCAATAATAAAAACAGCAGCTACAACTATTGTCAGGAAGACAAAAGTAATAGTTAATTCAAAATTATTTAGATTTCTCTCATTCATAAAACACCAAATCTATAATCAAAAATTGTTACCGGGACAAAAGATATGAAAAGAATTTTCTAATATATATGATGAGATAAATTGGTATGATTTAGAGAACATCCCGGATTTTTAAATGTTTTCTTATTTTAATACAAATACACGTATTATTAAACAAAGAATAAATGAGGAGTAAACCGGAGCAAATATTAAGGAAAGAGTTAATCAGAAAATTTCTTCCAGTAAATCAATTAAGTCAAGCTTATCAAATGGTTTTGCAATATAATGGGAACAACCGGCTGAAAGGAACTTTTCCCTGTCACCAAGCATAGCATACGCAGTGACTGCTATAATAGGTACATTTTCATAACCTTTTAATTCCCTTATCTTTTGAGTTACTTCAAGACCATTCATTCCGAATCCTAAATCAATATCCATCAAAATTGCATCATATTTTTTCTTCTCAACCATCTGCAATGCTGTTAAACCGTCAAGAGCAGAATCAACAACATATCTTTCCAGTAAATAGATTTTAATAATATCTATTGAAGGAATATCATTTTCGACCAGCAATAATGAATAGTTCCCTTTTTCTTCATCCATTTTAATTTCCTTTTCTTCACTAACATTATTTCTTTTTTCAGCCGGAATAATTGAAGCAGATGGAAATTTAACCGTAAATTTAGAACCGGCTCCCAGTCTGCTTGCTACAAAAATTTTACCACCAAGCAGCTCTACAAATTTTTTGGTGATAGTTAATCCTAATCCTGTTCCTTCAAAATTCCGCGCATTACCTTCGCTTATCTGACGAAATGGCTCAAAAATAATATCAATGTTTTCAGACTGAATACCTATACCGGTATCTTCTATTTCAATAACCGAAAAATCTTTTCCATTTTCAATCTTTTTTCCTGCAGTTATAGCAACTTTCCCAACGTTTGTATATTTAATTGCATTATTAATTAAATTTTCAATAATTTGAACAAACATTCTTCTATCAAGCATTGAAGATATATTTTCTTCTTTAATTATCAAATCTATTTTCAGATTTTTTTCTATAGCAGCTATTTCGAAAAGCTTCACTATTTCCCGCAATATTTCCGGAACGTTAAGGTTAATCGGAATTATCTCAATTTTATTTGCTTCAATTCTTGATAAATCCAAAATCAGATTTAGAGTTTCTTTCAACCTGCTGCTGCTCTTTAACAGAGTTCCGGCCATTTCTTTTAACGGAGATTCCTGCAACTCATTATAAAGTGTTTCCGCATAACCCATAATGCCAGTCATAGGTGTTCTTAATTCGTGACTCATATTCGCAAGGAAAATGGATTTCATCCTGTTCATCTCTTCGGCTTTTTCCTTTGCAGCTTTTAATTCGGCTTCATTTCTTTTTCGTTCGGTTATATCTTCCTGCAAGCCTAAGAAATGAGTGATGTTTCCTTCATTATCCTTAACTGGAGAAATTAATGCAGAAGCCCAATATATTTCTCCGTTCTTCTTTTTATTTTGAAATTCACCGGTCCAATCATTTCCTGAAGTAATTGTTTTCCATAATATTTCATATTCCGAAGGAGGCTTCAATCCGGAAGAAAAAATTCTTGGATTTTCACCTCTTATTTCCTCCAGTGAATAACCTGTAACCTGCTGAAATTTCGGATTTATGTATTCTATGCTGCCGTCTAAATCTGTTATTATTACAGATGCCGGACTCTGCTGCACTGCACGTGAAAGAATACGTAATTGTTCCTCGGACTTTTTGCTTTCTGTTTTATCAATTATAAATCCTCTTAAACCGATTATTCTATCTTCAGCATAAATAGGGCTGGCACTAATCTCAGCAGGAAATATAAAACCATCTTTTGCTAAAATATTGTACTCTCTATTATATAAAATTTTCCCGGTCATAATTTCTGCAATATCCTCAACAGCTCTTTCTCTTTCCGAAGTATTAATAATTTGCAATAATGAAATCCCTTTTGCAGTCTCTTCACAAGAATACCCGATTTTTTCTATTATATTTTTGTTTGCATAAGTAATCTTGCCGGTTGAATCTGTTTCAAAGATCATTTGAGGAAGCATCTCCGCCAGATCCTTATATTTTTTTTCACTTTTTTTAATTTCATCTATAGCATTCTTCTGTTCGGTTACATCGAGCAGTGTTCCGAGAATTGCTGGTTTGTTATTATAACTTGCAAGTGAACCGAACACCTCAATGAACTTTATTTTATTATTTTTGGTGATTCCCCTGAATTTATAATTAACCGATTTTATGTCCCCGCTTAGTCTATTATTTATATTATTTTCAACTATGCTCAAATCTTCAGGCAGAGTTAAATTTATCGGACCCATTTTATTAAGCAATTCATCTACTGTATATTCGAAAATATCGGCTAACTTGGGATTGATATATTTAAAAATACCATCCTGGATAAGATAAATTCCAACAAGCGATTTTTCAGCTAAAATGGTAAAGTTTATTTCTGAACCGTGATAAATACTCTTATTATCAACCGCATCTAATTTATCAGGCATAATCTTTCCAATTTTGATTCTTATAAATTATTAAAATAAATGTATTTATAAAAATAAATTTTGATAAACAGTTTTACTAAACCGTATAATTACGTATAAAACTTGTATAAAAATAAATTTTACTTAAGAAAGGAGATCAATTGATTACCGGGAGTTAAATTAAAATAAGTTTGAAATTCCGAAGAGAAGCTTGAAATGTAATACCGGAATTAACTATTACAGTATGGTAACATAACATTACCAATGTCAAAATAAAAACAAAATCTTTTTTTTATAAAATGAATTACAATTCTAATTGCTTATGCAATTAACTTTTTACTTTTATGGTGTTTATAAAGTTTATAATTGATACTGTCATTAAGCGCCTGGAAACTGGCTTCAATTATATTTGGAGATACACCTACAGTTGACCAGCTTTCGGAACCATCACTTGATTGGATCATAACCCTTACTTTAGCATATGTACCTTCTTTTTCATCAAGGACTCTAACTTTATAGTCAATTAATTTTATAAGAGATATTTCAGGATAGAACCTTAATAACGCTTTCCTTAACGCATTATCAAGCGCATTAACAGGACCGTCACCATCAGATGCAGTATGTTCTATTTCACCATCAACCTCTACTTTTAGCACAGCTTCAGATTTAGAATGCCCCTGATCATCAAATGTAACATGCACTTTTGAATCGATTACATTATAGAATGTTGAGAACTTATTCATTTCAGCACTTAACAAAAGTTCAAATGAAGCTTCGGCACCATCAAACTGGAATCCGCCGTGTTCAAGGGTTTTTATATAATCAACCACCCTTTTACTTATTTCTTTATCTTCAGAGATATCAATTCCAAGCTCTTTTGCTTTATATCTTATATTGCTTTGTCCGGATAGATCTGATATAAGAACTCTCTGCTTATTACCTACACTTTCAGGCGGAATATGCTCATACATTTTGCTGTCTTTCAATACTGCACTTACATGTATACCGCCTTTATGAGCAAAAGCTGAATTCCCCACAAAGGCAGCCCGGCTGTTCGGAGTCAGATTCATTAATTCATAGACAAAATGAGAAATTGATGTCAGGTGTTCAAGATTAATATTTTGTCTGGTTTCTTTTTTCAATTTCAAAGTAAGATTAGGAATTATACTGCAAAGATTTGCATTCCCGCATCTTTCTCCAACTCCGTTTATAGTACCTTGAACGTGTACAGCACCGGCTTCGATAGCAGCTAGTGAATTTGCAACACCAAGTTCGCTATCGTTATGTGCATGTATACCTAATTTGGTATTTATATGTTGTTTTACCTCATTTACAATTGAGGAAATTTCGCTTGGAAGAGAACCGCCGTTAGTATCGCATAGAACAATAACATCTGCACCTGCACTTTCGGCAGCTTTTAACATTTTTATAGCGAATTCTTTATCATCTTTATAACCGTCGAAAAAATGCTCGGCATCATAGATTAATCTTTTCCCTTTGCTTTTTATATATTCAACTGATTTATAAATTAGTTCCTCATTCTCTTCTTCAGATAACTTAAGTGATTTTTCTGAATGAAGCTTCCAGGTTTTACCAAAAATAGAAACGGTCGGGGTTTCCGCTTTAATAAGAGCAACAAGATTAGGATCATTCTCAATATTTTGCAGGGATCGTGCGGTAGAACCGAAGGCACATATTTGAGCATTTTTCAATTTTAAATTTTTTGCTTTGTTGAAAAATTCTTCATCACGGGGATTACTGCCCGGCCATCCACCTTCTATAACATCAACACCAAATTCATCAAGCTTTTGTGCGATTAATAATTTATCCTGGACAGATAGATTTATTCCTTCCCCCTGAGTTCCATCTCTCAAAGTTGTATCAAATAGCTCTATTTTATTCATAATTATAATCCATTTAAATTAATTCAAAATAAATTTTTGTTCTTAATCTTCCTCTTATTCCTAATCTTAATCTTCTTATTCCTTTAACTTTTAGAGTAAGATTATGATTACGATTAAGAATATTCATTACACCATCATCCCGTTCTGCCTTGCATATTCAAAAATATTACCGGCTTCAATAATTGGTAATACATCTCCTAAAGGCCGTAACTCATATAATTCACCTGAAGTAACATTTTTTATTGTGTTTTTGTTAAGATTAATTTCTAGTTCGTCACCTGTTTTAATCTTATCATTAAGTTTTTGCGGAGCCTCATAAGGAATTAAAAAACCTCCGTCAACACAATTCCTGTAAAAGATTCGTGCATAACTTTCAGCAATAATTGCCTCAGCTCCCGCAACATTCAAAGCAAATGGGGCATGTTCACGCGAAGAACCGCAGCCGAAGTTTGAACCACCGATTATAATATTAAACTCTGATTTCGATTCTTCTCCTTTGATAAAAGGAACTCCGCCTTGCGGTAAACCTGCTGCATTAATAGGCACTCCTGATAGTGCAAAGTGACCATATTTTTTTGATTCTTCAGGATCACTTAAACTGTAAACCAGATGTTCGGCAGGAATAATTTGATCGGTATCGATATTATCTCCCAAAACAAATGCTTTACCTTTTATAATTTTCTCCAATTTAAACTCCAATAACTATATTATAAAAAATCTCTCGGATCAGTAATAACACCTGTTAATGCAGATGAAGCAACAGTAAGAGGAGATGCTAAATAAACCTGGGATTTTTTACTTCCCATTCTTCCTGGGAAATTTCTGTTTGTAGTAGAAATTATTACTTCACCATCCTGAGCACGGCCAACCGTATCCATTGGTCCGCCTAAACAAGCAGCACAGGAAGATTGTGCCACTTCACAACCGGCGTTTTCAAAAATTTGTCTCAGGGAAACTCCGCTGATTGTCTCCACTTCTAATTGTTTTGCAACATTAGTACTTGCTGGTACAATAAAAGTCGGAACTTTAACTTTATTACCAAATAGTAGTTTGCCAGCCGAAACAAAATCACTTAACTTACCGCCTGTACATGAACCTATATAACATTTTGTTAGTTGTGTTCCCTGTACATTTCTTACTATATCGTAATTATCAGGACTGTGAGGTTTTGCTACCGACGGTTCAAGTTTACCAGCATCATATCTAAAAACCTGTTTGTAAACTGCATCATCATCACTATGAAATATATCATAACTCTTATTGCTTCTTTGCTTTACATAATCTTCTATAGTTTTATCGGCAGCAATAATTCCGTTCATTGCACCAGCTTCAATAGCCATATTTGTTAAAGTCATTCTTTCATCAACCGAAAGAGAAAAAACAGCAGAACCGTCAAATTCCAGAGCCCTGTATGTACCGCCGTCAGTTGTAATATCACCTAATACTTTTAGAATTAAATCTTTTGCGGTTAAATAAGAAGGTACTTCACCTTCAAAAATAAACTTTAAAGTTTCAGGAACTTTTTCCCAGATTTTCCCGGTTCCCATAATAAAGGCAGCATCGGTATTGCCTACACCGGTTGAAAACATTCCGAATGCACCGGATGTACAAGTGTGAGAATCGGATCCGAATAGAACCGTACCCGGGATATTGTATCCTTCTTCTGCCAATGCAATATGACAAACACCTTTATACCTGTCAGTTCCTACATCATAATAATTATCCAGTTGATAATCGTCTGCAAACTGTCTTAATATTTTAACATTCCTGTTGGCCTGGGGATTTTTTGTAAAGATATAATGATCAGGAAAAATAACCAGCTTATCTTTATTCCAGATTTTAGCATTACTGCCGAATTCTCTTTTCCAGATTCCAATTGTCGGCGGTCCGCAAACATCATGTGTCATAAGAACATCAACATTCAGCCATATATTTTCTCCGGGTTCAACTTTAGATCTCCCCGCAGATTTTGCCAATATTTTTTCTGTAATTGTCATTCCCATCTTACTATTCCTTTTTTCTTAAAGCAGATAAATTTATACTGCCTGTGATAATTCAGATAAAGAGCCCTCATTTATTTTATCATCCTCTTTCATTTTAAAATAAACCTGCTGCTGATTAAATGCCTGCAAGTATGCTTTTGCACTTGCTTCAATAACATCGGTAGACACACCACGACCAGTAAAAGATTTTTCTTCTTTCCTGATCCTTACAATAACTTCACCGAGTGCCTGTCTTCCTGAAGTAACAGAACGAACATTATATGATTCAAGTTTTGATTTTACGTCTAATGCTCTTTCGATAGCATTGAAACATGCATCAACAGCACCATCGCCGATTGCAGATTCCTGCAAAACTTTGTCTGCTGTTTTTATTCTAACAGTAGCAGTCGGTATTGAAGTCGTACCAAGAGTAACATGAAGATACTCAAGTTCATAATAATCACTTTTCTTTTTATGAACTTCATCTCCCATTAGTATTCTTAAATCATCATCAAATATTTCTTTTTTCTTATCTGCAAGAATTAAAAACTGCTCATAGACTTTTTGCATTTCTTTTTCAGTAGTGGAATATCCGAGTTCTTCAAGACGGGATTTTAATCCATGACGGCCGGAATGTCTTCCTAATATAATTTTAGTTTTCGGAACACCAACGCTGTCCGGCGTCATAATTTCATAAGTCTGCCTATCCTTAAGCATTCCATCCTGATGGATACCGGATTCATGAGCGAATGCATTTTCACCGACAATTGCTTTATTCGGCTGAACAATTATTCCGGTGAATGAAGAAACCATTCTACTGGTATTAAAAATTTCTTCAGTCTTTAGATTAGTATAGCATTGATTAATATCCTTACGTGTTTTTATTGCCATAACAATTTCTTCAAGCGAAGCATTACCTGCTCTTTCGCCAATTCCGTTTACAGTACATTCAACCTGTCTTGCTCCGTTTTCAATTCCGCTCAAAGAATTTGCGACTGCAAGCCCAAGATCATCATGACAGTGAACACTGATAATTGCTTTATCGATATTTTTGACTCTTCTTCTAAGTTCAGCGATTTTTGCTCCAAATTCAGATGGATATGTATACCCGGTTGTATCGGGAATATTAACAGTAGTTGCACCGGCTTCAATAACAGCTTCAATAATTTCAGAAAGATATCCCAGGTCGGTTCTGCCGGCATCTTCAGCAGAATATTCAACATCATCGGTAAATGTCTTGGCATATGCTACAGCATCAACAGACATTTTTAAAACTGTTTTTCTTTTTTCATCTAATGTTTTTCCATAAACATCACTAGCAAATTTTCCCATAATATGAATATCGGAAGTACTTGCAAATGTATGGATCCTGTAGCGTTTGGCATTTTTTAGTGAATCATAGGCGGCTTTAATATCAATTTCTTTAGCCCTGGAAAGAGCGGCAATTATTAAATCTACTTCATTTGCAATTCTTTCAACGGCTTCAAACTGAGCCGGGGAGGAGACCGGGAAACCTGCTTCAATAATATCTATATTTAATTTTTGAAGCTGATGAGCAATTTCGACTTTTTCGTAAACATTTAATGATGCTCCGGGAGATTGTTCTCCGTCTCTTAAAGTTGTATCAAAAATTAATACCCTATTATTCACTTTTGTACCTCATTAAATTTATTTTTAATGTAATTAATTTTTAGCTTCTATGATTTACAGAAGTATTTCATAAAGGCTTTTTACCAATTATAAGTGCCAGTTCACGCCATTTCCAATAACAATCAACATCTTCAAATCCAATCTCGTCCAGCCATTTAAGCTGGGTTTCAACGTCAAGAAGTTTATTGCTTCCATCTTCTTCCACACCAAGCTTCTCAAAAAATATTTTATGAAGATTCTCTGTTGGAGAAGAAACATGTTCCAAATTACAGAACACTCCTCCCCTTTGAACTATCTGCCAAACTTCATTGTACAACTTATATTTCCTATTGTCATCAACATGATGAATCGCAAAACTTGATACAACAGCATCAAAACTCTCAGGTTCAAAAGGCAAAGGATTATTCAGATCATGCTCAACTATATTAATCTTTCTATTATCCTGATATTTATCATGTAAACTTTCAAGCATTGTTTGCGAGAAATCTAAAGCTGTTCCGAAAGCATCTTTACATTTAAGCAGACATAAGTCCAAAAGTCGCCCGTTACCTGCACCAATATCCAGTATATTTTTGGAACCGGCAGGAATTTCTTCCAATAAAACAGATTCACCTTCCGTCCTGTGAGGGATTTTATCCGCTCTGCTTAAATAGTTTATTGCTTGTTCCGGGGAACTCCAATCAGAATTTGTTTTCATTTCTTAAAGTGTAAAAACTCCTAATGCTTGTTCATCATATATTTCATTAAACTTATCAATAACAATTTTGGTCATCTTTGAAGTAGAGACCAAAGTATCACCATCTGAATAAATATCAGCTGTTCTGTAACCTGCGGTTAAAGTCTTTGTAATTGCACCATCAATTAACTCAGCTACTTTATCCATCTGGAATGAATGTAAAAACATCATTGCAACAGAAGACATTGTAGCTAAAGGATTAGCTTTATCCTCACCTGCTATATCTGGAGCGCTTCCATGAACCGGCTCATACAATGCGTATTTGCTACCAAGACTGGCTGATGGAAGCATACCAAGGCTTCCGGTAATCATTGCAGCTATATCGCTTAGGATATCTCCAAATAAATTTTGAGTAAGTATGACATCAAACTGTCTTGGATTTCTAACCAACTGCATTGCAGCATTATCAACATACATATCGGATAGTTGAATTTCAGGATATTCTTTATGAATTTCATGAACAATCTTACGCCAGAATTGTGAACATTCAAGAACATTTGCTTTATCAACTGATGTAACTTTTTTACTTCTCTTCATTGCGATCTCAAACGCAAACCTGGTTATTCTTTCAACTTCCTCTTTTGTATAAACCATGGTATTCCATCCATGTTCATCATCATAACCTCTCGGCTGACCGAAATAAACATCACCGGTCAATTCCCTGAGAATAACCAAATCGGTTCCCTTAAGTACATTCTCTTTCAAAGTTGAAGCAGATAGTAAAGGAGCATATACTTTCGCAGGCCTGATATTTATATATAGTCCCAGAGCTTTTCGTAGTTTTAATAGAGCCGCTTCAGGTTTTAGATTATGCTGAAGGCCTTCCCATTTAGGGCCTCCGACAGCACCTAGTAATACTGCATCCGAATCATAACATTTACTCAAGACTTCATCAGTCAGCGGATTTCCATTCTTATCATATGAAGAACCGCCGATTAGGTTAGTTTCAAAAGAGAATATTATGTTAAATTTTTCGGAAACAGCTTCCATTAATGAAACAGCAGAATCAATTACTTCGGGCCCAATACCATCACCGGGAAGCAATGCCACTTTTAACTTCATACTCCCACCTCTTCTTTTTTATTCTTTTTGAATAACCAGCTCATCATTTCTCTAAGTTTAGAGCCGACTTTTTCAATCTGGTGTTCTCTATTTTCTGTTCTTAATTTTTCCATATTCTTCTGGCCGCTTCTATATTCATTAAGCCATTCGTCTGCAAACTTTCCGTTTTGAATTTCACTAAGAATTTTTTTCATTTCATTTCTGGTTTCCTTTGTAATTAACCTGCTTCCTCTGGTCATACCGCCATATTCAGCAGTATCACTAACAGAATAGTTCATCCTGGAAAGTCCGCCTTCATAATATAGATCAACAATCAGCTTCATTTCATGCATACATTCAAAGTATGCAAGTTCCGGCGGATAACCGGCTTCTACAAGAGTATCAAAACCTGCTTTAATTAATTCTGCTGAACCGCCGCATAAAACAGCTTGTTCACCAAATAAATCAGTTTCGGTTTCATCTTTAAAATTGGTTTCGATAACTCCTGCTTTTGTACCGCCGATTCCTTTCGACCAGGCCAAAGCAATATTACGTGCATTACCATCAGCATCCTGATGAACTGCAATTAAACAAGGTACACCGGTACCTTCAAGATATGTTCTTCTGACTAAATGCCCGGGACTTTTAGGAGCAATCATGATTACATTAATATTTGCAGGTGGAACAATCTGTTTATAATGAATATTAAAACCATGTGCGAATGCCAGTGTATTTCCTTCTTTTAAATGAGGAGCAATCTCTTTATCATAAACTTCTTTTTGATTTTGATCTGGTAAAAGGATCATTACTACATCTGCCCACTCAACGGCATCAGGAATAGTTTTAACAGCTAATCCGGCAGCTTCAGCTTTTGCCCAGCTTGAACTTGATGACCTTAAACCGACACAAACGTTCATTCCGCTATCTTTAAGATTTAAAGAATGCGCATGTCCCTGGCTGCCAAATCCCAAAACAGCTATTTTTTTATTTTGCAGATATTCTAATGACGAATCATTATCATAATAAACTTTCATTTTATTTCCCTTCTATTGTTGAAGTGCTAATTTTTCGTGTTTTAGCTGCTCACCTCTTTTTAGAGCAACCGTGCCCGAACGGGCCATTTCTTTAATTCCATACGGCTCAAGAACATTTACTACAGCATCAATTTTATCAGGCGGACCGGTAATTTCAAGAGTAATTGTTTTATTGTTTATATCAACTACATTTCCTCTGAATATATCACTGACACTTATTATTTCTGCACGTGTTCCTTTCTGATAGAATATAGTAATTAATGCAAGTTCCCTTTCAACTCTATTCTGTCCTGTTAAATCGACTACTTTGATTGTATCTATTAAGCGGTTTAATTGTTTAACAACCTGTTCAATAATTTTATCTTCACCTTCAGTAACTATTGTCATCCTGGATATTTCTGGACTTTCAGTTTCTCCAATGGAGATACTGTGAATATTAAAGCCTTTACCGCTGAACATTGTAGCTACGCGGTTAAAAGCTCCGAACTGATTTTCAACTAATACAGATATAGTATGTTTCATTATACCATCTCCTTCGGATCTAACCGTTTAGTCATCATTGCTTTAATAGATTTGCCTGCAGGAATGATCGGGAATACCATATCTTCTTTTTGTACTTTACATTCAATTAAAACAGGTCCGTCATTTATAGAAAATGCTTCCTTAAGTATACCGTCAATATCATTTGGATTATCAGTTGAAAAAGATTTTAATCCAAGAGCGTCTCCGAGCTTTTTAAAATCAGGATTGCTTTCGGACAGATCAGTAAAGCTATACTTTTCAGCATGGAACAATTCCTGCCATTGTCTAACCATACCAAGAAAACTATTATTAAGGATGATAAACTTAATCGGGAGTTTATAATAAACGGCAGTAATAAGTTCCTGCATATTCATCTGGAAACCGCCGTCACCGCTGAGGGATACTATTGGTCGGTCTTTAATACCAAAAGCAGCTCCAATGGAAGCGGGGACTGAAAAGCCCATTGTTCCTAAACCGCCGCTGGTAAGATGCGAGCGGGGATTATTAAATTTATAATATTGAGTTGTCCACATCTGATGCTGTCCAACATCCGTAATTATAACAGCTTCACCTTTTGTTAACTCAGAAATTCTTGAGATAACAAATTCAGATCTTAACTTACTATCACCATTTTTATAAAAAAGCGGACATTCTTCACGCCAGGTGTTTATTTGCTCCCACCATTCACTCAAATCCGGGGGTTCATTCATTTCGGAAGCTAATTCAGCTATTACATGTTTTACGTCGCCGACTATCGGAAGATCAACAACAATATTTTTATCAATACATGTCGGATCAATATCAACATGTATTTTGTAAGCATTAACAGCAAACTCATCTATCTTGCCCGTTACCCTGTCATCAAAACGTGCTCCTAATGAAACTAGAACATCACAATTATTTACAGCCTGGTTTGCCCAATATGTGCCATGCATTCCAAGCATACCAAGAGACTGCGGCTCAGTCATTGGATACGCTCCAAGGCCTTGAAGAGTCATTGTAACCGGAAGATTATTTTCTTTAACTAATAATCTCAATTCCCTGTAACCATCCGACATAATAACACCGCCGCCTACATAAAGTAACGGTCTTTTTGCCTTCTTTATAATATCAGCAGCTTTTTTTATTTGGTTTTGATGCCCAAGAAAATTCGGTTTGTATCCTCTTATCTCTACTTTTTCAGGATATTCAAAGTCACATTCGGAAGCAATAACATCTTTTGGCAAATCGACCAAAACAGGACCGGGTCTTCCGGTAGAGGCAATATAAAAAGCTTTACGGATTGTAGAGGCTAATTCTTTAACATCCCGGACAAGAAAATTATGTTTGGTAATAGGCCGGGTAATACCAACTATATCAGCTTCCTGGAAAGCATCATTTCCGATCAAATTACTTGCAACCTGGCCTGTAAATACAACAATCGGAACCGAATCCATGTAAGCATCGGCAATACCTGTTACCGTATTGGTAGCACCGGGTCCGGAAGTTACGAGGACCACACCTACTCTTCCCGTTGCCTTCGCATAACCTTCTGCCATATGAGTTGCACCTTGTTCATGCCTTACCAGTACATGTTTTAGAAAATCAACATCATATAATCTTTCATAAAGTTTAAGAACCGCACCTCCCGGATAACCAAAAATCACATCAACTTTTTCACGCCTTAAACATTCAAAAAAGATGTCTGCACCAGAAAGCAAGTTTTTATGCTTCATTATGTTCCCTTTCCTTTTTGTTTTAATTTTTTCATTATGTAAATCATACTATAAAAAATCCAGATAAAATAATAACATATAAATTGGGGATATAAATCAAAGCACTTTTTGGTGAGGATGATTTTATAACGCTACTTCTTTTAGAAGAAATATTCTTTATATAAAAATAATCAGTTTTCACAATAACCTCGATAGATATATTATAACCTTCAGAAATAAACTGGGTTTTCAGGTCAACCCGAATCTGATTATTTTTTATTTTAGTATTAAATTAGATTGGGATTGACCTAATTATATTAACCTAGGATAATAATTCCTAGTAGGCTAATAATCCCAATAATGATTAAATCTAAAGGCAGGATATTCGGAACTAACGCAGCAGCAAAATTGCCGTTAGTTTTGTAGGCTTCATGATAACTTTTGGTTATATGTCTATCTGTGTTAGTCATACGCTTTATATTCTGAATATCAAATATAAAACTTGAGTGGAGTATTGTCAAGTTTATATTCTTCCTCACCGAATATTTTCCAAACCACTTTGATATATATAACAATTGATATGAATGTTATAAGCAGCAAGAGATTTCCTGTATCTTTTTTCTAAAAGACTAAAAAGTTACAGACGGTTTTGTTTATACATCGAAGGATTGTATGAAATTGTAAAAACAAAATTCTTTCATTCTAAAAACGCCGGCAACTTAGCCGGCTTTTGTATTTTAATATAAATTAAAATAAATATTTTCCCATCTCTATGAATTTCCTAAATGCGACATTTATGCTATATTTTTCAAGAAGCTATTTGTTGAAAATTCAGTTTCTGTAATATTTGGAAACTATAATTTGCGAATATAGCTCCCATCTCTTCTAGATACTTTATTAGATGGCAAGTTTAACTATTAAATTTTTTAGTATATTAAATCATTAAAATTCATTGCTTTACTCAAAATTTATAACAATTCTTCAAAATAAACCTGCAACTATTGCTGCAGGTAAAGGTTAAAGATTACTATTTGAGGGTATTGATTTACCCAGAAATCTTTAGTCAAGACTAAATATCGAAAGAGTTTTGAACAATTCAGTTGGCTTATTTACTAGTAAAAAACTTTACCGAAAACGTTGTTATGTCTTATTCAAAATAATTGATATTAGCTATATAGAGGATATAAAAACAGAAGGAAATATTTTAGAGTCTATAGAAAAGTTCATACAACAACAAAGATAAAAAGTTGTGGAAACGTTCAAGTTAAGCTTATTAAAATTACAGGATTATGCTTTTTTAGTTTTTGATTCTCTTTAAAAGCTTTTTTGCCAATTTGAAGTATCTTCAGGATTCTTTTAAAGAAATGTATTGGATTGGAGCAAAAGCTTTTAGATTAATCTTTTTAGGCGGCTTATTTGTAGGAATTATTCTGGCAATTGAAACCGGTCACCAACTTGATTTATTTGGTGCTAAAACACTCGTCGGCCGTACAGTTGCATTAGGTATGGTAAGAGAGCTTGGTCCTGTTATTACAGGTTTATTGCTGGCCGCCAGAACAGGAGCTAAAAATGCATCTGAAATTGGTGCTATGCAGCTTAGTGAACAAATTGATGCACTTAGAGCTTTCGGTACAAGTCCTATTCAAAAACTGGTTTTCCCCAGAACATTGGCGGCTCTTGTAATGTTTCTTCCCTTAACTTTAATCGCAGATATGGTTGGAATCCTGGGAGGAATGATCGTGACTAAACTTTCTTTGGGAGTTGATACATCTTTTTTTTGGCAATCGGTTATTAACTCATTAGGACCGAAAGACATAATCGTGGGATTTGTAAAACCAATCTTCTTCGGCTTTTTTATATCGACCATAAGCTGTTACTACGGTTTTTCAACAAAAGGTGGAACTACCGGTTTAGGGCGTAACACAGTAAACGCTGTAGTAATGTCGTCTATGGTAGTATTAATTATTGATTTCATTTTTACTAAAATTATTTGGGCATTATTTTAATTTGAATATTATTGAATTATTAAATATTTATTTAACCTTGCAGGGAAGAGAAATTCTTAAAAATGTTTCCCTGGAAATCCCGAAAGGAAAAGTATCGATTATCCTTGGTCCTAGCGGGGCAGGTAAAAGCTCAATTCTTAAAATAATTCTTGGATTATGGAAACCCCAAAAAGGTGCCGTAAAAATTGATAATATAAATACCTCACTTTTATCAGAAAGGCAGATGCTTCCTATAAGAAGAAAAATGGGAATTGTTTTCCAGGGAAATGCATTGTTCGATTCACTGTCGGTTGAAGAAAATGTAGGTTTTTTCCTTAACGAACAAAAGAGAATATCGCAGGAGGAAATAAAGGATAAAGTTGAAACAGCCCTTTCTTTCGTCAATTTATCGGGAACTAATGATTTGCTCCCCGACCAATTAAGCGGCGGAATGAAAAAAAGAGTGGCTATTGCCAGAGCAATGGTATTCAATCCTGAAATTATTCTATTTGATGAACCTACAACCGGTTTAGATCCTATTAATGCAAAACATATATTAGATTTAGTTGACCGTTTAAGAGAACAGGGAACAACTGCTGTTGTTGTTACTCATATTCTGAACGATGCTGTTTCTATAGGAGATAAACTTACATTAATTAACGGAGGGACCTTAATTGAATCCGGAACCGTTACTGAAATGCTAAATTCCAAAAAAGAATTTGTTAGAGCATTCTTTTATGAAGTTTACCAGGATGCCGAATTACTTAAAAATTGTTAATATTTAATTATAAAGATTATATATGCAAACAGCTTCACTAAAATTTTCAAATTTAAAAGTAGGACTAACGATTTTTATCGGTTTGGTTATTTTTTTCATTTTTATTTTTCTTGTAGGAAATGAAGGGAATTACTTTTCAAGTACATATAACCTTAAACTATTTGTTGAAAATACCGAAGGCCTAGCTGAAGGATCGATGGTCACTTTAGGCGGATTAAAAATAGGTTCCGTGAGTGATCTGGAATTTACAAGGCGTAATGGTTTAAACGGCATTGATATTACTTTAAGTATCAAATCAGATTATAAATCACAGATAACTAAATCTTCTAATGCTTCAATTAAAACAATTGGTTTACTTGGAGATAGATTTGTGGATATTAGTATTGGTCAGCCGAATGAAACTCCACTCCATCAAAGTGAATTTCTCCCCGTTAATCCCACATTCAGTTTTGACAAGTTAAGTACAAAAATTCAACCGGCACTGGAAGATTTTTCAAAACTGCTTGCAAATCTTCGTTCAATTACCGATACAATTTCGAGCGGGAAAGGAAGCCTTGGAAAATTAATTAATAATACAAACACTGTAGATAAATTCGAATCTGTTCTAAAAGGTCTAGATAAATTTTTGATAACAGTAAACAGCAAAAAGGGTTCTCTAGGAAAAATAGCTTATGACTCAACTCTTTATACAAAATTGAATTTACTGTCGGATAACTTAATCTCCTTATCCGATTCAATAAAGCAAGGAAAAGGAAGTCTCGGCAAATTCATCATGAAAGATTCTATCTATAATTCAGTTTCTTCTATATCTAAAAGGCTCGATAATTTAATTTCAAAAGCGGAAGGTGACAGCACTTTAGTTGGCGGATTAATTAATAATAAAAAGATTTATAATGATTTTAATTCACTTTTGAATGAATTGAATGAACTTGTAAATGGAATAAAAACTGAACCTGAGAAATACCTGCATATCTCGGTTTTCTAGAGGGGAATGTAAAATAAACCCAGAATTGTCATTAGGAATTTTCTTTTGATACAACAAACGGCCATCTGAAGAGGTTTGTATTAGACCAAATTCCTTCAAACCAACTTCGTCGTTTCATTGCCAGTGATAATTTTAAGATTCTATCATTACCATTTTTTGTAATATAGGATCCAATTGCAAAAACTCTGTATCGTAGTGTTTTTAATTGCTGATGCGTTTTTGTGTTTAGTATTGCTTGTCTGAATAAACTCATTAAATTATATCCCATCATTACAAAATTTAATGCAGCCTCTGTTGCAAAGAAATTATCTACATTAAAACTACCTGCTCCGAAATCTTCCTTCAATTCCTTTATCCGATTCTCTGCATCTGCCCTGTTTCGGTATGCGTCCCATATCATCTTTGCCGATAATGTAAGGTTGGTTATGAAACAACTATACCGGTAATTTTTATATGCTTCTTCTTCTCCAAATAACCGCAACTGTTTGCCTGTTGACTTCGGGCGTAAGTTTATTTCTTGTCTTACTATTATCATACGTCTTGGTTTTTCCCAACCCGGACTTTGATACATCGTATCGCTTATCTCTATGCCATCTTCTAATCTCCAATATGTCTTTTCTCTGGCTATGGCAAGTTTTAGTGGTCTGTAAAACTTTGCCGCTATTATGTAATTAACTGCTTTTAACCGATTTTCTAAGTATTCGAATATCTTTTTATCATAAAATCCGCTGTCTGCTCTTAGCAATCCTATTGTCTTTCCTGCTAATCTTTCAAAGGTGTTTTCCAGAAAATTATAGAAGTTATTTGTTGTATATGCGTTACCACTCCTTAACCAGAAGTTTACCGTCATTCTTGCTTCTGCTACAAAGGCTATCAACGGATGATGACTATTGCCTCCTGGCTTCTTTGGATTATATCCCTTCTTTGCTCCTTGTTGTTTTCCATATCTTGTCAGTATCGTCGAATCTAAATCTAATGTGTAGTTGTCTAATTTTATCTCCTTAAAGAACCAGTTGAACAACTCGGTAAATACACGTTGGTTATCTGCTTGTCCGAATTTCTTAAAATATCTTTGGAAGGACTTATGACCCGCCATCTTCTTCCATCCAAATATCTTTTGAATCACTTTGTCCATTCTTGTCACTTCTAAATGTTCAAACCGGCTGGCTCCGCTCCATATGCTTACCCAAAAATTATTTATCAACTGTATTGGGTTATAACCTCGATTTGAATTCTGTGAAGGTAATGCAAGCCGTTCTAATACTTCGTTTATCTTTGTCTTCTCTATCAACTTTTTCATCAAAATCATTCCGCCCCAAGGAGTGATTTCTTTGTCGGTAAACTCTATTTTTAGTTCCATTTGTTTGTCTGTTTTTCTTACAAAGATACTTGTTATTGCTTTGATAGTCGAGTATATCTTAACTTATTGTTTATAAATATCTTAGCTCTTAATCTTTCTAATGGCGGTCATTAGATATCTTTTCCTATTGACTATTCTGGGATAAATATTCTTTTAATAAGAAAGATTTATTCAAATCTAAAGAGTGAGTTTCATCGAAAAAGATAACACTTTTATTCTTTTAATATTTTAATCATTGTTTCAGCATCAACATTTCCACCGCTGATGATCACCCCAACATTCCCTGAAACTTCTAACTTCTTACTAAGTAAAGCGGCAATTCCTAGAGCACCCGATGGTTCGACAACAAGTTTCATCCTTAAAAATAAAAATCTGACTGCCTCAATGATATCTTTTTCAGAAACTGTTTTCATGTCATCCACATATTTAAGAACCAGCGGAAATGTAATTTTTCCTAATGATGCTGTCCGTGTTCCGTCTGCGATTGTTGGAGGATTTTGTACAGTATATAGTGTCTTAGTATAAAAAGATTTGGTTGCATCATCAGCGACTTCAGGTTCGATTCCAATTACTTTACATGAAGGGAATAAACTTTTAGATGATATAGCTGAACCGCTCAGCAAGCCTCCGCCTCCGCATGGGACCAACAAATAATCTAATTTTCCCACATCCTCAAATAATTCTTTTGCAGCTGTTCCTTGTCCCGCTATAATATCTTCGTGATCAAAAGGAGGAATTATTGTATAATCATTCTTTGCCATTAATTCATGCGCTAATTCTTCCCGGATTGTGATGTCTGGATCATATTCTATAATATTAGCACCATAACCTGCCGTCGCTTTTCTTTTAATAACAGGAGCATTATTTGGCATTACTACAAAGGCTTTAACTTTAAGCATTTTACAAACCAGCGCAATTGCCTGTGCATGATTACCAGACGAATAGGTTATAACCCCTTTTGATTTTTGTTCTTCATTTAGTTGGGAAACTGCATTATAAGCACCTCTGAATTTAAAAGCTCCCACTTTCTGAAAGCTTTCACATTTAAAAAAAACTTCTGCTCCAACTAATTTATTTAAAGTTGACGAAGTGACAACAGGAGTTTTATTTGCAACTCCCTTTAATCTCTCCGAAGCCGCAACAATTTTATCGAATGTCATTACCAATATTTTGAAGAATATTAAACTATTTTGATTTCCAATTAATTCCCGGATATTAAAACAATTAATTTTTCTCAGATTGCTCAGTTTTTTCCGGGTATAAAGTTACTTCAACATAATTCTTTACATTAAAATATTTTTTTGCCGCATCCTGAATTTTTTCTGCATCAAGGCCGGAAATTCTTTCAGGGTATTTATTAATCTCTGAAAGATCAAGATCATTAAAAAGATATTTCTCTAAAAGATTTAACCAGTATCTATTCTCTTTCAGGTTTGTTTCGTTTTCCCTTATCTGGGTCTCTTTAACTTTGGTAATATATATTGGAGCAACTGGTATTTGTTTTAAACTATCAATCTGTTCAAAAACATTTTTAACCAATTCATTAACTCTTTCAGGTGCACACCCCCATGTAATATTGATACTATATTTTTCATCCGGAATCTTTTTACCTGAACCGTATACTCCGACACCATAAGTACCACTTTTATCTTCTCTTAATACTTCTCTCAATTTAATTCTTAAAACATCCAGCATAGAATTAAACTCATAATTAGTTTCGTAATTCCAGGTGAAAGGACCTGTAAAAGTAATATTAACCCTGCTCTTTGGTTCAATCCCCTTATTTACTTTTTTTGTAATGATTCCTTTAGGCGGATTAATATTTAAATCTTTCCAATTTTCTTTCCGCTTTATAGCAGGTAAGCTGCCAAGATAAGTTTCAATTAAAGGTTTGATACTATCCGGCTTAAAATTACCAACAAAAACAAAAGAAAAATCGGATGCATTAGTAAAACGGTCTTTATAAATATTGAAAGATTTTTCCATATCCATTTTACTCAACCTATTCATTGTCCACGGTTCACGCCTGTAATTATACTGGCTAAGTGTATTTTGAAGAGTATCGTGGAAGGCAGCTTCAGGACTCGCATTTCTATTTTCAAGCCAGTTTTTCAGCTTTGCTTCATAAGATAGAAATGCTGAACTATCAATTCTGGGAAAAACAAAATATGAATAGATAAGTTCAAACATCATTTGTAAATCTTTAGGTGATGCTGAACCGGAAATCCCCTCGGATAGTTCACCAATATAGGGATGAACATTTACAATTTTACCTGCCAGCTTTTTCTGAAGATCAATATAGTTGAAATTTCCAACTCCGCTTAATTGAATCAGTGCAGTCGAAGTTACTGCAGGAACATATTCGGAATCCGGAACCAGTGAATTTCCACCGGGACTAAATCCCTGAAAAAGAACTTCGTCATTTTTGAAATCAGTTGGCTTCAAATAAACTTTAATACCGTTAGACAAAGTCCATTCAGTTAAACCAAGCGTTTCAATTTTTTTATCTGAAACTATTTTACCCGGTTCAGATATTTTATCAATTAAAGGTTGAGAAGAAACTTTATCTTCATAAGCAGTTATCTTTTCATTTTCAACTTTATTTATTACACTCTCTAATTCTTGTTTATCTGGAACGATTAATCCTTTCTTTTGAGGTGCGCTAACCAGAACGACTTCGCTTTTATTCATCCATCTGGTACCAAGGTTATTTATTTCATTCAAATTAATTCCCGGCAAATATTTTTTCTGCAGGTTATATTCATATTTAATCCCTGGAATTGGTTCACCGGTTAGAAAATTCCTAATATATTCATCCGCTAATGTTGATGATTCTGTCTTATTTCTTTCATTATATGCTTTCTCAATATAACGAAGCATATCCTCTTTCTCTCTCTGCAGTTCTGTTTGAGTAAATCCGTATTCTTTTACACGTTTAGCTTCCCTTAACAAGGTTTCCAAACCTCTTTCTATTCCATTATCTTTAACACCGGCAGCAAGCATATAAACATCTTTAGTCCTGACAATATTTCCTTTAGCAGAATAAGCATACATAAAAGGAGGATCCGGCTGCTGAGATAACTCTCTTAGTCTGTTATTCAACATACCATTATATAATTGTTCAACCAGGCTTTGCCTGTAATCTTTTACCGTTGCCTGAGGAGGGACAGGTAATTTGTAATAAAGTGAAACCTGTGTGGAAGTAGCTTCCGGGTCGGTTACTATTGAAAATAAAGTAGAATCATTATCAGGAACAGGATATGATTTTCTTACTCTTTCATTTTGTGGATTTTTTATTTTTGAAAAATGCTGCTTAATTAATTTTTCAATCCAATTCTTATTAAAATCGCCAACCGCGACAACTGCCATTAAATCCGGTCTATACCAATCTTTATAAAAATTGATTAAAGTCTGATGTTTAAAATTTTCCAATATATCTTTTTTCCCTATTGGAAGCCGTTCTGCGTACCGGGAATTTTTCAATAATACAGGAAACTGTTTGTCTCTAATTCTTGCATTTGCGCCTCTTCCCAATCTCCACTCTTCAATTACTACACCTCTTTCTTTATCTACTTCAACACTATCAAAGCTTAAATTATGTGCCCAGTCATCCAAAATCTGAAAACCTTTTTTTACCATTTCAGCACTATCTGTTGGAACTTCAATCATATATACTGTTTGATCAAAGCTGGTATACGCATTTATATCAGGCCCGAAACGCATTCCTATCGATTCCAAGTAATTAATCAACTCCTGTTTCTTGAAATGCTTGGTTCCATTAAATGCCATATGCTCGTTCAAGTGAGCCAGACCTTGCTGATTATCATTTTCAAGTATAGAACCGGCATTTACAACCAACCTTAAAAATGCACGATCCTCCGGTTTTTTATTTTCTCGGATGTAATATTTTAATCCGTTGGATAATTTACCAACCTTGATTTGCGGGTCTACTGGAATAGTATCATTTAATGAGATATCATTTTGAGCAAGTGCAAATCCTGAAAAAATCAAAAGAATTAATAAGCTTATTGCACCTTTCATTTAACTCTCCTTTTTAAAAAATTATATTTTGCTAAAAATTAAATTATCCCCTTTACCTATAAAAAGAAAGGTTATTCACACAAATTATGAGGTTAATGGATTTTTAGAGGACAAAATTAAAATATTCAGACAAGCTCTTTTTTATGGCAGGAATCAAATTCAGCCTGAATAGTTACATGATTTATGTCGTATTTCTGAAATAAAATATCTTTGATTTTTTTCTGGATCAGTTCTATTTCTTTTATAGTGAAATTCGCTACCAGATCTATATGTCCTTCAAAGAAGATATTTTTTTCATCAAGCTGCCAAACATGCACATGATGCAAATTGCTGACTTCTTTAATTTCTTCCAGACTGGATTTTATATCAATTAAATTTATGTTTGCCGGTGTTGACTGCATTAAAATATTATAAGCTTCTTTTATAATTGAATAACCTTCTTTTATAACATAAATACCGATAACAGCAGTTAATAAAGGATCAATCCAGAATACATTATAGAAATAAATAATTATTCCTCCAACAACAACTGCAATTGAGGAAAGAGTATCAATCAGGAGATGAAGATATGCCGATTTTATATTAATGTTATTTTTCGTTCCGCCTTTTAATAAGAATACTGAAACCGCATTTGCCACAAGTCCAATAAAAGCAACTATAAACATTATCCCTCCCTGAACAGGCAAGGGATTCATAAACCTTTCGTAAGCTTCCCTAAAAAGGAATAAAGAAACTAAAATGATAATGGATGCATTAAACAAAGCTACGATTATCTGAATTCTTCTATATCCGAAAGTTCTTTTGAGAGTATGAGCTTTCCCACTGATTTTGATGGCAATATAACTTAAAAGAATTGCACCTGCATCGCTTAAATTATGCAGTGAGTCTGAAATTAAAGCCAGACTATTGGAAATCAAACCGCCAACAACTTCGGCAATTGTAATAACAAAGTTTAATGCAATAACAATAATCAGCTTTCTACTATTATTATCATCAACATTCATAAAGTGATTATGATTATGTCTTTGATCATTATTCATAATTTACTTTTCTAGATTAATAATTACTCTTCCGGTATTTTTCCCTTCCAGCATCAGATTAATTTTTCTCTCAAGTTCTTTCAAAGAAATTTCTTCATACATATAATTTAATGTATTTATTTTCCATTCTCCAGATAGCTTTTTCCATATTCGTAACCTGGTCTCCATAGGGCAGGCAGCTGAATCTATTCCAATTAGATTTACTGACCGCAAAATAAAAGGATAAACAGTGGCATTAAAATTAAATGATTGCGTAAGTCCGCATGCAGCAACTACTCCTCCGTATTTAGCAGACTTTATTGCTGTTGCAAGAATATTTCCTCCAACCGAATCAATAACTCCCGACCATCTGCCGCTTAACATTGGCTTTTTACTTTTATTATCAATTTCATCATTATTTCTATCAATTACCTGTTTAGCTCCTAATTTCTTTAAGAAGTCTAACTGAGCTATTTTACCAGTTGCGGCAAATATATTTTTATAACCTGCTTTTGAAAGAATGGAAACAGCTAATGAACCGAGACTTCCCGTAGCTCCTGTAACCAGTATCTCATCTTCCAGAGATTTTAATCCAAATTGCTCTAATTTATCCAAAGCTAAAGCAGCAGTAAATCCAGCAGTTCCCAATATCATACTTTCTTTTAAAGAAAGATTTTCAGGTAACTTTACAATCCAATCGGTCGGTACACTTATATATTCAGCAAAGCCACCGGATGTGTTCATTCCCAGACCATATCCTGTTACTATTACCTTTTCACCGCCGGAATAATATTTCGATTTTGATGCGATTACTATACCTGCAGCATCAATACCGGGAGTATGCGGATATTTTTTTGTTACACCCCTGTGTCCTATTGACGATAATGCATCCTTATAATTTAAGGATGAATAACTAACTTTAATCAGGACTTCATTTTCCGGAAGTTTATTAAAGGATTTCTTTTCAATTGTCCTTATAAATCTGCCGTCAGTTTCTTTAATTATATATGCATTAAAATCGTTATCTAACATTAATATATAACCCACTTTATTTAACTAAAGATATAATAAACAAAAAATTACAATATAAAAACATATCCTTTATGATTTAATACATAATTATTGAATATTCCATCATTAAATTGGGTAAAATTTACGGGTAAATCTTGCAGACCAGATAACTTCCATTTATAAATAAAAATTTATCAATCACGAATTTTCTGTTTTTTTTAATTTTGGCAGATTTAGTTAATGATAAAAATAATCTTTTTTTGTCTTTGAACGGGTTGTAATAAAGGGCATTAAATTTGTAGTTAAATAAGCAAGTGTTATAAGAATTAAGAAAAAATTAACAAATCTCTTAATTTTTATCTCTTTTAGTTAACATTATATTTTAGTTTATAGAGATAATATTTGAAGGAGGAATAATGGATCTAGGAAAGATCGCTTTTCTGGAAACCTTAGCGCTTGACGATGATTCAGGCATAATGGGTGCAATTTTAGTTACTGATGCAGAGACTAAACCTCTGGAATTCAGGGTAACTGCTCCGATAAAGACAACTAATTTTCAAAAAACTTTGTACGGTGATGTACTGCTTGAACATATATTAGTTGAATTAATTTCTTTACCGTTAATTAATGCTATCAGTGAAGAAATTGACTTAATATTAGTTAAAGATCCGCTTTTCCTTGGTGCAAACAATAAACAAGGAGTGAGAGTAATCAGAGTCCACAATGAATCAGGACAAAATACATCCAAAAAAAATAACCAGGATGTTCATATTATCGGAACTAATGGAAGTACTTTGTATATAGAAACTTCAAAAAAATATGAATCCGAACTCACTGAAATTAAAGAGCAAATGAATTCATTGGCAGAAAACAGAAATTTACTCGAACCATTTGATAGGTTGAAGGAAGCATGTGAACAGGTTCACCTTCAAAAAACCAGTGAATGATGAATGTACAAGATCATACGGAAAAAGGTTGCAGCATCAGTTAGCAATGTTGATGTTCCTGAACAATTTGAATGGGAAAAATGGTTAAGAGCACCTGATACTGAATCATTGGCTATCGCCCAAATTAGTTCTTCCCTTTCAGGTTTTAAAGAAAATATATCCTATAATTTACCTGAAACCAATTCATTTAATTTCCGAACCAAAAAAGTAAAACTCTTTACAAGCAGGAAACTTTCTACTTTTCCAAAAGAAAAGACAATTAAAGTTTTCTTTAGATTAGGCAAATCCACTACCAGGAAGATTAAAATTTTCGATGCTAATTCGGGGAAAATTATTTTTTCATCTTCATACGACAAGAAACCCGAAGAAGCTACCTTAATAAAAGAGATTAAAGAATCTTTTAGTTTGAATAATCTCAATTTTGTAAGAGAAATAACAGAAGACTTCTCATTATTAAATTCAAATACGCCTTCTACTTCTATTAGTTTCCAAACATTGAAAACTAAAGTAAAAGAATTTCCTCTTGTAGCCTCAAATTTAAAAACCATTGACATTAAAACAAGAATTAAGATACCTGAATCTAAAAATTACTTTCAGGAAATATATCAGGAATATTTAGATGCAGGAATAGACCGGATACAATTCTATTTAGAAAGAAGTACTTCTGACAGTATTTATAAACCTACGTTTGTATTTCTTAATGAGATTCCATCAGTAGATAATTTTGAAATACCTAATGTTAACCAGCTTATTGAAGAATTAGACAGGAATGAATCTTCAAAGAAAACTAATATTATCCCAATACAATTTTTAAGTGACAAACCAGCTGTTCAAGAGATTCAGATACTGGATTCTGAAACGCCAAAAATTTCGGTTTATTCACATGAGCTCGACAATCACAAAAAAATTATAACTTTTTCAAACCATTTATCCTTTGAAAACAACACCTCAACCTATACCTATTTATTTCAGATGGATGGAACTACTGTTCTTGGTGAACTTTTTGAAAATATCTTAGCAGGATATTCATGCGAGAATTGGGATGTTCCTTTGGTTACAGAAAACAGTTTCTTAAATCCTCAACCGGAAACCGAAGACAACAACGACATTCCATTCGAAAATATTCTTACAAATGAAGTTGACAAAGTTATTAATGATGATTCGTTCGAAGAAATTATTTCAAAAATCTTAAAACCTGAGAGTATTGCCCCCGAAAAAGTTGTTATTAATGAGGAATTTCTTTATGGCTATCAAAAAGAAGGAGCAGAATTATTAGCATGTAACAAAATTGCGATGCTGTGTGACGAACCTGGTTTAGGAAAGACTTACCAGGCAATATCGGCGTTAAAATCACTTTACGGTATCGGTGTAATAGATAAACTCATGATAGTCTGTAACAGAGGCGAAATAGGAGATATTAGTTTAAATGCCGGATGGGCAGGTAAATTAAATGAATTATCTGCAAACATTTCCTTAAGTGTAATCCAAGGAGAAGATGAAGAAGACAAAAAATTATTGAAAGGAAATAATACTATATTTATCATTGATTATGAGAGTTTCTTTAAATACCTGAGTGAAGATGGCCCTGGTTCAAAGTACTTTGAAGGTTTTAATTGCTTTATATTTGATGAAGCTCAGAATTTGATTCACAATAAAAAATTATTTAAAGAATTTTGGGAATCGGGAAGATCAAATTCAGCTTATACATGGTTTCTTTCCAACCAGCTAAACATTAATAAAATAATTCAAAAAGAATTAAATTTTCCGGAAAATAATCCGATTATTATGTTAGCAAGAACTAAAACAGAAACTTATAGAGAATTACCTGACGTGGTTAGACAAGATGTATGGCATGAGCTAGACGATGAGCAAAAAATAGAATACGAAAATATTCTATCGATTGGACGTGAAAGAATAACAAAACTTTTACAAAACGGAAATCCTTTTATAATTCAGTCAAACGTTTTTACTTTACTTCACCAGTTAAAACAAATTTATAATTTCGCATCTCAAAAAACATCAAGTTCTAAAACAGAACACTTGTTAAAACAAATAGACAACGTAATTGAAAATGATAAGAAGATACTTGTTTTTTCACAGTATGATAAAATGGGTATACAAAAAATAGAACAGGTATTAAATTCCAATAAAATAAAATATACAGTGCTTCATTCAGGGATGTCTTTAAATGAACTTGAAACAGCTAAAAAGAAATTCCAGTCAAATAAAAAAATTCATGTCCTTTTAAATGGGATAAAAACCTCACGTTCCGGGATTAGTCTTCCGGAAGTACAATATGTAGTCCATTTTGATCAATGGTGGAATCCAGCTACAGTATGGAAAGGTGAGGCAAATATTATCCAACCTAAGGATGAAAACATTACAGTTTATAACTACTTCACAAAAAATACTGTTGAAGAAAAAATTAAAAGACTTCTGCATAGAAAAGGATTATTGCGGAAAGAAATAATCGACTTCTTATCTGTTGAATCAATAAATGAGATGGTATCACTCGATGAATGGCTGAGAATTCTGGGAATTGGATCTGTAAATGAATCCCTTGAAACTCCTGATGAAAAATTGAATAAAGAAGAACCGGCGTTTATAAGCAGACTTAATGAACTTTCCATAGATGAATTAGGCAAAAAAACTGAGATACTATTTTCCCGCTTAGGTTATAAAAACCTGTTTTTAAATAAAGGGAATTATGAAGGAGAAATAAATATAATAGGCACAAAGCTTGAAAATAATATTAAAATAAAAATGGTAGCAAAGTGTTTATTTTCCCAAAACGTAGATCTTGAAACAATTACAGAATATATTGAAGCATTACAAAATGATAGAAACCTTGGTAAAAATTTTGTTATTCATTTTAACGGACTTGAAGAGAAACTCCCCTACCGCCTAAAGAAAAAGATCATATTAATTAATAAAGAACTTTTTGCAAATTATTTAATCGATTTCAGATTAATTTAATCCTATCCCAAAGAAGCTGTCCCGGTTATATAATGTGCTAACTGATCTATTATAAATTCTTTTTCACCAATAACAGCCTTAACTACATCTCCGATAGATATAACTCCTAAAAGTTTATTGTCTTTTATAACCGGAAGATGCCTGATTCTTCTTTTTATCATTAAAGCCATGCAATCTTCAACAGATTGTTCCGGTGTTACATAATAAATCCTGGTAGACATTATTTCCTTTACTGCCAGACTTTTGGATGATTTTGCTAACAATACTACTTTTCTTGCATAATCCCTTTCAGAAAAAATACCGCATATGTTTGCCTCATCTATAACCAATAATGCACCGACTCCTTTTCTTGCCATAATCTCGAGAGCTTTATAAACCTTGGTATCAGGATGAATTGAATAGATTTCATATCCTTTTCTATCTAGGATTTGATTTACGTTTTCCATCATTATTCCCTTCACGGCTTTATAAAAAAAATATTTCAAAAAACTAAATCGGAAGAAGTGTGTATTATTATCCTATAAATTTAACTGTAATTTCTTTAAATGCAATAAAAATAGACAGAAATACAAAAATTTCAAATAACAATAAAATACTTTTTAGCAATTAGCAAAACCTATAAATTTTACTCCTAAATCCTTTTAATAAAGTAATTTAACAATAAAAATCGACCGGTTTTAATTTCCGATTTAATGGCTATAAAATTTAAATACTTGTTCTATTGGTAAGTTAATATTGAAATCAAATATTGAAAGGCCCTCTTTTAGTAAAAAATAAACCTTTTCAATATTCCTCAAGCAATTGATGGAGCGGCATAATATTTGAATCAATGCAAAGCAGTAAAAATTTAAAATATCTTCTAAAAGACGGAATAAACAAATAAAAGTGATTTTTAATAATTCAATTTGTATTTATGCAAAATCATCTAAAATTATCATTAAAATTTACCAAACCTCCATGTAAAATTTTCACTTCAAGTTTTAGTAACACTTGGAAAAGATTAAATCATTCCAGTAGAGACATAAAGCATACAAAAAAATGTTCGATAATAAACGTATTGATGAGTTATTGTTTCTTCAAAATATTTAAGCAAAACAAGACTTTATTTCAAAGTGAAAATATTTAATAAACCATAGGCTTACAATCTGAATACCAGATTGAAAGATTGATATAAAACAGGGATCCAATATGATAGACAACATGAATAAGAATAATTCGAATGGGTCGAATCTTGAGGATATAGAATCTTACCAGGAAGCAAGAGAAGAGGCTATAATTTTAGAATTAAATAATAAGCTGGCCGATTATAATGAGCTTGTTTCAAGACTTGAAGACAATGAGCTAGAAAAAACCGATTATTTGAAAACCCAAAAGGAACTAATTTCCCAGTTAACTACCCATTTAAAAGATTATCAATCTTCCAGCCGTCATCTTAGCTTATTAATTGAAAATCAAAATAAACAAATTGAAAAATTAATAATTTCCGAAAATGCATATAAATTAAGGTTAGATGAAAAAAAGAAAACAATCGATAAACTTGAAAAAGAGTTAGACCCAGATACCGGAGAACTTCTTAAATGTAAAGGAAAAGATATCAAGAATCTATCAAACGAGGTTAAGTCTTTTTCTTCAAGGGAAAAAGGATTTGATAAACTAAAAAGTGAATATGAGAAAAAGATTTCCGGTTTAACGGATCAAATGAATTTTTTGAAAGAAAAGATAAACTCTTTGCATAATGAAATTGAAATAAAAAATTCTATAATTAAAGAGAATGAAATAAAAATAAATAATGTTAATTCCAACAGTTCGGGCAGAAAAAAAGAAGAAGAATTAGATGAAATAATAAAGAAAAATCAGCTTAAAATATCCCATCTTTTATCAAGCGAAAGGGCCCTTGTTCAGCTCCAGGAAATTAATGAAGACGAAATTAATAAACTGAAAGATGAATTATCCGATCTCAATAAGAAGTTTTGTTCAGCACAGGATGAAATAAATAAAAAACAGAAAGCTTTTAATGAGCAGGTTTCCCTGCTGAATCAAATTAAGGAACAGCAAAATGAATTAAAGCGTTTAAATTCAGAAAAAGATTTACAATTAAAAGAACTAACTGAAAAATTTCAAAATCTCGATTACCGCTTTTTACAATTAACAGAAGAAAAAAATGATGCGGTTAAAGATCTAAAGATAAAGACTGAATATTATAAAAATCTTGAAAAAGATTTAAACAGAAAACTCCGGGATCAAGATAAACTTTTCGAAGAGCATAAAAATATTTTAAAAAGGAATGAAGATGAATTAAAAGAATTATATAGAACAATAACGGATTTAAAGGCCATTGAGTCCGAAAAAACCAGGACTATCAATCTGTTAAATGGAAAAATAAGTCATATAGAAAAAGAAAACAGCGATGCAAAAATTGAAATTTCTAATTATGAAAAAGAAATAAACCGGTATCTTAAAGAAATTACAAATCTGAAGGATTCAAATAGTAAATATGTTAAGAAGGTTGAAGAAGAGGATCATTTAATAAAAGAACAGAATACAAAAATTGATCAATTAGAAAAAGACATTTCAGAATTAAAAAATACTGAATTAAAAAAGAACGAAGAAATTAAAGAACTGTTAGCCCATGTAGAAAGTTATAAAAGAAATTTAGAAAAAATCCAGTTTACTCTTAAGGAAAAGGAAGATGCTTTACTAGACCAGGAAAAGGCTATTGGTGATTACAAGAAACTTGAATCATCCTATCAGGAGAAGATTAAAGAACTCTCAACTTTAGTTAGTGATCTTGAGAAGAATTTATCTGGCAAAATTCAAAAATTAGAAGAATCCGATAAAATTTTAAAAGATCAGGAATTAATAATAAATGAACAAAAGTTAAAGATTGAAGGTTACAAATCAAGAGAAGAAGAGCTTCAGGAATCAGAAAAGAATAAAAATGATATTATTAAAAAGCAGACAGAACAGATTGAAAAGTTAAAAGTTAAAGAAGATTCCTATAAGAATAATGAAAAGAATTCTCTTGATAAAATAAACACGCTGGAAACTGAAATCGGTGAATACAAAAGATTAATCTCTGAGCTTGAAGAACAAAAATTAAATCTCCTGAATGAAAAGGATAGCTTTAATGATACAATCTCGAAACAGAGAACTAAATTAGAAACGCTTGAAGAAGAGATTGAAAATCTTTCAAATGAACTGTCGGAGAAGGAAAAGCATTTAAATATTCTTCAAAATGATTTACAGGACAAAAATTCTTTTATCGATGAACAAAATTCCAATCTCAATAAAAAGAAGGATGAATTAGACAAGCTTTTAGCTGCAATCAAAGAAAAAGATGATTTAATTGAAATTCAATCGGAAAAACTAAATGGTATTGAGAATCAGGATACAATAATAAGTGAACAGAAAGATAAGCTAAAAGAATTTGAAGAAAAAATAGAACACCTTTCGAATCAACTATCGGAAAAAGAACACGATTTAAATAGTACTAAAGATGAGCTTAATAATAAAAACAGTTTTATTGATCAACAAAATTCCAGCTTAAATAAAAGTAAAGATGAACTGGAAAGACTCTATGTTGCGCTCAAGGAAAAAGATACTTTAATTGAGGAAAAATCAGAGAAGCTCAAAGAAACTGAAAATCAAGATAAAATAATAAGTGAACAAAAAGATAAGCTTAAAGAATTTGAAGAAAAGATAGAACACCTTTCGAATCAGTTATCTGAAAAAGAACACGATTTAAATAGTACTAAAGATGAGCTTAATAATAAAAACAGCTTTATTGATCAACAAAATTCCAGCTTAAAGAAAAATAGCGAAGAATTTGAGAAACTTTATTTAATTATTAAAGAAAAAAATGATTTGATCGATGAACAATCCCAAAAGTTAAATAAGACTGAAAATCAAAATGAAATCATTAAAGAACAAAAAAATAAAATAAAAGAGTTTCAGGAAACCATAGAATACTTTTCAAAAGAATTATCTGAAAAAGAGAGAGCTATTTATGATATTCAAAATGAATTATCAACAAAAGAGTCTTTACTTTCTGAATCTGCAGAAACAAAGGACAAACTTGAAAAACTCAGTAAGATATTGGAAGAAAAAGAAGGGATAATTAATAATCAATTAAATCAGATTAGCGAAGTTGAAAAATTAAAACATCAATATGAAGAATCCGATAAACTTATTAATGAACAAAATAATAAGATTGATGAATTAACTGCTTCAATACAAAATTACGATAGCAAAATATCACAAAAAGAAGAATCCATTAATAATTTAAGTAAACAGGTTGATGAATTATATGGTAAATTACTTCAAAAACAGACTGAATTTGACGAAAAGGATGCCGAACTAAATAAATTGACAGAAGAATTTGATGAATTTAGGAAATCACATGATGATTCGAACGATAAGAAAAATAAATTAAAAGATAAGATATCTTCCCTGGCATCTCAACTCATTGCTGCAAATAAAGAATTGGATGAACTTTCCGTCAATGTAAAAGAAAAGGACAAACAAATTGAACTTAAAGAAACCGAAAATTCGGAACTTAATAACCGTTTATCGGAAGTTAAAAAAGAATTAGCTGATTTGCAGAATTCATTAAAGGAAAAAGAAGATAAGATAAATAATTTTGATCAAACCGTATCGGGATATAAAACATCCATAGATGATTTAAATGTTGCAATTAACTCAAAGCTTAATGATATCGGGACTTTAACTGAAGAGAAAAATAAATTACAGGATCTTGTTGAAAATCTTAAATCAGATAATTCGGAATTATCGGACAAAAACAATGAACTGGAAAATAGAATCCGGGAAGTTCTTGACGAAATAAATACGCTTAAAAAAGCTACATCCGAAATTGAAGCACAAAAAAACCGTATGGAATCAGAATTACAAAAATTTGATTCTTCATTGGAGTTAAAGGATAATGAATTAAAAGAAAAGGAAAATAAGCTTAATGAACTTGAAAATATAATTGCTCAAATAAAAAATAGCTCAGCAAAAGAATCTGAAGTTCAAAAATTAAAAGCTGAAATGGAGGTGCTCTCTGTAGACCTATCTTCAATAAATAATAAAAATAGTGCATTAAACAAGGAAAAAGAAATCCTCACCCAAAGGATGCAGGATTTGGAATCATTAAAGAGAGAGAAGGATATTCATATTATCGATTTACAGGGTGAAATTAAAAAGATATCCAAACAGCTTAAAGAGAAGTTTTTTAATGAAGAGCAACTGTCTACTATAATTGAAAACCAGGCACAAAAAATAGTTGATCTTGAATCAAAGGTAGTTTCATTTTCCCACACAGAATCCCCAAAAGAAAATAAAGAAATAAAAAAAGTTATGCCAGAAAAAGAGGAGCCGATACAAGAAACTGTTTCAAGTGAAAAAGACATAGCTAGGGAAGCCACAGAGGGAAAAACAGTAGAAATAGATGAAGAAATTGAAAAGACACCTGTACCCTCTGAAGAAAATATTAGTAATGAAATAAAAATTAATGCTGATGTTGTATTGAAATGCGAACCCATTATGTCCGAGACGGTTAATACTTTTAGTGAAAATGGAAGTTTTGAACATCTTCAATATGGTGAAATAAGCGTTATAGAAATTGATATATCCAGGGCTACACTGGAAATTGCAGCTTCACTCCGAAAATTCCTGGATAGGATAGTTAGTGAAAAATATAATAGAATTGTCATGGATATGACCAAATGTGATTTTGTTGATTCAACAATACTGGGGGTTCTTGTAAGTACATTGAAAAAAACAAGAGGGGTAAACGGCGATCTTAAAATAGTCTGGTGTGACCAGGAAGAAACTTCAATGTTCTATGTTACAAGAATGGATAAAGTATTCATGATATATGATGACCTGAATGAAGCAGTAAAAAGCTATTTTTAGAATAATAGAATTTAGCTGACATGTATCTTAATTCTTTCTTTTAGACTTTTAACTGCCGAATCTGTTCCAAAAATAATTAATTGATCTCTTACTTCAAGAAGCATTTCTGGCTGTGGAATTACCAGATGATGATCCCTCAGGACACCTGCAATTTCCCAACTTTTATCATCCTTATGTAAACAAAAATCCTCTATTTTTGTCCCGACACATTGATTCTTTTTATCTAATATGCCAATAAAAAGCTTTTTATGATCAGGCATATCCAATGGTATACCTGATTTCAATAATGAAATAAAATTCAAACGTCCAACATCAACACCTTTAAATGAATGTTTTTCTGATATTAGCCGCACAACAGTCCTTAAATGACTCACAATATGTACGGGAGAATCGATAATGGATTTTACCTGTGCTTCATACAGACTCTTATATTTTAATTTCCGGGAAAGCTGAGCCTGGATTAAAAAGCAAGTATAACTGAGAGAGCAGCCGGAACAAGTAATTTATACCCCCCTGTCATTTCGGTAACCATCAATAAAGTTGCGATAGGAACTCTGGCAGCACTACCAAAAACAGCGGCCATACCAACAATAGTAAATGAGGCGAAAGGCTGATGAAAAACTGCGGCAAAAAAACCGCCTAACATTGCTCCGACAAAAAGAGTTGGTGCAAAAACTCCCCCTGAACCTCCTGATGAAACTGTTAAAGCGAAAGCCAGGATTTTCATGAAAATTAGAATTAACATTAAAGATAATATAAGCTGACCATTAATAGTCTTTTCTATCCAGCCATATCCTCCCCCAAGCACCTGAGGATATGCCAGAGCAATTAGCCCTACACCCAAAGCACCTATTGCAGGTTTAAAATGCGGTTTAATTGGAATTTTATGGAACAGATCTCTCAATCCATAAAAAATAACAGGAATAAAAGTACTGATAATTCCGCTGCCAATTCCTAACAATATATACCAGAAATAGTCTTTTGTTTTACTTATGTGAATATTGGCCGGGATTTGAAAAAGCGGTTTCCAACCGACAAAAATTCCGTTTATGGCATAAGCTATTATTGATGCAAGCATAGTATAGATTAAAACTGATGCTTCAAATTCCATGTCGCGATATAAAACTTCAATAGCAAAAATAGCAGTACCAATCGGAGATCTGAAAATTGCAGATAAACCTGCTGCCATACCAATTAAAATCAGCATCCTTCGGTAGTCATCAGGTTTCTTCATGATGGTGGCATAAATTGAACCTATTCCGGCACTGAATAAAGCAGTTGGACCTTCTTTACCGGCAGAGCCCCCGGTCCCGATTGTAATTGCAGAGGCTAGTATTTTAATTGGAGTAACTCTTTTTCTAATTTTTCCATCATTCTGATGAAAAGCTTTGACAACAGTATCAGTCCCATGACCCTCAGCTTCGGGTGCCCATGTATATACCAAAAATCCGGAAATTATACCGCCTATGATTACAACTAATGGGACGAAATATAATCCATGAGAACCGATTATCCCGGATACACCCGAACTTGTTGGTTCGGGAGGTATATATCCGCCAAACAGCTCAAGAGAATATTTTTGAATTATATTAAGTAAAGAATCAAATAAACGAGCACCCAATGCTCCAACAATTCCCAAAATAATTGTATCAATTAGAAGAAAGGTTTCTCTCTTCGATAGATTAAATATTATATCCAGTTTTGATAAAATCCTTTTTGATATTTTCAATTCTCTTTATTACCTATTTTTTATTCTGATTGTTTAACAACCGATGATCTTTTTCACACTTGGTATTTTCTTTAATTATTTATTATTAAACCTGCTTGTTGTTTTAAAATCAATAGAATCTAATAGCAGTTTTTGTAGTATAGTAGCCATAAAGTTTCTTAAACACTATTGGAATTATCACTTTAGGCGGAGAGACTTAGTAGTTCTTATTACTTGTTATAATTCAAAGGAATTCGGTTGGTAAATTTATTCTAACAATATACTTACAATCCGGATTCCTTCTTTCACTTCAATATCAACAGTTTTCATTTCAGGACTTTAGGAATTATTCTTAACTTCCCTCCTTTTTAAAATAATTGTCTTATGCATTCTTCGCAGAAGTAAGTTTACTATTTAAAAAGGAGATACATCATGAAATCATTTTTGTTTATTTAAAATGATTTATAATAAAAAAAATATTGATACTTGGTGTAATGTAAGTTATAAGAAGTGTTTTAAAATCTGAAGCCCACGCCCGGTAACCATATAGTAGATAGACCTAATAACATTTTACCATTATTATTGATAACACACCATAATCCGGGGGAAAATGAACCAATCTTTACTAAACCCGGATATATATTTATATCAATTTTATAATCGGTTAAACCACTAACTGTTATTGAAGACATTAAGGAATTCTGGACGTCATAAAAGAGACCGAAATTCCAGGTTAAATCTGCAGTTTTTTTAGCAGTATTTTCGTCTACAACAATAAGCTCTTTATTTCGCAATCCGGCTCCAAAAGAAAAAAATCTATCCCCGGTAAATCTATATGAAACTCCTATTAATCCATTCATTCCAAAATAATAAAAGATATGAAAATTACTTGAAAAAGGCAGTTTCCATTTTATTGAAAAATATTGACCATTATTCTGCAACGAAAAATCATTAATCAAAAAAGAAGGCTGAAGGGACCAGTCCGATAAATTAAGTTTTTCACTAAAAAACTTTCGAACTGATTTAAAGCTGAAAAGAATAATTCCACCAGTATCAAAAAAATATATATCAGCAATGGGATCAACATTATTCCCGACATAAGAATCGTTTTCAACTATTTCATTTAGTAAATGGTAGACGACCATAGTTGAAAGCGACATTAAAACCGGAGAGGGATATTTATGGAGTTCATACCATTCCTTCATCGAGATAAAAGTCATACCGCCACCAATCAGATGCAATTGATAATTAGGCCACCATTGGGCTCCTTTCTTTGTTATGTTAACTGGAAATAATTCATCGCTGATAAATTTGCTCCAGCCATAACTTCTTATGGCAGCAAAAGGATTCCCCAAATTTCTTAAAACATTATTTGTTCCTTCTTTATAATGAATTTTATCAATTTTCCTTACATGATTCTGCAATTGGATTATATCAAAGCTGCCGTTTAAAACTAAATTTATCGGATTATATTCTGCTTCACTTCCAAATTTTCTTCCTTTATAAAAGTATTGCTTTTGAGGCAATATTTTTCTTGAAGGGAAAAATACTATCAAAATGAAGAGAAAGAAATACTTCATTCAACAACTTATAAATTTGGAAAAAGTTCAATTAAAATTACAAAAGCAACAAGTAAAAAAACATATTATTTTATATTTATAAACTGAATATTTTTGAATTGAGTCCCCTTAATACTTATCATATTCTCTCCCCTATTAAAATTTTTTTATTATAAGATGTCCCAAAAACAGCCTGTATTTTTGGGACATTGTTATGATAAAATTATTTAGTTGTTTCTAGAGTATAGGCACCGCTCATAATTTTCCATTTGCCATCTTCTTTTACTAAAGTTAAATATCCATGCTGTTTCATTCTTGCATCTTTAACTTCTATTTTAGCCATCGCAGTATTATCATTAACATCAACCGTATTTATATTGAGTTGTCTTTCCCAACCTCCAGTTTGTCTTTTTTTCACTCTTTCAAGGAACTGATCATTAGTCATTTGGGATACTTTATTGGTAATTGCATTATAACTAAAATAATTACCGTTCGGATATAAAATTTTTTCTAACATATCTGCATCCTGACTATCCGTTCCCTTAACATAATCCTCGATAACCTGTTTTACAGCTTCAACATCAGCAGGATTATTTGGTTTCATAGCATAAGTTGCAGGTAATATTAAAAGCATCGTTAAACCTAGTATTAAACTTAAAACCTTCATTTTAAAACCTCTTTGTATTTTAGATTAAAATAGTGACTTGTTTCAAAAAACAATTGAGTTTAAAATATATATTCTGAATGTTTGAAATAGAAAATTATTAGTAACGGTTAAAGAATTACATGAGTGGTTTAATAATTAAATGGATTGAATAGACATAAAAACCGAATATTCTCAGTTTTTTTTTACAGAAAATCCATAAACTTTTCATGTGATTTTCATCTTGGAATTTGTCTCTTTGTCATTTTTGACAACTCAATTTGTTTGAGAAACCGTTAACTTTCAGATGTTCTATTTTTTGTTTTTTAACGGACCTTTAAGTGATGAAAAAGCTGAAAATTAATTTGTTAGTATCATTAAGCCTGGGATTTGTTTCTCTTATTATACTGATTTTAGATTTCATTTTTTTTCAAGACGTTTCTCTCGGCAGTGGAAATATAGTTTTTGAGCTCAAATTTATAGATTACAGTTTTTTAGTTTATTTAATTTTTATTATTTCAATATTCTCTACAATTTTCCAGACTTTTGTTTTTTTAAATAAAAAAATTTCAAAAGTATATTAGATCTTATTTTAGTTTATCGATTTGGATGAGCATTAGTATTTAAATATTATAAAAAGTAAAATCATAAATAAGAAAGGATATATGCCATGAGCGCAAAAAAAATTTTATTCCTGGTTGGTGATTTTGCTGAAGACTATGAGACAATGGTTCCGTTTCAGGCTTTACAGATGGTTGGTCATGTTGTACATGCGGTTTGTCCGGACAAAAAAGCTGGCAGCAAAATTAAAACAGCAATTCATGATTTTGAGGGTGATCAAACCTATTCTGAAAAACCGGGACATAATTTTACTTTAAATGCAACTTTCGATGAAATTGACGAAACAACATATGATGCTCTAATGATTACAGGGGGAAGGTCACCTGAGTATTTACGATTGAATCCGAAAATAATTAAAATTGTACAACATTTTTCAAATTCAGGGAAACCAATTGCAGCAATCTGCCACGGACCTCAAATTTTAGCTGCTGCCAATGTTATAAAAGGAAAACGTGTTTCATCTTATCCTGCCTGTTCCGCAGAGGTCAAGCTTGCAGGAGGAGAATATGCAGATATTCCAATTGATGGCGCAGCAGTTGATGGGAATCTTGTAACCGCTCCTGCGTGGCCGGCTCATCAAAAATGGCTGGCAGAATTTCTAAATGTACTAGGAACTAAAATAGTTTTGTAAAAACTTTATCAGAGAAAAATCATTAATTCCTTTTAAATCGCGGTGTTTTGGGTATTTCTTAACGGTGATATTTGAATTTATAATTTTTTGAATTATTTCTATATGAGAATCCCGGCTCTACTATGGAGTCAATGCTATGTCTATTCAATCTCTTTAACCAGACCACCCCACCGGCTATCAATTTTAAATCCAAATTTTTCAAAAAATCTATTTAAATAAAAATATGTAATTAACGTTTTAATTCCATCTGTATGAAGCCTCTTATAAAAATCTTCCAATAGTTTTCTGCTTAGATCCTTTTTCCTATATGGTTTTGCAATATCGATTCCTTCAAGCTGAGCTATATTCATATATTGAATTTTATAACATAATCCGCCAACTACTGTTTCTTCATCCTCATCATCAGTTATAATTAGATAATTTAAACTGGAATCAATTTTAACGGGATAATTATCAAGTATAAATATTTTATGAAGGTTTGCAATTTCAAATGCGGATATTGGTTTTCTAATTGTATAATTAAATCCAAAAGAATCGGTAATTTTTGTTTTTAAGACAATTTCTTTTTCTTTCGATTCCTCTTCAGTTACCAATTCAAAATTTTGACTTATCGAAGGATAAATTAAATTATTCAATACCCGTTTATCAATTTCATCTTTTAATTCTTCCTGAAGTTCAGCAAGTTCAATTCTATTTGAAGCAGGCTCTTCGGGATACTTAAATAGTGAATTTATTAATTTTGTAAATAGAAACCATATTTCTCTTGATGAATCGGAATAGTAAGTTTTACTATAAAATATATATCTATATATCTCGGGATATTTGTCTATACGGTAAAGAGAATACAGGTTATTTACAAAGACTTCTTTTGCTTCTTTAGGCGGGGAAGGATTTTCTTCAATCCAATCCGTATAATTTTTAATTGCACTTAGTATATAAGAATCAATATAGGGATAATCATCAATTTCTCTGGAATAACGTTCGAGTTCAGCTGCAATATATTTTTTTATTTCACCTGATTTTTTTCTTGAAATATTTTGTGAAATATCTTTTAATATTAATAATCCTTCATCTCTTCCTAACGCTTCAAGACAAGCGTCAAAAAGCCAGCTGATTTTTACAGTATCTCTTGAAGAAGGATAATGAGCATAAGTCTGTAAATAGAAATTATTGTACAAGCGTAAAATAAATTCGATAAAATTGTTATACGGATACCATCCTGCAATTGAGAAAATAAGCGAACCTTTCTTAAAATGTGGTTCGGGTACTACGGTATTTGAAGGTGAAAAATTTCCCGGTAGAACCTGGTAATCACTATTTCTTAAAACCCTGAAATAAGCTGCCATTCCTCTTGTAAAAAGTAATTTTAATTCGAATTCATAATTCTTTTTACCAATAAAGGAATGACTGGAATTCAGCATTCGGATTCTTTCCCACACTGATAGATCATTTACAAATTCAAAGGATACTACACCCAGCTTGGAGCGAAAATTTCCAAATTTAGGAAGTACAGAAACTCCTTCGGAAGTGCTGGAAATTTTTATCATCAAATAAATTGTTTCCAGTACTTCTTTCCTTGTAATATCAGGTTTAATTAAAATTACAAAATCATAGTGTTTATAATTTTTTGTATTTACACTAACTCTGTAAAGGTATCTTCCCTCAGCTGCTGATATTGTTGAAATAAAAATTCCATTCCGGCTTACATCTTTTAGATCAAAATAATTTCGGTTAAATATAAGTGTAAATGCTTCTTTTAAAAATGTCGAACGGTAAAATATCTTCTCTATTCTTTTCTGTTCATCTTTGGGAATTGTATCTTGAAAAATAACTTTTTCTTTCCAGTTGCCGCTCAATTCTTCATACTTACTCAGATTAAATCTGGCTTCAAACCATTTTGATAATCTTTTAAATAATTCCTGCGCATAGTGCGATAAGGCAGGTTCAACTTTGTAAAGGATCCAAATAATCAGTTCCTCTCTAACAGCACTATAAGAAGACGGATTCTTATGCACGAAGTATACAAGGAGATCAAATATTCTCTTAAATTGTTCTTTTGTATTTTGATTGGCGGGCCAGGTTAAGCCCTTCCTGTAAGCCGTCAGGCGTTTTCTAAAAGCATTAAGATTAAAACCTTCAATATTATCCTTAAATATATTTTCAATTACTTTCTTATTAAGAAACGGCAGACCCGAATTTATAAATGCTGGTAAATACCTGTTATAATCGATGTCCGGTTTAGTAAAAAGAAGGATTTTATAAGCTCTGCTTCTTACATTAAAATTCGAATGAGTTGATAGTGCTTCAAGTCTTCTATTAATCAGGTTCTTTATTTTATGCTCACCTGTCTGAAGGAGATTTTCTATTTTATCCAAAGAGTTTAAAATTTCCTGTTCATTTCCATAAAGAGAATTTATAATTAAATGATTTATCTCTTTTAATTTTGGATTGAGCTTTTCATTATACCAGGGATTATTTATACTTAAATTATTTTTATTATGAGGATGCGCGAATATCTGTGAAGATATTCCCTGAAAATCAGCCTCCCATTCTTCTTTGCAGAAAAAGAATTCTATTAACTCAATATTTCCAAGCCAGAGAATCGGCTGCAATATAAAAACACCAAGTTCAATTTCATTTTTTCTCACAACATAATCGAAGTTTCCTATCCTGATTTTATTAGAACTTATTTTCTTAATTGTAAGCCGGTAACCATTTTCTTTGTTCTTAATATAGTTTGGAGTACAGATGATATCATTTTCAGTTATTCCAATATCTTTAAGTGCCCAAATAGGAAGTAATATCTTTAGTTCAAAACAGCTGAATTCAATATTAGCTTTTTTATAAAGTTCATCAATTATATTCTTAAAATTGTTTTCGATATTTTTTCTTTTAAAGGTCCCTTTTGAAGTTAGTTCCCCTTTTTGTTCATCAAAATTTCTTTCAAGGATAATAAATTTCACAATTCTTTCAAACGGACTTAGAGTTCTATTAACTTCTGAAATAAGCGTACCGAAATAACTTTTCAGCTTCTGCTGAGATTCTGCTCTTTGAACAAACGGCTCATTAAAATCTGGGACAATAAGGAGTGAGTTGTATGGTTTTCTATCGCCAACCAGGAAAGCTCTTTTTAGACCGGGAATATTTTCAAATTTCTTTTCAATAAAAGCAGGAGCAATTGTTTGACCTTTACTATTTTTATAAATGTCTTTTATCCTGTCAATAATAAATAGAAAACCATTTTGATCCTGAGTAAACAAATCTCCTGTTTTCATCCAGTATTCACCAGATTGAGATTTATTCAAATCATCATAATATTTTGCGATATAAGGACCGGTAACCTGAAGCTCACCTTCATCACTAAATCTCACTTTAATCCCCGGCAGGGGAATTCCGACAGAATCTTTTACATATTCTCCGGGAGGTGTCATGCTAATTCCGCCAGTACCTTCTGTCATTCCGAACCCACTGCATAAGTTAATGGAATTGGAATTAAAGAACTGGAATACTTTGGGTTCAAGATAACCTGCCGCAGAGATTCCCCATTTTAAATTGCCTCCAGTCAAATCTTTAAGTATAAGTAGCTTATTAACTTTTTCATTGGAACTCTCTTTTTTTTCAATAACACGATCATAAATTTGTCTCCATCGGAGCGGTATACTTACAAGTCCTGTTGGTTTTATCTTTTGCATTAATTGTATTAAAGAATCAATATCACTTTTCCCAGCAAATACATAATTCCCACCCCAATAAATCATTCCCATCATTTCGAAATATCTGCCGAATGTATGAAATAACGGAAGATAGCTCAAAAGGATTTCATTTATTCCGACTTCCGGAAATACTGCTCCCCTTGCGAATCTTTTTGTAATCAGATTATAATTGGTAAATGCAACACCTTTTGGTGTGCCGGTGCTGCCTGATGTAAACATTACAGTTGATACATCATTCAGATCTAAATGTTTTCTTTCTTGCAAGATTTGATGAATTTCTTTATTATTTACTGAAGATAGGAAATTTTCAAATTTGTAAACACTTTCATTCTTGTCTTCCTGAGATGAAGCATTTTCCACATACAAAATGGTAAAGTCTAAATTAATTTTTTGGCGTACATTTTTTAATAATTCAATTCTGGAAGGTGTATCGGTTACAACTATATTAAACTTCAGCAGATTAAATATATAGCAGAGATTATCCAGCCCGAAGTGAACGTTTAACGGAGAAATAAAAATGCCATAGGAAAGACATGCAATATCACATAATGCCCCTTCTATACAATTATCAAGATATAGAGCAACGACAGGTTTTTGCTTTGCAGATTTTAAAAAGGATGAAGCAATCCTTGAAATTTTATCAAGGACTAATTTATTACTATAATCATTCCTGATATTTCCTTCTAATGTAGAAAACAATGGTTTTTCGGGGTGTTCATCTACACGTTGATTAATCATCTCAATCAGTGAATAGCCCGATATTTTGATAACCTTAAAAGCAGTGTCAGCCCATCTATATCGTTCTTCCTTATCTTTTAAATTGTTTAAGAAAAAAGGGAACCGGGTAAGGTTAAGATATTTATACCACACATTTTTAGATATTGAGAACGGATGATTTTTTAGTAATCCTTCAACATAAAATATTAATTCACTTGAATTATATTGTTCACCGTTATTTAAATAATTCTCAAATTCGTTGAGTTTATTTTCAAATTCTTCTTCAATATTTTTTTTCATGATATATCTCCCATACAAAAATACGAAAAGAAGTAAACCGGTTAAACAAATATTTAATCTCAGAAAGCATAATGTTGTTTATAGAAAAAAATATTATAATAAAGTAATAATTATAATTATATTCCCGGTGTTTCTGATGATAAAGCGTTTATCATATTGAGACATTATATAATAAAGAAAAGGTTAATTTCAGCTCATATTTAGACAATACCAAATGGGAACGGAAGTTGTATTTATATAATCAACAATAAATAAATGAAGTACTTATTCGATATTTAAGAGGAAAAAAGATGGAAGATTTCGAAAAAATTATAAAGAATGATATAGTTATTGAAACTATAAATCTTGTACGGTCTACTTATAAAGAAGCCGGAGAGTTAAAGAAAATTCTTGATGATGATATTGAGAAAGGCTATCAAAAAATAATTATTGATTTAAGTGAGTGTGATTTTATCGATTCAACTTTCCTTGGTGTTCTGGTATACAGCCTCAAGAAAATTGCTGCAATCGGAGGTGAAATAAAAATTGTAAAATCAGACTCTATCTTAAAGACACTTATGGCCAGACTTGGCACTTTAGATATTTTCAATGTTTATGATACAATTGAAGAAGCTGTTCGCAGTTTTGAATACAATGAAATTTCTAATCATTATATGGGTAAAAGTTACAATTATCAAATTAATCAATAGAAATTATTTAGATGTTTCATCTGTGATATAATTAATTTTTTTATTAATAACCGGAGTTGTTTTTCTTAAATTATTAACAGCATGATTTTATAAACTTACTTATAAAGTATCCCTCTCCTGCATTGAATATTTTAATGCCTGCCTTATTAACATTTGATATATATCAAACTTATTAAATTCAATTTATAATAGATTTGATCCGTTTGTATATAATTTTTGCAATGATTTTGAAAAATAATTAATGTTCCGTAAAGTAATATTCTCCGTTGTTCAGATCTTAATTTTACTTACTGCACCTTCAGCCTTCTCACAAGCGAATTCACAAAATGATTCTTTATTGCAAAAAGCAACTCTTGAAAACTGTGTTGAATATGCGCTTAAAAATCAACCTTTAATTAAGCAGTCATTAATAGATGAAAACATAACTAACCAGGAAATTAAAAGTAAAATTGCGGACTGGTTTCCACAATTAAGTTTTAACTATAACTTTCAGCACAATTACAAACTCCAAACATCTGTTATTCAAGGTAACACTGTACATTTTGGAGTTATTAATACATCAAGTGCACAGTTTTCATTAAACCAAACTATTTTCAACAGGGATGTTCTTTTAGCGAGTTCCACAGCAGGTGATGTACGGAAGGAAGTCGAACAAACTACTACTGAAAATAAAATAAACGTGGTAGTAAATGTTAGTAAAGCATTTTATGCAGCGCTGCTGGCACAAAATCAAATTGATCTTGTAAATGAAGATATAACAAGATTAAAACAAAGTGAAAAAGATACTTACAATCAATACAAGAGTGGTATTGTAGACAAAACCGATTATATGAGAGCAACTGTTGCATTAAATAACGCAATGGCTGAACAAAAATATGATAAAGAGAATCTCAAGACAAGTTATGCTTACTTAAAAGAGCAAATGGGTTATCCGGCAAATGAAAAATTATTTTTGAATTATGATTCAACAAAAATGGAAAGAAATATTTTTATTGATACAACGAATACAATAGATTTTAACAACAGGATTGAATTTCAATTTTTAAAAACAGAGAAACGCCTGCAGGAAGCCAATTTGAATTATTATAAATGGAGTTTTATTCCTTCTTTGTCGGCATTCGGAGAATACAATTTCAATTTTTTTAATGATGAATTATCCCAGCTTTATAAACAGGATTATCCAACTTCATTTGTAGGGCTTCAATTATCGTTTCCTATCTTTCAAGGTGGAAAAAGATTTCATGAAATTGAACAGGCAAATCTGGAACTTGAAAGATACAATTATGATTTTGAATTATTAAAAAACTCAGTAAATACAGAGTATGTACAAGCCTTATCAAGTTATAAAAGTAATCTGGCGAATTTTCTTACCCAGAAAAAAAATCTAAGTCTGGCTAAAGAGGTTTATAGTACGATAGAGCTTCAATATAAATCCGGGGTTAAATCTTATTTAGATGTAATAACGGCAGAAACAGATTTAAGGTCAACTCAGGTTAATTATATTAATGCTCTTTACCAGGTTTTAAGCAGCAAACTGGATTTACAAAAAGCTCTAGGTAAAATAAAATATTAAGAGAATACAAAAATGAAGAGAGTATCTATAATAATTTTTTCAATGCTTATTTCTATCTTAATTATTTCTTGCAATGGAAATAAAAAAAATCAATTTCAATTTCCTCCTACCCAGGTTTCTGCTTACACTGTTAAAAAGGGACAAGTTTCATATCATGTAGAATATCCTGCTACTGTTGTTGCATTAAATCAGATTGAGATAAGACCTGAAGTGTCAGGTTATTTGACCAATATATATTTTAAAGACGGCCAGCATGTAACCAAGGGAATGAAATTATATGCTATAGATCAGCAGCAATACAAAGCGGCTTATGATGTTGCCAAAGCAAATTTAGATAAAGCCCAGCAGGATTATAATCGTTATAATGAATTAGCAAAAAACAATGCTATCGCTAATCAAATTTTAGAACATTCTCTTGCTGATTTAAGAGCAGCTGAAAGCAATCTGAATGAGGTAGAAACTAATCTTAAGAATTCTATTATTAGTGCATCGTTTGATGGGACAATCGGAATTTCCCAGGTAAAATTAGGATCTGCTGTTACTGCCGGTCAGACTTTAATGAACACTCTCTCTTCCGATAATCCTGTTGGAGTTGATTTTTCTATTGATGAAAAAGAGATCAGTAGGTTCAATGATTTTTTACATAGAAAATATAATTTGAATGATTCAACATTTACTATTGGACTTCCTGATGGAACAATTTATCCATATCACGGTCGTCTTATCCTTTTAGACCGGGCAGTCGATCCTCAAACAGGAACGATAACAGCAAGATTAGAATTTCATAATAAAGATAATATGCTGAGGCCCGGTTTAACATGCAATGTTAGAGTGTTAAATACTACAACACCAGGGAGCGTTCTTATTCCATATAAAGCAGTAATGGTTCAAATGGGAGAATTTTTTGTTTTTGTTATAAATGGGAAAAAAGTCTCTCAGACAAGGATTGAAACCGGCAGATCAATCAGAGATATGATTATTGTAACCAATGGTTTAAAACCAGGGGAACAAATCGTTACGGAAGGTGTCCAGAAATTGAGAGATAATTCGCCGATTGTTTTAGCAAATTCAAATAATAATTCTGCTGAAGAAAAGAAAACGGAATAATACGGAAACAGAATCGAAATGATTGCAAATACTTTTATAAAAAGACCGGTAACCGCAATAGTAATATCAATTGTTATTGTTTTAGTTGGGGTCCTTGCTATTTTTAATCTACCTGTTGGACAATATCCTAATATTACCCCTCCCTCGGTAAGCATATCTGCATTTTTCACTGGAGCAGATGCCACAACTGTTGAGCAGACTGTTACTACTCCAATTGAGACACAGGTGAATGGAACTCCTGGAATGGCTTACATAACAAGTAACAGTACAAGCAGCGGACAATCTTCTATAAATGTTGTTCTTAATCAGGGAACAGATCCTGATGTAGCAACAATGGATATTCAGAACCGGGTAGGAATAGCAACTCCTCAATTACCGGATTTAGTAAAAAGGTTGGGTGTAATAACAAGAAAGCGGACTTCAAGTATATTGATGATTGTAGCGATTTATTCGCCGCATCATACCCATGACATCAGTTTTCTTGATAACTATACTAATATTTTTATTAAAGATGCCTTATTAAGAGTTAACGGAGTTGGCGATATTTTTGTCCGCGCTGATAATTTTAGCATGCGTGTTTGGTTGAATCCGGATAAATTAGCACAGCTTGGATTAACTACTTCAGATGTGACTAAGGCACTGGCTGGACAAAACCTGCAAGTTGCTGCTGGCACTGTCGGTGCCCCTCCCCAAAATGGTGATCAAACTTTTGAATATACTGTTTTTACTAATAGTAAATTAAATTCAGTTAATCAATTTGGAGATATAATAGTCCGGGTAAATCCAAAGGACGGTTCGGAAGTTCATTTAAAAGATGTGGCAACTATCCAGCTTGGTAAAGCAAGTTATGCAAGTAATTCATACATAGATGGTAATAGATCATCTTTTTTATTAATATTTCAATCACCCGGTAGTAATGCACTGGAAGTAGCTCAGGGTGTTTATAACGAGATGAAAGAAATAAAAAAGTCTTTCCCTGAAGATGTAGATTATGGTGTACCTTTTGAAGCAGTTTCAGTAGTTCGTGAATCTATTAACGAAGTAGTGGTTACATTACTTGAAGCGTTGGGTCTGGTTGTACTAGTGGTCTTTCTATTTCTTCAGAATTGGCGGGCAACAATAATACCTATTTTGGCTATACCTGTTTCCATAATCGGAACATTTGCGTTTTTTATTCCTTTAGGCTATACAATTAATACACTAACCATGTTCGGATTTGTACTGGCAATAGGAATTGTTGTTGATGATGCAATAATTGTTGTAGAAGCTGTTCAGCATCACATAGATGAAGAGAAGCTTAGTCCTAAAGAAGCAACAAAAGTTGCTATGAATGATATTTCCGGACCTGTTATTGCAATTGCATTAATTTTAGCATCAGTATTTATACCGGTTGGATTTATACCCGGCATAGTTGGAAAATTATACCAGCAATTCGCAATTACTATAGCTGTATCAGTACTTATTTCTGCCTTTGTCGCCCTTTCTTTAACTCCGGCTTTATGTTCACTTATCCTGCGGCCGACAAATTTTAATAAAACATCTAAAGGGTTTAACAAATTCTTTTTCAAATTTAATGAATGGTTTAAAAAGACTACGAATAATTACTCAGAAGGGGTAAGAAAGAGTATTAAAATAGCTCCCTATTTCCTTATAGTACTAATTCTTGTTTATGCTGGTACAATACTACTGTTTATGAAAAAACCCACTGCATTCATTCCACGAGAAGATGAGGGGAGATTGTATATTACATATGAATTGCCTGAAGCAGCATCAACATCCAGGTCTATAGATGTTTTAAAAAGAATGATGGCCATTTTGGAGAAAACACCGGGTATTGGTCACTTCGCCGCCATTAACGGATTAAACGTTGTAACATTTGCAAGTAAATCAAACAGCGGAACTATTTTTACACAACTAAAACCATGGAGTGTGCGTACAAGTAAAGCACTACAACTAAATTCTATAATGGCTACTCTAAGGAAAAAATTTTTAGTAATAAAAAGTGCAAATGTTTTTGTAATTTCGCCGCCCGCAATTCCGGGTTTAGGACGAACAGGCGGTTTTAGCTTTGAACTGGAGCAGCAGGAAAGCACAGATAATATTCAACAATTTGCACAGGTAGTGCAAAATTTTGTAATGGCAGCCAACAAAAGACCAGAACTATCAAACGTATTCTCCTTTTTTACTGCAAGTACACCAGCCTATAAACTAAATGTAGATAGAGAAAAATGTGCCCGGCTCGGTATTCCAATTGCAGATGTATATAGTACTATTCAAACATTACTAGGCAGCAGTTATATAAATGATTTTACTATTTATGGAAGGGACTTTCATGTAGTTGCCCAGGCAGATACAAATTATCGTTCTACTATTCATGACCTGTCAAAATATTATGTAAGAAATACTTCTGGAAAAATGATTCCATTAAGTACAATAATCAATTATAAGATTACTGAAAGTGCACCTTTAATATCCCATTATAATTTATTCCGCTCGACAGAAATAAATGGAAGTGCAGCAGCCGGTTACAGCAGCGGTCAGGCTATAGAAGCATTAAAAGAAGTAGCGGCACAGGATTTACCTGCCGGTTACGGATACGAATTTTCCGGTTTAAGCAGAGAGGAAATTAAATCGGGCAACAGTACATTTATGATATTCGGATTATCACTTTTATTTGTGTTCCTATTCTTATCTGCTTTATATGAAAGCTGGTCTGTGCCTTTTGCGGTGTTATTTGCTGTACCAATTGCTGCATTTGGTGCTATAGTCGCACTTATATTGCAGCCACATTTAAGTGATAATGTTTATGCACAAATTGGTCTTGTTGCACTTATTGGATTGGCAGCAAAAAATGCTATACTTATTGTAGAATTTGCAAAAACAAGAGTAGATAGCGGAATACCTTTGTTAGCTGCTACTCTTAATGCCGTAAAACTTCGTTTAAGACCAATTCTAATGACTTCAATGGCTTTTGTTTTTGGTGTATCGCCTTTGATTTTTGCATCGGGTGCAGGTGCACAAGCCAGACAAACAATTGGCTGGACAGTTATCGGTGGAATGTTAGCCGCAACTATGCTGGCTATATTTATAGTCCCTGTTCTTTTTGTAACTATTACCAAGATTGCATATGGAAGAAAAAAGCTGGGGGATTTGGAAAGGAATTGATGAGAATATACAGCCCGAATCTATTTAATGGCAGCAAACTATCCTAACAACCTTAAAAAGCGAAACTTCAAAAAAGTTTTGTTATTATTTTCTAACAAAAAAAGGAAATATTTATGAAAGAAAAATTTTTATATCTGGCAGTTCCATTATTGATTATTTGGATTGCCGGATGCAGTTCTAATAAAAACGGGAATGTGCCAAAAACTCCGAAAGATACAGTTGTTGCAAATTATTATGGAATATCTGTAGCTGATCCATATCGTTGGTTGGAAGACGGTGCTTCACCAAAAGTAAGACAATGGATTAAAGAACAAAATAAATTCGCAGAAAAAACTTTATCAACTTTTCCTGAAGAAAAACAAATCGAAAACAGAATAAAGAAGTTAGCCGTAACATCAGTTAATCAATTCAATCCCAAAATAGTGAATGGTAAACTCTTTTTTATGCAATCAACACCACCGCAGGCTCAACCTGTAATCGCATATAAAACATGGCCTGATGGTGAAATAAAAGTTCTGGTAGATCCGAATCAGAAAGGAAAAGATATTGCAATTACTGGTTTCTGGCCTTCTCCAAAAGGAAATTTTCTTGCATACGGATTAGCCGTTGGAGGAAATGAAGCAACTACAATACATATATTAAATGTTAAAACCGGTAAAAATTTACCTGATACTTTAATCAAATGTGGTGGAGGAGCTACTCCTGCAGGAATGGTTTGGGATGCAAATGAAAGAGGTTTAACTTATGTTCGCTTACCAATGCCCGGTACTGTTCCTGAATCGGAATCACAATTTTATGCTGCATTGTATCATCATTTTCTGAATAAACCTCAGAAGGATGACAAGGTAGTTTTTGGAAAGGATTTATCAAAAGTTGCTGAATATACATTTATTCCTTCCTATGATGGAAAAGAAGCAGCTATGTTTGTCCACTTTGGTGACGGAAATCCTGATTACGTTTATATAAGAAAAGGTATTGATAGATGGAACCAGATCCTTGATACAAGTTCGAACGTACGCGTAGCATCTGAAATAAATGCCGGTGCCGCCTGGGATGGAGATCATAATCTTCTTGTTATTACATATAACAATACACCAAGGGGAAAACTCCTGTCTATTAATTTGAAAGATAAACAAACCGTTTTAATTCCTCAGGAAGATTGGGCTTTAAATTCAATTGCAACTGTTAAAGGTGGGTTTTTATTGGTTAAAGTTAAAGGACCTGACTGGAAAGTAGACCATTATAATAATCGCGGTATATTAATCAGAACTGTAAATTTACCTAAAACAGGAATTGGTGTTGGAACTATAGCATCTTCATCAAAATTAGATCAGGCCATAATTAGTTACTCCGGGTGGATAATTCCCAATACCTGGGATAAATACAATACAGAAAATGGTAATTCAACAACTGTTTTCAAAGTAAAACCATCTGCAGATTATTCTAAAGTTAAGTATAGTGTTATCGATGCAATTTCAAAAGATGGGACAAGAATTCCCGTGACTATTTTAGCAATGAATGATATTACACCCAACGGACAAAGACCAACCATTGTTTATGGTTATGGCGGTTTTGGAATTCCGACAAAACCACGTTTCATTGCCTCATATTTAGTCTGGTTGGAAAACGGAGGAGTATTTGCTTATGCAAATATCCGCGGCGGCGGCGAGTTTGGTGAAGGATGGCATGAAGACGGTATGCTTAGTAAAAAACAAAATGTTTTTGATGATATGTATGCTGCAACTGAATCGCTTGTAAAAAACAACTGGACTGATTCTCAACACCTTGGAATTTTGGGCGGATCCAACGGTGGATTGTTAATGGGTGCTGAACTTACGCAACATCCAGAAGCATTCAAAGCAGTTGTTAGTTTTGTTGGAATTTATGATATGCTGCGGGCAGAACTTTTCCCAAATGGACAATATAACATAAGTGAATATGGTACATCAACCAATAAAACTGATTTCAAATGGCTTTATGCTTATTCACCTTACCATAATGTCAAACTGAATACTTCTTATCCGGCAACTTTACTTGAGACAGGGATTAATGATCCCAGAGTTGCATCGTGGCAATCACGTAAATTTGCCGCAGCTCTTCAAGCAGCTAATACTTCTGATAATCCTATTATTTTGATAACCAGGATGAATGAAGGACATGGAGTTACTGCTTCATTCAGCCAGCGTGTTGGGAATACAGCTGCAGCAATAACATTTTTTGCACACGAATTAGGTTTAAACATAAAATAAGATTAAACCCGGTTTCTAAAAGGGACCGGGTTTATAATAATCAATTAAACTAATTATTCATTATAAATTTTAATATTAAAATCTCTACCAGAGTTCAGACATTTCTATATTCTATAATGCTCAGTATGTTCACCGATTAAATTGATTCTTCCGGGAGAATGAATTATTCTTGGTTTCTAATTGAATAACTCTACAGATTTTTCTTTTATCTTTTTTGCTAACATCATATAAATCATACTGTTTGTTTTCTTGTTTTAAAATAGAGAAGTCCGCCAAAAACAATCATTACTCCTCGCCACCAAATATCCGGATGTGTATTTGCCAAAACCGTTTTAATTATAGGAGGATCTATTAAATTATATATTCCACTAAGAAATATTATCCCTCCCATGGTCATTAAAATCAGGCTTACAAAAAACCATATTGGGCGCATTTTCTTTTCAGACATGAGCTTTCCTTTTTAAATTGTAATTACCAGAATAATAAATTTAAAACTACAAGAACAATAAATGAGATTATTGCATAAAACTCCGGACGCTTAATAAACGGTAAATGTCTATCCAGTTTTTCTTCCGTCAAACCCTTTACCAGTCCTACCAATTCTTCTTTCGGTTTCTTTTTAGTAACAAACTGATCAGTACCGTAACAACAACACAGATTAACCAGACCCACCATGCCCGCCAGAAGTTTACAGCCATCTCACTTTGAACACTTGACATCGTAATAATACTCTGGTTAAACCAATTAAATTTAACAGCCATATACATGGTAAATGATGAAGCCATACCTGCAATTAATCCCCAGAATGCTCCATTCGGAGTAACCCACCATATAAACATTCCAAGAAGCATTGTTACAAATAAAGGTGCATTTACCCATGAAAAAATAGCCTGCATATAATCCATTATGCTGGAAAACTCTTAGCCCAGTATGCCGTCACCAATGAGAGCGCAATACCTACAATAGGTGAAACACGCCCCATCCAAAGCAGGTGTAAATCTGAAGCACCTTTATTCAATACCGATTTGTATATATCATAAGTCCAAAGTGTATTAAATGCACTAATATTTCCTGCCTGACCAGCCATAAATCCTGCAAGCAGTGCAGTTACTCCAAGTCCAACTAAACCGGTCGGATAGTACCTGGCAATTAATAATGGAAGAGCCGAATCATAATTAATATGCCTTCCATCATGTATCAATTTAAATCCGCTGTGCGGGTCACTTGACAAAACTATTGCAATTAAACCTGCAAGAATAACTATAAACGGTAGAGCCATTTTAAAGAAAGAAGCAACAATCGGAGTAAGTCTTGCTGCGCGTAAATTCTTTGCAGAAAATGCCCGCTGAATAACCAGAAAATCTGTAGTCCAATATCCGAATGAAAGGACAAAACCGAGCCCCAGTACAATCCCCATCCAATTAATAAACATACCATTTGCTGTAGGACTACCGGATGTAGACCAGAGAGTTGTAAAAGAAACATGAGAAAATTCATTTATCCGGGTAACAATTTCGTGCCAGCTGCCAATTTCAATGAAACCTAAAATTGAAACCAGAAACAATCCAAACCAGATCATAAAAAATTGGATTATTTCAGTAAAAATAGCCGACATCAATCCGCTCATTCCGACATAAACTGCAACGTAATTGCAGATACCCACATACTTATATCCCAATGCCAACCAAGAAATGTATGCAGTACCAAAGCCATTGCATATAAATTTATTCCCGAAACCAGAAGGGTCATTATCGCAAATGCTATTCCGTTCAGCACCCTGGTTTTTTCATCTAAGCGTAATTTTAAGTATCCGGGTACCGATTTGATTTTGCTGATGTAAAAAAAAGGCATCATGTAGATACCAAGGAAAAGCATTGCGGGTGTTGCACCTATCCAATACAAATGAGCAACATACATCCCGTATTTAAACGTATTTCCGGTCATCCCCAGAAATTCAAGAGCTCCAAGATTTGCGGAAAGAAAAGCAAGACCAGCAACCCATGATGAATTTTTTCGACCGGCAAGAAAGAAATCCTCTTCATTCTTTGTAAATTTCCTGAGATACCAGCCAATACCGAGAACAAAAGCAAAATAGACAAGAATAATTATTCAATCTATAAAAGATAGCCCGATTGTCTGCATATATTTCTCTTTAATTAATGGACAAGTTAATAGTTAATAGGAGCAAAATTAAACCTCATTATTTTTAATTTAGCTGATATTTTAATCGCAATCGTTTGCAATTATTTGGAAAAAAATATTTCTAGGTTGAATTTCTAACAATTAATCTTGCTTCGAGTACTAGTGTTTTCCTGTTTTTTTTAGTTTCTTTTTTCTCAATCATTTCTATTAAAATTTCTGAAGCCTTTTTACCCATCTCAAATGATGGTTGATCCACAGTAGTAATTGAAGGTTCTACAAGACTGGAAGTTTTATTATTCGAAAACCCAACAATCGCTATATCTTCAGGAATTTTTAATCCTGCTTCTTTAATTCTCTGAAAAGCTCCAATAGCAACCGGGTCATTAACTGCGAATACAGAATCTGGGATAATATTTTCTTTTATAAGTGCATCCATAGAATTGTAACCATCCAATTCATGCAAACCACCGAAACGAATTAATTTACTATTAATTGGGATATTTGCTTTCTTTAAAGCATCTTTATAACCTTTTAATCTTTGTTCACATATTTTTAATACCTTTGGTCCCGAAAAATGCGCAATTTTTTTACGTCCTCTTTCTATTAAATAACTGACCGCTTTAAAAGCACTCTTACTATCATCTATAATAACTTTACTTGCAGAAATATCGCTGCAGGCTCTATCAAAAAAAACCAGAGGGATGCCCATATTAATTAAGCTTTTAAAATGATTTCCATTCCTGGTATTTTGTGAAATTGAAACTATAAGTCCTGCTACTCTTTGCTGCATCAATGCAGTAGTGTTAACTACTTCCCTTTCATAACTCTCATTTGATTGACAGACTAAAATAATGTAACCGGAATGATAGGCAACTTCCTCAATTCCACTAATTGCAGATGAAAAAAAATCATGCTTTATTTCAGGTACAATCACTCCTATAACATTTGATCTTTTGTTTTTCAGACTTCGGGCAATTGGATTCGGAAAGTAATTAAGTTTTTTTGCAGTATTTTTAACTAAATCTTTGGTTTCTGGTTTTATATCAGGATGATTATTTAGAGCACGAGATACTGTTGAGGCAGAAATCTTTAACTTTTTAGCAATATCTATAATGGTTGTATTTTTCACAAGTACATCGTTCCCGCAAAGGATTGCAAAACCCAGCACAAAAATAATATTTATTTTGAAATTTAAAAATTATTGTGTCTTATTTTTATCCCGATTTTTAATTTATTTATTATAAGCTTTAAGAATATTATCAATCATTTTGTTTGATTTTTCATTAATGATTTGTCTTGTTGATTCCGCTTCAAACCAGGCTAAAGTCCTTTTTATCCCCTGGTTAAAAGGAATTGTGGCATTATAATCAGGTACAAAAGTTTTGATTTTAGTATTATCAAAAATTACACTATATGATTTATCACCGAGCAAAGATCCGACTAAAGATTTTTCATGTTTAACAATAAAATCAGAAGAAACATGTACAATATTAGCTTCAACTCCAACGGCTTCTGCTAATGCTTTATAGATTTGATCCCATGTTAAAACCTCATCAGAGGTAATATGAAAAGAATGACCAATTGCCTGCTGATGCCCGATTAATCCGACAAAACCTTTTGCAAAATCTTCTGCATGAGTTACAACCCAAAGTGAAGTACCATCTCCATGAACAATTATTTCTTTCCCTTTTTTTATTCTATCTATAATTGTGTATTCAGTCCAGCCGCCCATAATAACCGGGAGCACAGTATCATAAGTTAAAGAAGGACGAACAATTGTTATAGGAAAATTCTTAATTTGATATTCATGATTTAATCTTTCCTCACAAGCAATTTTATTTTGGGAATAATCCCAATAAGGATTATATAATGGAGTTGATTCAGTAATAACCGGGTGTGAAGGAGGTTTCTGGTAAGCAGAAGCAGAACTTATAAAAATATATTGTTTAGTATTATCACTGAATAAGTTTATGTCTCTTTCAATATCATTAACATTAAAAGCAATCCAATTAACTACTGCATCCCATTTATGATCCTTAAGGAGAGGAATAATTTGATCCGGTTTTGAAATATCACCATTAATAATTTTAACTCCATGGGTATCAACTTTTCTTGTACCACGATTTAAAAAGTATAGTTCAATTCCTCTTTCAATACATAGTCTGCTCACATAAGTACTAATGTTCCCTGTGCCGCCAATGAATAAAACCTTCATTAAATATTCCTTCCTTCGGTCTGAACCCAAAAATAAAAAATTATTTAATATCCCGATAAATTAAATTAATAAGTAATATATTAATATTTTTAAAGTTAATTTAACTATTTGATTAATACAATTTGATTTGTAAACGACGATATATCAATATAAATCATTATTACCTATAACCTAAATGAATGGTAAGAAAAATTGTTAAAGAAATTTGATCAATCTATATCAGAAGGAATATTATTTACCGATCAATATGAACTGGTAATGGCCCAACTTTATTTTAAACATGGTTTGCATGAGACCGAAGTTCAGTTTGAGCATTTCTTCAGAAGTTATCCCGACTACGGAACTCATAAAGCCGGTTATTGTATTAATGCCGGGTTAGAATGGTTAGTTGATTGGATGCAGAATTCATTTTTTACAAATAAAGAAATCGAAATTTTAAGAAATCAAAAAACAGAAAATGGAAAAAATATTTTTCATGATGATTTTCTTAATTGGCTACAAAAAAACGGAAATTTTTCAGGCCTAACACTTAAAGCAATCCCGGAAGGAAGAACTGTTCATCCCAATATTCCTTTAACTGTTGTTCAAGGTCAGGTAGCAATGGCTCAAATCCTGGAAACAGCTTTATTGAATCAGCTTAATTACCAAATTCTGATTGCCACAAAAGCATGCAGAGTTAAAGAAATGAGCAGAGGCGGACTTCTGATAGACTTTGGAGCTAGAAGAGGACAGGATCGCGGTACTAATGCAGGTATTCGCGGTGCATTAATTGGGGGTGCTGATTTTTCATCAAATGTTGGAATTTCTCATCTTCTGGGATTTCCTGCAAAAGGTACTCATGCACATAGCATGGTTCAACTGTTTCTTACATTAGGAATGAGTGAGTATGATGCCTTTGAAGCATTTGCTGAATTATACCCGGACAATTGTATTCTTTTAGTAGATACTATCGATACTTTGGAAAGTGGAATTCCAAATGCTATAAAAGTTTTTGAAAAGATGAAGAAAAAAGGTCAAAAACCTATCGCAATAAGGCTTGATTCTGGTGACCTTGCTTATTTGAGTATTCAAGCTGCTAAGATGCTTAATTCCGCGGGTTTTAATGATGTTGGAATTGTTCTTTCCAATGAGCTGGATGAGATGAATATTTGGCAAATAATTACCCAAATTTCCGAAGAAGCACCTAAAAATGGGATCGATGCAGATGCACTTATATCAAGATTAACTTATGGAGTCGGAACAAAATTGATCACCTCTGCCGGAGCTGCTTCTTTAGGGGGTGTTTATAAATTAGCAGCAGTTGAAAACAACGGAAATTGGAAACCGGCTATAAAGATTTCGGAATCAAATGAAAAGATTCCAAATCCCGGAAATAAAAAAGTATGGCGAATTTATAATAGCAGAAAGAAAGCTACCGCTGATTTGCTGACACTTCATGATGAAAATCCTGTTGATGAAGAGAAAATAATTCTTCACCATCCACATGATCAAAGTAAATTCAGAACAATTACAAAAGATCGGATATCGGAGATTGAAAACTTGTTAGTTGATGTTTTGCAGGATGGGAAATTAGTCTATGAGTTTCCATCAATAGAAAAACTGAGAGAAAAAAGGAAAGATGATCTAAGCAAACTTGATACAGGAGTGAAAAGACTAATTAATCCGCATCTTTACCACGTGTCAATTTCAAAAAAGTTGTGGGATTTAAAGCAGGAGCTTATTTCGGAAACAAAAGAGAAATAGCAACTTTACTTAAAATAGAGAAAACTAGTAATCCTTTCCCAAGCAAAGAAACTACAATATTAGATGTATTTAAAAATTAGGGCTTCTGTATAAATATCATGGACCAACAATCAAATAAAATTTATTAACATTAAACAGCTCTTTATCCTCCAGAGATTTTATATTAAAATCAAAAATCTTCACATCACTTTACTAAAAATCACATTATAAACCAATTGACTCTACATCACTTGCTTTTAGACTAAAAATTATTTAAGTTTTCGACCTTTCAAGTAAAATGGTCGAAAATTATTATGGCTGATAAAACAAAAGAAAAAGCAATAATTGAAGCAGCAAAAGAAAGGTTTGCTCATTTTGGATTCTCAAAAGTAACAATGGAGGAAATCGCCTCAGATGTAGATCTGGGTAAAGCGTCACTTTATTATTATTTCCCTACCAAGGAGGATTCTTTTAAAGCAGTAATTTCACTTGAGCAAAACCAATTAAAGGAAAATCTTGAAGACTTACTTAAAAAGTCTAAACCTGCTTCAAAAAAGCTCAAGGAATATGTGGAATTAAGAATGAAATTTTTCCAAGATTTAATAAGTCTCGGTACTTTAAGTGTTCATTCTTACTTCGAAACTAAATCAGTTATTAAAGAAGTATTTAAAGATTTTGAAAAAATTGAGCTGGAATTAATTGAAAGAATAATTAATGAGGGCGAAAGGTTAAAAGAATTTAATCCGGAATTATCTAAAGATACTGCTTTAGTATTTTTACATATTCTTCAGGGATTACGATGCAGAGTCCTACGTTGGGCTAAAGGACAAGGCTTAGATGAAGAGACCCATAACAATTTACAAAAAGAGATGGGTATGGCAACTGAAATCTTTATTAATGGAATCAAACATAAATAACAAAAATTTTTATTAACAAAGGAAATGTAAATGGAGCAAAATCAAGATATGGAAAATCCGCAAAAACCGGATAAAAGTAATGGAGAAAAAAATATTAGCAATGTTCCTTTATTCAAAAAGAAAAGCGTCATAATCCCGGTTTTAATTATTCTGCTTGCAGCAGCAGCAGGAATTTACTGGTATATTGGACAGCTAGGTTATGTATCAACCGATGATGCTTTTATAGATGGAAACAAATTATCTGTCAGCTCTAAAATTCTTGGAAGAATATCTAACCTTGCTGTTGATGAAAGTGATACGGTAAAACAAGGGCAATTGCTTGTACAACTTGATTCAACTGATTTGAAAGCACAGGAAAGCCAGGCAAAGGCAATGCTTGCTCTCGATAATGAAAGTGTAACATTAGCTAAAGTTAACGTTGAAAAAGCAGAGGATGATTTTAACCGGGCACAAAGACAATATAAAGATAATATCATTCCCAAAGAAGAATTTGATCATGTTCAAAAAGCTCTCGAGGCGGCAAAAGCTTCTTATAATATTGCTATATCTAAAATCGGAACTGCACAAGCTCAACTAAAAGTTATTAAGACCCAACTTCAAAATACCCAGATTTATTCGCCTATGGATGGTGTTGTAGCCAAACGATGGGTACTTACCGGTGATGTTGTTTCTCCCGGCCAGCCGATTTTTACAATTTATGATTTAAAAAATATCTGGATTACTGCAGATCTGGAAGAAACTAAATTAGCACCGATTCATATTGGAGATACTGTAAATATATCTGTAGATACATATCCAGAACAAAATTTCACAGGTCAGGTTTATCAGATTGGCTCGAATACTGCATCTCAATTTTCACTTATTCCCCCATCGAATGCTTCAGGTAATTTTACTAAAGTAACGCAGAGAGTACCTATAAAAATTTCGATAACACCTGTCACACCTAATGGTCAGACAGATCCAGATAAATCTATTAAGCTTTTGCCGGGTATGTCTGTTGAGATTAAGATAAAGGTAAATTAAATAATGGTAAAAAATAGTATCAATGATAGCGCTGTAAATATTTCAAGTTTAGAGCAACATCCATCGTACCGGTGGTTTGTACTGGCAGTTGTAATGATAGGTACCTTTATGGCTGTACTGGATGTTACAATAGTTAACGTTGGTTTAACTAAAATGATGGCAGCTTTTGGTGTAAGTGTTGATAAAATTGAATGGGTATTAACAGCATATCTTCTAGTATTTGCAGTTGTACTTCCTTCATCAGGCTGGATTGCAGATCATTTAGGTTACAAAAAATCATATTTACTTGGATTATTCTTATTCACATTTGGTTCACTTTTATGTAGTGTTTCCGGTGATGAAAACATGCTAATCATATTCAGAGTTATTCAAGGAGCAGGAGCCGGATTTATTATGCCGGTAGGTATGGCAATAGTTACAAGAGAATTTCCACCTGAAAAACGAGGTATGGCCTTAGGGTTTTGGGGCATTGCTGCAGCTTCATCTATTTCTTTAGGCCCTATGCTTGGAGGCTATCTTATTGATAGTTTCAGCTGGCATGCCATTTTTGATATCAATGTTCCTATTGGAATAATTGCAATGGCAGCAACAGTAATTATTTTAAGAGAGTACAAAGTAGTAGAATCAAGAAAATTTGATTTGGTTGGATTTATTTCAATGACATTATTTCTTGTATTTCTTCTTCTTGCACTATCCGACGGCAATGCAGCATGGAATACGGGAGGATGGACTTCTGATTTTATATTAACATGCTTTGCAATTTCTTTTGTAAGCTTTGTAATTTTTATTTCCAATGAATTAAATGTTAAACACCCGATTATTGATCTGAGAATTTTAAAGAACCGGAATTTCGGGATGGCCAATATAATGCTTTTTATTTTTGGATTAGCATTTTTTGGAAATTCATTCCTTCTTCCGTTATATCTACAAAACTCTCTCGGTTATACAGCATTGCAGGCAGGACTTGTATTTTTTCCAGTAGGGATTATTCAGGCAGTAATGTCACCTGTTGCGGGCTGGATGACAGATAAATTAAACCCTAAGATACCAATTTTCATTGGTATCATTCTTACCTTTTTCAGTATGTATTTGTATAAGGATTTGTCGCTAACTACAGAATATAACCAGATAATGATTCCTTTAATAATAAGGGGATTCGGTCTCGGTTTTATGTTTATACCCTTGAGTACTATTGCACTAAATGATATTAGTAAAGAAAAGATGGCTCAAGCATCCGGTTTGTTTAATACCATACGACAGGTTGGCGGAAGCTTTGGGGTAGCAATATTAGGTACACTTCTTACAAGAAGAGTTATATATCATTCAGCTATGTACAGCCAGGCAGTAGATCAAAATTCAGCTACATTTAAGCATATAGTGCATGGTTTAAAATATTTTGTTCAACAATCTATTGGCGGTGCAGGTACAGAAATTATGTCTCGTGCAAAAGCTTTAATAGGTCAAAACCTGTTTAACCAGGCATTTATCCAGGGTATTACAGATGATTTCTATGCCGGTGCAGCTATTACTTTATTTATACTGGTTCCATTATTTTTTCTCCGGTACCATAAGAAAAAGACTGGACAAAAAGTTGAAATGATGGAATAATTATCTTTTATAATGGAGCATATGAAATGAAATATAGAATATCAATAATTACTATACTTTTAATTTTATCTACATATATTAATGGTTTCTCACAGCAATCAGTCAAAGAATCTCTGACCATGCAGCAAGCTATTAAATTAGCCTTAACTAATCAGCCGTTGTTAAAACAAGCTGTTGAGGATATAAATGCTGCAGAATCAAAAATAAAAGAACAGAACAGCTTCTATTATCCCAGGGTTAGCGGCGAAATTTCTTACACCAGGATCGGCCCTGTTCCTACCATTCAATTCGGCGGAACCGGCTTCACATTAGCACCAAATAATAATTATGACGCACATATTTCTGCATCACAGGTTGTTTATGACTTCGGGAAAAGAAGCACCCTGGCAGATTTGGTTAAGTCTTATAAATTGTCTTCTGAAGATAAACTTAAATTAATAAAAAATAACTTGAGCTATCAAACAGTTCAGGTTTTCTATACAATTTTATTTACTGAAAAGAGTATAGATGTTAAAAATGAACAAATCAATACACTTAAAAAACATATTGAATTAGCCAATAAAAAAGTACAGAGCGGTAGTGCAACTGATTTTGATGTGTTGACAACGGAAGTTAGGGTTGCATCTGCAGAAAATCAAAAAATAGATCTTGAAAATAATTTAAATAAAGAAAAAATTTATTTAAAAAGCTTATTAGGCTGGCCTTCGGATAAGGCATTAATTTTATCAGGTGATTTTAATATCGATACTTCCCGATTCAATAGTGAATCATTAATCGAAGAAGCATTCCAAAAAAGACCGGAGATGAAATTGGCTAAGGATCTTGAAAATAGTGCTTTGGTCTCTAAACAGGTTGCATCTCTTACAGACTGGCCAACTTTAAATTTAATAGCCAGCTATGGTTTAAAGAACGGATTTGAACCAAATCTGGATGTACTGCGCGGGAACTGGGCAGCAGGGATAAACGCATCTATACCGATATTCAATGGAAATTTAAGAGATGCAAAAGTTGAAGAAGCAGAAGCAAATTTAAAATCTTCATCCGCAAAGATTTTAGAACTGGAAAGACAAATTAGATCCCAGGTAGAGCTGGCGGCGGCGGACTTAAAAGCCGGTAATTTAAAAATAAAAACTTCAGAACTTCAGGTTAAACAGGCAAGAGATGCCGTATCAAGAGCTGAAGTTAGATACCGTGACGGAGTAATTACTAATTTGGATTTAATTGATGCAGAGACTTCTTTATCCGAAGCAGAATTACTGCGTTTAAGAGTTTCATATGAAAATGTAATTAACATATATTCTTTAATGGAAGCCGTTGGAAGAGATATAAAATAATTTGGATTAGTAATTGCTATGCATATCAAATGAAAGAAATCTTAAAGGAATGGAAAATGGAAATAATAGTTATGCCGGAAATTTTCTAGGCCGTTTCACCGCTTTTAGGGCTTTAAATCATAGGAATTTCAGACTTTATTTCGGCGGACAGGGGATTTCAATTATCGGTACCTGGGTACAGCGTATTGCTTTAACATGGCTGGTTTACAGGTTAACCAATTCAGCATTTTTGCTCGGCATTGTAGGATTCTCCGGTCAAATTCCACTACTTATTATTACACCTTTTGCCGGTGTTTTAGCTGATCGTCTCGACAAACATAAAATTTTACTTTATACTCAAGCACTCTCGATGGTTCAGGCTTTTGTTCTTGCTGCATTAGTATTATCAAATACAATCCGGGTTTGGGAAATAATTCTTCTTAGTATTATCCTTGGTGTTTTTGATGCTCTTGATATGCCGACAAGGCAATCCTTTATGGTTGAGATGGTCGGTAATAATCGTGATGATCTTGGAAATGCTATTGCAATTAATTCAAGCATGGTTAATTCGGCCAGACTTATTGGACCATCAATAGCCGGTATATTGATTTCATTATTTGGAGAAGGCTGGTGTTTTTTACTCAATGCAATTAGTTATATCGCCGTTATTTTTTCTTTACTGAAAATGGAAGTAGTACACAAACCTGTATCCTCCAAAAAGAAAGAAACAGTTAAGGAATTAAAGGAAGGAATTCAATATACCTTTGGCTTTGCACCAATAAGATCTCTTCTTCTTCTTCTGGCAGTTGTCAGTTTTATGGGAACACCAATCAGAATTTTAGCTCCCGTCTTTGTAAAAAATTTTTTTCATGGCGGAGCAGATTTATTTGGATTTTTGATGGGTGCATCGGGTTTAGGTGCTCTTTCGGGTGCTATATTTTTAATGAACAGAAAAAGTGTTCTTGGTCTTGGTAGACTAATAACATATGCTGTTTTGGTATTCGGTACAGGTTTGATTGCTTTTGCGTTGTCACACATTATTGTTCTTTCAATAATTTTTATGTTTATGACTGGAATAGGAATGATGATTCAATTAGCGGGAAGTAATACAATGCTTCAAACTATAGTTGACGATGATAAACGCGGCAGAGTAATGAGTCTTTATGCAATGTCATTTAGAGGTGTAGCCCCATTTGGCAGTCTTCTTGCCGGTACGGCCGCAGGTCTAATCGGTGCATCATTAACTTTAATAATCGGCGGATTTTTTTGTGTAATTAGTGCAATTTACTTTTTGCTCAATCTTCCGAAAATGAGAGCACTTATTAGACCAATTTATATTAGGTATGGGATACTCCCTGAGACTTTACAGGGTGTTGAAACAGCGACACGGCTTTCGTACGAAGAGAAAGATTAAGCCGGTTTTTTTGATACATGTAATTAATAATGCTTAATAATGTAAACAAAAGATATTCAAATTTATCAAGTCTGCAGGAACGTTCCTATTATAAATGGCTTGTTCTTGCAGTAGTAATGATAGGCACTTTTATATCTGTACTGGATGCTTCCATCGTAAATGTCGGTATGCCGAAAATGATGGCTGCGTTTAGTGTAAGTGTTGATAAAATAGAATGGGTTTTAACAGTATATTTACTAGTTCGTTCCGTTATTTTTCCCTCATCCGGCTGGATTGCGGATCATCTTGGATATAAAAGCACCTACAATTTAGGATTGATTCTCTTTACTGCCGGTTCTTTACTATGCAGTTTGTCTGCAAATGAGAATATGCTGATCTTTTTCCGGATTATTCAAGGTGCCGGCGCAGGTTTTATTATGCCCGTGGGAATGGCAATTATAACAAGAGAGTTCCCGCCCGAACAAAGAGGATTTGCGCTAGGATTCTGGGGGATTGCCGCTGCTGCATCGATTTCCCTCGGCCCGATGTTCGGCGGTTACTTGATCGACAGATTTGACTGGAATGCTATTTTCGATATTAATGTACCCATCGGAATCATTGGTGTGGCAGCGTCATGGATTATTTTAAGAGAATATAAAATCCCTAAAACAGGCAAATTTGATATGCTAGGTTTAATAAGCATGACTACATTTCTTGTTGCCTTATTACTAGCACTTTCAGACGGAAATTCCGCTTGGAATACCGGTGGCTGGACTTCCGATTTTATTTTAACCTGTTTCTTTATTGCTTTTGTCAGCTTTATAATTTTTATATTCAGAGAACTAACCGTTAAAAATCCGATTTTAGATTTAAGAATTTTAAAGAATCGTAATTTTGGATTATCAAACATAATGTTTTTTATTTTCGGACTTGCATTTTTTGGCAACTCATTTCTTCTACCGATATTTCTTCAGAATTCACTAGGTTATACGGCTCTTCAGGCTGGGCTTGTATTTTTTCCTGTCGGTATTATTCAGGCCATTATGTCGCCCATTGCCGGAAAGATGACAGACAAATTAAATCCGAAAATACCTATTTCAATAGGAATCATACTGACCTTTATAAGTATGTATTTATATAAGGATTTATCGCTTACAACTGAATATGAAGGAATAATTATACCGCTAATTATAAGAGGATTCGGACTTGGTTTTATGTTTATTCCATTAAGCACATTAGCCATAAACAATATCCCAAAAGAAAAAATGGCTCAGGCAACAGGTTTATTCAACACAATCAGGCAGGTCGGCGGAAGCTTCGGTGTTGCTATTTTAGGAACCTTTCTTACGCGTAGAGTTATTTTTCATACTGCAATGTATAGTCAATCAGTTAATCAAAATTCAGCCAAATTTAAGCACATACAATACGGATTAAAACAATTTGTTCAGCAATCCTTAGGAGGAGCCGGTAAGCAGGTTACTATGAGAGCAAAATCTCTGATAGCACAAAACCTAACAAGTCAAGCTTTTGTTCGCGGAATAGCCGATGACTTTTTAGCCGGAGCTGCTATTACTGCAATAATAATAATTCCTTTGTTATTCTTGAAATACAACAAAAAGAAAAAAAGTGAAAAGGTTGAAGTTGTTGAATAGCCTGAATGTTGCCAATCAATAATTTTATGTTAGAAAATATCTAATTTTTAAAGTACTTTTATATTTTAATTGAACTTAAAATTCTTGAAAATATTCCGGAATTTATAATGAAAAAAGTTGTAATTTCATTTAATGCCAATGAAGAACATAAAAAATTAATAAATTCAATTTTTAAAGAAACTGCTCAGGTTGAATTTTTAAGGGAATACGATAGAGAAGAATTTGATGCTGTTTTAAAAGATTCTAATATCCTTTTTGCATGGAATCCTCCACGGGAATTAAGAAACATCTCAAAAGACTCATTACAAAATATTGAATTTGTCCAGTTACTTTCAGCCGGGTTTGATCATATAGATTTTAATTGGTTTCCAGACAATTGTAAAATAGCCAGTAATAAAGGTGCATATGCTGAGCCAATGGCTGAACACATTGTTGCAATGATTTTATTTATTTTCAAAAATCTTTTGAAAAATCACAATAAACTAGTATCCGGAGAATTTAATCAAAATGGCGTAAACAGATCCTTAAAAGAAGCAACTTGCGGAATTTTAGGTTACGGCGGAATAGGAAAAGCAACAGCAAATCTATTAAAAGCTTTCGGAACGAAAATTTTTGCAATAAATACATCAGGTAAAACAGATGATAAGGTTGATTTTATTGGTACTATAAAAGATATAAAACATACACTCTCTAATTCAGATATAATAATTATCTCCCTTCCATTGAATAAAGAAACTGACAGCCTGATTAATAAAACTAAATTGGAATTAATGAAGCCGAATGCAGTATTAGTTAATGTAGCAAGGGGTGAAATTATTGTTGAAAAAGATTTATATGAGCATTTAAAAACTCATCCGGATTTTTATGCTGGAATTGATGCATGGTGGATCGAACCATTTACTGCGGGAGAATTCAGGATTAATTATCCGTTTTTTGATCTTCCTAACTTTTTAGGTTCACCTCATAATTCCGCAATTGTTCCCGGAATAATTTTATCGGGAATTAAAAAAGCGTCACACAATATTCTTAACTTTTTAAAGGAAAAGAAGTAGAAACTTTAAATTAGATTATATGGTGATTGTTTATACTAGAACTAATTATTAACCCAGAATTGTCATTAGGAATTTTCTTTTGATACAACAAACGGCCATCTGAAGAGGTTTGTATTAGACCAAATTCCTTCAAACCAACTTCGTCGTTTCATTGCCAGTGATAATTTTAAGATTCTATCATTACCATTTTTTGTAATATAGGATCCAATTGCAAAAACTCTGTATCGTAGTGTTTTTAATTGCTGATGCGTTTTTGTGTTTAGTATTGCTTGTCTGAATAAACTCATTAAATTATATCCCATCATTACAAAATTTAATGCAGCCTCTGTTGCAAAGAAATTATCTACATTAAAACTACCTGCTCCGAAATCTTCCTTCAATTCCTTTATCCGATTCTCTGCATCTGCCCTGTTTCGGTATGCGTCCCATATCATCTTTGCCGATAATGTAAGGTTGGTTATGAAACAACTATACCGGTAATTTTTATATGCTTCTTCTTCTCCAAATAACCGCAACTGTTTGCCTGTTGACTTCGGGCGTAAGTTTATTTCTTGTCTTACTATTATCATACGTCTTGGTTTTTCCCAACCCGGACTTTGATACATCGTATCGCTTATCTCTATGCCATCTTCTAATCTCCAATATGTCTTTTCTCTGGCTATGGCAAGTTTTAGTGGTCTGTAAAACTTTGCCGCTATTATGTAATTAACTGCTTTTAACCGATTTTCTAAGTATTCGAATATCTTTTTATCATAAAATCCGCTGTCTGCTCTTAGCAATCCTATTGTCTTTCCTGCTAATCTTTCAAAGGTGTTTTCCAGAAAATTATAGAAGTTATTTGTTGTATATGCGTTACCACTCCTTAACCAGAAGTTTACCGTCATTCTTGCTTCTGCTACAAAGGCTATCAACGGATGATGACTATTGCCTCCTGGCTTCTTTGGATTATATCCCTTCTTTGCTCCTTGTTGTTTTCCATATCTTGTCAGTATCGTCGAATCTAAATCTAATGTGTAGTTGTCTAATTTTATCTCCTTAAAGAACCAGTTGAACAACTCGGTAAATACACGTTGGTTATCTGCTTGTCCGAATTTCTTAAAATATCTTTGGAAGGACTTATGACCCGCCATCTTCTTCCATCCAAATATCTTTTGAATCACTTTGTCCATTCTTGTCACTTCTAAATGTTCAAACCGGCTGGCTCCGCTCCATATGCTTACCCAAAAATTATTTATCAACTGTATTGGGTTATAACCTCGATTTGAATTCTGTGAAGGTAATGCAAGCCGTTCTAATACTTCGTTTATCTTTGTCTTCTCTATCAACTTTTTCATCAAAATCATTCCGCCCCAAGGAGTGATTTCTTTGTCGGTAAACTCTATTTTTAGTTCCATTTGTTTGTCTGTTTTTCTTACAAAGATACTTGTTATTGCTTTGATAGTCGAGTATATCTTAACTTATTGTTTATAAATATCTTAGCTCTTAATCTTTCTAATGGCGGTCATTAGATATCTTTTCCTATTGACTATTCTGGGATAAATTATTTCCAATTTTTAAAGGGATTCCTTACAAGATTTGCGTTCTTATATTTGGGATCGCCGGTAACATTCTCCCCTACCCAGGCAGGTTTATTAAAAACCTGATCAATTCTCTCAAGTTCTATCTCTGCTATTACCAAACCTTTGTTCTCACCAAGGAATTCATCAACATCCCAAGTAAATCCATCATAATTAACTTTATATCTTTTCTTCTCAACCATAGGCTTAAAACACAAATTTTCTAAAATGTCAACAGCATCTTCAAATGGTATTTCATATTCGAATTCCTCACCGGAAGGTCCTGTTTTTTGACCTTTGATTGTTAATTTTGCATTATCTCCTTCCAGTCTTACTCTAACGGTTCTACCACAATCTAAGGATAAATATCCTTGTTTATAATAAACACCAGTTGCATTTTTTTTCCAGTCATTTGATATTACTTTAAATTTATATTCTATTTCCTGATTTTTGCGATTCATTCTATAAATTTCTTTCTCGTTGTTTTCCAATTGTTATAAAGAATCTATAACAAAATAATCATATAAAAAATAATTAATCGTTCTAAATAACAAAAAATCGTAATCTTAAAAATTCAAATTGCAATTAATAATATTAGTCATAAAAATGAAACAAATCGAAGACATGATCAACATTGGGTAAAAATTCAATAATGAAAGGATTTTATAAAAAGTTAATTATATAACCGAATGAGAATGTCCAATTATCAGCTTTGAATTGGACACCGCCAGGGATATTCTCCTGCTTTGAAATAAATTGATAAACATATTCAAAAAAGAAACCGCTGTACTGCCACAACTTTAGATTGAAGCCTCCTCCTAAATTAAATCCCAATTTATTCTTTAAAGAAGTTTTATAATTTATCAAAATTATTCCGTTTTTAGTTGCTGTTCTTTTAGCTACTTCAGACCAGGTAACCCTTTCTTTACCTGTGTGCAATCCTACTCCAACCCTCAGAAATGGAATAACATTTCCTGTAGTCAAATTAATTTTAATGACCGACCCGATAAAAAATTGATGAAATTTTATTCGTTTTAAATTCTTTTTACTCTGAATATCCTGGACATCATAAACGATAGGTGTTAAACTATAGTTTGCTTCAATCCCGAAATTAAATACGGGAACTCCAAACATTAGCTGGATACCTGCAGGAAAATATTCTGCCTGATTTTCTACATTTTCAAAAACAGTTTTTCCAAATCCTGAAAAAAGATTAAAGGAGGGTTGAGAAAAGATATTAATTGAACAGAACAATTGAAAAGAAACTAAGAATAATTTTTTCACCTTTCTACCTCTATAGAAATCATCAAATAATTTCAAGAGGAACTTGTATAAAATATTTTTAAAAAATTACTTAGTCAAATTGAAAACAGCATCTTTCAATTATTTATAAATTATTTACTAAGAGAAAATATATTGCATTCTTACT
>CAVRQC010000039.1:0-14892 GCA_963723205.1 uncultured Ignavibacteriales bacterium
AGGATTTGATAATACAATAAATTATGTTAAAGAATTTAATAATGAATTCGTAAAAACTGACACAGAATTTATTATAAAATCAATAAAAAAATTATTGCCAAATTCAAAAAAAGTGTTAGATATTGGATGCGGTACAGGAAATTTAATGAAAGAGTTTAGCAAAGAAGGGTTCGAAGTTGAAGGTATTGAATTATCACCCTTTGCAGCAGAATTCGCCATTCAGAGAGGATACAAAGTGCATAAAATTGATTTTTCAAAAGATTATTATCAAAGTAATGATTATGATATTATAACTGCAATTGAAGTTCTTGAACATGTAGATAATCCTAAAAAATTCTTAACAAATGTTTATAACTCTCTAAAAACTGGGGGTGTTTTTTATTTTACCACAGCAAATTTTAAGTGGTACTATATAGAAAGAAAATTATTAGGTAAGGCAAGGCTTGATAATTTTGTAGCACCTGAAGGGCATATTTATTTTTTTAGTGATACTACATTAAAGAAATATTTCCAAGAAATAGGATTTTCTAAAGTAATATATTATAGACCCAGTGATCTAATCCAAAGAAATAGAAGAATCTCAAAGTTTCTAAATAAATTAAATATAATAGATATAGATAATATTTATTTATCCAACAGTATTTCTAAAATATTATATAATAGTGTAATAAAAACATATGATTATTTTCATCCATTATTACCAATTGCAATTAAATAAATAGTTCAAGAGAAAATATTTTTATAAAAAAATATTTCCACTAATTATCGAAAGCTACTTTAATATTTTACGTTTTTACTTTCTAAAGAATACTAAACTCTAGTCATTGATTCAAAAGGCAATTTGGAAACTGAATTTCTTTCTTTCGAGAAAATCCTCAATGGAATTATTCCGTCTTTTAGAGCCACCCCTTTATTATCGGGCAAAAAAATATTTCATAATATTTTTTATTTAATAAAATTTTGTCAAAAAAATGAACATTGCCTTCATTACTATTTCAGTCAATCCCAATTCACCCAGTGGTTCGCTTGATTATTTTAGTGAGATGGCTAGCCAATTACCTACTTTAGATAAAGATAATAATTATATTTTTATTATCAATTTATTAACGAAAAGCTTGTTCAATTATCGTTATAAGAACTTAAAGATTATACCAATAAATGTAGATAACTTTTCACGTTTAAAGAGAATACTATATGAACAATTTGTTATTCCAAATATCTTAAAAAAAAACAATATAGATATTTTTTTTACCTCTAGCGGTGGTGGTATCGCCCTCTCTGATATCAAGTAAAATTAAAATTGCATTAGGTGCGTTTTCTACCCAACATTTAAGAAGAAATTTGATTGATTGGAAAAAGAAAATTTATCGAAATATTTTTTTTTCTCTATCGTTAAGAAAAGCAAAGGTTATAATTACAAATAGTAACTTCACAAAAAGTGAAATATTGTGGGTGAATCCGAATGTTGAAAATAAAATAAAGGTAACATATCATGGGATGGATAGTAAATATTTTAATAATAAGCCTCTTTCAAAAGAAGAATTAGAATATTTTTATTTTTTTAATTTAAAAAACACATACATTCTTTTTGTATCATATATATATGAATACAAGAACGTTCATACTTTAGTTGAGGCATTTGGTAAAATAAATAGTAAATTAAAATATCCAGCAGATTTGGTGTTGATTGGTGAGTATGATAAAAATTTTAAACATTGAATCAGCATATAGAAATAGGTTAGTCAAAATTGCAGAGAATTACGGAGTACTAAATTCAATTAAATTTTTAGGACGTATAAAAAAAGAAAAACTGCGACCATTTTATAAGAATGCATTAGTTTATGTTCAACCTTCCTTTTATGAAACTTTTGGAAAAACAGTAATCGAAGCAATGTCTTGTGGTTGTCCTGTTGTAGGTGCCAATACATCATCTACTCCTGAAATAATAGGAGATTCAGGATTATTATTTGACCCGTATAATTCGGATGATCTGGCGAAGACATTGGAAAATGTTATTTTCGATGAAAGATTGAGAATACAATTGATAAATAAAGGTTATAATATATTTAAAATGTTTTCTTTGAAAGATGAAGCATCAAATCTTGTTAAAATATTTAAAGATTTATAAAAAATATTAAAATAGTGAAGTACTTAGAATTAGCTACATGAATATACTATTATTAAATCATTATATTATATGGAAATGAGCTTTTTAGAGTATACTATTCGGGTAGTTATTTAAGTTAATTAAATCATAAAGCCGCTCTAGTAATAATTTCAAAAATAATTTTAGGTTTTTAAAATAAAAAAAAAGGAATAACGATAATTAAAAGCTGTTATTTAACTTTTTCTTGGAAATTAAAAGCTGAAGATACCCTCTAAATTTAAAACGACTTATAAAAGTGTTGAGATAAATTGAAAATTCTTGTCATTATTCATAACCAAAGTTATTCAGGTCCGTTTATTAAAATTTTAGAACAATGTGAAGCACTGAGTTCTTTCGGAAATGAAGTTACATTACTTTGTACTTCTCCTAAATCCAAATTAAAATTTAATAGCAGGAAATATAACAATACTCTAATTATCGAATCCCCGGATTTATTATGGGGAAGCTAAGGCAAGGAATAGATATTTGGAATACTTTAAATAGATTATTTATTGTTTTAAAACATAAATATGAAATAGTACATGCAATCGACTGCAGACCGGTAGTTATTTTACCGGCATTACTTTTAAAGCATTTTAAGAAAACAAAATTAGTTATAAGCTGGTGGGACCTTTTTGGTCATGGAGCTACTGCATTAGAAAGATCAGGTAAATTATATGCTAATACAATGGGAAGAATCGAAGCATTTTTCGAGGAGTATTTTAGAAAATATGCAGATTTTTCTTTTGTAGTGTCTAAATATTTATTTAATAAGTTAATAAGCTTGATTACCCAAAAGATAAAATTAAATTATTAAGATTAGGTTGTGATACAGAATTATATGGCCCCTTAAATAAATTGGAATGCAGAAATAAACTTAAAATAAATAAAGACTGCAATAATACTAGTATATGTCGGAGCTTTATTTAATGAAGATAAGAAATTATTATTAGAGACACTGATGTTATTAAAAACCATTCAGGAAAAGTAATAACTGTTTTAATTGGTGAACATGAACTTGAGAATGAAACTTGCGGTGAATTAAATATAAAAATAGTAGGGAAGAAGAATTTAAGTGATTTATATGTTTACCTTGGAGCATCCGATTTATGTATTTTACCAATGAAAGTTAATATAGCTAATATAGCCCGATGGCCATCAAAAGTTTCCGATTATCTTAATGCAGGTAGACCAATAATAGCAACAAAGATAAGTGATTTTGAAGAATTATTTATTAATTATAATTTAGGCTATTTATCCAATGAGGATAGTCCTAATTCATTATCTAATACAATTCAATTATGCTTTAAAAGATAGGAATAGATGGGCAGAAATTGGGGAAAACTGTCGTGAGTTTGCAATTGAATATCTGGATACAAAAAAAATTATATCATCTATGAATAATATTTATGAAAAAATTACTTTTTGCTAAAGGAAATTCCAAATGAAAAAAATGTTAGTTACAGGTTCCAGCGGATTAATTGGCAGTGAAGTAGTTGAATTTTTTGCAAAAACTGGTTGGGAAGTTCATGGAATAGATAATGATATGCGTGCTGATTTTTTTGGATATCAAGGAGATACTAGATGGAATCAATCTAGATTAGTAGAGAAATATAAGAATTTTAAACACTTCGATTTTGACATTAGAAATAGAGAGGACATATTAACAATATTAAAAGATATACAGCCAAGTGTTTTAATACATACTGCTGCGCAACCAAGCCATGATTTAGCAGCAAAACGTACCATTTGACGATTTTGATGTAAATGCTTCCGGAACGTTGAATTTGTTGGAAGCAGTTAGGAGAACTAATCGGGATATCATATTTATACATATGTCTACCAATAAAGTATATGGTGATGCACCAAATGAAATCCAATTAGTTGAAAAAGATACTCGATGGGATTATTCAGATAAAATTTATTATAATGGAATAAAGGAAGATTTTAGAATTGATCAATCAAAACATTCGATATTTGGTGCATCTAAATTAGCGGCTGATATTATGGTTCAAGAATATGGGCGATACTTTAATATTCCCACATGTTGTTTGAGAGGCGGTTGTCTAACTGGCCCAAATCATAGTGGTGTAGAATTACATGGATTTTTAAGCTATTTGATAAAATGTAATGTTGAAGAGAAAAAATATAATATATATGGTTATAAAGGCAAACAAGTAAGAGATAATATTCATTCGGAAGATGTAGCTCTGTTTATTAGTGAATTTATAAAGAATCCACGAGTTGCAGAGGTTTATAATCTTGGTGGAGGTCGAGAAAATTCGATATCCATTTTAGAAGCTTTTAATTTAATTGAAACAATTTCAGGTAAAAAGATGATATTTGAATACTTTGATCAGAATAGAATAGGTGATCATATTTGTTATATTTCAAATTTAGATAAAATCAAAACACATTATCCTTCTTGGATATAACAAAGAACTTGAAAAATATATTTGAAGAAATTTATTTTGTCATGGAAAAATAGAACTAAAAAAGAATGAAATATTAATGCTTTGGCGTTCATCATATCATAGAAGAGTTGCTCAATTAATTGATTTTATTAGTAGCTTTTATAAGCTTTATTGCAGCTTATGCATTTGCCGTCCTTTTACATAAAATAGTACCTCGGGTTTTTCCTCCCAAAGTTGAGATTAGAGAATCATATTTAATATTGGTGCTTATCTTAAGCTTTATATATGTCTTATTATTTGATGTACAAAAAGCATACAACTATCAGAGGTTTACTTCTTTATTCAGGGAATATTCAATTATTGTAAAAGTATGCTTTACCGGATTATTAATAAGTATTGCAGCAGTATTTTTAGTAGGATTAAAAGACTTTCCGCAGAACAATCTTGATTGTTTTATTTGCTAGTTACACTTGATATTATTTGCTGTTGAAAAGACTCTCCTGTTTTACATTGCAAATATAATAAGACGCAAAGGGAAGAATAGAAGAAAGGTTCTAGTGATAGGGACAGGGACACGGGCTAGGCAGTTTATCAATACCGTAAAAAATAATTTTCACTGGGGGCTGGATATAGTGGGACTGGTGACAGGAGACTTGGAGACTGTGGGACAGGAGATTGAGGGGATAAAAGTTATAGATCATTATGATAATTTTGAGAAGTTGTTGAAGTTAATCAATCCTGAGGAAGTAATAATTGCTATTTCTACAAAGAGATTTGATAAACTTAGGGAAGTGTTGGAAATTTGTGAAAGAGAGGGAGTTAATATAAGAATCAATTCGGACTTTTTCGGACATATAACGAAGCATGTAACTGTTGATAACATTTTCGGTTTGAACATCCTCAGCTTCAATATGGTCAGGCAGACTGAAGCAGAGCTTTTTATAAAAAGGATAATTGACATTATAGGTTCTTTAGCAGCTCTGATAATCTTTTCTCCTTTTATGTTAATTGCTGTATTAGGAATTCTAATTTCTGATGGAAGGCCAGTATTTTATACATGGAATGTTGTAGGAATAAATAAGAAACCTTTTAAAAGCTGGAAGTTCCGTACTATGGTAAAAGACGCTGACAAAATAAAAAAGACATTGATGGAAAAAAATGAAATGGATGGTCCTGTATTCAAAATAAAGAATGATCCGCGAATATTACCTTTCGGCAGGTGGTTAAGGAAATTCAGCATTGATGAAACACCGCAGTTCTTAAGTGTATTGAAAGGGGATATGAGTTTAGTAGGGCCAAGACCAGCGGGTCCTCACGAGCTTGAAAGATATGATAGCTGGCAACGCAGGAAGCTGAGTATTAAACCGGGGATTACGTGCTTATGGCAGGCTTCCGGTAGAAACGGTATAAACAAATTTGATGACTGGGTGAAGCTGGACCTGGAGTATATCGATAATTGGTCGCTGCTGCTGGATCTTAAAATACTACTAAAGACTATTCCTAATGTATTACTCGGGAAGGGAGCGTCGTAAAGAAAGATAAAAGTTTAGGTAAGCGATGTATTTTTCCTTTACACTTTTGCTTAGGAAGATTCTGGCATTCACCAGAATGACAGTTGGGAACGTACAACTTGAAACACATTGTCATTCCGGATTTAATCCGGAATCTGCTTTCGATTGTTTCGGAAAATTCCAACCCCTTATTTTCATAAGGGCATGCATTCGAGATAACAAAGTTGTTAAAGAAGTGAATGAGTTACAAAATTAAAAGACAGGAAATTGAATAATAAGTTTTACCGATAACAAGTCCTTCTCTTTTTAAGAGATTGTGTGAAAATTAGGTTTAAAAAATAGGAATTAATAAATTGGGGAAACAAAAGCAGAAAAAATAATGAGTAAAATACGACCCGAAGATCGATATCAGCAGCAACTATTTAGTAGTCTGGATGAACAGGTAAATTCAGAATCCATAGTTCGTGTAATTGATGTAATAATAGATAAGATATATGAGGGAAAAAATATAGAGCAGATAAAAGCCAATGAGGTGGGGCGCCCGGAATATCCAAGGTCAAGTCTGCTAAAGTTATATGTATATGGATATATGAATAGGATAAAAAGTTCAAGAAAACTTGAAAGAGAATGCAGGGTAAATCTTGAGGTGTTATGGCTAATGGGTAAAATGCAGCCAGATCATTGGACTATATCAAATTTCAGAAAAGAAAATCAGTCAGAGATAAAACAGGCAGTAAAGCAGTTGGTAAAGTTCTTAAAAGAAAGTGGTTATGTGGAAGGGAAAACAGTAGTAATAGATGGGACAAAATTAAAAGCCAATGCATCTGAATATGGTAATATGCACAGATATGAGATAGAAGAAAGAATAGAAGAAGCAGAAGAGAAAATAATACATTATCTGGAAACGCTGGGGAAAGAAGATGAGCAGACAGAGCAGATAGAGAAGTTGAGGAAAGAAAAAGAAGAGCTTGAAAAACAACTAGAGAAGTTAAAGTTAGAAAATAAAAAGGTATATATAAAGACAGATCCTGATGCAAACATCATGAATAGACAACCGGCTTATAATGTTCAGGTAAGTTTTGATAAAAAAAATAAACTTATAGTAGCAACAGATGTAACCGATCAAGCAAATGATTTCAAACAACTAGTTAACATGTATGACGCAAGCAAAGAGATGCTTGAGGGAAAACCTGAAAAAGTAATAGCAGATAAGGGATACTATTGCCCGGAGGATATACAGAAATTAGAGGAAAAGGAAAAAGTAGAAACATATATATCGGAAATGCCGGAACGTACCAAAGGGGATTTTACATATGATCGAGAAAAAGATGAATATACCTGTACTCAAGGAAAAAAGTTAAAGTTTGATGGCCAAAGAAAAGATTCAAGAGGACGTTATAGAAGATTTTATAAGACAAAGGAGTGTAAAGGATGCCCTATAAAAAGTCAGTGTACAACATCAAAAGATGGAAGACTAAAGATTAGGTATATTAATCAGGATTTTAGGGATAACTACCGAAAAAAGATGCAAAGAGAAAATTCAAAACAGAAACTCAAATTACGCAGAACTGTAGCAGAACATCCCTTTGCAACAATGAAGCTGTGGTTAGGAAAAAATCCATTGTTATTACGTGGCAAAGAGAATGTCCATGCTGAAATCCGTTTATTATCTTTATCGTATAACTTATTAAGAGTATTTAATCTCGATAGTTTTGAACATTTAATGCAAAAAGCAAATAATTTTAACTGGAGTTTAGCTTAAAAAGGGCTAAGCATTTTTTTAAGACTGAGTTTTAATATCTATTTCTTTTTAACGCAGGTATAATAGTAATAAGTATTGAGAAAAGTGATTTTAACACAGGCTCTTTGTAAGAGAAGGACTACCTGCCTTCGCCAAGGCTTCGGCAGGCAAGTAGGATGAGTTCAAATTACTTTGTATTTACTAATATCGTTTAAGAAAAGGAACTCTATCCAACCTTTACCTTAAGAAGGGAAAGGCTTGTTGGTAATAGTAACTTAGAATTAATTATGTTGTCATAGAATATATCAGATCAAGGTTAAAGGGTAGAGAAGTTAAAAATAAAAATAAGAAGTAATAAGTTGTATTCAAGATAAAAATTTACCTAAAGCGACATATTTTTCCCTTACACGACAGCTTGGGAAGATTCTGGCTTCCGCCAGAATGACATTGAGGACGTACAATGAAAAATGTACGAGGGAAAAGGCATTGTCATTCTGGACCTACTCCAGAAGCTTACTTTGTAATTTAATCTTTGATTTTAATAAAACCGGAGAAAAAATGATCGTTGTTCGTGCACCGTTTAGACTTCCGTTGGGTGGAGGAGGTACCGACCTTCCTTCTTATTATAAAAAATACGGCGGGAATCTGTTAACTGCAGCAATAAATAAATATATGTATGTAAATATTAATGAGCCGGCAATCGTTAATAAAATTAAAGTAAGCTATACTAGTGTTGAAATTTTGAACGTAGATGAAATAGATAAAATAAAACATGATATAGTGAGAGAATCGTTAAAATATTTAAAAATAAAAAAGCCTATTGAAATTTTTTCAATGGCAGATCTGTCAGCAGGTACAGGCATGGGTTCATCGAGTGCTTATACTGTTGCTCTTCTAAGGGGGCTTAATGTAATGTTAAAACGTTTTATATCATTACACGAATTAGCCGAAGAAGCATGCAAAATTGAAATTGAATTAATTGGTAAACCAATCGGTAAGCAGGATCAATATGCTACTACTTTTGGCGGAATTACCCAGCTGGAGATTGACAGTCATGGTAATGTTACAGTGACTCCCTTAAATCTTGATCAAGAGATCATATATGAATTAGAAAACAGGCTCATGATGTTTTATACTAATATTGAGAGGGATGCCAACGTGATACTTGGGGAGCAGAGTAAGCGGATTAGCAAAGAGGAGAAGGGGGGAATGGGAGAGGGGGAGAGGGGGAGAGGAGGAATGAATACTGTAGAAGTAATGCACAAGATCAAAGAGATTGGTTATGAATCTAAAGAAGCATTATTAAAAGGAGATATTTGTAATTTTGGAAAGCTTCTGAATGAACATTGGATTACTAAGAAAAAAGTATCGAATAAGATGTCTAATCCTCAAATTGATAAGTGGTATGATTTAGCAATAAAAAATGGTGCCTTAGGTGGAAAGGTAATGGGTGCAGGCGGAGGCGGATTTATGCTGTTCTGTGTTGAGAATGGAAAAAGAAAAAATCTAAGAAAGACTCTTGAGAATGCCGGTATGAGGTATATGGATTTTAAGTTCGACTGGGAAGGGGTGAAAACGCTGGTGAATATATGAAAGGGGAGACATTGAGACTTTGAGAAAGTGAGACACAGGAGAGAGGAAATATGAGGACTTGATATTTGGCTGCTTTATTAATTTTATCTATTAATATTAAAAGGGGGAGAAATGAAAATAAAAACTCATCAGGATTTAGATGTATATAATATTGCATTTGATTCTGCAATGCATATATTTGAAATTTCTAAGTCATTTCCTAATGAAGAAAAATATTCTTTAACTGATCAAATCAGAAGATCTTCCAGATCAATTTGTGCTAACATAAGCGAGGCATTTAGAAAAAGACGCTATCCCAAATCATTTATTGCGAAACTTAATGATGCAGAAGGAGAAGCTGCAGAAACACAAACATGGTTAGAATTTTCTTTAAGTTGTAAATATATAGAACAATCAAGTTTTGATGAATTATATGAAAAATATCATAATATAATTGGTAAATTAGTAATCATGTCAAATCATCCGGAAAACTGGTCATTATAAAAACAAATAAATAAATATGAATATAATCTCAAAATCTCCAGGTCCCAAAGTCTCCAAGTCACCTAGTCACCCAGTCTCCAAGTCACCTAGTCACCCAGTCTCAAAGTCACCCCACCTCAAAGTCTTAATCACCGGTGTTGCCGGCTTCATAGGTTCCAACTTAGCCGACAGGTTGAATCAAGAAAGAAAATACGAGGTTATAGGGATCGATAATTTATCTTACGGTAAAAAGGAGCAGATACCTAACGGTGTAATATTTCACAAGATGGATATCCGGGATCCGGGTATTTATCCACTATTTAATGATATCGATTATGTATTCCACCTTGCTGCTAAGAACTCAATAATTGACTGCCAGAATGATCCCGTTGAGACTGCAGATATAAATGTAAGAGGGACAGTGAATGTTTTTGAAGCTGCCAAAAGAGGGAAAGTAAAAAAAGTGATTTATGCCGAATCTTCTGCAATGTATGAAGGGAGCAAAGCTTTACCTACACCTGAGACGGAAGTAAAACCTGAAAGCTTTTATGCAGTGAGTAAGTTTTCCACAATGTACTTTGCGGAAGCATATTCAGGTTTTATAATTTAAAATCAACTGCCCTGAGATATTTTTGTGTTTACGGACCAAGACAGGATTACCGGCGGACAATCCCCCCTGTGTTTTCATCATTTATAATTAAGTTATTGAAAAATGAACAGCCTGTAATTTTCGGTACCGGGGAGAAGAGAAGGGATTTTGTTTATGTAGATGATATTAATGATTTTCACATTCAATGCATGACGGATGAAAGAACTACCGGGAAAGTATTTAACCTCGGGAGTGGGTTGAATTATTCAATAAATGATATTTATAAAATAATTTCAGACTTGTTAAAATCCGGTATAAAACCTTTGTATAAAGATGATCAGCCCGGTGAAGCTTATGCAAATCTTGCAGATATTACTGAAGCAAGGAAGCTGGGATGGGAGCCGAAGACGGACTTAGTGACAGGGTTGAATAAGTCTATTAAATTCATTAAGAATGAGATTGAGATGGGGAGAGTTTAGGTATTGGAAAAAATGGGAGAAGAGGGGAAATGGAGACAGGGGGAAGGAAGTTAGGAAGATAAAAGAAAAAAGATTTGCTTAAAACAAAAGTTTTGTAACAGCACTTTTTTGCAAGATACAAATTGAGAAGTTTTAGAAGATTAGTTTGAAGTTTGAAATTTTATTGAAAGAATTATAAATTTATAATAAATAAAAAAAGGAAATAAGGATTATAATATGACCAGATTATTATCCAAAGCATTAAAAGAAGCAGAAAAACTTTCACCAAAAATTCAAAATGAAATAGGAAGGCAGCTTCTTGACGATATTAAAAGTGAAGTACAATGGCAATCTACAGTTTCCAAGCCACAGGAAAAACTTGATAAATTTGCCAGGAAGGCACTCGAGAACTCCAGACAGGGGAAAACTAAAAAATCTGGATTTGACGAATTGTGAAATCCGAGCTTGACAAAGATTTCATTATATTATTCAATAAACTACCTGAACGTATAAAAATAACTGCAAGAAAGAATTATAAATTATGGAAAGAAAATTCACAGCACCCAAGTTTGGAATTTAAAAAGTTGAAAACCAAAGAAAACATTTGTTCAATACGTGTAGGAATAGGTTGGCGTGCTTTAGGTGTATTTAAAGACAAAGATACTATAATTTGGTTCTGGATTGGCAGCCATGAAGAATATAATAAGTTGATTTCTATAATGTAAAAAATCTGTATGCTTATAAGGAATTGGCCAGCAGATAGAACTACATTCTGCACTTGAGAGTTTGGATATAATTAAATCGGAGCGTTACTATTAGCTCGTAAAATTAATTTGAACGAAAAAATTCTCCTATGACTCAATTGACGCACATATAAACGATTAACATACAAAAACCATTACGACCACAAATAGACTACTAACAACAACCAAATCCATGAAAGCTGTTATTCTCGCTGCCGGTAAAGGTGAACGATTATCGGAAATTACACAAAAGATTCCGAAGCCAATGATAGAATTTAAAGGAAAACCTTTGCTGCAGCATAATATTGAACTGTGTAAAAAGTTCGGAATTGAAGATATCTATATTAATCTTCATCATCTGCCGGATAAGATAAGGGATTATTTCGGAAATGGTGAAAGGTTTGGCGTAAATATCAAATATTCTTATGAGAAGGAATTATTGGGTACAGCAGGTGCTGTGAGGAGGATAGCTCGTGAGCAATGGAAGTTAGGAAGAGTAGGAAGATGGGAATGAATTGACAATTTCTTCTTTGTCTTGTATGGAGATAATTATTCTAATTATAATCTTAATCTTTTAATAAATAAACAGAAGAAAACCAAATCATCATGTATTATAGCTTTTCATTACAGGGAAGATGTATCTCACAGCGGTGTTGCAGAATTTGATGATGACTCCAGGGTAATTCGTTTTATTGAAAAACCTAAAAACGGTGATACTGATAGTCACTGGGTTAATGCAGGTATATATTTAATAGAATATTCAGCATTAAATTATATAAATAAAAGAGTATGTGATTTTGGAAAGGATGTTTTTCCAAAGATGCTTAATTCTGGAATCCCGATTTACGGTGTGTGTATGGATACAGATGTTAAAGCTTTTGATACACCGGAAATGTATAGGAAGGTATTCTCTAGGTAAGAAATTTGGAAAATAGGAAATTTAGAAGATAGGAAGATGAGATAAAGTAGTATTGAGAAATTTCCATTAAATTTTGACATTAGTATTGGATTAAAGTGAAGCTTGAAAATAAAAATATAGTAATTACAGGAGCGGGCAGGGGAATTGGAAGAGAAGTTGCTCTAAGGTGTGCAAAGGAAGGGGGGAATATTGCTGCAATTGCAAGGACGGAAACAGAACTAACAGAAACTATTGAAATTATTAAATCATACAATACCAATTCTTTTTATTTAACCTCAGATATTTCAAATAAAGACTCGGTTGTAAAGACTTTTAATGAAATTGCTCATCGGTTTAATAGAATTGATTGTCTTATTAATAATGCAGGTATTCAGTCACCAATAGGGCCTTTTAATTTATCTGATATGGATAAGTGGAAATACAATATTGAAGTCAATTTAATGGGGACAGTTTATTGTACCTTGGAAGCAATGAAAAGTATGATGGTTAGCCGAAGCGGTAAAATTATTAATTTTTCGGGCGGTGGCTCAACAGGTATTCGTCCAAATTTTTCTGCCTATGCTGTTGCAAAAACTTCTATTGTCAAATTTACTGAAACCATAGCTGCTGAGTTAAGAGATTATAATATTTTTGTAAATGCAGTAGCTCCGGGTGCAATCAATACAAAAATGCTTGACGAAGTAATTGAATCAGGAGAACTTTCAGGGAAAGAGTATTCTGTTGCCTTAAAAAGAAAAGAACAGGGCGGAACAAATCCTGGAATAGTTGCCGACTTGATCTGTTTCCTTCTCTCAAATGATTCCGATGGGATAACCGGGAAGCTGATCAGTGCACCCTGGGATCCCTGGCAGCAGAAAGAATTCCAGGAACTATTAAAGAGTGATAAGGATATTTCTACATTGAGAAGAATTGACAATAAATATTTTTATAAGAAATCATGAATATTACAATTATAGGCTGCGGATTAATCGGTAGGAAAAGAGTACTAGCATTATCCCCGGAAGATAAACTAACAGCCTGCTGCGATGTTAACAGCAAGATTGCTGAAAAATTTAGTAAAGAATTCGGTATCTCTTATTTTACAGATTATAAAGAACTATTAAATAATACGGAATGTGAAGCTGTTGTTGTTTCGGTTGTTAATAAGTTTGCAAAAGAAATAATAATTGAATCGCTCAGGAGAGGGAAAAATGTAATTGCGGAAAAACCCCTTGGAAGAAATTATCTTGAAGCAAAAGAAATCTTTTCAATGTCTCAAAGTCCCCCGGTCTCCAAGTCTCCTGTCCTAAAGGTCGGCTTCAATCACCGTTTCCACCCTGCCGTTTGGAAAGCGAAACAAATGACAGATGAAGGGCAAATCGGAAAAATATTCAGCATCAGGGGAAGATACGGTCATGGCGGCAGACCGGGAATGGAAAACGAGTGGCGTGCATCAAAAGATTTATGCGGCGGCGGTGAACTGCTCGATCAGGGAGTTCATATGATTGATTTAATCAGGTGGTTCGGAGGAGAGATTTCAGAAGTCTACGGGAAAGCCGAAACAAAATTCTGGGATATGGATGTGGAGGATAATGCTTCGGCTATTTTAAAAACCGGTAATGGTGTAACTGCTGTGTTTAATGTAAGCTGGACTAACTGGAAAAATATTTTCTCATTTGAAGTGTTTGGTACTGACGGTTATTTAAGAATAGAGGGATTAGGGGGCAGTTATGGAAGCGAAAAACTGGAATTTGGTAAAAGGAAAAAAGAAGGAGGAAGACCTGATATTGAAACCTTTGAATTCCCGCCAGAAGATATTAGCTGGAAAGATGAATGGAAGGAATTTAAAGATGCCTGTAAAGATGGAAGAGAACCTATTGGAAATGGTTATGACGGTATGAAAGCAAACGAGGTTATAGACGCGATTTATGAGAGTAATAAGGAGAACAGGACGATCGACTTACAATCCAACAGGATAGAACACGGATTTGACAAATAACCAGGATGTTCCGGTTATTAGAATATATTTTGTTCAATAAGAGAACTCTATCCAAGGGGCTGTCCAATAAGTCGTGTAATGTCATACTGAGTTTATCGAAGTATGACATTTTAATAGTTTATCAGTCTTCGACAAGCTCAGACTCGTATTCAACCGATTACTTAACGGGACAGCCCCCTTATAAGTAATAGTAGCAGAGAATTATTCATGTTTTCGGAAAGTGTGTTAGATCAAAATGTATTGAGATAGTATGTTATAAGAAGTGAAAGAGTTACACAATGTGAAGATAGAAAAATAAAGCAAGATGTTTTAATGATAACAAGTCCTTCTCTTAATAA
>CAVRQC010000040.1:0-16961 GCA_963723205.1 uncultured Ignavibacteriales bacterium
TTAATTACTTAAAAATCTATAAGACAAATAGTTTGCCATACTTAGGAAACTTAGGTAAGTGACTTTATTACAATTAGATATAATTATACTGAGGTTTAAGTGGGATTTATAAGGTTAAAAAGTTGCAATAATGCAACAATTATAATCTCTAAATCAAAACCTCTTCAAAAACTAAAGGCATCATTTTTTACAAACTATTAATCTTTTAGTAAGTACAAGAAAAGATGGACCCATTATAGAAATTAATTGCGGAGCCATACCCGATACATCACTCGAATCAGAACTTTTAGGTTATATTAAAGGTGTTTTTACTGATGCAAAAAAGATAAACCCAGACGTTTTGCTCTTGCAAAAGGAGGCTTTATTTTTTTTGATGAGGCCGAAAGGCTGCCTCCACCGTTCGGGTCAAACTGTTAAGGATTTTGCAGGAAGAAAATTTAAACCACTAGGTGCAACCGTGTCAGTTTAAGCTGATGTACGCCTAATAGCTGCTATCAAGGATGACCTTTCTGAATTAACTCCACTTTTGCAATCCTACAACCTTGTATGAATTTAATGTTTCATCTATGCAACATTTTAAGCCCATTTTTTCAAAGTCTCGCTTCTTATTATTTCAACAATCTGCTAACCCGGTATATTTAAGCATTCTTAAATATTTTGGCAGGTGAATTGATTTATCTAATCCGCAGTTAAGCTATTCAATTTCATTTTTTTGAAGTGTTTTTTTGATGAAGATTATTGCATTGTCGGTATTTGGTGATAGAATATCATCAAGATTGGATGTGGCTGAGAAGGTAATGATTGTAAAAGTGGAAAATAATTCTGTTAAGACTAAAGAGCTGCGTTTGCTTGACAACATGGATACCTTGAAAAAACTGGATGCACTTGTGCTGCTTAATCCGGATATACTAATATGTGGAGGCATTACAGAGCTTTGTAAGAGAAAGCTTAGCAATAATAAAATCAAGGTTATTTCCTGGGTGCAGGGCGATATTGAGCATGTTTTGAATCTCTACTTGGAGGATTACTCACAAAAAAAGTATAGGTACAAGTTAAGATTTGGATATCAGACGAATATGTATTCATGTAATATTAATTCAACATAAACAAAATTAATTGCGAGGTTTATCATGGAAAGATTTGATATTGAAAAGAAAGAAATATTTTCTTTATTAACTATAAACCAAATTGATGAGCTAAGCGAAATAGCCGTTATTAAGGATTTCGGAGAAGCGCAAATCATCTATAATCAAAAGGAAGAAGCAAAAAATTTATTCATTTTATTAGAAGGCGAAGTTTCACTTGGAATCCCAAGTAATAAAGAAAAGAGTATTGAAGACTTTTCTTTGGAAATAGATAAGATTCTTCACCAAGGTGAATTATTTGGGACAAATTTACTTTTTGATGTTAAAAGATATATGACCAGAGCGAAAGCCGTAAAACCATCTAAAATAATGATACTTGATGCAGAAAAATTTCTGAACATAATTAGGAAAAATAAAAGTGAATTTATTGTTTTGTCATACTTGGCTAAAGTATATTTTCAAAGATATATTAATGCAATGAAAGAATTCGAAGAATGCATTATACAAACTAATGCTATATAAAAATTTCTAAAATTTATAGTAACTATTTCAGACTATATCTTGACATGCAGCCTCTTTTTGTCTATAAAGGATTTTTCCTTTAATTATTTTTTGTTTAGTTTTTAATTTAGTTGCTCCTATTTTTTCCTATATTTCTGTCTAAATTTATCCGACCGTTAAAGTATAAGTGGCAAACTCAGAAAATGGGTTTTTGAATTTTCGATTTATTATCCACAAATTATTTCGTTTTCAGCATTATATATTTTCTAATTTTCAAATTATTATAAAAACCAACCTAGTAGCCAATGCTAAAATAGTTGCTAAAATCAGAGTGATACCAACAACCGCTCCTGTCCAGTTTCTACCTAATTCTTTTACTAAGACAGCGATAGTTGCCACACAAGGGATGTAGAAAGTAATAAAAATGGTAAAGACCATAATTTGAGCTGGCGTCATTACAGTGAGAATTTGCATGGTTCCCAGCGCTTGCATCAACATTATCAAAGATAGTTCTTTACGCAGCACGCCGAAAATAAGTGTTGTGCCGAGGGTGGCAGGAAGCCCCAATAACCAGGTGAGTGGAAAAAGAAACTTGTTCACAAGGGAATCCCAATGATAATATTCAACTACACCCAGGATAATACTGCCCATAATCAGCAGCGGCCAGGCAATTACTACAAATTCACGTATTCTGAACCAAACCTTTTTTAAAACCACATTTGTTCTCGGCAACTTATAGGAAGGCACCTCCATGATCATCCCCGGCGATACTCCCGGCATCAGAGAAGAAAGCACTCGCCCTGTCAAAGCAATTACAATGATATTTAGTATGTAAATAAGCAGGGCTGCGTTTGCGCCTAGAAAATAAGCCGCCAGGCCAAGAATGACCACGCTTCTAGCAGAGCAAGGAATAAGTGTTGCCGCAATTGCTGCAATAATTTTATCCCGCCTGTCGGGAAGAATTCTTGTTGCCATCACTGCCGGGACACTGCAGCCATAACCAAGCACTAATGGAATAATGGCTGTACCGTGTAGTCCGATCCGATGCATAAATGTATCCATTAAAAAAGCAGCACGCGACAGATAACCAGTGTCCTCTAAAACCGTTAACCCAACCAGAAATGGTATGAGATACGGTAATACAATAGAAAACCCCCCGCTGATGCCGTAAATGCTGCTTTTTAACATGGCAAAAAGAATTCCTTCGGTTCCGAAAAGCATTCCAAGATGAGTTTCAAGCTTTTCAAAGGATTCAAGCAAGGGTGCTTCAATAAAGGCACCCACCCCAAAAACGAAATAAAAAAATCCGATCAGAACTATCATCATAATAATATATCCCCAAATTTTATGCATTATGATATCGTCTAGCTGATCCCGCCAGTCTCTCTTTGGGTGGCGGATTGTGGTCACTAGGTGAAAAATTTCCATCGCCGAAGCGCTGCGTTCCATAGCAATTACCGTATCGGAGGGTCTACCCCGTTTTTCTGCAAGCTGTTTTCGCAATTTTTGGGCTGTTTGCAAAATCACGGTACTATTGTTTTGACGAACTTGTTCTAAAAAATAATCATCACCTTCCAACATTTTGATAGCTAAAAATCTCGGTATAATCTTTTCATTGATGGACCCTTTAGTATTTATCACCGCGCTAAGTTCTGAAATTATCTCTTCTACATCCTTTTGACAAATCAGATGCTTTTTGTGATAATACACTTTTTGCCCGCCATTCTTTGCCATAGCGGCAAATAGTTCTCTAGTACCGATGTTTTTGGTTGCCACAACAGGTTCTATTGGAATACCTAGAAGATTGGAGAGTTTGCCGATATCAATCTGAATGCCCTTGCGGACTGCCTCATCCATCATATTCAAACAGAGTACCATGGGAATATCCAACTCCATCAATTCTATGGTAAGCGTAAGTCCCCGTCCTAATTGAGAAGCATCTACAACATTTATGAAAGCATCAACGACCTGAGTAAGTAGAAATTTGCGGACTTCCATTTCGGCTTCATTGCTGGAGGAGAGTGAGTAGCAGCCCGGCAAATCCACTAATTCTGAAACCATCCCGTTCAGACGAACCGTACTGCTGGTATAAGTTACTGTAGCGCCCGGGAAATTTGCCGAGACTGACTTATACCCGGCTACTGCATTAAAAATAGTGCTTTTACCGGAATTGGGCTGTCCTATAATAACAATTTTCATTTGATCTTTTCTACTTTAATTTTTGCAGCAATACCTCTTCCGATTGTGATATTTGTTCCATTATATTCAAGCAGCAACGGGCCTGAAAACGGAGCATTGCGTACTACCGTTAACAAAGAACCTTCCCCGATGCCAAGATGAGAAAGGACTTTTCGAAGACCTATTCCGCCTATGATTTCTATGATTTTAACTTTTTCACTCTCTGTGACATCGATTAATGTTTCCATTGCATTAAATGATCATTCAATCTTAAATACCATTAACATTGAATTAATTATAACAATTAGGCACACAGATTATACCCTGGTTCATCATAATACCCTGGCGGACTCTTCCGTTATCATTAATAATGCCATTATAATAACTTCTTAATAACTTATATTAGCTTTTTATTTAGTTGTCATATATTTTATTTTAACTGCGGCTATTTTGGTTACTCCAGCATAAAAATCAATAATTATTTTTCCAGAAACGACATTAGTAGCCATACTGTTTTCTGATATTTCTCAACTAGATTGTAAAGCATTCCGGCAGAAACTTTATCGTTGAAATCATCTTCTATCTTTTTCGCATCATTATTCATTTCCTTGATGATAATTTCAAAGTTATTTATTATTGTTTCAACCATACTAGAATATACTGGAGATTCGTCCGGGTCCTCTATTAATGATGAAAATTCTAAAAACTCATTCATTGTTCCGGGAGCTTTAAACCCAAGGGCTCTTATTCTTTCTGCTACCTTGTCAATATCTTCTGCAAGTTCATTATAAATTTTTTCAAATTCTGCGTGTAATGTTAAAAAATACGGACCAGTTACGTTCCAGTGATAATTTCTTGCTTTGGTGTAAAGAACAAATTGATTTGCTAAAGTCTCTTTCATCAATTCGGCAATTTCAACATTGACATTATTTAATACTTCTTTTTCCATTTTGTACTCCTTACCTAATTATTTAGAGTCAACAATAGTTGTTATTAACAACTATTCAGAGCCCCAGTTTTTATATTCGACTATTTCACGATCATCAGCTACCTGGTCTTTAGATTTGAATAATAATACTTCATCAACCTTGCATGGCCTGGTTAATCTAATAATTTCATCAAATTTAACAGAATCATCTGATTTAGCAATTTGTTTAGCTTCTTCTATACTTGAAGCTTTAACTATTTTTTTACCGATAGCGCTAAAATGACAAAATACTATGAATTCTTTTTTCTTTTCCATTTTGATCTCCTTTCCAACATTTATCATTTTATATCATACTCCATTTTTTATCTCTAAATATTTTTCAAGTTTATTTATGATTCCAGCAACCTGCTTCTCAGCTTTACATTGAGTAATCTGTGTACCTTCAAATCCCGATCTGAATATATTTTTATCGTAATTGATGCTGCCGAGATAATTAATCTTTCTTTTCTTTAAAAGAATTTTGCATAATTATATCGGTTTCTTTAGAATCAACCTTGTTTAAGACTGCAAAGACATTTTTATTTCCCAGATATGAAGACATCTTTGCGACAATTTCTGCTATTACAAATGATTCAAATGTGGGATCTACGACGATAAGAATTACATCAACATTTTTTTCAACTCCCCTTCCGAAATGCTCAATACCTGCTTCAATGTCAATAAGTGTAACAAAATCACCCTTAACTATAAAATCACGTGCGACTTTTGACATTGGTCCATCGCATCCTTCGCAAGCTTCCTGAATTTTTCCTATCTGGAACAAAATCAGGTTATTCTTTTTTATGGAATACTTCTTCGGAACTTCAGATAACTTTATTGTAGATTCAGTTATAGGTAATTTATCATCTATTCTTGTTAAAGTTAAAGGATCATCTGAAGGACAGGTTACTTTATTTCTTCCGCCAAAAAATTCAATTAAAGGTTTTGGAGCTTTGTCTCCATCTATTAATAAGCGGAACAAACCTCCGGGATTGGAAGCGTCTGCATCTAATAAGATTACTTTATATTTCTGTTTTATCAGCTCATTACCAAGAAGAGAAACAATTGAGCTTTTACCACTTCCGCCTTTTCCGCATATTAATATTCTTTTATGTCTTAAGACTTTCATTTTTTTATACTCTTGGTTTATACTTTCCATATTTGTAATATAATATTACATTTTGTCCATATTCATAAGAATACTGTTCTCGTTTTTCTGAATGGTTTCTTCTTTTTTAGGAACCATTCTTAAAAAGTTGTCGTATTGTATTAATTCTTCAAGTCTGCAAGACCAAACAAGCTTTTCTTCACCATTTTTTTCTTTCCAATATGTAATGTCGGGACAACCGTCGCACATACTTTGATCACCGTTAGGCATTAAGTCTACGGGCTGAATTATCATTATTGACTGCATATATACTTTCTTAAAAATCCTAAAAGGATTAAATGCTAAATACTTTAAATAATTCTTCAATGATTTCTTGATCCCTTTATCTAAAAACCATGTATTGAATAATGTTAATCTTCCAAGACTTAAAGTTTTTGGGGAAGCGTAAGAAAGATATTTCTCCTGCTTAAAATGGTATAGTGTCATAACAAGTTCGAGAAATTTATTTCCAGCATAGCCGAAGATTTTATTCCTGTTGCCAATCCTTTCCGAAAGGAGCCACTTAAAATGATCAGGTTTCGCAGTGCCATTTAAAAAAGCAGCGGGCATAAAATCCGGGAATTTTTTTCTAATCTCTTTTACAGCATCCTCTGCCATTAAATCCGTAATTTCTGTTTTATTGGAGTGATAATGAATATCATCCCATATGATCTTTTTATCTCCGGCATAAAAATCAAATGGTGTATCAGGAGTAATGTATCTAAATAAAATAAAAACCATTGTATGAACTATATCAATATGCTTGTGCGCCCATTCAACTAAATCGGGCACATATTGAATAGTGTCGTGATATACTGTTGAATTAAAGGAGCAGGCTATTCCTCCTTTAGCAGCGAGCATTTCAGCATAATAAAGACGGAGTTCGTTCAATTCAACTTCATTTTTACCAAGCCATTTTTTTTCTCTTCCTCTCCCTTGTTTACTGTCAATATGAAATGTAAAACCAAATACTCCGGCTTTTTTTAGTTCGTCAAGAAGCTCATTTGTAAGTGCAATTCCATTGGTGTTAATGATAGGTTTAAGCCCTCTCGCTTTTATATCCGCTACAAGTTCAACAATATCAGGATACAAAAGCGGATCACCGCCTGCAATAGATATGCAGTCTGATTTTCTTACTGATTGGAAAAAATCCAGTTCATGTTTTACATCAGCAAGCGGTTTGTGAGAATTCTTAATATTTTTTCTATAGCACCCGTAGCAATTTAAATTGCATTGTGCAGTTGGTTCAAGCCAGGTAATTCCATTATCCGGCATTGTCCAGGGAAGTCTGTAAAGAGATGTAGAGTCAATATAATGTTTTTCCATTTTTCCTCCTTGTAGCACAGATTAAACGTTTGTGCTTTAAGTTCAGGAATCTGTGTGATATTTTTTATAAAATTTTAATTCCAAGTTATCATATATATCTTGCACAGATTTCAACACCCCAAAGCAAACTATAATCTGTGCTGCAATAATTAATTATTCGAACAAAAAATTAATTGAGTATTAATAAATTTTCAGTACTGTCAAAAATAATTTTAGAAATAAAAAGAAATTTAACATTGCGTTTTCTCCTTACCTTTTTTAATCAAATTAAAAATAAATCATCTCAAAGAATCTCATCATTTCTTTTATTGAACTCCTAACGGAGTTCTGGTTTTTCAGGGGGTATTCTTTTCTAAATTACACCCAAAACAAACGGGCACTCCATAGGAGTGTAATATTTTTCTATTGAACATGTAAGTTTTAGTAATATTTATTTTTGATCAATGTCATCTTATTAAATTATTAAGGTAGCAAAATTGCTGCTGCAATAACTGTAGTCCACAAACCGTTTCTATCACCTTCTGCAGTCTGAGTTATATTAAAAGTTCTTACAATTTTATCCGACATTTTAAATACTTCTTCTCTTTCGTTCCAATCTGCTTCGGTATTAAATTCAACACCAAGAGTTGTTGCAAGCATCTGAGCCGCAAGGTCTTCGGCATAATCACCCGCAAGTTTTTCTTTTACACCAAACGGATGGTATTCGGATAAATAACCATAATTTGATTTATCCGAAGGGATTGCTGCACCAATTGAAGCAGCAATCAAACGGTTCGGTTCGTTAGTTGAATTCCTTGCCATTACTGCAAAAGTTATTTGTCCCGGCTGGATTTCTTTCAATCCTTCTTCTTTAGAAATTCTCTTGCAGTTTGGAGGGTAAATGCTGCTTACATTTACAAGATTGCATTTTTCAATTCCGGCGCTTCTTAAAGAAGCTTCAAATGAGCTCAGGTAATCTTTATGTTTACCAACTCCTTTTGTAAAAAATATTTTTGAAGGTACGTACAATGCTATTTCCTTTTCTTTAAAAGTTTTTTAATGAAGATTTTACTGTTCCGCTTAAATTTAAAAGATTAATATCAATATGCTCTTTCATTAAAACAGAGTATGCTTTGCGGCCAATTTCTTTTGTTAATAGTACATCTGTATTGTTTTGTGTTAATATTTCTGCAGCTTTAAGACCGGAACCATCCTTGAGCTTGAATCCAATATTTTCGAAATAATTGTACTTCCCTTTTTCATCATTATAAATAATAATAAAAGGGGAACGACCGAAACTATTACTTACAAATGATTCCAGATTTTTTCCCATTGATGGTACAGCAATTTTCATGTTATTAGAAATTTATTTTCTTCCAAAGCCTCTACCCATTCCGCGCTGTCTGTTACCTTGACCTCTTCCGCGATTGCTATTCCCAGATTTTCTTCCGAAGCCAAAGCCATAAACTGTTTCTTCATTTTCAATAGATTTGTTTTCAGATTTTTCACTTCTATTATCCCGACAGTGTCCTCGTCTTCCTCCAGTTAAAGGACCTTTTCCTTGCGGCCCTGTTCTATCTAAATTTGGCATGATTTATCTCCTTAAGTTTTTTAAATAATAAATATTGTTGTTATATTGAACTTCCTTAATTGATTCAGATCCAATTAGAGAAAAAATTGCACTATTATTTGCATTAGCTTTTTTTATAAACTCTTCAACGGCATCTTTTCGCATTGGATGAACTGCAAGAATGCTTAATAATTCTTTTTCAGCATTGGAAGTGTAAGTAAACTCAATTCCCTCATGTTGAATCAACAATTCGGTATCAATATTTAAAGTTCTAAAAACCTGGTAAGCTGCATTTAATTCACGTTCATCCGGTATTTTTACCCAGTTTTCAGCCGGGGGTCTGGTGGGAACGAGTATGTACGCTTTTTCGGGATTTATATATTTTATTAGTTCTGCAGTTTTAATAATTGATTCTTCGCTATCATTCACATCTTTCACGAGCATTGTTTCGGTTGCCAGTATGCCTTTGAAAGTTGCAGCAAACTCTTCTATGCCCTGGATTATCTTTTTAAGCTTTAGAATGCCGTGCGGTCTATTTATTTTCTTCCATATATTTTCGATAACGGAATCAATTTTAAGTGAGACCCAATCCGCCTGCAGTAAATCATGCTGAACTTCTTTAATCCAAATCAGAGATGCGTTAGATATAACAGCTATTTTAATTTCTAATTTTTTTAATTTTTCAATTGTTTTTCCCAGATTAATATCGATAGTTGGTTCACCGTCGGGAACAAAAGTTAAATAATCGATTTTTTCACCTCTCTTTTTTAATTGATAGACTTTTTCAGCAGCTTCGTCATAAATTTTTTCAAGCGAAAAAAAATTCCTCCTTTTCAAAGACATATAATCTGTATTTCCCAATTGGCAGTAAATACAGGAATAAGTACAGACTTTGGGAGGAATATTGTTTATTCCCAGACTTCTTCCTAATCTGCGAGACGGTATTGGTCCGAATACAATTGACATAATTTTACCATTCTGTCCTTATTTCATGAGTCATTTTTAGGATCCCGGATTATCAGAATAATTGCACCCGTTTTTGATGTAAAAGGACCATAATTTTTATGTGCTGGAATGAACCTGTAAGTACCCGAAGAAAAAATTTTCCCTTCGCTTTCATATTCTCCTTCTAAAACAAAATACTGTTCATTATAAATATGAGTATGAGATTCTATTCGAAATCCTTTTGGTAACTTTAACAATATGGTTTTTGCACTATTTCCGTCCCTTAAAATTTTCATTCTTGTTCCAATAGGATATCCTGAGGCTCTTTTCCAGCCATGTTTATCATAAATATTTGCTATGTGTATCATTTCTTCACCTTTGTCATTCATTATATTTTTGAGATAGCCGATATAACAATCCTTCTTCTGTGATCGGCAGTTTCTTTTATATCTGTTAAAATATCTGATGATATTGGCACTGTTACTTCATTTGAATCAAATGGTAAATCTTTAATTCTCACTACTTTCATAATTATACGGAATGGATCTTTTTCTGTATGGGAAATGATCAGATTATCAGCGGGTTTTTCGAGCTCGGAAATTTGTTTAGCTTTTGCAGAAGTACTGACAGCAAAAATATAAGTATTGGATTTATCAGAACTAATCGTTTCTTTCATTTTATCATATATGGCATCACCATAAGTAGGAGAAAAAAGCAATAGGTTAAGTGCGGAACCAAAAATTAAGATCCCCGATTCTTCATTTGGCAATTTTGCTTTGGCAATTCTTAATGCTTCATCCCACACTGCAGGTTTAACAAGATTAGCTCTTATTATATTTTTACCATTAAATAGACCAGAAATTCCTACGTCAAGCTGTAAGAAAATAAATTTATCCGCATAATCATTTAAGTTTAAACCTGTGATTTTTTTAATACTTTTTACAATAAATTCAGTATCTGGATATTGCAGTGACATAAACATGACACTGCCGCCTTTTTTTAACCATGCGGAAACAAATAATTCTCCGATTAGAGGTTTACCAGAACCTCCAGGTCCAGAAATAATTGTAGATGAATTTAATGGCAATCCTTCAGGTAATGCTTTATCAATCCACTCTACATCTGTTTTAAGCGTTTTCATTTTCCAGTCTTATTCGATAAATAATTTAATTTTTATTAAGTAATATTTCACTTTTCATTTTATTACTTTAATAAATTTACCATCTTTCATTGCTTATATTCTTTTAAAATATTTTCCTTAAAATGCTCATCAATTAAGTTTGCAATTTGCTTGAAAGCTTTTGTTACTTCGCAATTTGGTTTTTCTATAATAATTGATTTGCCTTTGTCACTAAGTATTCTTGCATTAATGTCAATCGGAATTGATCCAAGAAATTGGACATTATATTCTTCTGCTAACTTTTTACCACCGCCCGAATCGAAAAGATCAATTTTGTTTTTACAAAGTGGGCATATGAACCCGGACATATTCTCAACAACACCTATAAAGGGTATATCTAATTTTTTTGCCATGTTTATAGCACGTTCTGCATCAATAATGGAAACCTCTTGCGGGGTAGTAACAATTACGGCATAATCAGGTTTCATCTTTTGAGATATAGTAAGTATTTCGTCACCGGTTCCTGGTGGAAGATCTGCAATAAGAAAATCCAGCTCACCCCAGTCAACATCGGCGAGAAATTGACTTATCAATTTTGACCGCAAAGGTCCCCGCCAAATTACCGGCTGCCCTGGTTGAATTAATCCGGCTATGGAAACCATTTTAACACCATCTTTTTCAAAAGGGATTATAGAGCTGTTTAATAATATTAACTCATCTTTTATACCTAACATTTTAGCTACATTAGGTCCGGTAATGTCTGCATCCAGTATTCCGGTGGAAAAACCTTCCATCTGAAAACAGAAAGCCATGTTAACACTTATTGTAGTTTTCCCTACTCCTCCTTTACCGCTGAAAACAGCAATCCGGTGTTTGATTTTTGAAACTGTGTGCTCAATTCTTTTTTCCTCTTCTTTGAGCAAGATATTTTTTTCATTTTCGTTAATATTATAATCCTTTTAACAACCTGCGAAGCACTCTTGCATGACCTGCTTCATCAGCTGCCATCTCTTCTAATTTCATTTTTAGTTCAATATATCCAAGCTCTTCAGCTTCCTTAGAATGCATTAAATAGTTATTAACATCTTCCTCTTCCATTTTCAGATCCAGCTCGAGCATGTTTTTTAATACATTGGGTTTATCAAAGGTTTTAGGGGAAGTTACCGGTTCACCTTCCAAATCTATAATTACATCTGTAAGAAATCTTGCATGACCGAGCTCATCTTTAATTTCATCTTCGAACATTTCCCTTAATTCGGTTCCTAAAATCCCATATGATTTTCCAGCCTGGTAATTGTAACGTATAACCGTTCCTAATTCCGAAGCTAAGTCTTCATTTAAACTTTCTATTAAATTTTCTTTAGACATGACGCCCTCTTCTTTTTATATAATATATTTTTTATTGTTTTTTCGATTTCTGAGAAATTAAAAGTTTATTCAATTGTTCTTTAGTTAGCGGAGTACCATAACCAACATATTGCATCTTTGGTAGTTGAGGATTAGTGATTGGTGTCCATGTTCCGTTTTCAAAATTTTGATACACAGAATTGTATTGAACACCATCAACAACGGGAATTACCCCATAAACCTGTTTCACTTTACTGCTGTCAAACCAGGTTAGACTAATAGCTCCGTTTTCGATTGCTTTATCATTTGCAGTATTATGGCAATCTTCGCATTTCTTTCCTTCTTTTGAAACCGAATGGCTGAATTGCGGAGCGAAAATCATAAAGGTCTTATTTCCCGGAACAACAAACGTCTGCATATTAGCTGAAGTTACTTTATTATTATAGTTCATTAAGAATTCCCACCCCGAAACAGGTATTGCAACTCTCTTTCCTTCCTTTACCATAGTTTCAAAGTGGCAGTTTGTACAGCTTACAACCTGATGAACATGACAGGCTTTACAATCGAGTTTGTTACCATGAATTGTGTGAGAAATTGTTTGATTAATTTTCTCATGACATTGTTCGCAGTTTACATCCATTGCTCCTTGCTGTTTCATTGATATGTATTTTATACCGTCACCATGCATTTCGCGTGCAGTATGGCAGTCCATGCATTTCATTCCTGCTGCCAAGTGAACATCGGGAGTATTGGCTTTCTGATTAATTTTCATTATTGATGCTTCCCGAGCATGGCACTTTAAGCACATATCCTGGTTCTTTGCAGCTTCATTTGAGTATATAAATTTTCCGTCCATTTCAGCTCTATGGCAAACATCGCATGATGCAGTATGACAATTTTTGCAGCCGAGATCGCTATACGGAACACCGGTTATAGTTTCAAGTCCGCCTTGAGACTTATCGTACCAATGTTCCATTCCGTAAGCGGTATAATGGAGGCTTGAAGATTTAAAAAAACATTCGGGTTTTTCGGCTTCCTGAGAAAACAAAGAAGTAGTAAATCCGAAGCAGATTATGAAGGCAAACAATAAAGTAGTAACTGTTTTCATATTTAAATCTCCCTGTATTTTTCATTATTTTAATATTCTCTTCCAGCAATTAATTATTGATGAAAATGCTTTCACTGTAATAAAATTTATTTTCAAATGTTTTGATATTTCCACCATATTAATGATGATGAAAACCGTCCTTTTGACAAATTTGATTTTGCTATTATTTTTTCAGCTTCTTCAATAGTAAAAACCGATTTAATCTCTTTTTCCAGAAAGCCGAGAATGCTTTTTCTTAAATCTGTTATAAAAAAGAAACCTTCCGGCTTCAAGACTCTTTCAATTTCATTAATCATTTTTACAGGTTCTTCAACCAGATGCAGCATATTAATGTTTATAACAAAGTCGAAGTAGTTATCGAGAAACGGAATATCCCGGACATTGGCTTTAAGGAACTTTACTCTTTCGTTCAATTTTTCTTTTTGATTTTTGTTCTCAGCAATTTCTAATAATGGTTCCGATAGATCTATTCCAACAAATTCACATGCAGTAAATTTTTTAGCAAGTTCAATAATTGTAAGTCCGGGACCGCATCCCGAATCCAAAATTTTTCCATTTTTGAAATCTTTTTTATATAGTTTAACTGCTAGTTTGTTTACAAAATTTATGGACATTTTTAAGTGTTTATCAGCATACCTTCTTGCAAATTCAGGATTATTGAATCTTTCATCTAATAAAAGAAGATCTTTATTATTCATATCGGTATTAATTTTTATTGATTAAACATCTATATTAATTATTTACAAATAGCTCATCTTAAAGAAATCCATGCCTGATTTGTCGCAATAAGACAAGGATAAATATCAGGATAATTATTATGCCCAGTATGAATATGGTCTTAGTAACTTTTGTTAATATGGTATTAGCAGCTTTCATTTAGTTTTTTAAACCATTATGAAAATACAATACACTTGTACCAACCGGGTACCCGCAAATCTCCGCAATAACATCGCATTTTACTTTAAACATAAAGTAAATATCGCGTTTTGCATCGAATAGTGTTTCGTAATTGCCCTGTCCTTTAGCTATTATCATATCAGCTGAATTATATGAATCTAAAAAATCACCGGAGCATTCTTCCAGATCAATTCCTGCTATAACATTTCCTGTTTCAATTACTCTGCAAAGTTTATTGATTTCTAATTTTTGTGCATCTTCCATTGTTATATCATTCAAGATTTCGTTTGAACGGACAGCAAATACAATTTTTTTCGGCAGTAACTCTTTAATCAGGAGCTTATCAAATAGTGCTTCCTCGTAATTGTCTCCTATAAATAAAATCTTTTTTGCCTTTTGATAGTCCTCCTTGAACTTTGGTAAAAAATCCAAATTTATGTTATTTGAAGTGATAGCATTAATCTCTTTTTCAATATTAAAATTTGGATTTGCAGCAATATCTATCGTATTCCCGGTAATTGAAGCTCTTAAAGCCATTTCCAGTTTATCATCGGAAGCCTCAATCATATGAGATAAATAATTTATATATTTCATTGCTGTCCGGATATTTCTTGATTTTATTTCCCTGTAAATTTTATTTATATCAGCATGCTTACTAATAGTAGATTGAAGTATTATAGAAAAGTGCGGAGCAGTTTTAATGTTTTTATGAATCCGGAGTTGTTCCATTGTTTCATATAAAATTTGTTTTTGAATTTCTGAATCTGAAATTCCTGCCAGCTTGGATAAGTTGTAAGCTTGTTTTACTATACAAGGGATGCATCCCGGTTGAATACTCATGATGTCATTTCTTAACGCATTATTGTTACTTAACTACATTCATTTAATTATTTAACTCAAGTTCTTTATAAGTAAACCACCAATCATATCCATCTTTCGGATTCATTCTTTTCTCTGCTTCCCAAAAATCTTTTGGCGGAGGATTAATTACTTTGTCTTGAATTAATTCATTATTCGGCCAATTCTCCGGCATAGCAACTTTATTTATATCTGAAATTTGCAAAGCTTTGAGTGCTCTTAATATTTCATTTACTTGTCTGCCAATTTCCTGGGGATAATAAAGCATCAAACGTATAAATCCTTGCGGATCAATTATGAAAACTGCGCGTACAGTATTTGTTCCCTTACCGGGATGTATCATTCCAAGTTTTGAGGCAACATTTCCCATGTCGTCTGCAATAATAGGGAAAGGTATTTGTACATTTAAATTATCTTTTATCCATTCAACCCATTTAATATGAGAGAAGACCTGGTCGATCGAAAGCCCTATTAATTCGGTATTCAATTTTTTGAATTCTTCATTTTTTTTGGCAAAGGCTACGAATTCCGTTGTACACACAGGGGTAAAGTCACCGGGATGACTAAATAGAACTATCCATTTGCCTTTATAATCATCCGGTACATTTTTAACACCGTGAGTTGTTTGAACTTTTAAACTTGGCATTTTTTCACCAATCAAGGGAATCCCGGTTTTAAGATCGTTTGTTTCCATTTTTGTCTCCTACTATTTTGTTTTAATTACACTTAATTTATTGAACTACATATATTTTCCTAAAAATGATTTCATTATTCATGCTGTTTCAATATTATGCGAGCTGAAATTTATTCCATTTTTTAATTGCATCCACAGTTGCGTTAATTATCGGATAAGCAATCGGCGAAGCTGTTAAAAGAGGATGTGTGCCGATTTGCAAATTATTAATATCAATGTCGGTCATTTTGTTTAGGATCATTACAGACATAATATTTATCATTTCACCAACGGAATTTCCGCCCATAATTTGTGCGCCCATTAAAGTATGGGAATAAGACGAGAATATTAATTTCACTGTTACCTCAGAAGCCCCGGGTAATTTGCCGGGATGACGGTCAACTGCTTTGGCAATTCCAACTGTATATTCGAGCAAACGAGCTTTTGCGCGTTTCTCAATTATTCCGCATACGGCAAATGCAGTATCGCCAATTTTTGTTGAAAACGAACCAAGAACGCCGGCGTATTGACGTATAACTTTGATTGAATAAAGATTGGAGCCGACAAGCCGACCTTCCGCCATAGCGGTAGAAGCGAGCATAATGTTTGAAAATTCTCCCGTGAAGAAATCATACTTCGCAGCGCAATCGCCGATAGAAAAAATATCTTTTTGCGAAGTGCGCAAATAAGCATCTACTAAAATTCCTTTTCCTTCTTCGAAAGAAAGGCCCAATTTTTCAGCTAAGTCGAGATTAGGTTTGTAACCGCACGAGACAATCAAAAGATCACAGTCAATTTTTGTCCCGTTGTTTAGTTCAACAGCGTTAACTTTTTCGTTACCTAGAATCTTTTGAATACTTTTGCCGGTAATTACTGTGCCGCCTTCCTTCTCGATGATTTCTTTTATTTTTTTTCCGAATTCTTCATCCATAGTTGGAAGCAGTGTATCCGCCATTTCAACAACCGTAACATTCTTTTTTGCTTTTAGCAATTCATCGGCAACTTCAACGCCGATATAACCGCCGCCAAGGATTAAAATCTTTTCAGATTCCTGAATCCGGGCTTTTAGATTTTTTAGATATTCTTTGTCTTTACGAACAAGAAAAACATTCTCTTTATCTGTCCCTTCAATTTTAGGCATAACTGCTTTTGAACCGGTTGCAATAACAAGTTTTTCAAATTCAACTTCACCCCCGTTTGCAAGAGCAATTTTATGATCAGTTCTTCCAACTGCTTCATCATTTATAATTTCTATTTGAT